>NZ_AP025637.1:4762015-5481269 GCF_022846615.1 Roseomonas fluvialis
CAGCAGCCGGCGCTCGAACTCGCCGACCTGCGCCACCGTGATGCGGTCCAGGTAGCCGCGCGTGCCGGCAAACAGGGAGATCACCTGCTCCTCGACCGGCACCGGCTTGTATTGCGGCTGCTTCAGCAGTTCCGTCAGCCGCGCACCGCGCGCCAGCAGCGCCTGCGTCGTGGCATCGAGGTCCGAGGCGAACTGCGCGAAGGCCGCCATCTCGCGGTACTGCGCCAGCTCCAGCTTGATCTTGCCGGCGACCTGCTTCATCGCCTTGATCTGCGCCGCCGAACCCACGCGCGACACCGACAGGCCGACGTTCACCGCCGGGCGGATGCCCTTATAGAAGAGCTCGGTCTCGAGGAAGATCTGGCCGTCGGTGATGGAGATGACGTTGGTCGGAATGTAGGCCGACACGTCGCCCGCCTGCGTCTCGATGACCGGCAGCGCGGTCAGCGACCCGGCGCCGAAATCGTCGTTCATCTTCGCCGCACGCTCGAGCAGGCGCGAATGCAGGTAGAACACGTCGCCCGGATAGGCCTCGCGGCCCGGCGGGCGGCGCAGCAGCAGCGACATCTGGCGATACGCCACCGCCTGCTTCGACAGGTCATCGTAGAAGATGACCGCGTGCATGCCGTTGTCGCGGAAGAACTCGCCCATCGCGCAGCCGGAATACGGCGCCAGGAACTGCATCGGCGCCGGGTCAGACGCCGTGGCGGCCACGATGATCGAATACTCAAGAGCGCCCTGCTCCTCAAGCGTCTTGACCAGCTGGGCCACGGTCGAGCGCTTCTGCCCGATCGCGACATAGATGCAATAGAGCTTCTTCGACTCGTCGCCCGACTGATTGATCGGCTTCTGATTGATGATGGTGTCCAGCACCACCGCCGTCTTGCCGGTCTGGCGGTCGCCGATGATCAGCTCGCGCTGGCCACGCCCGATTGGGATCAGGCTGTCGATCGCCTTGATGCCGGTCTGCATGGGTTCATGCACCGACTTGCGGGGAATGATGCCCGGCGCCTTCACCTCGACGCGGGTGCGCGTCACGTCGGTCAGCGGGCCCTTGCCGTCGATCGGGTTGCCCAGCGCATCGACCACGCGGCCCAGCAGCCCCTTGCCCACCGGCACGTCCACGATCGACTGCGTGCGGGAGACGGTGTCGCCCTCGCGGATGTTCTTGTCGTCGCCGAAGATGACGACGCCGACATTGTCGACCTCGAGGTTCAGCGCCATGCCGCGGATGCCGGCGCCCGGGAATTCCACCAGTTCGCCGGACATCACGTTCTGCAGGCCGTACACGCGGGCCACGCCGTCGCCCACGGTCAGCACGGTGCCGACCTCGGCCACGTTCGCCTCGGCATCGAAGCCGGCGATCTGTGCCTTCAGGATCTCCGAGATCTCGGCAGGACGGATATCCATGGTCAGGCGGCCCCCTTCATAGCGTACTGCAGGCGCTGCAGCTTCGACTTGATGCTGTTGTCGTACAGGCGGGAGCCGATCTTCACGATCAGCCCGCCCAGGATGGACGGATCGACGCTCTCGGACAGCCGCACGCCGGAATACCCGGCCTCGGTCAGGCGGGCGACGATCTGGGCGCGCTGCGTGTCCGTCAGCGCATGGGCGGTGACCACATCGGCGGTCTGCTGGCCGCGGCGGGCCGACAGCAGCGCCCCGAAGGCCTGCGCCACCGCGGGCAGCGCCGCCAGGCGGCGGTTCACGATCATCACGCCGACCAGGTTGCGCACCTCGGTGCCGGTCTTCACGCGATCCAGGATCGCGAACATGCCGGCGCGCTGCTTCACGCCGTCAAGCCGCGGGTCGGCGATGAAGTCGCGGAAATCGGCATCCTCGCGCCACAGCACGAGAAGCTCCTCGAGGTCGGCGGAGATGCGGTCGACGGCGCCGGGCTCGGCCTGGCGCAGGTCGTCCGCCAGGCCTAGCAGCGCATACGCATAGCGCGCAGCGGCACCGACCGGGCTCGGCGAGGAAGGGGAGACGGTCTGGATGGTCTCGGCGGCCACGAGCGATCCCGGTCCTTTTGTGCGGCGCGTTCCGGCGAACACGCCAAGGGTCATGGCCGCGCAGGACGGCGATCCCGGCGGCGGCGCGCGCTTAACATAGCGTTTGCCGCACCGCAACCGAGCGCCGGGCGAAATCGCGCGCAACGCGCCGATCCGTGGCAGGTTGCGCCCGATGGCGGATCGCTTCTTCGGCTGGCAGGTGGTCTGGGCGGCCTTCGCGCTGGCGTCCTTCGCCTGGGGCATCGGCTTCTACGGCCCGGGCGTGTGGCTGCACGCGCTCGCCGGCGGCCGGGGCTGGTCGGTGGCCGCCGTCTCGGGCGCCATCACGCTGCATTTCCTCGCCTCCGCGCTGCTGGTCGCGCGGCTGCCGGCGGTGCAGGCGCGCCTGGGCCTGGTGGCCATGCTGCGCGCCGGGCTGGTGCTGTCGGCAGGCGGTGCGGTGGCCTGGGCCGCCGCACCGGCACCCGCCTGGCTGGTGCCCGCCGCGCTGCTGACCGGCGCCGGCTGGGCCATGACCAGCGGTGCCGCCATCAACGCCATCGTCAGCCGATGGTTCGACCGGCGCCGGCCGGCCGCGCTGGCCATGGCCTACAACGGCGCCTCGATGGGCGGGATCGTCTTCGTGCCGCTCTGGGCGGCGCTGATCGGCGGCATCGGGTTCCTCCCCGCGGCCATCGCCATCGGCGCGATCGGCATGGCGGTGCTCTGGCCCGTCGTGGGGCGATGGTTCGCGCCGGACCCGGCAATGCTCGGCCAACACGCCGATGGCGCGGCGGCCCCGCCCGCCCCGCGCGCGGCCGCGGGCGTGGCGGGTTCGCTCTGGTCGCAGCCGGGCTTCCGCAGCCTGTCGATGGCCTTCGCGCTCGGCATGGTCGGGCAGATGGGGCTGCTGTCGCAGGTCTATTCGCTGATGACGCCGGCGCTGGGTGTCGCCGGTGCCGGTTGGGCGGTCAGCCTCGCGACCGTCTGCGCGGTCCTGGGGCGCACCGCCGTCGGCTGGCTGCTGCCGTCCGGTGCCAGCCGGCGCGGGGCGGCGGCGCTGAACTTCCTGGTGCAGGCGGCGGGGTCGGTCGCGCTGCTGGCGGCCGGCGGAACCAGCGCGCCGCTGCTGGTGCTGGCCTGTGTGCTGTTCGGGCTGGGGCTGGGCAACCTGCTCTCGTTGCCGCCGCTGATCGCGCAGGCCGAATGGCCGGCGGCGCAGGTTGGCGCGGTGGTGGCGCTGATCACCGCAGTGAACCAGGCCTTCTATGCCTTCGCCCCGGCCATCTTCGGCCTGCTGCGGGAAGTCGGCGGCGACTGGACGGTGGGCGCGGCGGCGCTGGTGCTGCAACTGGCCGCGGCGGCGGTGCTGCGCGGGCGGCGCTGAGTGCCCTTCGCCCGGTCCCGGCCACGGCGGCCGAGTGGCGGTGCGCGCCGGCGCCGAAGCGCTCGAACAGGCCCCGACTCGACGGCCCCCGGCCCACGCGCGAGCATCGCCCCCGCAGAACGAGGACACGCGCCATGCTCGACAATCCGCCGATGCTCACCATCCATCGCGGCCATGCGCGGCCCGACGCGGCGCTGCTGGAAGCCTTCCGCGGCGCGCAGACCTCGCACCTGGTCGACGCGATGGATGGCCGCGGCGCGCTCGATTTCCGCATCAAGCCGATGGACGACGCCAATGCCGCCTTCGTCGGCCCGGCGCTGACCGCGCTGTCCTACCCGGCCGACGTGGTGGGCGTGTACGGCGCCCTGGCCGAGGCGCAGGCCGGCGACGTCGTTGTGGTGGCGAACGACGCCTACACCGCCACGGCCGTGGTCGGGGACATCGTCGCCGGCATGATGCGCAACAAGGGCATCGCCGCCTTCGTGACCGACGGCCTGGCGCGCGACCGCGCCGGAATCGTCGCCACCGGCCTGCCGCTCTTTGCCGCGGGCATCATCCCTGCCTCCCCGGCGGCGAACGGCCCGGGCGTGGTCGGCGCGCCGGTCACGCTGGGCGGACAGCATGTCCGGTCGGGCGACATCATGGTGGGCGATGCCGATGGCGTGGTCGTGATCCCGCTCGATCGCGCGCCGGCCGTGCTCGAACGGCTGCAGGCCATCCGCGCCGCGGAAGCCAAGGCCATCGCGGCGGTCGAGGCCGGTGGCGCCGGCAACGACCGCATCGCCGCCATCGTCGCGGCCGCGCGCATCATCGGCCCGTAAGGCCATCCCAGAGCGGCAAGCCGAGCACCGCCGCCGCCAGGATGATGCCGATGCCCGCGATGCGGAACGTCGCTTCGCTGGCGCGCCCGAACAGCCACGCCCCGGCCCAGAGCCCGGCGCCATAGGCCGGCGCCGCGGCCAGCGCGAACCAGGCACTGTCCGGCCCGATCAGCCCGCGCCACGCGAAGGCCGCCGTCACCGCCACCGTGAGGATGGCGAAGTACAGGTTCATGTTGGCGCGCACCACCACCGCCGGTGCGTCCCGCCCCAGCCAGAACACCGCCGGCGGCACGCCGCCAAGCATGGCCGTGCCGCTCATCAGCCCGCCCGCCGCGCCCACGCCGATGGTCAGCGGCACCGACCCCGCCCCGCGATAACGCAGGCCCGACGCCAGCACCGCCACCGCCAGCAGCACCAGGCCCACCATCGCCCAGCGCAGCGCCACCGGGTCGCTCGCCGCCAGGATCATCGCACCCAGCGGCACCGCGCAGATCGCGCCGACCGACATCACCGCGACCTCGCGCCGCACGGCGTGGCGCCAGGCACTGGGCAGGAACACCAGGCAGGCCACGCATTCCATCAGCGCCAGCACCGGCACCGCCGCCTGCGGCCCCGCCGCCGCCGAGGCCAGCGGCACGAAGACCAGCGCCGCCCCGAAGCCCGAGAAGCCGCGCGACACGCCGCCCGCCAGCGCGGCCGCGGCCACGCCCAGCAGCGGGCCGATCGGCGGCAATCCGGCGAGAAGACCATCCATGCCCGAGAGACTCCGCCCGCGCGGCGCGGTCGTCCAGGCCCGGTCATGCAACCCAGGCTTGCAGGACCGCCCGTTCCGTCCTTCCATGCCGCCCACGCCCGCGCACCGGGGCGACAGGGAGAGAGAACGCAATGTCCTCACGACGCATCCTGCTCGGCTTCGCCGCCGCACTTCTCGCCGCGCCCGCCTTCGCGCAGGCGCCCGCCGCCCCCGCACCCGTGCCCGGCTGGGCGGTCGGCCGGCCCGAAGGATCGACCCTCGCCCCGCATGCCGGCCGCCTGACCGTCACGCCGCTCGACCAGGTGCCGGTCGGGTCCATCCGCCTGCCGCCGGGCTTCCAGGCCGAGGTCTTCGCCCATGGGATGCCGGGCGTGCGCGCCATCGCCGAAGGGCCGAACGGCACGCTGTTCGCCGGCACCCGCGCGATCGGGCGCGTCTATGCCATCTCGCGCAACCCGGACGGCACGACGCGCACCCGCATCATCGCGCAGGGCCTGGCACAACCCAGCGGCCTCGTGATGATCGGCAACAGCCTGTATGTCTTCGCGGTCAACCGCGTGCTGCGCTACGACAACATCGAGGCGAACCTCGACAACGTGCCCACGCCGGTGGACCTGACCGCCGCCTATGGCTTCCCGACCGAGCAGGAACACGGTGGCAACCACCACTGGAAGTTCGCGACCCTCGGACCCGACGGGCGGATCTACACCAATGTCGGCGTGAACTGTAACGTCTGCGAGTTCGACCGCGACAAGTTCGCGCTGCTGGTCTCCTTCAACCCCGATGGGTCCGACCGCCGGATCGAGGCGCGCGGCGTGCGCAATTCGGTCGGCATGGCGCACCACCCCGTGACGCGCGAATTGTGGGCAACCAACCACGGCCGCGACTGGGCGGGCGACGACGCGCCCCAGGACACGCTGCTGCGCGTGCGCCGCGCGGGAGAGGATTTCGGCTTCCCCTTCTGCCTCGGCGACTGGCGCGACCCGCAATACAATGCCGGGCGCAACTGCTCGGAATTCGCGCAGCCCGCGGCGCTGCTGGGCGGGCACACCGCCGTGCTCGGCATGCGCTTCTACACCGGCACGATGTTCCCCGAGCAGTACCGCAACATGGCCTTCATCGCCCGGCGCGGGTCGTGGAACCGTTCGCGGCTGTCGGGCTACGACGTGGTGGTCGCGCATCTCGACGCACAGGGCAACGTGACCCGCATCGAGGAATTCCTCACCGGCTTCCGCAACGACGCCGCGCAGACCTTCGCCGACCGGCCGGTCGAGGTGCATGTGCTGCGCGACGGCTCCATGCTCGTCTCGGGTGAGCAGATGGGCGCGATCTACCGCATCACCTATCGCCAGTGAGGTTGCGGGCGTTCCTGGCGGCGGCGCTGTTCGGCGCCGCCGTCGCCTTTTCCGCCGCCGCGCAGGATGCCGCGCGCGGGGCGGATCTCGCGGCGCATCGCTGCGCCAATTGCCACGGCGCGGATGGCCGCAGCCAGACCGAGGGCATCCCCTCGCTGGCCGGCCAGCCGCCGCTGTTCATCGTCACGCAGATGATCCTGTTCCGCGAGGGGCTGCGCCAAGTGCCGGCCATGCTGGCCTTCGCCCAGGGCCTGCCCGACCGCGAGATCGAGGACCTGGCCGCCTACTACGCCTCCCTGCCGCCGGGCCCACCGGACGACCGCCGCGCGCGCGACCCCGCGCTGTTTGCCGCCGGGCAGGCGCTGATCGGCCCGCGCAACTGCGCGGTGTGCCACATGCCCACGCTGGCCGGGCGCGAACAGGTGCCGCGCATCGCCGGCCAGCGCGAGGATTTCCTGGCGCGCACCATGGCCGAATACCGCGACGGGCTGCGCGTGGGCGCCGATTCGCAGATGAACGGTGCGGTGATGGGGCTGACCGACGCGCAGATCGCGGCCCTGGCGCATTACCTGTCGCAGCGGGAGTGAACGCTCTTTTTTGCCCTCAGACGGCGGGCGCCGGCCATCCGGCCGGCTCGCCTTTCGCGCCACGCACTGGTGCACCGGGCGCGCATGATGGTCTGGGCGCGGTCGCGCATTCGCGCTCCCGGCTCGAGGCGCGCCTCGGTCCGCATTCTCGTTTGCCCTCACGCGACGGAAGGCGGCCATCCGGCCGGCTTGCCTTTCGCGCCACGCGCTGGTGCACCGGGCGCGCATGATGGTCTGGGCGCGGTCGCGCATTCGCGCTCCCGGATCGAGGCGCGCCTCGATCCGCATTCTCGTTTGCCCTCACGCGACGGAAGGCGGCCATCCGGCCGGCTTGCCTTCACGCCACGCACTGGTGCACCGGGCGCGCATGATGGTCTGGGCGCGGTCGCGCATTCGCGCTCCCGGCTCGAGGCGCGCCTCGGTCCGCATTCTCGTTTGCCCTCACGCGACGGAAGGCGGCCATCCGGCCGGCTTGCCTTCACGCCACGCGCTGGTGCACCGGGCGCGCATGATGGTCTGGGCGCGGTCGCGCATTCACGCTCCCGGATCGCGACACGCCTCGATCCGCCTCGCTGCGTCGGCGTGGCATAGGCGCAGGGTCGCACCTGCCGCGGTTGTCCCGCGCCACGCCGCGGGCTAAGCCTGCGCCGCCATGACGCCACCTCCGGACGCCATGCCCGGCCACGGCCCGGGCCCGTCCTCCACCACACCGTCCGAAGGCCCGCTGCCCGCGCTGCGCGCGTTGATCGCGGCCGGCACCATCACCGCCGACCCCGCGCAGGTGATGGCGGCCGAGAAGCTGCAGGACCTCTGGCGCCGCACCCGCGGCTACGACCCACGCCAGGACCCGCCCGACACGGGCGGCTTCCTCTCCCGCTTCTTCCGCCGCAAGGCCACCGAGGAAGCGCCCGCCGGCGCACCCATGGGCCTGTACCTGGTGGGCGAGGTCGGCCGCGGGAAGTCCATGCTGATGGACCTGTTCTTCGCGGCCGCCGAGGTGCCGCGCAAGAAACGCCTGCACTTCCACCAGTTCATGCAGCAGGTGCACCGGCGCATCCATGCCTGGAAGCTGCGCGACGCCGACGCGCCCGCGCCCGCCGACATCCACGACCACGACCCGATCCCGCCGCTCGCGGACAGCATCGTGGCCGAAGCCGCGCTGCTGTGTTTCGACGAATTCCAGGTGCACGACATCGCCGATGCCATGATCCTCGGCCGCCTGTTCGAAGCCCTGTTCGCCCGCGGGGTGGTGGTGGTTGCGACCTCGAACACCGCGCCCGATGACCTGTTCCGCGGCAAGCCCGGCCGCGACGCCTTCCTGCCCTTCATCACGTTGATCAAGAAGCGGATCGAGGTACTGGTCATCGAATCCGCGCGCGACTACCGGCGCGAACGCATCCGCGGCCTGCCGACCTGGCACGTGCCCCCCGATGGCCGCGCCGAGCGCGCTCTTGATGCCGCCTTCGCGGAACTGACCGGCGGCGCGCCGGCGTCAACCACCACCCTCACGCTGCTCGGCCGCGCGGTGGCGGTGCCGCAGGCGGCGCGCGGCGTCGCGCGATTCGCCTTCGACGAGATCTGCGGCCGCCCGCTCGGGCCGGCCGACTACCTGGCGGTCGCCACGCATTTCCACGCCATCGTGCTTGATGGCATCCCCCGCCTGGGGCCCGAGAATTTCGACAAGGCACGCCGCTTCATCACCCTGGTCGATACGCTCTACGAACACCGCGTGAAGCTGGTGGCAAGCGCCGAGGACGTGCCCGACCGGCTGTATGAACGCGGCGAGAACGCCGCGATGTTCGAACGCACCGCCTCCCGCCTGGTCGAGATGCAGTCCCAGGCCTACCTGGCGCTGCCGCACCTGACCTGACCGCAGCCGGTGCGACCCCTCCCGGGTCAAGTGACCTGGATCACGCTTCGCACTTTCCCTCGGCGGTCCGCCTGGGTATGGTGCGCGGCCTTTGTAACGCCCGGCAATGAATCGAGAGGTGAACCGCATGCGGCTCCTGGCATCCGCGCTGATCGTCCTGGCGAGCCTTGGCTGGAGTGCCGCGCCGTCCGAGGCACGCACCCGGGACCAGGCGCAGGCACAGTCCCGCCAGGGGACGCCGCAGGCGAGCCGCGCCTCCGCCACGCGCGCCGCCGCCGCCCCGCAGCGGCGCGAAGCCGCCAGCCGCAGCGCCACGTCCCGGCAAGCCACGTCGCAGCGCACCCCGGCGCGCGATGCCCGCGGCACCCGCCAGGCCTCGACCCGCAGCGCCGCCTCCGCCCGCGACGCCCGCGGGACGCGCCAGGCCGCCGCCCGGTCCGGCACGCGCCAGCAGCAGGCGGCGGTGAATTGCCGCGGCCGCAACTGCGCCCCGCGCACCCGCGCGGTCTCCTGGCAGGGCGGCCTCGAGCCGGCCACCAATGCGCAGGCCCATGCCTGCCCGACCGGCACCCTCGCGACCTTGGCGCATGGGCATTCGGACATCGTCCGCTGCATGCCCCTGTAACGGCCCAGCCTTGCCGGGCGGCGGGCCGCGGAGTAGGTAGCAGCGCGTTTTTGCGCACTGCACCAGACCCGAGGAAGGCTACATGGCCCGCAAGAAGATCGCGCTGATCGGCGCCGGCAACATCGGTGGCACGCTGGCCCACCTCATCGGCCTCAAGGAACTGGGCGACGTCGTGATGTTCGACGTCTTCCCGGGCGTGGCCGGGGGCAAGGCGCTCGACATCATGCAGTCCGGGCCGGTCGACGGCTTCGACAGCGCCATGGCAGGCACCGGCGACTATGCCGACATCGCGGGCTCGGACGTGGTGATCATCACCGCCGGCTTCCCGCGCATGCCGGGCATGAGCCGCGACGACCTGGTGTCCAAGAACGCCGGCGTCATCGCCCAGGTGGCCGAGGGCGTGAAGACGCATTGCCCGAACGCCTTCGTCATCGTCATCACCAATCCGCTCGATGCGATGGTGTGGGTGTTCCAGCAGAAGTCCGGCCTGCCCGCGAACAAGGTGGTCGGCATGGCGGGCGTGCTGGATTCCAGCCGCTTCCGGCTGTTCCTGGCCCAGGAATTCAACGTGAGCGTCGAGGACGTGACCGCCTTCGTGCTGGGCGGGCATGGCGACACCATGGTGCCGCTGACGCGCTATTCCACCGTGGCCGGCATTCCCGTGCCCGACCTGGTGAAGATGGGCTGGACGACGCAGGAGAAGGTGGACGCGATCGTCGCCCGCACCGCGAATGGCGGCGGGGAGATCGTGAAGCTGCTCGAGAAGGGCTCGGCCTTCTACGCCCCGGCCGCGAGCGCCATCGCGATGGCGGAATCCTACCTCAAGGACAAGAAGCGCGTGCTGCCCTGCGCCGCCTGGCTGACCGGGCAGTATGGCGTGAAGAACCTCTATGTCGGCGTGCCGGTCGTGATCGGCGCCGGCGGCGTGGAGCGGATCGTCGAGATCGAGCTGAACGCCACAGAGAAGGCCGCCTTCGACAAGTCCTGCGGCGCGGTGCAGGAACTGATCGACGCGTCGAAGAAGCTGGTGGGCTGACCCACCCTGGCCCGGACACCGCGCCGGGCCCTTTTCCTGTCCGCCCCGTCTCAGGGAACCCCCCGGCATGAACATCCACGAATACCAGGGCAAGGAGCTGCTGCGCCGCTATGGCGTGACGGTGCTCGACGGCCATGTCGCCTGGTCGGCCGACGAGGCCGTGGCGGCCGCGAAGCAGCTGCCCGGCCCGGTCTACGTCGTGAAGTCGCAGATCCATGCCGGCGGCCGCGGTGCGGGACGCTTCAAGGAAGACCCGAACGGCAAGGGCGGCGTGCGCGTCGTGAAGTCGATCGAGGATGTGCGCGCCGCCGCCGAGGCGATGATCGGCAAGACGCTGGTCACCAAGCAGACCGGCGAGCACGGCAAGGTCGTCAGCCGCGTCTATGTGGAAGACGGCTGCGACATCAAGCGTGAGCTGTATCTGGGCCTGCTGGTCGACCGCGACACCTCGCGCATCACCGTCATGGCCTCGACCGAAGGCGGCATGGAGATCGAGGAGGTGGCCGAGAACCACCCCGAGAAGATCCTGAAGGTCGCGGTCGACCCGGCCGCGGGGATCTCCGGCTTCCATTGCCGCAAGCTGGCCTTCGGCCTGGGCCTGGAAGGCAAGCAGGTCGCCGCCTTCACGAAGTTCGTGACCGCGCTGTACGGCGCCTATGTCGAGCTCGACTGCATGATCGTCGAGATCAACCCGCTGGTGGTGACCGGCAAGGGCGACATCGTGGCGCTCGATGCCAAGGTGTCCTTCGACGACAGCGCGCTGTACCGCCACAAGGACCTCGAAGCGCTGCGCGACGACAGCGAGATGGACCCGAAGGAACTCGACGCGGTCAAGAACGACCTGAACTACGTCGCGCTCGATGGCGAGATCGGCTGCATGGTGAACGGCGCGGGCCTGGCCATGGCGACGATGGACATCATCAAGCTGTACGGCAGCAGCCCGGCGAACTTCCTCGATGTGGGCGGCACCGCGAATGCGGCGCGCGTGACCGAGGCCTTCCGCATCATCACGTCGGACGCCAATGTGAAGGCGATCCTGGTCAACATCTTCGGCGGCATCGCCAAGTGCGACATGATCGCCGAGGGCATCGTGGTGGCGAGCAAGAACCTCGACCTCAAGGTGCCGCTGGTGGTGCGGCTCGAGGGCACCAACGTGGACCTCGGCAAGAAGATCCTGGCCGAGAGCGGCCTGGCCATCATCCCCGCCGACAACCTCGCCGACGCCGCCCAGAAGGTCGTCGCTGCAGTGAAGGGCGCGTAACGCCATGGCCGTTCTCGTCGACAAGAACACCCGCGTCATGACCCAGGGCTTCACCGGCGCCCAGGGCACCTTTCATGCGTCCCAGGGCATCGCCTATGGCTCGACCTATGTCGGCGGCACCACGCCCGGCAAGGGCGGCACGATGCACCCGGAACTGAACCTGCCGGTCTTCGACACGGTGGCGGAGTGCGTGGAGAAGACGCAGGCCAATGCCTCGGTCATCTACGTGCCCGCGCCCTTCGCGGCGGATGCCATCCTGGAAGCGATCGACGCCGAGCTGCCGCTCATCATCTGCATCACCGAGGGCATTCCCGTGCTCGACATGGTGAAGGTGAAGCGCGCGCTGTGCGGGTCGAAGTCGATCCTGGTCGGGCCGAACTGCCCGGGCGTCATCACGCCGGAAGCCTGCAAGATCGGCATCATGCCCGGCCACATCCACAAGCGCGGGTCGGTCGGCGTGGTCTCGCGCTCCGGCACCCTGACCTACGAAGCCGTGGCGCAGACCACCGCGGCGGGGCTCGGCCAGTCCTCCTGCGTCGGCATCGGCGGCGACCCGGTAAAGGGCATGGACTTCATCGACGTGCTGGAGCTGTTCCTCAAGGACGACGAGACCAAGTCCATCGTCATGATCGGCGAGATCGGCGGCCAGTCCGAAATCATGGCGGCGGAATATCTCAAGCGCGAGAATTTCGGCCCCGGCAAGCCGAACAAGCCGGTGGTGGGCTTCATCGCCGGCGCCACCGCCCCCCCGGGGCGGCGCATGGGCCATGCCGGCGCCGTGATCTCGGGCGGCAAGGACACGGCCGAGGCCAAGATGGACGCCATGAAGGCCGCCGGCATCCATGTGGCGGACAGCCCCTCCGCCCTGGGGTCGACCATGGTCAAGGCGCTCAAGCGCTGAGACCCGAAAGGCCTGCCACCGGCGGGCCGCAAGGGGTATGGTAAGGGATGGCGCCGCAACCTCCCCGGGGGTTGTGGCGACGACCCGCATCAAGAACCGAGGAAGGTGACCGGCGGCCGATCCGCCGGCACGGAGAAGAACGATGGCTGGAGTGGACGTCCTCGCAACCGCGATGACCGGCGCGAATGCCGCCTACCTGGCGGATCTCTATGCCCGATGGGCCGAGAAGCCCGACAGCGTCGATCCCTCCATGGCGGAACTCTTCGCCGCGCTGAATGACGAGGCGCGCGCGGTCCTCACCGACGCCACCGGCGCGTCCTGGGCCCCGCGCATCCGCGGCGCCTTCGGCCCCGATCCCGAGACCCCGGCCCCCGCGGCCCGGCGCGCGACCGATGCGCCCGCCGTCCAGGCCGCGACCGCCGAGGCCGCGCGCCGCCAGGTGCTCGACAGCCTGCGCGCGCTGATGCTGATCCGCTCCTACCGCGTGCGCGGGCATCTGGAAGCGCAGCTCGATCCGCTCGGCCTGACCGCGCCCAAGGCGCATCCGGAGCTCGACCCCAAGACCTACGGCTTCACCGAAGCCGACATGGACCGCCCGATCTTCCTGGACTTCGTGCTCGGCAAGGAAAGCGCGACGCTGCGGGAGATCATGGCGATCTGCCGCGCGTCGTATTGCGGGCCGATCGGCGTCGAGTTCATGCACATCCAGGACCCCGACCAGAAGTCCTGGATCCAGCGCCGCATCGAAGGCGCGCCCTGGCTGACCGCCTTCGACGCCGCCACCAAGAAGGAGCTGCTCGCGGACCTCACCAAGGCCGAGGGCTTCGAGGCCTTCTGCGCGAAGAAGTTCGTCGGCACCAAGCGCTTCGGCCTGGAAGGCGGTGAATCCACCATCCCCGCCCTGGAAGCGGTGATCGAGACCGCGGCCGCCGGCGGCGTGAAGGAAATCGCCATCGGCATGGCCCATCGCGGCCGCCTCAACGTGCTCGTGAACGTGGTCAAGAAGCCCTACGTGCAGGTCTTCTCCGAATTCAAGGGTGTGGGCGCCAACCCTGACGACGTGCAGGGTTCGGGCGACGTGAAGTACCACCTTGGCACCTCCACCGACATGGAGATCGGCGGGCACATGGTGCACCTGTCGCTCCAGCCGAATCCCTCGCACCTGGAAGCGGTGAACCCGGTGGTCGCCGGCAAGGTGCGCGCGCGCCAGGACATGGCCGGCGACACCAAGGGCCGCCGGTCGGTCATGGGCATCCTGCTGCATGGCGATGCCGCCTTCGCCGGCCAGGGCGTGGTGTACGAGACGCTGGCGATGTCCCAGCTGATCGGCTACCGCACCGGCGGCACGGTGCACATCGTCACCAACAACCAGATCGGCTTCACCACCGTCGCGGCGCACGCCTATTCCGGCCTGTACTGCACCGACGTGGCGAAGGCGATCCAGGCGCCGATCCTGCACGTCAACGGCGACGACCCCGAGGCGGTGCTGTTCTGCGCCCGCATGGCCGCCGAATTCCGCATGACCTTCGGCGCCGACATCGTGCTGGACATCGTCTGCTACCGCCGCCACGGCCACAACGAGAGCGACGAGCCCGCCTTCACCCAGCCCATCATGTACAACCGCATCAAGGAAATGCGCACCACGCGCACCCTGTATGCCGAGAAACTGGCGCGCGAGGGTTCGCTCGCCGCCGAAGACTCGAAGGCGATGTACGACGCCTTCAACGCCACGCTGGAGGATGCCTTCCAGGCCGCGCAATCCTTCCGCCCGAACAAGGCGGACTGGCTGGAAGGCCACTGGTCCGGCCTGAAGTCGGCCACCGCCGGCGAGGAAGTCGAGAAGCTGCACGAAACCGCCGTGCCGCTCGACACCCTGCGCGAGGTGGGCGGCGCGCTGTGCCGCGTGCCGGCCGATTTCGGCGTGAACCCCAAGATCGCCCGCCAGCTCGAAGCCAAGAAGCAGTCCATCGAAACCGGCGAAGGCATCGACTGGGCGACCGGCGAAGCGCTCGCCTTCGGCACGCTGCTGCTGGAAGGCCACCGCGTGCGCCTGTCGGGCGAGGACGTGCAGCGCGGAACCTTCTCCCACCGCCACGCCTACCTGATCGACCAGGCGACGCAGGCGGAATACGTCCCGCTGAACAACATCCGCGCCGGCCAGCCGAAGTTCGAGGCCTTCAACTCCCTGCTGGCGGAATTCGGCGTGCTCGGCTTCGACTACGGCTACACCTTGGCCGACCCGCAGACGCTGGTGCTGTGGGAAGGCCAGTTCGGCGATTTCGCCAACGGCGCGCAGGTCATCATCGACCAGTTCATCGCCTCGGGCGAGACCAAGTGGCTGCGCATGTCGGGCCTGGTGATGCTGTTGCCGCATGGCTACGAGGGCCAGGGGCCGGAGCATTCCTCCGCCCGGCTCGAGCGCTACCTGCAGCTCTGCGCCGAACGCAACATGCGCGTGTGCAACTTCACCACGCCGGCCAACTACTTCCATGCGCTGCGCCGCCAGCTGAAGGCCAACTACCGCAAGCCGCTGGTGCTGATGACGCCGAAGTCCCTGCTGCGCCACAAGCTGGCGGTCAGCTCGCTCTCGGAATTCGGCCCCGGCAGCGCCTTCCGCTACGTGATCCCCGAGATCGACGCGATCGCGCCCGAGGAGAAGGTGAAGCGCGTCGTGTTGTGCACCGGCAAGGTCTACTACGACCTGCTGGCCGAACGGCGCGAGAAGGCCATCGATGACGTCGCCATCGTGCGCGTCGAGCAGATGTTCCCCTTCCCGGCGAACAGCCTGGCCAAGGCGCTGGCACCCTACCGCAACGCCGAGGTGGTGTGGTGCCAGGAGGAGCCCGAGAACATGGGCGCCTGGACCTTCATGGACCGCCGCATCGAGAAGGTGCTGCGCACCCTCGACATCGCGGCCAAGCGCCCCGACTACGTGGGCCGCGAGGATGCGGCGAGCCCCGCCACCGGCCTCGCGCGCATCCACGCCCAGCAGCAGGAAGCCCTGGTGCGTTCGGCTCTCGGGCTGTGACGCGCCACATGACAAAGCGCGCTGCGAAGCGCGACGTTACAAAGCGCGCCGTGACGCGCGACACGACGATCAACGGACGGCAGACATGACCGACATCCTGGTTCCCACGCTCGGCGAGAGCGTTTCCTCCGCGACCGTGGCGCGCTGGCTGAAGAAGGCCGGCGAGGCGGTGGCGGCCGACGAGCCGCTGGTGGAACTCGAGACCGACAAGGTCACGGTCGAGGTCAACGCGCCCTCCGCCGGCGTGCTGGAAGCCATCTCCGCCGCCGAGGGCGCGGAGGTCGCGCCGGGGTCGGTGCTCGGGTCGATCGTCGCCGGTGGCGCCGCCGCCGCGCCAAAGGCCGCCGCCCCCGCACCCGCGGCCGGCGCCCCGCCGGTGCCGCATGTCGAGTCGCCGCGCGCCGTGACGGGCCCTGTTGCCGTGCCCGGTGCGCCATCCGGCTCCGCGCCGGCGGCTGCGCAGGGCGCCGCGCCCCTGCCCGCCGCCGCCAAGATGATGGCCGAGACGGGCGCCACCGCCGCGGCGGTCGGCACCGGCACGGGCAAGGATGGCCGCATCACCAAGGGCGACGTGCTCGACTACCTGGCCCGCCCCGCGCCCGCCGCCGCTGCACCCGCGGCACCCAAGCCAGCCCGCGCGCCGGAATCCGGCGAGGAGCGCGTGAAGATGACGCGCCTGCGCGCCACCATCGCGCGCCGCCTGAAGGAAGCGCAGAACACCGCCGCCATGCTCACCACCTTCAACGAGGTGGACATGGGCGCGGCCATGGCGCTGCGCAGCGAATACAAGGACGTGTTCGAGAAGAAGCACGGCGTGAAGCTCGGCTTCATGTCCTTCTTCGTGAAGGCCTGCGTCGCCGCGCTGAAGGAATTCCCGGCGGTCAATGCCGAGATCGACGGCGACGAGATCGTCTACAAGAACTTCGTGCACATGGGCATCGCGGTGGGCGGCCCCTCGGGCCTGGTCGTGCCGGTGGTCCGCCACGCCGACACGCTCTCGTTCGCCGAGATCGAGAAGACCATCGGCGCCTTCGGCAAGAAGGCGCGCGACGGCGCGCTGAAGCTCGACGAGCTCGCCGGCGGGTCCTTCACCATCACCAATGGCGGCATCTACGGATCGCTGATGTCGACCCCCATCCTGAACCCGCCGCAGTCCGGCATCCTGGGCATGCACAAGATCCAGGACCGGCCGATGGCGGTGGGCGGAAAGGTCGAGATCCGTCCGATGATGTACATCGCGCTGTCCTACGACCACCGGATCGTCGACGGGAAGGAAGCAGTGTCCTTCCTGGTGCGCGTGAAGGAAAGCATCGAGGATCCGCGGCGTCTGATGCTCGACATCTGACGCGCGCCCAAGGCCGCATGCGGCCCAACCCAGAACGGAAGACAACCATGCGAAGCCGGGACGGCCAGTTCTCCGACGCACGCCCCATCCAGCGCAGCCGCGGGGAGAAGGAAAAGCTGCTGCGCGAACTCAAGGACACGCTGGCGGGCCTCAAGCCGCACGCGTCGCCCTCCATGCGCACCACCCTGCTCGCGCGCATCCGCGAGATCGAGGCCGAGCTGGGCATGAGCGGTAAGAAGTAGCCGCTCACCCCTTCAGCGGCAGCAGGATGTCCGTCAGCCATTCCGCCGGCGGCAGCGCCCGACAGTCATTGAGGTATTCCTCCATGACCGGCGCATCCGCCGGCTCCTCGTTGCTGCCCGGCAGCCAGCGCCCGTACAGCCAGTCATAGGCGCGCTCAAGCTCCGCATAGGGCCCCTTGAAGCGCAGCGCCGCCACGCGGGCGAAGCCCGGCACCTCGACGATCCGCACCTCGCCCTCGCCCGCCACCTCGGCCCCGACGGTGAAGCCTGCCTCGGATCGCAGCTCGGCATCCGGCATGCTGGTCGGGTCATCGAGGTATAGCGCCACGAAGCGTGTTTCCGCCCCGATCAGCCCGCGTCCGCCGCCCCATGCCATCAGCCGGTCGAAGGCGGCGCCGATGCCCTCGAACACGCCCAGATGGCGCAGCACCACCAGGCGCATCGGCGCGCTGTCGCGGATCTCCACGGTGAACATCGCCCGCTCCGCCTGCGTGTCACGATCGATCGGGAATCCCAGCCCGCCACGGGCGCGATACGCCGCCGGCGGAATGCCATAGGCGGCGCGGAAGGCCCGGGTGAAGGCGGCCTGGCTGCCATAGCCGGCGCGCCTGCCCACCACCGCGACCGGTTCGCCCGACTTCAACAGCGCCACCGCCGCACCCATCAGCCGGGCCCGTGCGGCGGTCTGCGCCGGCGTCTCGCCCGAGATCGCGCGATAGACCCGGTGGAAATGGAAGGGCGAGAAGGCGGCCGCCGCGGCCAGCGCCTCCAGCCCCGGCGGGTCGTCCGGCGATGCCGCGATCAGCGCCATGGCGCGCGTGATGCGCGCCGCATAGTCCCGTCCCGTCCGTGCCCGTGGCGCCATCGCCGTCCTCTCCCGCAATGTGCCCCTCATGCCACGGGCGCGCTTGATCGCGCTTGCGCAGTTGCGCCCGGCCCGGATGATGCGCGGCATGTCGCGCATCGCCATCGGCACCATCCTGCCCTCCTCCAACCGCGTGGTGGAGCGCACCACGGCCGCGCTGCTGCGCCACCTGCCCGGCATCGACCACTGCGCCGCGCGCATCCCCTATGCGCCCGATGGCAGCGGCCAGCCGGCGGGTGCCTATGACGCGCCCTCCTATGCCGACGCCGCGCGGCTGCTCGGCCATGCCGGCGTCGCGGCGGTGTGCTGGAACGGCACGCGCGGCGCCGCGCTCGGCCTGCCCGCCGACCGCGCGCTGATCGCCTCCCTCGCCGCCGAAGCACACTGCCCCGCCACCACCACCGCCATCTTCACCGCCGCCTGGCTGCGGCGCCGGGGCGCGCGCCGCATCGCACTCGTGCTGCCCGGTACCGTCGCGGAAGGTGCGGCCCACATCGCCGGCTTCGCGGCCGAGGGCATCGAGACCGTCGCAGCGCACGGCCTCGGCTGCCCCGACAACCTCTCCGCCGCCGCCGTCGCGTCCACCGCCATCATCGACGCCGTGCACACCGTGGCGACCGAGGCGCGACCCGACGCCATCCTGGTCTGGAGCACCAACCTCCACGGCCTCGACGCCATGGCACCGCTGGAAGCCGCGCTCGGCATCCCGGTGCTCGACAGCGCCGCGCTCGGCGTCGCCGCGCTGCTCGACCGGGCAGGTATCGACACCGCGCCGCTCGCACATTTCGGGCGCGTCTTCGCCACGCCCTGAAGCGATTCAGCGCCCCCGCGCGCATCCACGCGCATACAGCGCGCGTAGGGCCCATGAAGCCCCGGAGCGCCCCATGTCCCCCCGCCTTGCCGCCATCCTCGCCCTGGCCCTGCTGGTCCCCGGCCTCGCGCAGGCCAGCCCCCTCGCCGGCACCTGGCGTGCCGCGCAGGGCGGCCAGTCGGTCGAGATCACCCTGCAGCCCGATGGCCGATTCGCCCGCCGCGACCGCGGCCCCGACGGCACCGCCATGACCGTCTCCGGCCACTGGACGCTGGCTGATGCCGGCCCCTGGCTGCGCCTGACCATCGAGGACTGGGCCCCACGCCGCGCCTGCGGCCTCATCGGCTGCACGCCCATCCGCATGATCCCCGGCGAAACCTATCGCTACGCCCTGCAGCCCGACGGCACGCTGCTGCTCGAGGATACCGGCGGGCGCATCGCCCTGCGGCGGGAGGGCTGACGCCATGACCCGCACGCAAGGCCGCGAAGGCGCCGCCCTGGTCCTGGCCGAGGACCTCGACCAGTGCCGCGCCGGCTTCGGCGCGCTGCTCGCCCGCGCCGACCTGCCCGCCGCCGCCGCGGCCGAACTCCGCCGCCGCTACGGCGAACCCCACCGCGCCTATCACGACGCCGCGCATGTCGGGCTGCTCTGGCTGCGCCACTTGCTGCATGGCGGCGACCCGGGCGATCGCGACTTCGCCCTGGCCTTGCTGTTCCACGACGCGATCTACGACCCGATGGCCAAGGACAACGAGGACGCCTCCGCAGCGCTGCTCGCGCAACTCGTGCCGGGCGACACGACTTGGGCGCAGGACGCCATCCGCGCCACCGCCGACCACCTGGCCTATGCCGGGACGGATTGCCGGGTGCAGCGGCTGCTCGACCTCGACCTCACGCCGCTGGCGGAACTGCCCGACGTCTTCGCGCGCAACACCGGCTTCCTGCGCCGCGAATACGCCGCGGTGGACGAAGCGCGCTGGCGTGCCGGCCGCGGCGCGGTGCTCGCCCGCTTCCTGGAGGCACCCGCCATCTTCCGCACCCGCCTCGCCACGACCTATGAGGCACGGGCGCGCGAGAACCTCACGGCTGCGCTGGCGGAGCTCCGCGCGGCGGCATGAAGCGGAAGGCGCCGGCGGTGACGATGCCGAGGGCCAGGCCTTCCAGCGCCCCGCCGACCAGCCCACCCAGCACCAGCGACACCGGTGTCATCGACGCCGGCCCGACCAGCCAGCGCATGCTGCCCAGCAGCGCGCCGAGCATGAAGCCGACCATCACCACCCGCGTCCAGGACGCGCGTTCGCGCACCACGCGGTCCAGCACGCGCCCCTGCGCCTGCCCATAGAGCAGCCCCGCCACGACGCCCTTCAGCGCCGCGCCCATCAGCACGAACAGCTCGATCGGCATGCTGCCCACCTGCTGCACAAGCCCGCCCTGGACCAGGTTGATCACCAGCGCAGTGAGATACCCGGCCACCGCCGTCGCCACGATCCAGGCACCGAGCGGAAGGTCCGGATAGGCATGGCGCAGCGCCGCACCCTGCGCGGCGCCGAGGCAGGCGCCCAGCACCGCCCCGCCGACGGCCTGGAGCAGCGGCACGAGCACGCCCACAAGCCCCGGCGCCATCACCGGCAGCAGCAGCGCGTTCCAGACCGCCGCGAGCGCGAGGCCGACCCCGCTGCCTGCGGCGCAGGCGAGGATCCAGCGGCCGCCATGGCCGGGCGGAAGGGACCATTCGGACATGGGTTCAGTCTCCGCGGCCAGGCAGGTGTCGACGCAGGTGATGCGCCACGGGGCAAGTCATGTGCTCTCTCCCGGCAGGGTCACGTCGACCCAGCCACGCGCATCCATCCGCGCCTGGTCGCCGGGCAGCAGCAACACGGTGGTGGTGTCGCTCTCGATGATGGCAGGGCCGGCCACCTGCTGGCCATCCGCCAGCGCGGCGAAGTCGAAGACCGGCAGGTCGTGTTCGGCGCCCTCCAGCCGCGCGCGGCGCGTAGCAAAGGGTGCGGCCGGCGCGCGCGCGGCCACGGCGGGCGGGGCGGGCATGGGCGGCAGGCGGCCAATCACCGCCAGGCGCGCGTTGACCAGCACCACCTCCTCGCCGGCCAGCGCGTAGGTGAACAGCGATTCGTGGCGCGCGTGGAAGGCCGCAGTCACCCGCGCGGCCAGGCCCGGCGCATCCCAGGCCACCCCATCGAGCGGCACGGCGATCTCGAAGACCTGCTCGCCATAGCGCATGTCGGCCGCACGCTTCGTCTCGACCGCGCCGCCGAACCAGGCGCCGACGCGCGCACGGCCCTCGCTCTCGAGCCCGGCCCAGATGCTGCGCAGCGCATCGTCGTCGGGCACGCCGCCGGCGCCGATCTCGCTGCGCGCCATCTCGTAGCGCAGGTCGGTGTGCAACATGCCCCAGGCGGACAGCCCCGCGGCGAAGACCGGCACCGCGACGCGCATGACACCCAGTTCGCGCGCCACCGCGCTGGCATGCAGCCCCGCGGCGCCGCCGAAGGCGAGCAGCGTGAAGTCGCGCGGATCGACGCCGCGGCGCACGGTGGCAACGCGGATGCCATCCGCCATGCGGACATTCGCTAGCCGATGCACCCCCTCCGCCGCCGCCATGGCGTCGATGCCGAGCGACGCGCCGAGCCGCCCGAAGGCTGCCAGCGCGCCGTCGCGATCCAGCTTGCGCGCACCGCCGAGGAAGTTGTTCGCGTCGAGGTAGCCGAGCACCAGGTTCGCATCCGTCACCGCCGGTTCGGTGCCGCCCTGCCCATAGGCCACAGGCCCGGGCACCGCACCAGCACTGCGCGGCCCGACCTGCAGCGTGCCACCCGCGCCGACATGCCCGATCGACCCGCCGCCCGCGCCAAGCGTCACGATGTCCAGGCTCTCGAGCGCGATGCGCTCCCCCGCCACGGTGCGCCCGCGGCCGAGTGCCGCCTCGCCATCCTGCACTAGCGCGATGTCGGTCGAGGTGCCGCCGACATCGAAGGTGATGAGGTCCTGCCCCAGCCCACGCTGCGCCAGCGCAACGCCTGCCGCAACTCCGCCCGCCGGGCCCGACAACGCGGTGCCGGCCGCGAGCCGCGCGGCTTCCTCGACCGGTGCCACGCCGCCATGGGAGAGAATCACGAAGACGGGGCCGTGGTAGCCGGCATCGCCGAGCCGCCCGCGCAGCCGCGCGAGATACCGCGACACCACCGGCCCGACATAGGCGTTCACGCAGGCGGTCGAGAAGCGCTCGAACTCCTTGATCTGCGGCAGCACCTCGGCGGAGGTGGTCACGAACACGCCGGGCAGCGCGGCGCGCACGGCCTCGGCGGCTTCGCGTTCATGGGCATCGTCGCGCCAGGCATGCAGGAAGCAGATCGCCACCGCCTCGACCTGTTCGGCGCGCAGCGTGGTGATGGCGGCGTCCAGTGATGCGCGGTCCAGCGGCTGTTCGACGCGACCATCGGGACGGATGCGCTCGCGCACCGGCAGGCGCAGGCGGCGCGGCACCAGCGCCGGCGCGGCGGGCAGGCGCAGGTCGTAGCGCTCGGGCTTCAGCCCCTCGCGCATCTCGATGACGTCGCGATGGCCTTCGGTGGTCAGCATCGCCACCTTCGCGCCACGGCGTTCCAGCAGTGCATTCGTCGCGACCGTGGTGCCGTGCACGATGCGCTCGGTGCGCGCGAGAAGGTCGGGCAGCGCGAGGCCGAGGCGCTGCGCCAGCACGGCCAGGCCAGCCACCACGCCTTCGCTCTGGTCGGCGGGCGTGGAGGCTGCCTTCGCCAGCGTGGTCATGCCATCGGCGGCGACGCAGACCACGTCGGTGAAGGTGCCGCCGACATCGACGCCGATGCGATAGGTCGGCTGGCCTCGCAGTGTCGCGGCCCGATCATCGGGCGCGCTCACAGCAGCCCCTCCTGGGCGTCGCGCGCACGCGCCGCCGGGTCACGCTTATCCGGTGGTCCCCAACCGCCACCGCCTCCGGCACGCACATGCAGCGTATCGCCGGGGGCGAGCGCAATGCCGACTTCCTTGGTGCGCAGGTCGCGCGAGGTGCCGTCGGCGCGATCCAGCGTGTAGTGATGCGGCGCCGCGTCCTGGCCGCCCAGCATCCCCGCCGCGCCATAGCGCACGCCATCGCCCGCGGTGTTCGCCACCGCCGGGCCATCCGTCTCCAGCCGCATCACGAGTTCGCCGCCCAAGCCACCGCGATAGGTGCCATCCCCCGCGCTGCCCGGGCGGAATTCGTGCCTGGCGAAGAACAACGGAAAGCGCGCTTCCGCCATCTCGACAGACCCGAATTTCAGCCCGCCCGCCGAATGCCATTCGCCGGCGGTGGACCAGCCATCGCCCTGCGACGACCCACCGCCACCCGGCCGCGCATGGAACAGGTGCCACACGAAGGACCGGCCAGGCCGCCGCGCATCACTGCCCTTGATCGCCACGCGGAAGCGCCGGCCCCAGCCGCCCATCGCACGGTCCGGGCACGCATGCGCCAGCGCCTTCACCACCGCCTCCACGATCTCGTTCGAACAGTGCGAGGTGCACATCGTCACCGGCGCGCCTTCGCGCGGGAGCACGATGGTGCCTTCCTTCGCGATGATCTCGATGGGGCGGAAGCAGCCGTCGTTCTTCGCGACCTCGGGGTCGAGCAGGAAGGCGATCGCCATGCGCACCGCGCTGACCGTGTTGGGCCAGGACGAATTCAGGAAGGAAGGCACCTGCGGCGCCGACGCCGACAGGTCCACGGTGATGGAATCGCCACGCTTGGTCACCGTCGCGCGGATCGGGATATCCTGCTGCCCGAAGCCGTCATCGTCCAGGAAGGCCTCACCGGTCCAGGTGCCATCGGCCCAGCCGGCGATGATGCGGCGCGCATGCGCCTCCGACAGCGCCATGATGCCCGTGGCCGCGGCATCCGCCAGCGCCGCGCCGTGCTTCGCCACCACGGCGTGCAGCCGCTTCTCGCCCAGATGCGCCGCGCCGATCATCGCCATCAGGTCGCCGCGCACCTCCCGCGGCAGGCGGGTGTTGGTCACGATCATCCGCACCAGGTCGGCGCGCGGCACGCGCCCCTGCCCGAGCAGGATCGGCGGCAGGCGCAGCCCTTCCTGGAAGATCTCGGTCGCCGCGGGGTTGTAGGCGCCATGCGTACCGCCGCCGATATCGGTGTGGTGCGCCCGCACCACCGACCAGAACAGCAGCCGCCCTTCACCAAACACCGGCACGATGATGGTCAGGTCCGGCAAATGCGACCCACCGTGATAGGGGTCGTTGAGCAGATAGATGTCACCGTCCCGCACCGCATCGCCGAAGGCTTCCACCACCGCCTGCACGGCAAAGGGCATGGCGCCGACATGCACCGGGATGTGGTCTGCCTGCGCCAGCAGCCTCGCCTGCGCGTCGCACAGCGCGATCGAGAAATCGCGCGAGGAATTCAGGATCTGCGAATAGGCAGTGCGCAGCATCGCCTCGCCCATTTCCTCCACGATCGCGCGGAAGCGGTTGTCGAGGACCGAGAGCGTCACGGGATCGGGCGTGGTCATGGGCGGAACGCTCCGGCGCGCGGGCGCCGCCGTCAAGGCTTCGCAGCGCGCCCGGGCCGCGCCATCATCGGCGCAAGCATAGGGAAGGAAGCGCCATGACCGTCACCGTCGAGACCCCCGACCTGCGCATCGTCACGGACGGGCTGCGCTTTCCCGAAGGGCCGGTCTGCATGCCGGATGGCTCGGTCGCGCTGGTCGAGATCGAGGCGCGGCGCATCACGCGCGTCGCCGCGAACGGCGCGAAATCCACCATCACCACCGTGACCGGCGCGCCCAACGGCCTCGCGCCGGGGCCGAACGGGATGCTGTACGTCTGCAACAATGGCGGTTTCTCCTGGCACGAGGAACCCGGCCTGCTGCGCCCTGGCTTCCAGGCGGCCGACTATTCCGGCGGCCGCATCGAACGCGTGGACCCGGCGACCGGCTCCGTCGAGACGCTGATCCGCGCCGTCGATGGCCGCCCGCTGCGCGGCCCCAATGACCTGATGTTCGACGCGCATGGCGGCTTCTGGTTCAGCGACCTCGGCAAGGTCCGCGCGCGCGACCGCGACCATGGCGGCGCCTACTACGCGAAGGCCGATGGCAGCGGCGCGGTCGAGGCAGCTTTCCCGATCTTCGGTGGCGCCAACGGCATCGGCATCAGCCCCGATGGCAAGACCGTCTACGTGGCCGAGACCGAGACCGGCCGCCTCTGGGCCTGGGATGTCGAAGCACCGGGCAGGCTGCGCAAGGAACCCTGGCCATCCAGCAACGGCGGTCGCGTGATCTGCCAGTTCCCGGGCTATCGCCGCCTCGATTCCATCGCCATCGCCGCATCGGGCAACATCATCGTCGCCACGCTGGTCGCTGGCGAAATCACCACCGTCTCGCCCGCCGGCGAGATCCTGCGCGTGGTGAAGATGCCCGAGCGCATGCCCACCAACATCTGCTTCGGCGGCCCCGACATGCGCACCGCCTACATCACGCTGTCCACCAGCGGAAAGCTCGCCGCGATGCGATGGGACGAACCGGGCTTCCGCCTGCCGCACGGTTGACAGCCACGGCGTCGCGGGCGGAGGCTCCGCATCACAAGGGCGACGCCACAAGGCGCCAGCCCATGAGGGAGTATCGTCCATGTCCGGTCCCACGATCGGCCGCCGCGGCGCGCTTGCCGCCGGCCTCGCGCTGCCCTTCATTCGCCCCGCCACCGCCCAGACCACCGAGCCCTACGTGATGGGATCGCTGTTCCCCATGAGCGGCCCGAGCGCCGAATTCGGCGAGGCCTTCACCCGCGGCGCGCAGGTGGCGCTGCAACACATCGCCGCGGACAACATGCTGCGCCGCCCCGTGCGCCTGCAGTCCGAGGACAGCCAGGCGCTGCCGCAGCCATCCGTGGTCGGCATGAACAAGCTGATCAGCGTCGACCGCGCGCATTGGGTGCTGGTGTCCTGGACAGCCACGTCGAAGGCCGTCGCGCCGATCGGCGACCGCGCCAAGACCATCATGGTAAATGGCGGCGCCGTGGGGCCCGACCTCGCCGGTCTGTCGCCGTATTTCTGGAACGTCATCGCGCTCGCGCATCTCGAAGTGCAGGTGATGGTGCCGTTCCTGGTGCGCCAGCGGAACGCGAGGCGCGTGGCGCTGATCTATGTGGACGACCCGCTGGGCGACGGCATCCTGGGCCAGCTGCGCACCGCCCTGCCGCGCAACGGCGGCGAGCTGGTGGGCAGCTTCTCGGTGCCGCGCGCCGCGCAGCAATTCGGCCCCGTCGTGGCACGCGTGCGCCAGACGCGGCCCGATGCCGTCTATGTCGCATCCTTCGGCGCGCAGAACGCACAGATCGTGAAGGCGCTGCGCGACAATGGCGTGACGCAGACCATCTGTTCCTATTCCGCCTTCGGCATCGACAGCCTGCGCACCATGCCCGAGGCCGAGGGCGCGCTATTCACCTCGCAGAAGCTGGACCTGACCGGCGCGCATGCGCTTACGTCGCGCTTCGCCGCCGACTTCCAGGCGCGCTTCGGCCAGGCGCCGCTGGTCTATCACGCGAACTACTACAACGCGGCCTATCTGTTCGGGCTGCTGGCCAAGCAGGTGGAAGCCGCCGGCGGCACGGTGAACGGCGACAGCCTGCGCGCCGCGATGCTCGCCACCCGCAAGTTCGACCTGGTCGGCGGCGAGGGCGAGTTCGACGAACAGGGCAACATGCTCACCCAGATGCAGGTCAACGAGATCCGCGGCCAGCAATTCGTCGCCATCGGCTGACCGGGGCCGCCCCGTGCTGTTCCTGCAACTGCTGCTCAACGGGCTGCAGATCGGCGCGATCTACGCGCTCACCGCCGCCGGCTTCGCGCTGATCTTCGGCGCGACGAAGATCTTCCATGTCGCGCACGGCACCGCCTTCACCATCGCCGGCTACGTCTTCCTGTTTGCCTGGCGGGCGGGCTGGCCCGGCTGGGCGGGCGCGGCCGCGGCGGTGCTGGCGGCCATGGCCTTCGGCGTGGCGATGGAACGCTACGTCTATCGTCCGATCCAGCGGCACGAGGGGTCCTTCTTCACCGTCTTCGTCGCGGCCTTCGGCGTTGGCATCGTGGTGCAGAACGTGATCGGCATGATCGCCGGGCGCGGCTTCGCCACGGTGGACACGCCGCTGTCCTTCTCGGCCGAGATCCTGCCAGATGTCTTCGTGGCACCCATGCTTTGGATCGCGCTGGCGACGGCGGCGGTGCTGTTCGTGGCACTCACGCTGTTTCTCACGCGGCATCCGGCCGGCGTCGGGCTGCGCGCGCTGGCGCAGAACCCCGACCTCATCCGCACCTACGGGCTGTCGTCGAACGGGCTGTCGGTGCTCGCCTTCGCGATCGGGTCCGCGCTGGCGGCGCCGGCCGCCATCATCACCGTCATGACCACCGGGCTGAACGAGGCGATCGGCCACCAGATCATGCTGATCTCGATCGCGGCGACCATCGTGGGCGGCATCGGCTCGCTGCGCGGCGCCGCACTCGCTGGCATGATGTTGGGTATCGCCGAGAGCATCGCCCTGCAGGTGGTCGATACCCAATGGGCCGAGGCGGTGTCCTTCTTCGTGCTGTTCGCCTTCATCATCTTCCGCCCGAGCGGCATCTTCGGCGTGGTGCAGACGCGATGACCGCCTTCCTGCTGAACCTCGCCACACTCGCCGCCATCTCGGGCATCCTGGCCTCAACGCTGAACTTCATCGTGGGCTATGCGGGCATCTTCTCGGTCGCGCATGCGGTGTTCTTCGGGCTCGGCGCCTATGCCGGGGCGCAGGTGGCGCTGCTGCTGGTGCCCGACCCGTTCCTCGCCTGCCTGGCGGCGGCGGCGATCGCGGGGGGGCTGTCGCTGTGCCTGGCCCTGCCCGCGCTGCGCGTGCGGGGCGAATACTTCGTCGCCGCCTCGCTCGGCCTGCAGATGGTGGCGGCGACGCTCTTCGCCGAACTCAAGCCGCTGACGGGCGGCATCGGCGGGCTGGTCGGCATCCCGCGCCCGGAGATCCTCGGCACGGTCGTGCCGGTCTTGCCGCTTGCGCTGGCCGCGCTGGCGCTGATCCTGTTCCTTACCGCGCGCCTGCAGCGCGGCGCCTTCGGCCGTACGCTGCAATCCATCCGCGACGCCGACAGCGCGGCCGAGGCGCTGGGCAAGAACGTGAACGCCGCCAAGACGCTGGCCGTCGTCTTCGCCTGTGCCGGCGCCGGCGTGGCGGGCGCGCTCTATGCGCTCCACCTGTCCTTCATCAACGTGGAGTCCTTCACGCTCGACCAGTCGATCCAGATCATGGCCATGGTGATCATCGGCGGCACCGGCACGCTGTGGGGGCCGTTGGTGGGCGCAGTGATGCTGCTGTCGCTGCCTGCCGTGCTGTCCTTCATCCCCTTCATCCCGCCAACCGAGGTCGGCGCCGTGCAGCAGATCATCTACGGCCTGGCGATGACGCTGCTGATGATCTTCCGCCCCGCCGGCCTGGTCGGCGACCAGACCAAGGGGAGGTCCACCTCGTGACCGAGGTGCTGCTGAAATCCGAGAACCTGGCGCGCGCCTTCGGCGGCGTGCAGGCGGTGGCGGGCGTGTCGCTCTCGCTGCCGGCGGGGCAGGTCACGGCGCTGGTCGGGCCGAACGGCGCAGGCAAGACCACCACCTTCAACCTCATCACCGGCAACCTGCGTGCCGATTCCGGCACGGCGCATATCCGCGGCAAGCCGATCATGGGGCTGAAACCGTGGCAAGTGGCGCGGCTGGGCGTTGCGCGATCCTTCCAGGACCTGCGCCTGTTCACCCACATGACGGTGCGCGAGAACGTGCTGGCCGCGACCGAGACATCGGCCTGGTTCTGGCAGCCGGGCGGCGCGCGGGCCCGCGCCGCACGCGCCGAACGCGCCGCCGCCGCATTGGACGCCACGGGCTTGTCGGACCTCGCGGATGCGCGTGCGGTCGACCTGGCCTATGCCGAGCGCAAGTTCCTGTCGATGGCGCGCATCCTGGCGGCGGAAGCGGATATCTGGCTGCTCGACGAACCGGCCTCGGGGCTCGACCTGTCGTCGCGACTGCGCTTCGGTGCCCTGCTGCGGGCCGCCACCGCACGCGGCGTGGCGATCTGCCTGATCGAACACAATCTCGACGTCGTGGCGGAACTCTCCGACCGCATCGCCTTCCTCGACCAGGGTCGCGTGCTGGCGGAAGGCGACCCGCAATCGATCCTGCGCGACCCCGCGCTGGCCGCGATCTATTTCGGCGACCGCCCGCAGGAGGCCGCATGAGCGCGCCAGCCCTTCAGGCGACGGGCCTCACCGCCGGCTTCGGCGGGCGCGACGTGCTGCAGGATGTCTCGCTCACGCTGAACGACGGCGAGATCCTCTGCCTGATCGGCCATAACGGTGCGGGCAAGTCCACATTGCTGCGCGTGCTGTTCGGCCTGCATCGCCCCTCCGCCGGCACACTGCGCGTCTTCGGCCAGCAACCCGCGCAGCACAATCCGGCGACGATGGGCGCCGCGGGCGTGGCCCTGGTGCCCGAGGGCCGCGGCGTCTTCCCCGATCTCACGGTCGAGGAGATCTTCGGCCTCGCGCTGTGGTCGGCTGGCGTGCCGAAATCAGGCCAGCGCGAACGCATCGACGACGTGCTCGACGTCCTGCCGCGCATCAAGGAATTCCGCACGCGGCGCGCGGGCACGCTGTCGGGCGGGCAGCAGCAGATGGTCTCGATCGGCCGCGCGCTGCTGACGCGCCCGCGCGTGCTGCTGCTGGACGAACCCTCGATCGGCCTGGCGCCCAAGCTGTTCCAGGACCTGATCCGCCCGATCGCCGCGCTGCGCCAGGCGCGCGGCATGTCGATCCTGCTGGTCGAACAGAACGTGCGCGAGGCCTTCGCCATCTCCGACCGCGTGCTGGTGATGCGATCGGGCAGGTTCATCTTCGAAGGCGCGCCGTCTGAACTCGACGACCACGCCAAGTTGATGGAGCTGTTCTAGCGGCGATGCCCTGACACCTCCGCCCCGGCATCCGGCGCCAGTCGCGCATGCAGCGGCACCGAGGCCAGCACCACCACCGCCGCCGCGACGAAGCCCCAGGAGAAATCCGCCACCGCCAGCGCGCCGCGTCCGGACAGGGCCAGCGATGCCTCCAGCGTCGTCGTCGCCAGCACCACGCCCAGTGCCGGCGTCAATTGCTGCAAGGTGCCGTACAGCGCCGTCGCCGCGGACATGCGTTCGGTCGGCACATCGGCGAAGGCGAGGGTGTTCAGCGCCGTGAACTGCAGGCTGCGCGCCAGCCCGCCGGCGGCCAGCAGCAGGAAGATCCCCGCCGCCGGCCAGGCCGGCGTGAGCAGCGCCAGCGCCGCGATCCCCGCCGCCGCCACCACGCCATTGCCCATCAGCGCCGCGCGGAAGCCGGTAACCTTCAGCAGCGGCCGCACCAGCGGCTTCATCGCGAAGGCGCCGAGCGCGGTGGCGAAGGACACGAAGCCCGATTGCGACGCGCTCATCCCGAAGCCGATCTGCAGCATGACCGGGATCAGGAAGGGCACCGCCCCCGCGCCCGTGCGAAAGATGCTGCCGGCCACCGCCGGGTCACGGAAGGTCGCGATGCGGAACAGCGAGAGATCCACCGCCGGCCGCGCCCGCCCGCGCATGTGCCGCACAGCCAGCACGCCAGCGCACACGCCCAGTGCCAGCGCCGCGCCCGACATCCAGCCCGGCACGACATGCCGCCCCACCGTCTCGATCCCGAACATCACCAGTGCGAGCGTCGCACCCGTCAGCGCCAACCCCACCAGGTCCGGCGGCCCCGGGCGTGTTGGCGCCACGGCGGGGATCTTCCACGCCACCAGCACGAAGCCGATCAACCCGATCGGCACGTTGATCCAGAACACCGCGCGCCAGGAGAACAGGTCGGTCAGCACGCCGCCCAGCGGCGGCCCCATCACCGGCCCCAGCAGAGCCGGCATGGTCAGCCACGCCATGGCCGAGAGCATGTCCTTCTTCGCCACGCCGCGCAGCAGCAGCAGCCGGCCCACCGGCACCATCATCGCCCCGCCCACGCCCTGCAGGATTCGGAAGCCCACCAGTTCACCGAGGCTCTGCGCGCGCCCGCACAGCACCGAGGAAGCGACGAAGACCAGGATCGCCAGCATGAAGACGCGCTTCGCGCCGAAGCGGTCGGCGATCCAGGCGGAGAACGGGATGAACACCGTCAGCGCTACCAGGTACGACGTGATGGCAGCACCCAGCCGCGCCGGGTCCTCGTTCAGGTCGCGCGCCATGGCGGGCAGCGCGGTCGCCAGCACCGCGCTGTCCAGGTTCTGCATGAACAACGCGGAGGCGACGATCAGCGCAATGCCGCGATGATCCCGCGCATCGCTCACGGTGTCAGGATCACGCGGCCGGCGCTGCGCCGCGCGCGGACGTCCGCCATGGCCTCGCGGAAGCCTTCCAGTGGGAAGGCGGCGTGCACCTCCGGCCGCAGCGCACCGGCCTGCCACCAAGACATCAGTTGCGCCCAGAGCGCCCGCGCGCGCGGCGCGTGCAACGCCCGATTGTCGCCCGGCGACCAGCCGACATAAGTCCCCCAGTTCACGCCGCCCACCGCGATGTTCTTCAACAGCAGCAGGTTCGCCGCGACGGACGGAATGCCCCCGCCCGCGAAGCCGATCTCCACCAGCATCCCGCCATCGCCCAGGCAGCGCAGCGCTTCATCGAAGGCTTCGCCGCCGATGGTATCCAGCACGCAGGCCACGCCGCCGGTCGCCTCCAGCACCGCGTCACGAAACGGCAACGCGCTGTCCAGCACGACATCCGCGCCGCGAGCGCGCAACAGGTCGTGCTTCGCAGCACCTGCCCGCGCGACGACGCGCGCGCCCATCGCCTTCGCGATCTCGACCCCCGCAAGCCCTACGCCGCCCGCCGCGCCCTGCACCAGCACCCAGTCGCCCGGCGCCACGCGCGCGCGCCACAGCAGCGCCGACCCCGCGGTGGGATAGGAGATCGGGAAGGCCACTGCCGGTTCCATCGGCAGCCCGTCAGGGATCGCCACCACATGGATGTCGTCCGCCACCACGTCCTCCGCATAGCCGCCCCAGTCGACCACGGCAAAGACGCGGGTGCCCGGCGATGGCGCATCCGCATCGGGCGCGGCTTCCACCACCGTGCCGACCACCTCCGTGCCGGGCACGAAGGGTAGCGGTGGCTTGCGTTGGTACTTCCCCGCCACCACCAGCTGCGTCGCGAAGGACACGCCGGCCGCCGCCACGCGGATGCGCACGCCGCGCGGGCGCAGCGGGGGCGGCGGGATCTCCTTCACCTCCAGCGCATCGAAATCCCGCCAGGACTCGCAGACGATCGCGCGCATCATTCCATCCGGATATTCGCGGCGCGCACGATGGCGCCAAATTTCTGTGACTCGCTGCGGCAGAAGGCATCGAAGGCGGCAGGGCTGTCGGCCACCGGGTCGGCACCCAGCGGCGCGAGCCGCGCCCGCACCTCCGGGTCCTGCACCGCAACCGCCACGGCACGCTGCATGCGTTCCGTGATCGCCGCCGGCGTGCGTGGCGGCGCCCAGACGCCGTACCAGGTGGAGATCACCAGGTCTGGAAAGCCGGCCTCGGCCGCGCTGGGCAGGTCGGGATAGACTGGCACCCGATGCGCGTTCAACGCGGCGAGCGGCCGCAGCAGCCCTTCGCGCACCGCACCCGCGCCGGCGGGAACGCTGTCGAACATCACCTGCACGTTGCCCGCGATCAGGTCCTGGATCGCCGGACCGGCGCCACGATAGGGGATGTGCACGATATCCACGCCGGCGATCTGCTTGAACATCTCGGCCGCCAGGTGCTGCGCCCCGCCGATCGACGACGACGCGTACGAAACCCGCCCCGGATTGGCCTTCGCGTAGTCGCCCAAATCGCGCAGCGATCGCACCGGCAAGCGTGGATTCACCAGCGCGACCAGCGGCACCATCGCCATGTTGGTCACCGGCGTGAAATCGTTGAGCGCGTCATAGGGCATGGCGCGGTTGATGTGCGGAATGATGACATGCGCGGAGGCATTCACCAGGAACACGCCGCCATCGGGTGCGGCGCGCGCCACCTCCGCCGACCCGATCGTGCCGGATGCGCCCGGCTTGTTCTCGATCACCAGCGGCTGGCCCAGCTCCTGCTGCGCGCGCATCGCCACCACGCGCCCCACCAGGTCGGTCGGCCCGCCGGGCGGATAAGGCACGATGCAGCGCACCGGCCGCGTGGGCCAGTCCTGCGCCAGCGCGGGCGTGGCCAGCGCCGCGCCCAGCACCGCACGTCGCGTGGTCCTCATGGCGTCCCCTTCCCTTGTCGCGTGTTCGCGTCAGGATAAGCCCACAAACGCTCAGGAGGAAACGCGATGGACGAGGCGATGCGCCCCTACAGGGGCATCCGCGTGCTCGATGCCGGCCAGGGCATCGCGGGGCCCTATTGCGGCATGATGCTCGCCGCCTGCGGCGCCGATGTCATCAAGCTGGAACCGGCCGAGGGCGACTGGTCGCGCGGGCTGGGGTCAGCCAAGGACGGCGTCTCGGTCATGACGGTGTGCTTCAACCGCGGCAAGCGCTCCGTCGTGCTGGACCTGAAATCCGACGCCGGCCGTGCCGCCGCCGCGAAGCTCGCGTCGCAGGCCGATGTGCTGATCGAGGCCTTCCGCCCCGGTGTCGCCGCGCGCATCGGCCTCGGCCCTCAGAACGCCAAGGCGGACGCGGTCTGCCTGTCGATCTCCGGCTTCGGGCAATCCGGCCCCTATCGCGAACGCCCCTGCACGGATTCCGTCGCGCAGGCCTTCTCCGGCTTCGTCGCGCTGAATGCCGGCGCCGACGGCGCGCCGCACAAGGCCGGCCCCTTCATCGTCGACATGGCCACCGGCATCCACGCCTTCGCCGCGGTGCAGGTGGCCCTTGCCGCGCGCGCACAGGACAGCACGCCGCGCCAGCGCATCATCGACATGTCCCTGATGGCCGCCGCGTCGAACCTGCTGACGCACCAGATCGGCGAATGGGGCTACCAGGGAACATCCGCCGCACCGCCGAACGCACCCGCCGGCGCCTACCAGGCCGCCGACGGCGCCTGGGTGATGATCACGCTGGTGCGCCAGGCCGAATGGCTGACCATCTGCGACGTGCTCGACATTCCCGACGCGAAGGTCGATCCGCGCTTCGCCTCGTTTCCGCTGCGCTGGGAGAATCGCGACGCACTCTACGCCATCGTGCGGGCCGCCTTCGCGAAGCGCGACTCCACGCACTGGGTCACGCAGTTGCAAGGCGCGCGGCTGCTCGCGGATCGAGTCAACACGCCGCTCGACTGGCTGGCGAACGAGCATGTCGTCGCCTATGGCGCGGCATCGCAGGTGCCCCAGCCGCAGCTCGGCGAAGTGCCGCTGCCGATGCTGCCCGGCCTCGGTCACTGGCGCGCGCCCGCGCCCGGCCTGGGCGAACACACCGTGCAGGTCCTGGCGGAGATCGGCGCGTGAACACCGCCGCCGTGCAGGCCATGCTCGATGCGCTGGCCGCGATCGGCGCCGACCCGCCCGGAATCACCCGCCACGCCTTCGACGACCGCGAGAACGCGGCCCACGATCTTGCCATCGGCCATGCGCGCCGCCTCGGCCTCGAGATCACGCGCGATGCCGCGGCGAACCTCTACCTCACCTGGCCGGGGGCTGATCGTGCCGCGCCACGCACGTTGTTGGGCTCGCATTTCGACACCGTGCGCCACGGCGGCAATTTTGACGGCGCGGCGGGCGTGGTCGCCGCGCTGGCCGCGGTCTCCACGCTGCGCGCGGAAGGCTTCGTCCCGCGCGCCGACGTCACCATTGCCGCCTTCCGCTGCGAGGAAGCGGTCTGGTTCGGCCTCGGCCTGATCGGCAGCCGCGCCGCGCTCGGCATCCTGCCGCCGGAGGCGCTGGACCGCCGCCGCGCCGATACCGGCCTCACCCTCGCGCAGCACATCGCGCGCTGCGGCGGCGACCCGAAGGCGATCACGCCCGGTGCGCGCCTGCTGCCGCCCGGCCCGATCCGCTGCTTCCTGGAGGCGCATATCGAACAGGCGCCATCCCTGCTCGAGGCCGGCGCGCCGATCGGCATCTGCACCGGCATCCCCGGCAACATCCGCCACGCCGCCATCCGCATCACCGGCGCGGACGCGCATGTCGGCCTGCCGCGCCGCTTCCGCCATGACGCCGCACTCGCCGGCGCGGACATCTTCACCGCCCTCGACGCGATGTGGGCCGAGGAAGACGCCGCCGGCCGCGCCATGGCCGTCACCATCGGCCGCTTCCACACCGACACGGCGAAGCACGAGATCACCGTCGTCGCCGGCGATTTCACCTTCTCGATTGATCTGCGCGCCTACGACGCCGCGCACCTGGCCGAGCTGGAACGACGCTTCCACGACATCCTCGCCACCACCGCCGCGCGCCGCGGCGTCACCATCGACCTCGGGCCGCGCAACGCCGCGCCGCTCGGCCCCTGCGACCCCGCGCTGCAGGCCGCGCTCGCCGCCGCCGCCGCGCGCGCGGGCATCGCGACCCTGCCGCTCGGTTCCCCGGCCAGCCACGACGCCGCGAACTTCGCCGCCCAGGGCATCCCGACCGGCTTGCTGCTGGTCCGCAACGCGAATGGCAGCCACAACCCGCACGAGGCGATGGACACCGCCGACCTCATGGCCGCCGCCGCGACCTTCGCGGAATTCCTGCGCGAGACTGCCTGACCCTCAGCGCGCGAAGGCGGCGCGCGGCACCGCGCCGATCGTCATGGGCGTCGGTGCGCCGGAATAGTGGCGGCGGGTGATCACGCGCATCAGCGTCTCCTCCGTGCCGGGCGGCTGGCGCGCCTCGATCGCCGCGACGAAGATGCCCTCGGCGGCGCCGTCCACCACCTCGTGACGCGCGGCGCCGATCCCGGGCGCCGGCGGCATCACGGCAAGCCGCGCGGCCATCGCCTCGGCCGCCGCCACGGCCGCCGCGCGGTCGCGATACGCGATCGCCAGGCGCGTCACGATCGCCTGCGCGTCGCGCCGTTCCGACAGCATGGCGAAGGCCCAGGGGGACGGGCTTGGCAGCGTGGCGGTGTCGACCATCTCGGCGCGCAGCCGCCGCGCTGCATCGTCGGGTCCGATGGTCAGGTCGGGCACGATGACATAGGGCGCCGTCACGAAGACCAGTGCCTGCGCCAGGTCGCGCGCCCCGACACCGCCGGCGCTCGTCTCGGCCAGGGCGCGCAGCTCCGGCACGTCCGCCAGGCTCCGCCCGGCACCCGCCGCGCCCAGCGCCGCGGCCATCGTCGCATCCTCGCGCGTCGCGACCAGCACGCCGGCCGCCGGCACGGCGTAGCGCAACGAGATCCCGAGGCTGCCGCCCAGCGCATCCCCCGCCGCGCGGAACTGGAAGTTCGGGGCATTGTCCGCGCCGCGTGCCAGCACCTCCTGTCCCGCGATCCGGCGGGGCGCGAAGCCGCGCGGGGCCAGCGGCGCCGCCAGCGCCTGCAGGGTCGGGATACGCGCACCGGCCAGCACACGCACGGCATTCGGCACGGGCGCGGTGTCGAGCAGCACCAGCGCCTCGATCGCGTCGAAGTCGAAGCCCGACACCGCAGGCCAATCCTCCACCTGTCCCAGAGCGATGTTGCCAAGGGCCGCCGGCCCCGCCGCGGTGACGGCCTCCACGCGGGAGAAGCCGGGCGCGCCTGTCGGCCCGCGTTGCCCGGCCAGCAGGTCGGCCCGCGCATAGGCCAGGATGACGTGGCCTGGCTGCTGGCTGCCCGCCTGCGGCTGCGGCAGCAGGCGCATCAGCGCCGGCAGCGAGGTCTCGGCAGCACGCGCTGCCGGCGCGGCGGCGGCCAGCGCGGCCGCGAGGAGGAGGATGTGTCGCATGCCGCCAGTCTGCGCAGGCCGGGCGGCCAGGACCAGACCCGCCCGCCACGCACGCTGAAGCGCTTCACGATCGCGCGCACCCATCGCGCACATCACGTGCGCAACGGCCCGCGCCGTGCCATGCTCGACGCGCCGAGCGTCTCGACTGGAACCGCCCCACATGCGCCTGATCCGCCTGCTGCTGCTCCTCGCCCTCGCGATGCCGGGCCTGGCCGCCGCGCAAAGCTTCGACCTGCCGGGTCTGGGGCGCGATGTCTCGGCCTACCAGCAGGAGATGCAGCGCCGGTTCCCCGCCGGCGCATCGCCGCAGCAGCGCGCCGCCGCCGAACTGCGCGCCACCCAGGCCGAAGGCCGGCGCGACTACGCTGCGGCCGCCGCCGCCTGGGAAGAACGCATCGGCATGGGCCAGCCCAATGCCACGCACTGGCTCTCGCTTGCGCAGGCGCAACTCGCCGCCAATCCGCCGAACAACCAGCGCGCCCTGCAGGCCGGCTGGCGCGCCTTCCAGCTCGCGGGCTATGGCGAACCGGAAGTGGCGCCGCTGATGGTCGTCGCCGAAGCGCTGCGCCGCCTCAATCGCCCGGTCCAGCAGATCGAGGCACTGGAAGCCATCCTGGAGCGCGCCGACAGCCCCGAGCACCAGCAGCGCCTGGAAGCCGCCCGCCGCGCCGCCGGCATGCTGGTACGCCGCGTGACGCCCGAGGCCGATGCCGACCCCGCCCGCGCCTGCATCGCCTTCACCAACCCGCCGGCGCGCCGCACCGACTGGCAGCCGCAGGACTGGGTGCGCGCCGACCCGCCCATTCCTAACCTGGCGGTGGAACGCGAGGGCGACCTGCTCTGCATCGCCGGCCTGCCCTGGGGGGCCACCACGCGCATCATCCTGCGCGCCGGCCTGCCCGGCGAGGACCGCCAGAACCTGCGCACCGACACCACCGTGGGCATCGCCGTGCCGAACCGCGATCCGCGCATCGCCTTCGACACGCGCGCCTTCATCCTGCCGCGCGGGCAGGAACCGCGCGTGGGCGTCGCCACCGTCAATGTCACCGGCATGACCATGCGCATCGTGCGCGTGGCCGAGCGCAACCTGGTGCCGTTGCGCCGCGACTGGACGCCGGGCGAGGCACTCGAATCCTGGACCGCAGCCAATATCAGCGAGGAGATGGGCCGCGTCTTGTGGGAAGGCCGCGCCGAACTCCAGCGCGTCGAACCGAACCGCACACATCGTTCCATCCTGCCGCTTCCCGACGTGCTGCGCAGCGCGGGCCCCGGCGCCTACCTGCTGGTGCTGCGCCAGGATGAATCGCGCCGCGGCGGCGGCGAAACCGCGGCGCTGCCCTTCTTCGTCACCGATATCGGCCTGACCGCCTGGCGCGGCGCCGATGGGCTGGCGGTGCAGGCGCGCTCCCTGCAATCCGCCACCATCACGCCCGGCCTGCGCATCATGCTGATGGCCCGCAACAACGAGATCCTGGCCGAGGCCCGCACCGGCGCGGATGGCCTGGTGCGCTTCCCGGTTGCGCTGATGCGCGGCACCGGGCCGCTCGCCCCCGTCGCGGTGCATGCGGAAACCACCGACGACATCGCGGCACTTTCGCTCGAAGCCGCATCCTTCGACCTGTCGGATCGTGGCGCCACGGGCCGCCCGCATCCCGGCCCGGTCGATGCCTTCCTGTGGCTCGACCGCGGCATCTACCGGCCGGGCGAGACGGTGAACGCCGCGGCCCTGATCCGCGACCCCGCCGGCCAGCCGCTCGACCTGCCGATCCGCCTGCGCCTGCGCCGCCCGAACGGGCAGATCGCCGCCGAAATCGTCCCGCCACGCCAGGACGGCGGCGCCATCTACTGGCCGCTGCGCCTGTCCGCCGGCGCGCCCTTCGGCCAATGGGTGATCGAGGCGCTGACCGACCCCAACGCGCCACCGATCGGCCGCACCACCTTCCGCGTCGACGCCTTCGTACCGGAGCGCCTGGAAGTGAATACCGGCCCCGTGCCCGGCCCGCTGGTCGCCGGCCGCACGCTGGAAATCCCGGTCACCGCGCGCTTCCTGTACGGCGCGCCGGGCGCGGGCCTCTCCGGCACCGCGGAACTGCGCCTGGTGCACGACCCCGAGCCCTTCGCCGAATGGCGCGGCTGGCGCTTCGGCCTGGCGCAGGAGCAATTCGCGCCCGACCTGATCCCCTTCGAAATCCCCGAGACGAACGAACAGGGCGCCACCACGCTCTCCCTCACGCTGCCGCAGCCGCCCGACACCACGCGCCCCGTGCGCGCCGAGGTCGGCGTCTCGGTCAGTGAACCGGGCGGCCGCGAAACCCGCACGCGCTTCACCGTGCCGGTGCGCGCCCGCGCCACGCTCGTCGGCGTGCGCCCGGCTTTCGAGAACGACGCCATCGACGCCGGCAGCGAAGCAGCCTTCGACATCGCCGCCGTCTCGCCCGACGGCACCGCCGTGCCCGCCACGCTGCGCGCCCGCCTGGTGCGCGAACGCCCGAACTGGCGGATCGTCGTGCGCGGCTCCATCGCACGCTGGGAGACCGTGTGGCGCGACGAACCGGTCGATGCGCAGGAAATCCGCGTCGTCGCGGGCCAACCCGCACGCTTTGCGCGCTCGCTGCCCTTCGGCCGCTACCGGCTGGAAGTGTCGGATGCGGGCGGCCTCGGCATCACCTCCATCCGCTTCCGCTCCGGCTGGGCCGGCGTGGAATCCGCCGAGATCCCCGACCGCGTCGACATCGCCGCCGATCGCCGTGCCTATGCGCCCGGTGATCGCGCGCGCATCCGCATCACGCCGCCCTTCGCCGGGCGCGCCTCGGTCGCCGTGCTGACCGACCGCCTGGTCGCGCTGCGCGAGATCGAGGTCACCACCGCCGGCACCGAGGTCGAGATCCCCGTCGATGCGTCCTGGGGCCCCGGCGCCTATGTGGCCGTGACCGTCTTCCGCGCCGGCGAAACCCGCAACGGCCAGGCCGGCCGCGGGCTCGGCCTGGCCTGGGTCGGCATCGACCCCGCACCGCGCACGCTCGGTGTGGCCATCGACACACCCGAGCGCATCCGCCCGCGCCAGCGCATCGAAGTGCCGGTGCGCGTCACCAACGCGAACGGCCCCGTGCTGCTGACCCTCGCCGCGGTCGATGAAGGCATCCTGCGCCTGACCAACTTCGCCACGCCGAACCCGGCGGCGCATTTCCTCTCGCGCCGCCAGCTCGGCGTCGATATCCGTGACGACTACGGCCGCTTGATCGCACCCGCCGAAGGCGAACTCGCCCTGCTGCGCCAGGGCGGCGACGAGGATGCCGGCGCCGACGCACTGCAACCGCCGCAACGCCTGGTTTCGCTGTTCTCCGGCGTGGTGCGCGCGGATGCGAACGGTGTCGCGATGGTGCCGCTCGACATCCCCGATTTCGCCGGCGAACTGCGCCTGATGGCGGTGGCCTGGGAGGGCACGCGCGTGGGCGCCGGATCGCGCCCGCTGACCGTGCGCGACGAGGTCGTGGCCGAAGCCCTGCTGCCGCGCTTCCTCGCCCCCGGCGACGAGGCGCGACTTTCCATCCTGCTGCACAACATCGAACTGCCCGCCGGCGAGATCGTCGCGGAGCTGACCGCCACCGGCGGCCTCGCCATCGATGGCCCCGCACGCCTGGCCGCTACGCTCGCCACCGGCGCGCGCGCGCAGCCCTTCACCACGCTGCGTGCGACCGAAGGCGGCGAAGGCATCCTGCGCCTTGCCGTCAGCGGCCCCAACGGCTTCCGCGTGGAGCGCGAGAGCCGCATCACCATCCGCTCCTCCCGCCCGCGCGTGACGGAAGTGGCGGGCGTGGAACTCCCCGCGGGCGTGGAACTCCCGCTGAACCCGCCGATCGACCGCTTCGTACCGAACGCTTGGCGTGCCAGCGCGTCCTTCGGCGCGGCGGTCCGCTACGACGTGGCCGGGATGCTGCGCGCGGTGGAGGACTTCCCGCTCTACTGCCTCGAGCAATCCGCCTCGCGCGCGCTCGCCCTGTCGGCCGGCACGACCGAGGATGGCGACGCCGAACGCGCCATCCGCCTGCAACGCGCCGTCGATTCCATCCTGGACCGCCAGCGCTTCGACGGGTCCTTCGCGATGTGGAGCGCGAGCGGCGAAACCCAGCAATGGCTCACACCCTTCGCGGTGGAAGCCCTGGTCCGCGCCCGCACCGCGGGTGCGACCGTGCCGGAAGGCGCGCTGCGCGAAGCGCTCCGCTTCCTCGACGAAGCCATCGAGGATGCCGGCGGCGATACCCCGCAGGATCGCGCGGCACAGGCCTATCGCCTGCACGCCATGGCACTCGCGGGGCAGGTGCGCCTGGGCGCCGCGCGCCGCCTGATGGAAGCGCTGAACGACCTGCCGACGCAGCTCTCGCGCGCGCAACTCGCCGCCACCTTCGCGCGCGGCGGCGACACCGCCCGCGCCGAACAAGCCTTCACCGCAGCCCTCGCCGCGACCGGCCGGCGCTTCTGGTTTTACGACTACGGCAGCGCATCGCGCGACCTGCTCGCCACCACCACCCTGCTGCGCGAATCCGGCCTGCTGCCGGAACGCCTCAACCAGGTGATGTCCACCCTGCCCGGCCCGGACTTCACGCCGTATCGCACCAGCACCCAGGAACAATCCTGGGCCGTGCTGGCCGCACAGGTGCTGGGCCAGGGCACCCGCGCCGCCACCATCGCCGTGAACGGCAGCGCGCTGCCGCCACGCCCGGTGGTGATGGCCTCCCTCACCGGCCCGGGCACCGCACGCAACCTGGGCAGCGCCTCGGTCTGGCAGTCGGTTTCCATCAACGGCATCCCGCGCGAACCACTGCCGGCCGCGCGCGAGGGCTTCCGCGTCACCCGCCGCTTCTTCGCGCTGAACGGCGAACCGCTGAATCTCGACCAGCTCCGCCAGAACGCGTCCTTCATCCTGCTGATGGAAGTGCGCAGCGAAACCAACGACCGCCACGAAGCCATGCTGATCCAGGGCCTGCCCGCCGGCTGGGAAATCGCCACACGCCTGCCCGCCGGCGACATCGCCGGCATGCCCTGGCTCGGCACCCTCACGGAGGTCGACAGCCAACCCGCGCTCGACGACCGCTACGCCGCGGCCGTCACCATCACCCCCCAACGCCCCTTCGCCCGCATCGCCGTCCGCCTGCGCGCGGTCACGCCCGGCACCTTCGAACTCCCCGGCGGCGAAGCCCAGGACATGTACCGGCCAGGGATCTTCGCGCGCCAGAACACGGCAAGGATCACGGTGCTGCCGTGAGGAGGACGCGCCTTGCGCGGTCGGTGACGGAGGGGGTCTTGCCCCCTCCGGACCTCGCCCACCAGGGGGCTACGGCCCCCTGGACCGCGGGATTTGAATCGGGGGAATGGGGGAGGGGCATCGTCGGTGCCACCTGATGCGACAGGCACGCCCTGCCCCTCCCCCATTCCCCCGATCAAGTCGAGGGTTCCAAGGGCCTTAAGCCCTTGGTGGGTGGGGTTCGGGGAGGGCAAAGCCCTTCCCGCCGCCGTCCGCCGCACTGGCGCCGCCCTCCTCATCGCCGCCACCGCGGTCCTTGCCGTGCTGGCGCTCGACAGGATCTTCCCGCCGGACCTGTCGCGTCTTCACGCCGCGGGGGTCGAGGTGTTCGACCGTGACGGCCGCACGCTGTCGGTGTTGCCGGCGCCGGGCGGGGTGTGGCGGTTGCGCACGGCGGTGGCGGATGTGCCGCCGGTGCTGACCGAGTTGCTGGTGGCGGCGGAGGATCGGCGGTTTCGCAGCCATCCGGGTGTCGATCCCGTGGCGCTCGGGCGTGCGGTGGTGCAGTGGGTGCGCGCCGGGCGCGTGGTGTCGGGCGGATCGACGCTGACCATGCAGGCGGCGCGGCTGCTGGAGCCGCGGCCGCGCACGCTGAGGTCCAAGGTCATCGAGATCTTTCGCGCGCTGCAGTTGGAAGCACGATTCGGCAAGGACGAGATCCTCGGCATCTGGCTGACGCTCGCGCCGCAGGGCGGGAATATCGAGGGCATGCGCGCGGGATCCCTCGCCTGGTTCGGCCGCCCCGCGGCGCGGCTCGACGCCGCGGAATCGGCGCTGCTGGTGGCCCTGGCGCGCCGCCCGGCCTCGTTGCGCCCGGATCGCCACCCCGATGCCGCGCGCGCGGCGCGCGATGCGGTGCTGGCGCGCCGCGGCGGCCCAGCGGCTGGCATGTCCGAGGCTGATCGCGCGCTGTCGATCGCCGCCGACATGCCCGGCCGTCGCCGCGACATGCCGCGCCTCGCGCCGCACCTGGCGCGCGAGATGGCGCGCGGTGCGACGGGCCATGTCACGCTCACGCTCGATGCGCCCTTGCAGCGCGCGACCGAACGCCTCGCGGCCGAGATCCTGCCCACCCTGCCCGACCGCGCCGCGCTCGCCATCGTGGTGGCGGATGTCGCAACGCGCGAGGTCCGCGCGCTGATCGGCGGCGAATGGGGCGCGGAATCGCGGGCCGGTGCGCTCGACCTCACGCGCGCGGTGCGCTCGCCGGGTTCGGCACTGAAGCCCTTCCTGTACGCCATGGCGTTCGAACGGGGCATCGCCACGCCCGGCAGCATCGTGGCCGACCTGCCGCGACATTTCGGCGAATACGCGCCGGAGAATTTCTCGCGCGATTTCGCCGGGCGCGTGACGGCGGCGCAGGCGCTGCGCATGTCGCTGAACCTGCCGGCGGTGGCGTTGCTCGACCAGGTGGGCGCGCTGCGCTTCGCCTCCGCGCTGAAGGCAGCCGGCGCGGCGCCGCGCCTGCCGCCGGGGGCGGATGCCTCGCTGCCGCTGGCCCTCGGCGGCGCCGGCACCACGCTGCGCGAGATGGTCGCGCTCTATGCCACCATCGCCGATCACGGGCGCGCGCGGCCGCTGCGACTGACGCCTGGCCCGCCCGCGGACCCGCAACAGGTGGTGGAACGCCGCGCGGCGGACGCGGTCGGCGCCATCCTGGTGCAGAACTTCCCCGGCGGCGGGCCCACCGGCGTGGCGTGGAAGACCGGCACCTCCTGGGGCGGGCGCGACGCCTGGGCGATGGGCTTCGATGCGCGCCACGTCGCGGGTGTGTGGATTGGCCGACCGGATGGCACTGCGATGCCGGGTGCGACCGGCCGCCAGGGTGCCCTGCCGGTGCTCGCGCGCGTCTTCGCCCTGCTGCCCGAAGCCCCGCGCGAGGGTCTGCGCGTCGTGGCCGATGCACCGCGCCAGGCCGCGCCGGTGGACCGCCTGCGGCTGCTGTTCCCGCCGCCCGGCGCCGCGCTGGCCGAGGATGCCGGCCCGGTCGTGCTGCGCGCCGCCGGTGGCCGCCGGCCGCTGACGTTCCTGGTCGATGGCGCGCCGCTGCGCAGTGAACCGGCACGGCGCGAGGTCGCCTGGAGTCCCCCCGGCCCCGGCGCCTACCGCGTCACGGTGCTCGATGCCGACGGCGTCGCCGCCGCGGTCGCGCTGCGCGTGCGCGGGGCGGAACAGGCGCCCTCGGCCGGCATCACCATCACGCTGGTGCCGGCGGCGGCGCCCTAGCCGCCTACGCCACCATCCCGAACAGCCAGATCGCCACGACGCCGGCGCCGATCGCCGCCGCGAGGTTGCGCGTGGCCGCCTGCACCGCCACCACCACGGCTGCGGCGGCGAAGCCCTTCGCCCCCTGCGCCGCCAGCGCCGGCGCGACATAGGCGACGAAGATCGGTCCCGGCAGGTGCTGCAGCGCCACCTCAACCCCCCGCGGCGGGCGGAAGGCGCGGAACAGCGCATAGCCCCCCGCGCGGCACAGATAGGTCGCCAGCGCCATGCCCAGGATCGCCAGCAACACGTCCATCCGCAGCGTCATGGTGTGCGCCGCAGTTCGAGCCACGCCCCCAGCGCCGCCCCACTGAGCGCGCCCGCCATCAGCGGCCAGGGCGCCGCCAGCCCCGCCGCCCACGCAAGCAGCGACACGGCCGCCGCCACCCCCCAGGGCCACAGGTCGCGCCGCACCCCCTGCCAGACCGGCACCAGGATGGCGCAGAAGGTCGCGGTGGCGGCGAAGAACACCGGATGCCCCGGCGGCAGCCGCACCGCCGCGCCGAACACATGCCCGAGCGCCACCGCGATCATCCAGAAGAACCACAGCGCCAGGCTCACCCCCAGCAGGAACCCCGCATCCCGCCCGCCGCGTCGCTGGTCGGCGGCCGACAGCGCGTAGGAATGGTCCACCAGCGTCGCCAGCGTGCCCCACAGCCGCACCCCGCGCAGCCAATCGAGCCACGGCGCCAGCGCCGCCCCCATCGGCGCGAGCCGGATATTGACCACGAAGGCCGCCAGCGTGGCCGCCAGGATCGGCGCCGGATCGGTCCACAATTCCAGCGCCAGCAACTGCGAGGACCCGGCAAACACCAGCCCCGACATCAACCAGGTCTCGAGCAGCGACAGCCCCTTCGCATCCGAGATCACGCCGACCACCAGCCCGAAGGGAAAGGTGCCGATCACCAGAGGCACCGCGTGGCGCGCGCCGCGCAGCACGCCATGGCGGGTGAAGACGACGCGCGCGGCGTTCATGCGCCGGTGGCCTACAGCACGCCTGCGGCGTCGCGCCGCGCGGCCAGCAGCCGGTCCTCGGCGGCGGCAGGGTCCATATCCAGCGCGCGCCGCGCCACGCCATGGCCGAAGCCACCCCGCGCCAGCGCCGCCAGTGCCTTGCGCCGGGCCTCGGCATCCTCGGTGGCGCGGGCGAAGGGACCAATGCGCCGGCGCCGGCAATACGCCAGCGCGGCGTCGAGTTCCGCCTCCTCGCCCTCAGGCAGCGCGTCAGCCGCGGTCTGTGCATCAACGCCCTTGCCCGCGAGATGCGCGGCGATGGCGCGCCGCGACCGCCCGGTGCGCGCCAGCCGCCGGGCACGGCTGGCGGCGAAGGCCGCGTCGTCCACCGCGCCGGCCTGCACCATGGCGGCGGCAACCTCGGCGGCGGCGGCGCGCGCGGCGGCGGCGGCGGGGGCTATGGCCTCGCGCGGCTGCCCCTCGGCCTCGGCCGCGCGCGCCCAGCGGTCCACGCGGCGTTCCAGCACGCGACGCAGGCCCGCCTCGGTCGCGGCGAAGCGTGCCAGGTGCGCCAGCGCGGCCTCGCGCAGGCGGGGCGCGGTGGGGGCCCGTCCCGCGGGGCGCGGCACCCGGCCAGCGCCGCGCCGAGCGTCCTTGTCCTCCTGCATGGGCGCCTTCTGCCACGCCCCCGATGCGCTGGCGAGGACGGCAACCACCCCGCGCGCCGGGCGTTGCCACCGCAGGACCCGCAGGAGGACGCCATGAACCACGCCGCCATGCTTCTCACCGCTCTCCTGCTCGCGCTGCCGCTGCTCGCCTCGGCGCAGGCGCCGACCCCGCCCGAGGCCGGCGGCCCGCAGCCCGGCCGCGCCGCGACGGTCGGCCGCGATGCTGGCCCGGCCAACCACCCCCCGCGCACCGACAGCCCACACGCGGTCAATCGCGGCACCGATGGATCCGCCGCCGGCCATGCGCACGACCCCGACGCCACCGGCACCACGCCGCAGGGCATGCTCGGCACCTCCACGGCCGGCGCCCGCGCGCCCGGCGCACCGGTGCCCCCGCAGCCGCCGCGCTGAACCCCGGGCAGGTCCCGATCGGACCATGCTCGCGGCAGCCAGCCGAGCGCCCCCACGTCCCGCTTGCCCGCCGCCGCTCCACCGGCGCAGGATCGTGCGCTCCGGCCGGGAGGACACCGGTGCCCCATCGCGCGATCATCCTGGCGGGCCTGCTCGTCGCCAGCCCGGCGCTCGCGCAGGGCGCGCCGCGCCAGCCCGCCACGGGCACGCCCTGGCGCTGCGGCGAGAAGACCTACTGCACCCAGATGTCGAGCTGCGCCGAGGCGATGTTCCATTTCCAGTCCTGCGGCCTGCTGCGGCTCGATCGCGACCGCGACGGGGTGCCCTGCGAGACGCTCTGCGGCCAGTCCCGCGGCGGCTCGACACGTCGCCGCTGAGCGCCTAATCGCGCGCGTCCTGCAGACGAGAACGCACCCATGCCCCAGCCCGCCCACCCCGCCGCCATTAACGGCCTCACCCTCGCGCAGTCCGAGACCATCGCCGCAGCGGCGCTCGCCAAGGGCCGCGCGCTCGGCCTGCTGCCGCTCTGTGTCGTGGTGCTCGATGCCGGTGGCCAGCTGAAATCCGCCAGGCGCGAGGATGGTGCGTCGATCCTGCGGCCCGAGATCGCCACCGGGAAGGCCTTCGGCGCGCTCGCCATGGGCTTCGGCACGCGCGAACTGGCGCGCCGCGCGCAGGCGGTGCCCGGCTTCACCAACGCCCTGTCCGACCTGACCGGCGGGCGCGCCGTGCCCGTCCCCGGCGGCGTGCTGGTGCGCGATGCGAACAACGTGCTGCTCGGCGCCGTGGGCATCAGCGGCGACGCCTCGCCCAAGGACGAGGAATGCTGCATCGCCGGCATCGAGGCCGCCGGCCTGGTCGCGGACACCGGCGACCCCGCCTGAACGCGCACGCCCGCGTGCAACCAATCCGGGGCGGCTGCGTTGCACGGGCATAGCCGACCACGGAGAGCCCCGATGACCTTCCCCCTGCTGCGCGCCGGCGCCGCGATCCTTTTGATCGGCGGCCTGGCCGCCTGCGACGTGACCGACCGCCAGGCTGGCGACCCGCCGGGTTCGGCGGCCGGCCGCGCCACCGATCGCGCGATGGGCACCAACATGTCCGGCGCCTACCCCTCCCAGCGTGACGGCACCGCGGTCAATCCCCGCGGCACGGCGCTGGAGCGTGCGGTCGACCCCGCCGGCACGCCGGTCCGCCGCAACCCCTCGGCCCCCAACCTGTAACGCCCTCCGGGCACGCCATACCCCCGCGGCGTGCCCGGCGTGCGCGGGGCCGCGACCGCCGCTTCCCCCCGGCGGCCGTGGCCCCGCCTGCCACCGACCTTTTGTATCGGCGCATATTGCGGCATCCTGCCTCCTTTCCCCTGGCCGGCATCGCGATGGTCGCGCTGCCCGCGGGGGATTTTGCGGAGAATGGTTCCCGTGATCCCCGCCCTGATGCCGACCTACAACCGTGCCGATCTCGCTTTCGAGCGGGGCGAGGGCGCGCGACTGTGGACGGATGACGGGCGCCGATTCCTCGACTTCGGCGCGGGCATCGCGACCTCCAGCCTCGGCCACGGCCACCCGCATTTGACCAAAGCGATCGCCGAGCAGGCCGCGAAGGTCATGCACGTGTCGAACCTGTATCGCGTGAAGCAGGCCGAGGAACTCGCCGCGCGCCACGTCGCCGCGTCGTTTGCTGACAGCGTCTTCTTCTGCAACTCGGGCGCCGAGGCGAACGAGGGCATGACCAAGGCCGTCCGCAAGTATCACGCCGAGAACGGCCACCCCGAGCGCTTCGGTATGATCTGCTTCGAAGGCGCCTTCCACGGCCGCACGCTCGCGATGCTCGCCGCCACCGGCAACGAGAAGTACCTCGCCGGCTTCGGTCCGGTGGTCGAGGGCTTCACCCACGTCCCGTTCGACAACATGAACGCGCTGCGCGCGGCCATCACGCCGCAGACCGGCGGCATCATGATCGAACCCATCCAGGGCGAGGGCGGCGTCCGCCCCGCCCCCATCCGCTTCCTGCGCGAACTGCGCCAGGTCTGCGACGAATACGGCCTGCTGCTGGCGCTGGATGAAGTGCAGTCCGGCATGGGCCGTTCCGGCAAGCTCTGGGCGCACCAATGGGCGGATATCGAGCCCGACGTGATGTCGGCCGCCAAGGGCATCGGCGGCGGCTTCCCGCTCGGCGCGATCCTCGCCAAGGAGAAGGTCGCCAAGCACCTCAAGCCCGGCACGCACGGCACCACCTATGGCGGCGGGCCGCTCGCCTGCGCCGCCGGCCTCGCGGTGATGGACGTGGTGATGGCGCCGGGCTTCCTCGACCAGGTGGACCGCGTCGCGCGGCACCTCTGGCGCGGGCTGCTCGGCCTCGCGGAACGCCACCCCGACGTCATCGAGGGCGTACGCGGCGCCGGCCTGCTGCTCGGCATCAAGCTGAAGCCCGAGATCAGCAACGGCGACATGCAGGCCGCCGCCGTGGCGGAAGGCCTGCTGACGGTGGCCGCGGGCATGAACGTGCTGCGCCTGGCGCCGCCGCTCATCATCACCGAGGCCGAGGCGGACGAGGCGGTGGCGCTGCTCGACCGCGCCTGCCGCCGCCTCACGCCGTCGAAGGCGCAGGTCGCCGCGAAGTGAGCGCGGTGTTGAAGCCGGCCGGCGGGGGGAACGAGTCCCCCCGCCACTTCCTCGAGATCATGGATTTCGACGGGCCCGCGCTGCGCCGCATGCTCGACCTCGGTTCGCGGGCCAAGCGCGGCGACGTCGCAGGCAAGCCGCTCGCCGGCAAGACGGTCGCGCTGCTGTTCGAAAAGCCGTCGACCCGCACGCGCGTCAGCTTCGAAGTCGGCGTGCGGCAGTTGGGCGGCGAGGTGGTGGTGCTCTCGGCCCACGACACGCAGATGGGCCGCGGCGAAACGCCCAAGGACACCGCGCGCGTGCTCTCGCGCTATGTCGACGCGATCATGCTGCGCACCGACGACGTGCGGAAGATCCGCGAACTGGCCGAACACGCGACGGTGCCGGTGATCAACGGCCTCACCGATATCTCGCACCCCTGCCAGATCATGGCCGACGTGATGACCTTCGAGGAACATCGCGGCCCGATCGCCGGCCAGGTCGTGGCCTGGACCGGGGATGGCAACAACGTCGCGCAATCCTTCATCCAGGCCGCTGCGCGCTTCGGCTTCATCCTGCGCATCGCGACCCCGCCGGACCTGGCCCCGCCCACCGCGCTGGTCGACTGGGCGCGCGCACAGGGCGCACGCATCGAGCTGACCAACGACCCGGTCGCGGCGGTGCGCGATGCGCGCTGCGTGGTGACCGACGCCTGGGTGTCGATGTCGGACGAGAAGGAAGGCCGCGCGCCGCAGCGCCACAACCTGCTGGCGCCCTACCAGTTGAACGCCGCGCTGCTGGCCAAGGCGGCGCCCGATGCCATCGTGATGCACTGCCTGCCCGCCCATCGCGGCGAGGAGATCACCGACGAGGTGATGGACGGCCCGCAAAGCGTGGTGTTCGACGAGGCGGAGAACCGGCTGCACGCCCAGAAGGGCGTGCTGTTGTGGGCGCTGGGCGGGGGCTGACGGGCTGGCCGGGATGGCGCCGTCGGCCGCATCGCGACATCCGGCGCCGCAGCATCATCCAGCAGGCCGTGACACGCGCCGGTCCTGACAAGGCGCCGCTCGACTTTAGGAATTAATTCGGCAATCCTGCGCGATCATCGCTGCCAGACGGGTCCGCCGCCCCGGACCTGCCAGCCGAGTCCTGCCGCGCCTTCCATTCCCCGGCATGGAAAATCGCCTTTCTTCAAGCACTTAATCGCTCCCTCACAATTGCGCGACACACTCGCCCCGGTCACGCATCGGAGAATCTTGCATGTCGCGCATCGCGCAGACGCTTGGGCGCTTTTGGACACGGGTCGGGCTGGTGCAGCGCCTGGTCATCGCCGCTGTCCTGGCGGTGGGCGGCAGCGTCGCCATGCTCCAGCTGCTGCACCTGCGGGACTTCGAACAGCGGCAGATGGCGCATGCCCAGGCCGACCTCGACATGAACCTCGAACTTCTCAAGCAGGTCCTGCGACCGCTCGGCACCGGCTGGGCGATCCAGGATGGGCGGCTCACGCTCGGCGGCCAGCCGCTCGAAGGGCGCAACGACGTGGTCGATGCGGTCAAGCGCGTGGCCGGCGGCGTCGCCACCATCTTCCAGGGCGACCAGCGCATCGCGACGAACGTGCAGCGCCCCGACGGGACGCGCGGCACCGGCACGCGCCTGGCCGCCGGGACGGCCCATGACGCCGCCATCACCCGCGGCGAGGTCTATCGCGGCCGCAACGAGATCCTCGGCCAGTTGCACCTGACCATCTACGAACCGATCCGCGACGCCGCCGGCCGGCAGGTCGGGCTGTTGTTCGTGGGCGTGCCGGTCGCCGACATCGCCGCCGCCATCGCGCAACGCCGGCAGGACGCGCTGCTCACGGGGCTGGCGGTGCTGCTGCTGGTCGGCGCGGTGGTCTGGGTCACGGTGGTGCGTGCCATGCGCCCGCTGCGCGCCATCGCCGGCGCGATCGACACCATCGCGCAGGGCCGCACCGATGTGGACGTGCCCTGCCGCGACCGGACCGACGCGCTCGGCGTGATCGCGCGGTCGGTCGACACGCTGCGCGCCGCCACCGGCCGCGCCGCCGCCGCCGAGCACGCCGCGACCGAGGCGCGCCGGCAGGCCGAGCAGGCCCGCCGCGCCGCGGCCGAGGCCGCCGCCACCACCGTGCAGGACCGCATCGGTGCGCTCACCCGCAGCCTGGCCGGCGCCGCGCAGCGCCTGGCCGAGGCGAGCGGGGAGATCGCGCAGGGCACCGAAACCTCGGCCCGCCAGGCCGCCACCGCCGCCGCCGGCGCCGACCGCACCAGCGCCAATGTCGCGACGGTCGCCGCCGCGGCGGAACAGATGGCGGCCTCGGTCAGCGAGATCACGCGCCAGGTCAGCCAATCCGCCGCCACCACGCGCCGGGCCGCCGAACAGGCCGGCGAAACGGATGCGGGCGTGCGCGAACTGGCCGCCTCCGCCCAGAAGATCGGCGAGGTGGTGCGCCTGATCAGCGACATCGCCGGGCGCACCAACCTGCTGGCGCTCAACGCCACCATCGAAGCCGCGCGCGCCGGGGAAGCCGGGAAGGGCTTCGCCGTGGTCGCGAGCGAGGTGAAGGCGCTCGCTTCCCAGACCGCGAAGGCAACCGAGGAGATCGGCCGCCAGATCGCCGACATCCAGGCCAGCACCGGACAGGCCGTCGCCGCCATCCAGGGCATCGGCGAGGTGGTGCGCGAGGTCGACCAGATCGCCGGCGCCATCGCCGCCGCCGTCGAACAGCAGGGCGCCGCCACGCAGGAGATCGCGCGCGGGGCTGGCCTGGCGGCGACCGGCACCGGGGAGGTCTCGGGCAGTGTCGCCGAGATCCGCGGCAGCGCCGAGGCGACCGCCGCGCGCGTGACGGAGCTGCGCCGCGTGGTCGAGGACGTCGCCGCCGGCGAAGCCGCGCTGCGCCAGGAACTGGACGGGATCGTCGCCTCCCTGCGGGCGGCGTGAGGGGGGCGGGCGGCGGCGGGCCGCGCCACTCCAGCCCGCCAAAGTGCTAAAGCGGTAAAGTCCTAAAGTGCCCAGGTGTCGGCGCCGCCCGGCCAGGCACCGTGGACGCCGCCCCGCCCACGCCCTATCTGGGCCGGGTGTCCAGCCCCACCGAACCCTCCGCCACCCCCGACTTCCTGAACCACGACCGTCCGCCCGTGCCGGACCTGGTCGTGCCGCGCGGCGTGCAGCCCTTCCACCTGCACGACCGCCCGGTACGCGGCCGCCTGGTGCGCTTGGGCCCACTGGCCGATGCGCTGCTGACCCGGCACGACAGCCACCCGACAGTGACCGCGCTGGCCGGCCAGGCGCTGGCGCTGACCGCGGGGCTGGCGGCGGCGCTGAAGTTCCGCGGGTCGTTCTCGCTGCAGGCCAAGGGCGACGGCCCGGTGCCCATGCTGCTGGCCGACTGCACCGATGCCGGCGCGCTGCGCGGCTATGCCCGGGCCAATGACGAACGCCTCGCCGCCCTGCTGGCCGGGGCGCCGGCACCGGATGCCGCGGCTCTGCTCGGCCAGGGCTACCTCGCCTTCACCTGCGACCAGGGCCCGGAGATGGACCGCTACCAGGGCATCGTGGCCATCGAGGGCACCACCCTCACCGAGATGACGGGCACCTATTTCCGCACCTCGGAACAGATCGCCACGCATGTGCATCTGGCCTGCGCCCGCACCGAGGCCGGCTGGCGCGCCGCCGCGCTCATCCTTGAACGGGTGGCCGGCGAGGGCGGCATCGGCGAGATGGACCGCGACGCGCAGGACGACGCCTGGCGCACCGCGGTGGCACTCGCCGCCACGCTGACCGACGCGGAACTGCTGGACGACGCGCTGCCCGGCGAACGCCTGCTGCATCGCCTGTTCGCGCTGGAGGGCCTCGCCCTCGACCGCGCCCGCGCCCTGTCCTATGGCTGCCGGTGTTCCCGCGCGAAGCTGTCGGGCGTGCTGGCAGGCTTCGGGGAGGAGGATCTCGACCACATGGCGGAGGACGGGACCATCACGATGACCTGCGAATTCTGCAATATCGGCTTCCGCTTCGACCGCGCCGAGTTGCGCGGCACCGAGGGCTGAGCCCGTGGCGCTGCCCCGCCGCGCCGCGCTGGGCGCGCTGCTGGCCACCGCGGCCTGCGCCGGCCCCGAGGAACCCCCACCCGCCCCGGCCGGCCCGCCCTCCTACAGCCACCTGACGCCGCTACGCTTGGCCGTCGGGCGAATCGAGATCCAGCCCGCGACCGACGCCGCCGCGACGCGCGTCATGCCGCCGGCGCCCCTGGTGCCCGCCGATGTGGTGCGGATCATGGCCCAGGAGAGGCTCTCGGCCGCAGGCGGTCCTGGGTTGGCGCGCTTCAGCACGCAGATCGCGACCCTCACGCGCGAACCTTCCGCCGGTGGCGGCGTGTTCACCGCGGCGACGGAACGCCTGACCTGCACCATGCGCTGCCGGATCGAGATCCGCGCCGAGGACGGCAGCCCCGCCGGCTTTGCCGAGGCCGAGGTGCGCCGTGCCTCGGTGCGCCCGGCCGGCAGCCCCGCCGAACGCGCCCGCGCGGCGGAGGAGATCGTGCGCGCCGCCGGCAACGACCTGAACGTGGAGTTCGAATTCCAGCTGCGCCGCAACCTGCGCGCGGCGCTGGCCCCGGCGCCCGGTGCCACGCCCGCCGCCCCGCCACCCGCCGCGCCGTCGGAACCGGCCTCGATCGACCTCTGACTGTCTGTTCGACAAGTGCGGCCCGGCCGGCCGGCCCGGGCTACGCTTCGCCTCCCCTGTCCGGAGACCCGCCATGGCCCGCGTGACCTTTTCCAACCCGCCCGGCGTGCCGGTGCCGCAATCGCGCTATTCCCAGGCCGCGCTGATCGAGGGCGAGGGCCGGCGGCTGGTGGTTTCGGGCCAGGTCGGGCTGCGCCCCGACGGCACGCTGGCTGGCGCGCCGGAGGACCAGATCGACCAGTGCCTGGCCAATCTCGGCGCCGTGCTGGCGGCGCATGGCATGGCCCCGGCGAACATCGTGAAGATGACCGTGTTCCTGACTGACCCGCTGCTGGTCACGCATTGGCGTCGCCACCGGGATGCCTTCCTGGCCGGCCATGCGCCGGCCAGCACGCTGCTGGTGGTGGCCGGCCTGGCCAGCCCGGATTTCGTGGTCGAGGTCGAGGCCGAGGCGGTCGCCTGACCCGCGACGACGTGGGCGGTGGCGAGGGACCGGCCGCGGCTCGGCGCCGGCGCCAGGTACGTAGTCTCGCGCGCCGCCACCCCGAGATGCCCGCGCGCGCGAACGCCCGGCGAAGCAGCCGAAGCCTTCGGCCGCCGGTATCGGCGTTTGCCTGCCCGTGCGCGAGAGATGCCGGAGCGCCACCCGCCGCGTGACGTGCCGGGTAGGCACGCCGTGCGCGTCATGCCGGAGGCACGCCATCGGTGTGACCGGAAACCTCAGGTTTCCTCTGGCCCGCCAGATAACCCGCGGCGCCCGTTCGGGCACGCGGCACGAGTCAAAAGGTAGCGCGGCCCATGTCAGAAGGTCGTGCGGCGAACCTGCTCGACCCCGCCAGGCGGCAGAGCGCCGCGGCGCGTCATGCAGGTGCGCCAGGCGCGCGGCAGGGCCGCGAGCAGTTCCTCGCGCACGCGTTCATCCTGCGCGAGGTTGCCTGACGTCGCGGTGCCGCTGATCCGCCGCACCTCGGGGTCGTCGGCCGCCTCGCGACGGCAGGCCTGGCCGTCGGGGCTGTCGTCGCGCGGCACGTTCGCCCAGACGCCGCCCTGCTGGCAGGCACCGAGGCCCAGGAGCGCAAGCATCAGCAGCGCGCGCGTCATGCGCCCATCCAATCCTCGATCAGGCGGCGCGCGATGGAATCCGCGCGCGGCAGGGAGAACCCCAGCGCCTGGTGGTTGCGGATCTGGTCGCGTGTGAACCAGCGTGCGTCCTTCAGTTCGTCGTGGTCGATGTGGATGTCCTCCGACAGCCCCTCGGCATGGAAGCCGAGCATGATCGACGACGGAAACGGCCAGGGCTGCGAGGAATGGTACCAGACCTCGCCGACATCGATGCCGGCTTCCTCCTTCACCTCGCGCCGCACCGCTTCCTCGAGGCTCTCGCCGGGTTCCACGAAGCCGGCCAGCGTCGAATACATCGTCACGTTCGGGAAGCGGTGGGAATGGCCGAGCAGGCAGGCATCCTCGCGCACCACCAGCATGATGACGGCGGGGTCGGTGCGCGGGAAATGCTGCGCCCCGCACCCCTGGCAGACCATGACGTTGCCGGCGCTGCGCGGTTCGCAGCGGCTGCCGCACACGCCGCAGAATCGATGCTTCACGCGCCAGTGCATGATGCCGCGGGCATGTGCCAGCACGCTCGCCTCGCCGGCCGGCAGCAGGCCGGCCACCTGGCGCAGGTCGGTGAAGGTGCCCATGCCGTCGGGCAGCAGCGGCAGCGGGTCGTCGGCGGTCGAGCAATCCACCGCGAAGACCGGCCTGCCCTCCCACAGGCCGAGGAAGGCCCAGGGGCCATCGGCCATGCGCACCGCCTCGGCCGCTGCGCCGGTCAGCAGCACGGCTTCGGGCCGGCCTTCCGCGACACCCTTCATGAGCGAGCGCGCACGCCAGACCGGCGCGAAGAGCGTGTCGGGGTGGGTGAGCGCGGCAGCGATGAACTCGGCATCGTCGCGCTTCTCGCCGGCGCGGTCGAGCGGGCTGCCGGTATAGGCATTGGGGCGGCTGGCGGGGATGGAAAGCATGCAGGCCGGAAGGTGCCATGTGGCTCCGCGCGCGTCCATCGGGGGGGCATCGGGCGTGAGCCGCAGGGGCGAGCCGGCGCTACCCCCGCATCTCCTCCGCCAGGCGCGCCAGGGCGTCGCGATAGGTCTCGTCGAACAGTGCGTCGAGTGCGGGGTTCACGCCTTTGCAGCCCGCGGCCACACGCCCTGCCCAGCCGACATATTCGGTGCGCCGCGCATGGTTCCAGTTGGCCGGCGGGCTGTCGGCGATGGCGCGCAGGTTGGAAATCTTGTCGGCCAGCTTGAGCTGCTTTGCCGCATCCGACTTCTTGGGCGCGTGGGAGACCTGCAGCGACTTGCGGATCTCCTTGGGCAGGGACTTGTCGTCGGTGGCTTCGGCGACGATGGCCGCGACCTCCTCGCCGAAGGCGACGACCAGGTCGGCATGGGTGCAGTCGGTGTCCTCGACCGTGTCGTGCAGCAGGCCGGCCAGGATGGCGGGCAGCGGCGCGCCGTGGTCCGCCAGGATGCCAGCGACCTCGATCACGTGGTTCACATAGGGTTCGGCGGCCGCACCCTTGCGCGCCTGCCCGGCATGGGCGCGCGCGGCGAACAGGGTGGCGCGGAGGATCTCCGCGGGGTCCGTGCAGGGTTTCATGGTGTCTCCTTTGTGGGCGTCGCGGGGGTGCGCGCAAGGGGATAGGCTGTCGCCGGGGGCGCGGGAGCAGCGGCGATGGCGGGCTGGGTCGGCGTGGTGCGACGGCGGGCAGTGCTGGCGGGGATGCTCGCCACGGTGGCGGCCGGGCGTGGCGCGCAGGCGCAACGAGCCGGCGCAGCCACGCCCGCGCCACCCGATGCGCGCGCCGTCATCACGCCGGAGGCGCGAGCGATCATCGCCCAGCTGCGCTTCGCCCGCGACATGCTGTGCGCGCGCTGCAACGACGACATCGAGCGGTCGGGCGTGAACCACCCCGCGCGGCGGTCGATGATCGGCCGCGACAAGCTGCAGACGGCGCGCGACATGATCGCGGCGGCACCGTCCCTGCCCGGCGCAGTGCCGGCGATGCGCCAGGTGCGCCACGGGATCGATGTGCTGGGATGGCAGGAGGAAGAGGAGGCGATGGCCGCGATCGACGCGGCCATCCGTGCCATCGAGGCGGAGGGCCGCGTCGCGGCGCGGGGCGGCCCGCCCGACCCGCGCGCGCTGGCCGGGCAATTGCGGCTGGCGCGGAGCTTCATCTGCGTCCGCTGCATGCAGGACGACTGGATCCGCGGCAGGCGTGCGCGGGCGAGCGAGGAACTGGCGGTGGCGCAGGGGATGGCGGAAGCGGTGCCGACCCTGCGGCATGTCGAGCAGGTGCGCGCGCAGATGGCGATGGCGGAGCAGGCGCTGGCGGCGGGCGATGTCCGCCGCGCGGATGCGGCGCTGGGGCGCGCGATTGAGCGGTTGCGGCCCTTGCCGCGGTAGGCGGGGCGCGACGGCGGGAAAGCCGCCGCGTCGAGGGCCTTCATCGCGTCACGCCGAAGGCGTGCCCGACGATGCGGGCGCGCCGGTCACCCTCAGGTGTTCATCGCGTCACGCCGAAGGCGTGCCCGACGATACGGATGCGGTGAACACCGATCAGGTGTTCATCGCGTCACGCCGAAGGCGTGCCCGACGATACGGATGCGGTGAACACCGATCAGGTGTTCATCGCATCAAAGAAGTCCTGGTTCGTCTTGCTGTACTTCAGCTTGTCGGTGAGGAACTCCATCGCGTCCTGCGTGCCCATCGGGTTCAGGATGCGCCGCAGCACCCACATCTTGGACAGCGTGCCGCGATCGACCAGCAGCTCCTCCTTGCGGGTGCCGGACTTGGTGATGTCGATGGCCGGGAACACGCGCTTGTCGGACAGCTTGCGGTCCAGGATGATTTCGCTGTTACCGGTGCCCTTGAATTCCTCGAAGATCACCTCGTCCATGCGTGAACCGGTGTCGATCAGCGCGGTGGCGATGATGGTCAGTGAGCCGCCTTCCTCGATGTTGCGCGCCGCGCCGAAGAAGCGCTTGGGGCGCTGCAGGGCGTTGGCGTCGACACCACCGGTCAGCACCTTGCCCGACGACGGCACCACGGAGTTGTAGGCGCGGCCCAGGCGCGTGATCGAATCCAGCAGGATCACCACGTCGCGCTTGTGCTCGACCAGACGCTTGGCCTTCTCGAGCACCATCTCGGTGACCTGCACATGGCGCGTGGCCGGCTCGTCGAAGGTGGAGGCCACGACCTCGCCGCGCACGGTGCGCGCCATGTCGGTGACTTCCTCGGGCCGCTCGTCGATCAGCAGCACCATCAGGAAGACTTCGGGATTGTTCGCGCTGATGCTCTTCGCGATGTTCTGCAGCATCACGGTCTTGCCGGTGCGCGGGGGTGCGACGATCAGCGCGCGCTGGCCCATGCCGATGGGGGCGATCAGGTCGATGACGCGGTGCGTGTTGTCCTTGGCGGGGGACTTCGCGACGCTCTCGACCTCCGGGTTCTCCATCTTGAGCCGGCGGTTCGGATAGAGCGGCGTCAGGTTGTCGAAGTTGATGCGATGCTTGAGCGCCTCGGGCGGCTCGAAATTGATGTTGTTGACCTTCAGCATCGCGAAGTAGCGCTCGCCATCCTTCGGCGCGCGGATCTGCCCTTCGACCGTATCGCCGGTGCGCAGCGCGAAGCGCCGGACCTGCGCGGGCGAGATGTAGATGTCGTCGGGTCCCGGCAGGAAGTTCGCCTGCGGCGAGCGCAGGTAGCCGAAGCCGTCGGGCAGGATCTCGAGGGTGCCCTCGCCGAAGATCGCCTGGTCGTTCTCCGCCAGGGTCTTGAGGATGGCGAACATCATGTCCTGCTTGCGCAGGGTGGATGCGTTCTCGACGTTCAGCTCCTCGGCGAAGGCGAGGAGGTCGGCGGGGCTTTTGGCCTTGAGTTCGGAGAGGTGCATTGGATCCTGGACGGCGTCCGAGAGCGGGGGATTGGCCGGGAAATTCCCGCGGGCGCGGCGATGGAAGCCACTGCCTGCTCGCCCGGATCGGCGCCGAGGACCGGCGCGAGGGGCAATGTCCCGAGGAGGAAGGAAGGAAGTCGCGGCACAAGGCGCGAGGCACCCCGCGCCGCAGGCGGGAAGCGAACGGGACCCTAGGAAGGCTGAGGCCGCCCGTCAACAGGCGATATGCGGAGCTGCGAGCCCGCCTTCAAGGTCCCGCCCCCCACTGCAAACGGATCGCGGCCCTGCCGCGCTCCGGGAGACCACGGCGCGCAAGCCAAGCCCGCGAAGCGGGCGCGCCACGCCAAAGGCGTGCCTCCGGCACCACGCGCCTGAGGGCGCAAACGACTCGGATCGCGCCAAGCGAGACCACGCCCAGACGACGCTATGCCGCCAGCGCACCAGCGTATGGCGCGAAGGCAAGGCCGGCGGATGCCGGCCTTCCGCCGTTTGAGGGACACATCAAAACGGCTTCGCGATCACCATCACCACGATCAGGATCAGCGCCAGCGTCGGCACCTCGTTCATGATGCGCCAGCCGCGCTCGCTGCGCGTGTTGGCGTCACGTTCGAAGCGCTTGCGCGCCGCGGCCAGGTCCATGTGGAACCAGGTCATGGTCAGCAGCCCCACGACCTTCCCCCACCACCAGCCCGCGGTCCAATCCGCCACGCCCGGTGTCAGCACCAGCAGCAAGCCGAAACCCCAGGTCCAGATCATCGCGGGGTTCATGATGGCGCGCAGCAGGCGGCGCTCCATCACCTTGAACAGTTCCGACTGCGCCGAACCGGCCGCCACCTGGCAGTGATAGACATACAGCCGCGGCAGGTAGAACAGCCCCGCCATCCAGGCGAAGGCGCCCAGCAGGTGCATCGCCTTCACCCAGGGATAGAACGGCGCAAGCGCGTCGATCGTCACGCCGCCACCCCGTCCACCAGCGCGATATGCGCGGTGCTCGCGGCACGGCGCAGCGCGATCAGCGGCGCGTAGTCAGCGCTGTGGCAGAAGCCGCGCGCCGCCGCCACGGTGGGGAATTCCAGCACCACGACGCGGTCGAGACCGGGCTCGCCCTCCATCACCTCGACCGGCCCGCCGCGCACCAGGTAGCGCCCGCCATGGGCGGCGATGACCGCCGGCGCCTGGGCGCGATAGGCCTCGAACGCCTCGCGGTCATGCACGGTGATGTTGACGATCAGATAGGCCGGCACGGCGTCCTCCAGCGTGACGACGCAGCATGGCCGCGCCACTCGCGTCGCGACAAGTCCGCGCGGGTTCAGCGGGCGCGCAGCAGCCCCAGGTCGCGTAGCAGGCCCTCGTTCGCCGCGCTCTCGGCCGCGAAGCTCTCGCGGAACGCCGCCCCCGGCAGGAAGGCCGGCACGGAGGCCAGGCGCTGCGCGGTGGTGCGGAAGCCCTCGCTGGCCACCGCGGATTCGCAGGCGCGCTCGATCGCCGCCGCCGCCGCGTCGGGAATGCCCGCCGGCGCGATCAGCCCGCCATGCGAACTCCCCTGCACCGGAAAGCCAAGCTCCGCGACCGTCGGCACATCCGGCAGATGCGGCAGCCGCTGCGCGGAAACCGCCGCGATCGGGGTGAGCCCCGTCGAGGCCGGGATCGACGATGCCTCGATGAAGGCCTGGATCTGCCCGCCCATCGCCGCCTGGCTCATGGGCCCCGCGCCGGTGAAGGACACCATCAGCCCCTCGACGCCGGCGCGCTTCAGCAGCGCGGCCATCAGGATGTGCTGCGTGCTGGCATTGCCCGGCGCGCCATAGACGAGCGCCTCCCGCGCGGAGCGCCCATGCGCGACAAGCCCGGCGAAGTCGCTGAAGGGCGCGTTGCGCCCGAGGATCACCACCTGCGGGTTGTCATACACGCGGCAGAGAAAGCGGAAGCTGTCGAGCCCGTAGGTCAGCGCGATGGCGTGCGGCTGCGCCGTCATCGGGTTGTTCGGCGTGATCGCGATGGTGTAGCCGTCCGGCCGCGCGCGCGCGAGTTCCGCGGACCCGATCGTGCCCGCCGCGCCACCGCGGTTCACCACCACCACGGTCTGCCCCAGCGCGCGCGTGAGTTCCGGCTGCAGCGCGCGCGCCATCAGGTCGGTGTTGCCGCCGGGCGGATAGGCGACCATCAGCGTGATGGTGCGCGAGGGAAACGCCTCCTGCGCGGTCGCCGAAGCGGCGACAAGCAGGCCGAATGCCGCCGCGATCAATCCCTTGCGCATGATGCCGCCCTCCCTGGCTTTGCCGGGGAGGCTACGCCGTTGCCGCCGCCTCGGGAAACCCCCGCGCCCGCAGGAAGGCGCCGGCCGAGGCCAGAGCGCGACGCCCCTCCGCCAGCCGCGCCGACCACAACGGCCAGGCGTGGATCATGTGCGGCCAGACCTCGAGCCGCACCGGCACATCCGCCGCGCCCAGCCGCCCGGCGATGCGCACCGCGTCGTCCAGCAGCGTCTCGGCGGACCCCACCTGCACCAGCACCGGCGGCAGGCCGCGCAGGTCGGCGTGCAGCGGCGAGACGCGCGGATCATCCGCCGCCACGCCGCCACGATAGGCGGCCGACAATTCCTCGAGGTAGCCGCGATGGATCAGCGGATCGACGCCATCCTTCGCGTCCATGCTCGCCCCGGTCGTCGCCAGGTCGACCCAGGGCGAAGCCAGCCAGGCGCATCCCGGCAGCGGCAGCCCCGCATCCCGCTGCGCGACCATCAGCGCGAGCGTGAGACCGCCACCGGCGCTGTCGCCGCCCACCACGATGTCGGCCGGGCGGAAGCCCTCGGCCAGCAGCGCGGCGAAGGCGGTGCGCGCATCCTCCAGCGCCGCCGGGTAGGGATGCTCGGGCGCGAGGCGATACTGCAGCGCCAGCGCGCGCATCCCCGCCGCCGCGCCGGCGCGGGATGCCATCGTGCGATGGCTGACGATCGACCCCGAGCAATACCCGCCGCCATGCAGGAACAGCAGCACGCGCGCGGCATCGACACCCGGCGCCTCGGACCATTCGGCGGGAATGCCGGCGATGGTCGTGGGCGCGAAAGCGATGCCCGGCGGCGGCGGGTCTGCCGCCGCCACCTCCTCGATGCGCGCGCGCCGCTCCGACCAGCCGACCGGGCGCGGCCGTCCGGTCAGCAGTGCGCGGACACCGTCGATCTCGGCCATGGCCTGCCTCCAGCGTTGCAGGCGCGAGTCTAGAGCAGGTCCAGATCAGACGGAATCGTCCGATCGGGTGAAGCTGCTCGCGAAAGCAGGCAGCTAGCGGCCTTGAGGTGAACCAGGGCGGACGGAACCCGCGCTAGCCGGCGCGGGCGCGCCCTGTCACAGCGCCGGCTGCGGCTGCGCGACGGCCATGTCCATTGTCACCTTGCCCAGCGCGCCCCAGGCGCGGTCATATTGCGGCGGGATCGCCAGCGCATCGGTGCGGCCGAGCTTCGCCGCGGCGTGCAGCGGCCAGTACGGGTTCCGCAGCAGTTCGCGCGCCAGGAAGATCAGGTCGGCCTTGCCTTCGCTCAGGATGGACTGCGCGTGCTCGGGCTCGGTGATGAGGCCCACGGCCGCGACCGGCACGCCGGCCTCGCGCACCGCCGCCGCACCCGGCACCTGGTAGCCCGGGACCAGCGCGATCTTCTGCCGTGGGTCGTTGCCGCCCGAGGAGACGTCCACCAGGTCGATGCCCAGCGCCTTCACGCGGCGCGCCAGTTCGACCGTCTCCTCCGTGGTCCAGCCGCCCTCGACCCAGTCGGTGTGCGACACGCGGATCGCCAGCGGCAGGTCCGCCGGGATCGCGGCGCGTACGGCCGCGCAGGTCTCGGTCACGATGCGCGTGCGCCCGTCGAAATCCCCGCCCCAGCCATCGTTGCGGCGGTTCGACAGCGGGCTGAGGAACTGGTGCATCAGGTAGCCATGCGCGGCATGGATCTCGATGAAGCGATAGCCCGCCTGCACGGCGCGCTTCGCCGCCGCGACGAAGTCGGCGATGGTCGCGCCGATCTGCGCCTCGGTCATCGCCTGCGGCACCGCGAAGTCGCCGAAGGCCTCGGCCGAGGGAGCGATGCAGGTCCAGGACGGGTCCGCCGGCCCATGCAGCCACGGCGCGTTGCGCGACGCCTTGCGCCCGGCATGCGCGATCTGGATGCCCGGCACCGACCCCACCGCCGCGATCGCCGCGGCAAGGCGCGCATGCGGCGCGACATGCGCATCGGACCAGATGCCAAGGTCGCCGGGGCTGATGCGCCCCTCGGGCGTGACGGCGGTGGCTTCCGCGATGGTCACGCCGGCACCGCCCACCGCGCGCGAGACCAGGTGCGCGAGATGCCAGTCGGTCGGGAAACCATCCGGCTTCGCGCAGTACTGGCACATGGGCGCGACACCGATGCGGTTCTTCAGCGTGACGCCGCGCAAGGTGAAGGGAGAGAACAGGTCGGTCACGATGGCGGTGCCCCGTTGGCTGGTGGTGGTGGCGCGAAGGGCGGCAGGCGCCCCAGGCGGTTCTCGAATACGGCGAAGAAGCGCGGTTCGCCACGGCCGCGCGGCAGCAGGCGGCCGCTCGCGTCGGTCGGCATCACGGCAAGGGTGACGGCGTCGCGCAGGTTGCCGCCGATCGCCTCGACCACGCCGGGCGCCACGCGCACCACGATGTCGCAATGGGTGGGCCGGAAGGCGCCGCGGTCGGCCGCGCGCTCGCGCCACGAACTGATCGGGCGCGAGGAACGATCGGCGCAGACCAGGTCGCCCACCTGCGGCGCGCGCGCGGCGACCTCGTGCGGGATGAAGGGGGCCTGCGCCGGGAAACGCTGCGCGTCCAGGATCATCGCATCGATGTAGAAGGCATGCGCGGCCGAGGGCGGGAATTCCCGCTGGTCCACCCCCGCGCTGCGCATCACGAAGGATATGAAGGCCGCCGACCAGGCCGGTTCGCGCCACAGGTCGGCGCTGCCGTAGTAGTAGCGCGCACGATTGCGCGCGACCGGCCCGTCGCCCTCCGGAACCGCGCGCCAATAGGCCAGCACGCGCGGGAAATTCGCCACATCGGTCTCCCGCGTGCCCGGTGCGCTGTCGGAGGTCTGGCGACCCCACTCCTCCCATTCCGCGGTGGCGATGCGCAGCATGCGCTCGCGCGCGCTGGGCGGGTAGGAGAGCGGCGCCTCGATCGCGGCCGGCACCGGCGGGGGTGCCGCGCAGGCCTGCAGCAGCCCGAGCATCAGCACCGCGGACAGGCAGGCGGCCAGATGCCGGTGCGGCGCGGCACGCCGCACGCGCGCGGCCACAAGGTCCGTCGTACCGATCATGCGGCCGCCCGCTCCTGCGTCGCCTCGGGCGGCACCAGCGCCGCCAGCGCCGCCACCTGGGCGCCCAGTGTCGGCGCCGTGCCCGGCGCGCCGCCGGACACCACCAGCACTTCGCCCTCGGGCCGGATGCGGCCCTGCAACAGCGTCATCGCGGTCGCGGCCAGGAAGGCGAGGCGCCTCGCCGCATCCTCGGGCAGCGCCATGGCGCCGGCGGCGCGCGCCGCCTGCACGGCGCGCAGTGCGCGCAGCAAGCGCGCGAGGTCCTCGGTGCCAGTCGCGGCGGGATCGCCCTCGCCGCGCAACGCCAGCGTGTCGATCGGTCCCGCCAGCGTGGCGAGGCCAAGCGCAGCGATGCCCCGCCGGAGCGGCTGTTCCGGCGGCCTGCCGCGCCGCGCCAGCGCCAGCAGCGCCGCCGCGTGGCCGCCGACCGTCGCGGGCGCATCGCCGGCATCACGGAATACACCGGACTCGCGCTGTGTCGCGACCAGCGCGGCCTCGATCGCCGCGGCGCGGGACGCGAGCGACGGATCGCCGGCGCCCTGGCGCAGCGCATCCGCGGCCATCAGCGCCTGCGCCAGGTCCGCCGGCGTCGCGCCATCCGGCTCAAAGGCGCCGAGCGCGTGCAGTGCCGCGGCGCGCAGTGCGGCACCGCGCGGCCCGTTCGCCAGCGCCGCGTGGGTCGCGAGCGCCAGCGCGATCGCCCCGGCCGGCGCCGCGCTGGCGGCATCCGCCCCGCGCGGCACGGCCAGCGGCGCGTCCAGACCACGCAGCACCAGCCGTTCCTCGCGCGCCACCAGCGCCTGCCCCGGGCCAAGCCGCGCTTCGGCGTAGCGCGCCAGCAGCCAGTGCAGGCGGCGCGGCTCGGGCCCGCTGGCCTTCACGCTGAGCAGCGGCGCCGGCCCGCACGGACGGATCGACAGCGCCAGCGCCTGCCGCGCCGGCCGCCCCTGCAACGCGCCGAAACAGGCGACCGGGCCGTCCTGCACGGTGATGTTGTCGCCCGCCGGGCTGTCGCTGTGCCGCGCCTCGGCCCCCTCGCCCAGCACCAGCGTCGCGAACCGCTGGTCGCTCATGCCGTCGCAGGCGGTGGTGATGCGCACGCGATCCAGCGTGATGCCCGGCGCGGTGGTGAGCGTCACGGTCAGCGTGACCACCGGGCTGTCCGCGCGCACCTCATACGCGTAGCGCAGCCGTGCAAGGTCCTGCGACGCGGCGCGGGAGAAACGACCGCGCCCGCCGACGATGCTTTCATGGAACAGCAGCACGCCGCCGGGCACGGGTTCGATCCCGGTGGTGGTGATCGCGTCCTCGACATCGAGGCAGTGCTTGCGGCCGCGCCAGGTGAATTCGACCAGGTTGCCGCCGTGCAGGATGGCGGGCGGGCCGTCCTCGCCATGCAGCCGCTGCTCGATCTCCCCGCGCTTCAGGTTGCCGGTGAAGCGGTGGTGCGGGGTGCGGATGTCGAACGAACGCGGCGTCTCGTCCTCGACCGTGACGCGGGCCGGGCCGAGCGCCTGGGGGGCGCGGCCAGCCCCCTGGAAGGACAGCAGCAGGTCGAGCGCGCCCTCGGCGCCGCCCAGCAGCGGATGCGCGAGCGCCTCGGCCGCTGCGGCATTGGCGGCGAGGTCGAAGACCTGCCCGCGCGGCTGCGTGGCAAAAGCGGGCGCATAGCCGTCGGGCAGGCGCGCAGGCGCGAGAAAACGCGCGAGGCCCCGCGCGAGCCCTTCGCGCACCGCATCCATGCCATTGCCGCTCATGCCTGTCGTTCTAGCCGCGCCGGGCGGGGGCGGGATAGGGTCGGAGAATGACAGTGCCGTGCATCAGCCGCCACGCCGCCGCATCATGAGGGTACGCGCATCCCTGCCGCTGGCGTGGCTGGCCGGTGGCCTGGCGGTCGGCACGCCGGCCGCCGCGCAGCCGGGCGATTGGCGCGCCACCGCGCCCGCGCTGACGCTGGATGGCGCGGTGCGGCCACTGGTCGCCCCGGTCGCGGTCGGCGGCAGTGCCTGGGGCCCCTGGCGCAGCCTGTGCCGCGAGCACACCCCGCGCCCCGGCCGCCCGCCGCAGCGTGACTGCCTGGCCGTGGCCGAGGCGCGCCCGGAAGGCAACGCGACGCGCCTAGTGCTGGTGCAGCAGCAGCTCGGCTTGCGCATCTCGGCGCTGCGGGATGTGGATGGTCGGGTGCAGGAATTCGCCGCGCTGCGCCCAGACGGCACCGCACCGGCGCCCGATGCCGCGCGCGACGGGCTGCTGGCAGCGTGGCGGGAGCAGTTCGGCACACTCAGCCTGGAACGCCGCCGCTTCGCCCCGCGCGAGGATGTCTCCCTGCCCGTCGCCGGGTCGCCGCGCGGGGGCACCTGCCGGCCCGAGGGCACGGCCGCGATGGGCGGGCGTCCGGTGCTGCTGGCGCGCTGCGCGGTGGAGTTGGCCGGGCGGCTGCGCGGCGGCGAATCGGATGCGCGCGTGGCGATCTTCGCGCGCGTGGCGATCGACATCGCGACCGGCATGGTGGCGGCGCAGGGCTATGCCACGCGGATCGAGACCTTCGGCGCCGGCGGGCGGTCGAACGGGGTGGTCGTCACGCCTTCGCGCGTCGTGCTGGAATAGGCGGCGCGCGCGGCGTGTCATCGCGCCAGGGGCGCGTGGCGCATCAGCGCGCGTGGAGCGCCCGCCACGCGCGCCGGGCGGTCACTTGCGCGTGGCTTCGTAGCGCGCCTTGGTCTCGGCATTGGGGGGATACAGGCCGGGCAGCGGCACGCCGCGCTCGACCTCGGTCATGATCCAGGCTTCCAGGCGTTCCTGCTCGACCGCGGCCTCCACCACGGCATCCAGCATGGCGGCCGGGATCACCACGGCGCCGTCCTGGTCGGCCACGATGATGTCACCGGGGATGACTGTGACGCCGCCGCAGCCGATGGTCTCCTGCCAGCCCACGAAGTTCAGCGCGGCGACGGAAGCGGGCGCCACATAGCCCTGGCAGAACACCGGCAGGCCGGTGCCGATCACGCCCGCGCCATCGCGCAGCACGCCGTCGGTGACCAGGCCGGCGACGCCCTTCTTGGCCATGCGCGCACACAGGATGTCGCCGAAGATGCCCGCGGCGGTGGAGGCCATCGCATCCGCCACCGCGACGCAGCCCTCCGGCATCTCCTCGATGGCCGCACGCGTGCTGCGCGGGGAGGACCAGGAATCGACGGTCGCGAGGTCCTCGCGCGTCGGCGTGAAGCGCAGCGTGAAGGCGGGGCCGACGATTCGCTTGCCGCTGCCCGGCACGATCGGGCGCGAGCCGGCGATGTAGCAGAAGCGCACGCCCTTCTTGAGCAGCACGGTGGTCAGCGTGGCGGTGCACACCCCTTCGAGGGCGGTCTTCTGGGCGGGGGTCATGGGCGTGTCTCCGGAGAACGAGAGCGCGTCCATCGCAGGGGGGGCGCCGCCCGGCAAGGGGGGGCCGGTCTGGGACCGTTTGGGAATGCCGGCACCGGCCCGCTCCCCCACCCGGCCACCCAACCAGGATGCTGCCGTCGCGCGAATAGCGCGCCTGCGGCGCGACGGGTGGCCGGGTGCGCGAGCCGGCCGGTGCCGGGCTGCAGACTGCGCCGCACGGCGCAGCCTCAAGCGGTCTGTCACGCGGGGGCCAGCACCCGGCGCGGCACCTGCACCAGCCCGGCCGGCGTCGCGCAGGCGAGGTCCTTCACCGCCTCGACGATCGCAAGCCCGGCATAGCGCGCGGGCCAGACCGCATGGCCCAGGCGTTCCCACCCCGCGCCGGCGCGCAGGCACGGCCCCCAGGGCGGCGTGAACAGCGCCGAATCGCGGTGTTCCACATGGAACATGTGGCGCGCGAGCAGGCGCGAGACCTGACCCGGCGAATAGGGATGCCCGTGCCCGAAGGGCGTATGCTCCATCTGCGCCCACAGCCCCCGCCGGTTCGCGACAACGACCAGCAGCCGGCCATCATCCTTCAGGATGCGCCAAGTCTCGCGCAGCAGGCGACGCGCGTTCTCGGCCATCTCGAGGCCATGGACCAGCAGGACGCGGTCGAAGGACAGGTCGGGGAAGGGCAGCGAATCCTCCTCCGCGACCAGGGCGCTGGCCGGGCCTTGCGCCGGATACCGCGCGAGGCCGAGCTGCGCGGGCGACAGCGCGATGCAGCGCGCCGCCTCGCCCCGCCAGAGGTCGAGGTAGGGCGCCGCATGGCCGATTCCGAGCACCGACTGGCCGGCCAGGCGGGGCCAGGTGCGTCGCAGCCGTTGCGCAAGCAACCGCCCCGCCGCGGCGCCGTTCGCCGATGCGTAGAATGTTCCGAGCCCGTGGACCTCGCCGCCCATGCGGAGGATATAGGGGTCCGCGTGGCGGGTTGGGATGCCCCCGCGCCCCGCCGGAGGAGTTACCGACCATGCCCCTGACCGTGACGCCGGTGCCGTGTCTTTCCGACAACTATGCCTGGCTGCTGCGGGCCTCGGATGGGCGCCTCGCGGTCTGCGACCCGGGCGAGGCCGACCCCGTGATCGCCGCCGCCGATGCCCTGGACGGGCGGATCGACACCATCCTGCTGACCCACCATCACGGCGACCACGTGGCCGGCGTGGCCGACCTGGTGAAGCGCTACGGCTGTACGGTGGTGGGGGCCGCGGCGGATGCGCACCGGCTGCCGAAGCTCGACCTCGCGGTGAAGCCCGGCGAGCGCTTCGAGCTGTTCGGCGTGCCGGTCGACGTGATCGCGAGCGATGGGCACACCCGCGGCCACATCGCCTTTCATTTGCCGGACTGCGCGATCCTGCTGTGCGGCGACACCCTGTTCTCGCTGGGCTGCGGACGGCTGCTGGAAGGCACCGCCGCCGAGATGTTCGACAGCCTGGCCGCGCTGGCCGCCCTGCCGCCCGAGACGCTGGTGTGCTGCGGCCACGAATACAGCGAGAGCAATGCCCGCTTCGCGCTCAGCATCGACCCCGACAACGCCGCGCTGCAGGCCCGCGCCGCCGAGATCGCGCGCCAGCGCACCGAGGGCCGGCCGACCCTGCCCACCACGATCGGCGAGGAAGCCGACGCCAACCCCTTCCTGCGCGCCGCCGATGTCGCCGCCCTGGCGCGCATCCGCGCCGCCAAGGACAATTTCCGCTGAAACGGACGATTCCACGATGAAGCTGCACCATTCCCCCGCCAGCCCCTATGTCCGCAAGGTGATGGCCTGCGCCATCGCGCGCGGCATCGACCACCGGATCGAGACGGTCGGCACCAACCCGCATGTCTCGCCGGCCGACCTGCTCGCCAGCAACCCGCTCTCCAAGGTGCCCGCGCTGGTCGCCGACGACGGCACCGCGATCTACGACAGCCCGGTGATCTGCGAATACCTGGATACGATCGGCGACGCACCCGCACTGTTTCCGCCGACCGGCAGCGCGGCCCGGCTGCGCGCGCAGATCATGCACGCCGCGGCCGATGGCATCCTGGATGCAGCGGTGGCGCGGCGGTTGAACATGCCGCACCCGCAGGATGAGGGACGAAAGGCCTTCGACGCGCGGCAGAAGGCGGCGGTGGAGCGCGCGCTGGACGTGCTGGAAGCGAACCCGCCCGCCGGCCTGGCCGATATCGGTGCCATCACGGTGGGGTGCGCGCTCGGCTATCTCGATTTCCGTTTCGCCGCCGAGCCGTGGCGCGCGGCGCACCCGAAGCTGGCCGCCTGGTTCGCCGAGGTCTCGACGCTGCCGCCGCTGTCGCGCACCGTGCCGGCGGCCTGATGATCGACCTGCGCGACCCGGCGGTCACGGCCGCGCAGGTCATCGCCGCGCTCGACCTGCGCCCGCACCCGGAGGGCGGGCATTACCGCGAGACCTGGCGCGACGCGCCGGCCGACGGGTCGCGCGGCGCGGGCACCGCCATCCTGTTCCTGCTGGCAGCGGATGAATTCAGCCACTGGCACCGCGTGGATGCGGCCGAGGGCTGGCACTGGCATGCCGGCGGGCCGCTCGCGCTGTCGATGTCGGCCGATGGGCATGACGCGCAGGCGATGCATCTGGGCCCGGACCTGTCGGCGCATCAGCGGCTGTTCGCGATGGTGCCGAAGGGGTGGTGGCAGTCGGCGGTTTCGCTCGGGCGCTGGACGCTGGTGGGGTGCACCGTCAGCCCCGCCTTCGACTTCGCGGGATTCGAGCTGGCACCGCCCGACTGGCGTCCGGTGCCGCGCGGCCGGCAGGGCTGACCCCGCTGCGAAAGACAGGAAAACGGATCGCGGCACGCGATCCGGGAGCGCACAGCGCGACCGCGCCCAGACCATCAGCCACGCCGGGCGGTCCAGTGCCCGGCGCGCAAGCCAAGCGCGCAGATGAGCACGCCCGGCGCCTGAGGGCGGAAAATGCGGCCGCACTGCGCGGCCGCAAGACTCAGCGCATCGGCAGCGCGTAGAGCAGCCCCCCATTGGTGTGCAGGCGGTTCGGCCCGCGCGGCAGCGCCACCGGCGTCGCCTCGCCCATGGTGCGTTCGTACAGCTCGCCGTAGTTCCCGATGGCGCGGATCGCGTTGTAGGCCCAGGCCGGATCGAGCTTCAGCGACTGGCCAAGCTCAGGCGTGACGCCCAGCAGCCGGCGCGTATTCGGATTGGTGCTGGTGCGGCGCTGCTCCTCGGCATTCGCCGCGGTCACGCCCTGTTCCTCCGCCTCGATGATGGCGGTGGTGAACCAGCGCACGATGTCGTGCCAGTTGTCGTCGCCGCGGCGGATATAGGCGCCGTAGGGTTCCTTGCTGAAGCGCTCGGGCAGCACGGTCCAGTCGGCCGGGCGCGGCATGGTCGACCGTACGGCTGCGAGCTGGGAGGCATCGGTGCCGAAGCTGTCGCAGCGCCCGGCGGACAGCGCCGCGGCCGCCTGGTCCGTGCGTTCGAAGACCACCGGCTGGAACGGCACGTTGACCGACCGGAAATAGTCCGCCGTGACCTGTTCGTTGGTGGTGCCCTGGATCAGGCAGATGGTGGCGCCCGCCATGTCGCGCACGCGCGTGACGCCGGCATTGGCGCGCACGATGAAGCCGTGCCCGTCATAGAAATAGGTGGTGACGTGGCGCAGGCCGAGCGTGGTGTCGCGCAGCATGGTCTGGGTGCTGGTGCGGAACAGGATGTCCACCTCGCCCGATCCCAGCGCGGTGAAGCGCGTGGAGGAGGACAGCGGGATGAAGCGCACCTTCGTCGGGTCGTTGAAGATGGCCGCCGCCAGGCCGCGGCACAGGTCGGCATCGAGGCCCTGCCACACGCCGCGGCTGTCGGGCAGCGCGAAGCCGGCAACGCCGGTGCCCACCCCGCAGTTCAGCGCGCCGCGTGCGCGGATGGCGTCGAGCGTCGGGCTCGGGATGTTGGATTGCGCCATGGCGGCGCCCGTGACGGTGGCGCAGGCAAGGATGAACGCGGCCGCAAGGCCTCGCTGGAACATGGTGAAACTCTCCTGTTGATGTCTCCCGTCGGGGATGGTCGCCGTGCGCTCACACAGGTGTCAATCTCGGACGACGCGGGAGGGACGCGCCCATGTATGACGGTTTTGCAATCTATCCGAGCCTCAAGGGGCGCGGTGTGCTGGTGACGGGCGGTGCCTCGGGCATCGGTGCGCAGATGGTCGCGCGCTTTGCGCAGCAGGGCGCGCGCGTGGCGTTCCTGGACTTCGACGCCGCCCATGGCGCGGAGGTGGCGGGCGCCAGCGGTGCGGTCTTCATCGCCTGCGACCTGCGCGACATCGATGAACTGCGCGCCGCGGTGGCGGAAGCCGCGACACGGGTCGGCGACATCACCGTGCTGGTGAACAACGCCGCCCGTGACGACCGGCACGCGCTGGAGACGGTGGAGCCCGACTACTGGGACGAACGCATGGCGACCAACCTTCGCCACCACTTCTTCTGCGCCCAGGCGGTGGTGCCGATGATGCGCCGCGCCGGTGGCGGGTCGATCATCAACCTCGGTTCGATCTCCTGGATGAACCGCGCCGGCGGCATGCCGGCCTATACCGCGGCGAAGGCGGCGGTGCGCGGGCTCACGCGCGGCCTGGCGCGCGACCTCGGCCCCGACCGGATCCGGGTGAACGAAGTGGTGCCCGGCTGGGTGCATACCGAACGGCAGAAGGCGCTGTGGCTGACGCCGGAGGCCGAGGCGCGCAGCCAGGCCAACCAGTGCCTGAAGGGCGCACTGCTGCCCGACGATATTGCGCGCATGGTGCTGTGGCTGGCGGCCGACGACAGCGCGATGGTCACGGCGCAGCACTTCGTGGTGGATGGCGGCAGCAACTGACGAGCGGCGCAGGTGCCGTCAGGCAGGCCCTACGCCTTCACCTCGTAGCCTTCCTCCTCGACCGCCATCGACACCACGTGGCGCGGCAGGATGGTGCTGGCCTGCACCGTGCCGGCGGCGACGTCGATCACCACCTTCGCGGCCGGGTCCTTCGCCTCGATCGCGGCGGTCACGGCCTGCGCGCAGTGGCTGCAGGACATACCCTCGACCTTCAGCGTGATGGTGGGGGGCGACGTCTTTTCCATGGCGGTCATTCCTTGGGCGGGCGGATCCCGATCGGATGACATCATCGGGTCGGGTCGAGATGTTTGTGAACGTGAATGGCAAAGCGCGGCGGCGCTAGCGTGCGAGGTCGTCCAGGATCGGGCAGTCGGGCCGGGCATCGCCATGGCAGTGCTCAGCGAGGTGGCGCAGACTTGCCGCCATGGCGTCGAGTGATCGTGCCTTTTCCTCGAGTGCCGCGACATGCGCCAGCGCAAGTTTCTTCACCTCGGCGCTGGCGCGGGCGCGATCATGCCACAGCGCCAGCAGCCGGCGCACATCCTCGAGCGGGAAGCCGAGGTCGCGCGCATGGCGGATGAAGCGCAGCACGGCCACGTCGCGCTCGACGTAGACGCGGTAGCCGTTGGCGCTGCGCGCGGCGCTGACCAGGCCGATCGCCTCGTAGTGCCGGATCATCTTGGCCGAGACGCCGCAGGCGGCGGCCGCTTCGCCGATATTCACCGTGCATCCTCCCGCGGGCGCCAGCGCGCCAGCCACAGCGCGCTCGCCATGACGCTGACCGAGGACAGCGCCATAGCCGCCCCCGCCACCACGGGCGAAAGCAGGCCCGCCGCGGCCAAGGGCAGCCCGATGATGTTGTAGCCAAAGGCCCAGGCCAGGTTCTGGCGGATCTTGCCCTGCGTTCGCCGCGCCACCTCGATGGCCGCGGGCACCAGGGCCGGGTCGCCGCGCAGCAGCGTGATGCCGGCCGCCGCGATCGCGACATCCGTGCCGGTGCCCATCGCAATGCCGAGATCCGCCTGCGCCAGCGCCGGGGCGTCGTTCACGCCATCGCCCACCATCGCCACGCGCTGGCCTTGCGCCTGCCAGGCGGCGATGCGCGCGGCCTTGTCGGCGGGCAGCACCTCGGCCGCCAGGTCGTCGATGCCCAGGCGCGTGGCGACGCCCTGCGCCGCCGCGCGCAGGTCGCCACTCAGCATGGCGGTGCGCAGGCCGGCGGCGTGCAGCGCGGCGATGGCGCCTGCCGCGCCGGGCTTCGGCGCGTCCTCGAAGGCCAGCAGCGCCAGCGCCGCGTCGCCCTCGATCAGCCAGGCCAGGCTGCGCCCGGCGGCGGCCTCGGCCGCAGCGGGGGCACCAAGGCCGGCAGCGACCGCGCCGCGTTCCGCCAGCAGGCGCGGGCTGCCCAGGGCCAGCCGCCGCCCCTCGACCACGCCCTCCACCCCGCGGCCGGGCAGCGCGCGGAAATCCTCGACCGGCGGCGGCGCGGCGGCTTCGGCGGCCGCGGCAGCGACCGCGCGGGCCAGCGGATGCTCACTGCCGGCCTGCAGCGCCGCGGCCAGGCGCAGCGCTTGCGCCGGCGCCACCCCTGCCGCCGGATGCAGCGCCACAAGCCGCGGCCGCCCTTCGGTCAGCGTGCCGGTCTTGTCGAAGGCGACCAGCGTGATGGCCTGCGCGCGCTCGATCGCCTCCATGTCGCGCACCAGGATGCCGGCGCGCGCCGCGGCGCCGGTCCCGGCCATGATCGCCGCCGGCGTGGCGAGGCCGAGCGCGCAGGGGCAGGCGATCACCAGCACCGAGACGGCGGTGATCACCGCCTGTTCCAGCCCTGCGCCGGCCGCCAGCCAGCCCGCCAGCGTCAGCGCGGCGATGCCCATCACCACCGGCACGAAGACGGCGCTGACCCGGTCCACCAGCTTCTGCACCGGCGCACGAGAGGCCTGCGCGGCCGCCACCAGCGCCGCGACGCGCGCGAGCATCGTCTCCTCGCCGATGGCGCGGACCTCGATCACCAGCCGGCCATCCAGCACGATGGTGCCGGTCGAGACCTGCGCGCCGGGGTCCTTCTCGACCGTGCGGCTTTCGCCGGTCAGGGCGCTCTCGTCGATGCCGCAGCTTCCCTCGCGGACCACGCCATCGGCCGGGATGCGTTCGCCCGGGCGCACCACGACAAGGTCGTGCACCGCCAGCGCGGCGGCGGGGACCTCGTGCTCGGTGCCGCCGTCGATGCGGCGTGCGGTGCGCGGCGCGAGGCCGAGCAGCGCCGCGATCGCCGCCCCCGTGGCGCGCCTGGCGCGGGTTTCGAGCCAACGGCCCAGCAGCACGAAGAACACCACCACCGCCGCCGCTTCGAAATACAGCGCATGGGCGTGGCCGCCGCCGTGGCGCAGCAGCAGGAACATGGACAGGCCCCAAGCGGCGCCGGTGCCGATCGCGACCAGCTGGTCCATGTTGCCGCTGCCCGCCCGCAGCGCGGCGAAGCCGGCGCGCCAGAAGCGCGCGCCCAGCCAGAACACCACCGGGGTCGCGAGCCCCGCCTGCACCCAGCCGCCGGGCATCCAATCCTGCCCCAGCGCCATGCCGGCCATGCCCAGCAGGAACGGGGCGCTCAACAGCGCCGCGGCCAACAGGTCGCGGGCTTCACGCGCCGCGGCCGCGTCCTCGCCACCGGCCCGGTCAGCCTGCACCAGCCGGTAGCCGGCGGCGACGAGTGCCGCGCCCAGCGCCGCCTCGGTGGTGCCGGCCACGGCGCGCAGATGCGCCTGTGCGGTCGCGAGGTTCACCTGGACCGACAGCACCCCCGGCACCCGTGCCAGCGCCCGTTCCACCCGCGCGACGCAGGACGCGCAGGTCATGCCGCCCACCGCGAGGTCGAGGATCGCCTCCGGCACGCGGTAGCCCGCCCCGGCCACCGCGTTGGCCAGGGTGCCAAGGTCCGCCTGGCCCATGACGGCGGCGCGGCCGGTGACGGGGTTCACCTCGGCCGCCGTGACGCCGGGCACCTTGAGCAGGGCGCGCCGGACCCGTCCCGCGCAGGCGGCGCAGGTCATGCCCTCGACCGGCAGAGCCAGGGCCGGGCGCGGCATGGCGGGCGACAGGTCGGGGGCGGGCGCTTCGGGCATGTCGGGTGGCAAGTGGCGCTTCCCATGATGGGAAGGTCAAGCCGCGGCGATTGACAGCCCCTCCCGGGATCGCGACATGGAGGTCACATGAACGTGCCACCCGTCCTGGCCCTGGCCCTGGTTCCGATGTTGATGCCGTACGCGCCGCTATTGGCGCAGACCCAGCCGATCCGCGTCGTGAACGCCGCCCCGGTGTCCGCGACCGGCCTCTACCTTGCGCCGACCGGCACCTCGTCCTGGGGTGGGAACCTGCTGGGGGTGCTGACCCTGCGGCCTGGCGCTTTCATGTCGGTGCAGCCGGGCGATGGCGGCGGCTGCCGCTTCGACGTGCGGCTGGTCCTGCGCGACGGGCGCGAGGCGCTGCGCAACGATGTCGATGTCTGCGCCGAACGGGTGATCACCATGGCCCCCGATGCCCCGCCCCCCACCGCCGATACGCCCGCGGCCACGGCCCGGCCGCCTGCCGTGCCGGGAGCACGGCCGTGACCGCCCCGGCCGCGCTGCTGCGCGCCGCCGCGCTCGGGGGGATCCTGCTGCTGCCCATGGCGCCGGCGCAGGCGCAGAACGAACCGGTGCGCTTCTTCAACCGCACTGCGCAGTCGGCCACCGCGCTGTATGTCGTGCGCAGCGGACATACCGCCTGGAGCGGCAACCTGCTCGGCCGCAACGTGCTGGCACCGGGGCAGTTCCTGTCGGTCCGCCTGGGCGAGGGCGCGGGCTGCCGCTTCGACATCCGCCTGGCCCTGGTGGATGGCACCGAGGTCCAGCGCCGCGACGCCGATGTCTGCGCGACGCGGTCTGTCGACCTGGCGCCGCAGCCTGCCCCGGCGGCGCCGGCCGTGACGGAAGCGCCACCGGCCAGCCCCGCGCCCACGCCGCAGCCGTGACGGCCGGCGGTGCGCCCGGGCCCGACCGGCCGCCGGCGCGATTGACTCGCCTGCACACGCCACCGACATGATGAGGCGCATGACGCGTCCCCTGATCCTAGGCCTGCTGCTGCTGCCCGCCCTGGCCGCGACTCCGGCGCTTGGGCAGACCGAGACCTTCCGCGTCTACAACCGCACCCCGGCCCCCGCGACAGCCCTGCACGCCGTGCGCAGCGGGCGCCCGGACTGGGGCAGCAACCTGCTGAACCGCGGGCCGCTGGCGCCCGGCGCCTTCTTTGCGCTGCGGCCCTCCGAGGCCGCCGGCTGCCGGTTCGACCTACGGATGGTGCTGGAAAGCGGCCAGGAGGTGGTCCGCCGCAACGCGGATATCTGCGCCGACCGGAATGTCGCGATGGCGCTGGCCCCCGCCGCCGCCCCGCCGCCGGTGGCGCAGCGCGCCCCGCCCGGCGCGCCCGCGCCCGATGGCAAGCCGGCACCGCTGCCCGGCGGCGTCGCGGCCGGCCCGGGCACCGCGCCTGGCGCCATGCCCGGACCGCGGCCCAACCCCAATGCGCGGGCATCGACCGGTACCGGCTTCGTGGTCGGCCCGGAGCAGGTGCTCACGAACCATCACGTCATCGAGGGCTGCTCGCGCATCCTGGTGCGCACCGCCGATGGCCGCACCATGCCGGGGCAGGTGCCCGCCGCGGATGCGCGCCGGGACCTCGCGCTGGTGCGCGTGGCCGGCAGCCCGGGGCCAGTGCTCGCCTTCCGCGCCAACCCGGTGCGCCGCGGGGAGAGTGTCGTGACCTATGGGTTTCCGCTGGCCGGCCTGCTTTCCTCCGGCCCGACCCTGACCACCGGGGAGGTCAGTGCGCTGGCCGGGCTGAACGACAATCCGACGCAGTTCCAGATCAGCGCGCCGGTACAGCAGGGCAATTCCGGCGGACCGCTGCTCGACCGTCAAGGCCATGTGATCGGTGTGATCGTGTCCAAGCTGAACGCCGCGCGCGTGGCGCAGCGTACCGGCGACATCCCGCAGAACGTGAACTTCGCGGTGAAGGGGACCGAGGCGGTGGACTTCCTGCGCCGCAATAACGTCACCCCCGTGCTGCGCGAAAGCCCGAGCGGCGAGCGTCCGGCGGTGGATGTGGGCGAACAGGCGCATGCGTCGACCGTGTTCATCCGCTGCGAGCGATAGCCGCCGGAGCACCGCGGCAGCCGTGCGGTTTCCCGTGGCCTGCGCGCGCGGGCCTGCGATATCGTCCGCGCCTGACGACCACGGAGCAGGACCTTGAACGTCAGGAAGGTTGCCTACACCAGCGAAGCCGCGTCCTACGCGGTATCCTACCGACAGGCGGCGCGGCGGGTGCGCCCCGTGGGCGGCAAGAACATCTGCACCATCATGATGTGGTCGCCGCGCACGCAGCTCAACCACGAATTCACCTTCGTCAGCGAACCGCCCGGCACCAAAGACGTGCCGAGCGCGCATTCCGAGATGGTGGGTGCGCGAGCGCTCAAGGCGGAATTCGACCTCGGTGCGCGGATCGTGTGGCTGTACACCGAGCGCCAGCCCTGCGGATCGGCGCAGGGGCACGCGAACTGCACCGCCAAGCTGCAGGCGCTGCTCGAGACCTATGGCGCGCAGGGCGCCGACACGCCGGTGTACTTCACCTTCGACTACCCGACCTGGGCCGACATCGAGTCCATCGTCTCGAGCGGTCTGATGTCGCACGAGGAGGCGGTCGAGATGGCCCGCGAAGCGTGCCAGTGCAGCACCGACTTCATCATCAACATGGACAAGACGATCGAGACGACGGTCCCGACCTGGGGCACCTAGAGCCGTTTCCGTTCGCCTTGGCTCACTGCAACCTCTCTAGACCTCTGTTTTCGCGAGCATCTGCACCCGATCAGATGATTCCATCTGATCGGGATCTGCTCTAGGCACGGGCCGGTCGATTCGACGAGGCAGCGGTGCGCGGCCAGGTCAGCCCACCGCCAACGCTGCCGCCACCTCCGCATGCTGGGCGAAGTCCGGCTCGGCGCGGTGTTCCTCGAGGAACTCGGCGAAGGCGCGGAAGGACCCGCGCGCGGCATCGGGACCGATCGCGCCCAACGCCTGCCAGAAGCGCAGCAGCACCAGCCAGGTGGCACAGACATCCGTCTCGCAATAGATCGCGACCTCGTCGCCGCGGCCCGCGGCCATGGCGGGTTCCACATCGGCGCCGTGCATGCCCGCCTTGGCGGTCAGCCCGACCAGCGCGGCGGCCTCGGCGAGCGACGGCATGGGTGATGCGCGGAAGCCCGACAACCGGTCGGCCAGGTCGATGTGGTCCGCGCCGTAGCGATAGCCGTAGTTGCGCCCGTTCGCGCCGTTCAGCGCCGGCATCGCGACCCCGGTGGCGATGGCGCGGTAGCGCAGCACCGGCAGGTCGAAGCCAGACGTGTTGAAGCCCGCGAGGATGGGCGCGGGGCGCGCCGCGACGGTGCGTTCGAACAGCGCCAGGATCTCGGCCTCGGCCGTATCGCCGGTGTGGCGGGCGGCCAGGCGGCGCACGCGCCAGGGTTCGTCATGGCCCTCGCGGTCCGCGACCAGCAGCGCCAGGCACGCCACCGCGTGCAGCGGCGGCTTCAGGAAGGCCGTGGCAGGATCCTGGCCATCGCGCGCATAGCGGGCGCCGAGGCGTTCGCGCAGCAGGGCATCGGGCAGGCCATCGGCCTCCGCGCCCATCAGCGCGCGGCCGGCAACGAGGTCGGGGACGGTCTCGATGTCGAAGACGACGACGCGATCCATGCGGGGCTCCTGTCGGGTGGATCATGCCCGCGACGGGCCCGCCCCCGCTACCGCCGCAGGCGCAGCGCGAGCAGACCGCAGAACAGCGCGAGCAGCCCCCAGAATCCCCCCAGCGCCACCGCCGGACCGAAGGCATCCACCGCCAGGCCCGTGAGCAGCGGCGGCACGCAGAAGCCCAGATGCGCGATCAGGAACACGCCGGCAGCGGCGCGCGCCCGATCCTCGCCCGAGGCTGCCTCGCTCGCGCCCGCCAGCGCCCCCACGAACAGGAAGCCATAGGCTGCGCTGCCGACCAGCGCGCCGCCCGCCAGCAACAGCGGCAGGAAGGCGGTAAGCGTGCCGACCACCACCAGCCCCGCCCCCGCCACCAGCACGGGCAGGCCGATCAGCGACGAACGGCGCGCCGGCAGCCGCCCGATCGCCTGCTGTACCGCCGTCCCGGCCAGGATCATGAAGCAGACCGCGATCGGCCCAAGGCGCGGATACCCCGCCGCGGCCAGCGCGCTCGGCACCGACGTGATGGTCACGCCCGTGACGCCCCAAGCCGCGAACATCCCGAACGACCCCGCCACCGTACCGCGCGGGAAGGCCGGCACGCGCAGCCAGGCGACGCGTTCGTGCGGGCGGCGGTCCGGCAGGCGCAGCACCACGATGGCGAGCAGCGCGCAGCCGGCGATGTGCAGCCAGAACGTCACGGGCGGTTCGGAATCGCCCAGCAGCCACAGCGCGAACAGCGTGAACAGCGCACCCGCGCCGTAGGACCCGGCGGTGGCGAAGGCGGTGACGCGCGCGGCCTGGCGCCCGGCCTCGGGCCCGCCGGCGAGCTCGGCCGCCCAGGCCGTGGCGCCGCCGGCCACCAGGCCGATCGCGAGCCCCTGCAGCATGCGCGCGACACCGAGCGCCACCAGCCCCGGTGCCACCACCAGCGCCAGTGTGGACAGGCCCGCCAGCAGCAGCGCGGCCAGCACGCAGGGCTTGCGCCCGATCCGGTCGGACAGCCCGCCCAACAGCGGCGCGGTGACGATCAGCGTGGCGGCATAGGCAATGAAGGCCGCGGCCAGGCCCGAGGCGCCACCGCCATCACGCGCCGCGTAGGTGGTGAACAGCGGCATCGCCAGCGTGGTCGAGAAGCCGATGGCGAAGACCGCGCCGCCGACGGCGAGGACGGCTCCACCAATCGCACTGACGCCGGGGGTCTGGGGCACGCGGGCAGGATCAGGCGGTGCGGGTGGCGCGTCAACGCGTCGGGCGCCGCGTCAGCGCGGCGACACACCGGGCGCCGCGTCAGCGCGGCGACGCGGGGGGTTCCGGCGCGCGGCCGCGCGGGGCAGGATCATGCGCGAACCCGGAGGAAGCAGCATGTCCAAGGTCATCATCACCTGTGCCGTCACGGGTGCGATCCACACGCCGTCCATGTCGGAACACCTGCCGATCACGCCACAGCAGATCGCCGAGCAGTCGATCGCGGCCGCCGAGGCCGGCGCCTCGATCATCCACCTGCACGCGCGCGACCCGATCGACGGCCGCCCGACGCCCGACCCTGCGGTGTTCATGCAGTTCCTGCCGGTGATCAAGCAATCCACCGACGCGGTCATCAACATCACGACCGGCGGCGGGCTCGGGATGTCGCTGGATGAACGCCTGGCCGCGCCGCTGCTGGCGAAGCCGGAGATGTGCAGCCTCAACATGGGCTCGATGAACTTCAACATCGCGCCGTCGGCCGCGCGGGTGAAGGCCTTCAAGCACGACTGGGAGAAGCCCTACCTGGAGGGCACCACCAACTACATCTTCCGCAACACCTTCCAGGATATCGAGCAGGTGGTGGAACGGCTCGGCAAGGGCCACGGCACGCGCTTCGAATTCGAATGCTACGATGTGGGGCACCTGTACAACCTCGCGCACATGCTCGACCGCAAGGTGGTCGAGCCGCCGCTGTTCACGCAGACCATCTTCGGCATCCTGGGCGGCATCGGCGCGGAACATCGCAACCTGATGTTCATGAAGGAGACCGCGGACAGGCTGTTCGGCGATGCCTATGTCTGGTCGGTGCTGGCAGCCGGGCGCCACCAGATGCCCTTCGTGACCATGGCGGCGATGATGGGCGGCAACGTCCGCGTCGGGCTCGAGGACAGCCTGTGGATCGGCAAGGGCAAGGCGGCAACGTCGAATGCCGAGCAGGTGTCGAAGATCCGCCGCATCCTGGAAGACCTGTCGATGGAGGTCGCGACGCCTGCGGAAGCGCGGGCGATGCTGAAGCTGAAGGGTGGCGACCTGGTCGGCTTCTGAGGCGCCGGCTTGGCGGCGCCGGTCAGGCCACGGTGATGCGCTCCACCCGCGTGAGCCAACACCCCGGCCGCGCCGTGTGGATGTTCACATAGGCCACGCGCGGGTCATCGATCCGCGCGCGCAGCGCCGCCTCCGCCTCCTGGCCCGGCACCACCACACCAAGGTCGTACAGGCACATCCCCTCCGCATCGTAATGGCGCAGGCTGACGATGCTGTTCACCACCACCGTCTCGGGCAGCCCATCCTCGACCGGCGCGCCGCCGCAGTCCTGCGCGTGCAGAAACACCGGCGAGGGCGTCCAGTAGGGCCCCTGCGGCAGCGGCAGGTCCCACGATGCCAGAAGCATCGTCTCACCAGGCCGGCCCAACCGCAGGCAGGCGCGGCAGGGAAAGCCCGGCCCGTCGACGGGGCGGACATGCACCGCCCCGCCGCGATCGTCGCGAAGCGTGGTGCGGAAGCGGGCGGCGGATGGGGCATCCATCGGGATGCAGCGGAAGCGTGTGCTCATGGCGCGATCCTGGCGCAGCGCGCGGCCCGGCGCCTTCCGCCCGTTGCGCCCATACACGGCACCGCGCCCGCATCGTCTCCGATGCGGGCGCGGGCCAGGCGCTTTCCCCCGGGCGGGCGCCGCGGCAGGGGGCAACAAGCCGCGGAGGGAATTCACGCCCGCCGGGGGCGCGCGAGGGTCACCGCATGGCGGCGATGTCGATCACCTCAGCGGCGGGCATCCCCGTCACCGCACCGGTCGCGCTTGCCGCGCCGGTCTCGAGGTTCACGCTGTGCAGCGTCCCGCCGGCCAGCAGGAAGCCCATGTTGGCACCGCCCTCGCCCGGCAGGATGTCGAAGGCGACACCCGGCGGCAGCATGGCCGCCACTTCGCCGCGCGGCTGCTGCACACCGTCATTCGGCGGCGCCTGCAGGTTGAAGGTGCGGGTCAGCGTGTCGATGGTGTAGAGCGCCGTCGCGGTCGCACCCGCCATGCTGTTGGTGTAAGCGCCGGCGGTGACGCGCGGCGCCTGTTCGGCGAAGGGCGTGCCGGCGGCGAACTTCAGCTGCCCGTCGCGCACCGCCTCGCCGGTCTCGACATTCACGCGCAGATTGATGCCGTTCATGCCCATCACGCGCAGGCGGTTGGCGACCGGGTTGAAGTCCACCACGGCGCGGCCGCCGGGCTGGAATTCGGTGTTGAGGCGGCTGACCTGGGTGGCGCGGCCATTCGCCGGGTCGATCGTCACGATCTGCCCGCGCTCGGTCACGCCATAGATGCGGCCATCCTGCGGGCGCTGGTCGATGCCCATCACGCGGCCATCGGCGCCGGTGATGCGGACGGGAGCGGACGCGCGACGCGTCTCGCTGTCGATGCGCACCAGCGCATTGTCGGCCGTCAGGCCCAGCAGCGTGGCGGCCTGGAGCGGCGCAGCGGCCGCGACCATGCCGAAGGCGGCGAGCGTCAGGCGAAGGGGAGTCGTCATGGCGGTCTCTCCGTGGGTTGGAACGAGGCCGCCATCGGCCCCGCTGACCGCCTTACGGAGCCCCGCCGCGGATGGATGCAGTTGTGCGATCACGAAATCGCGCGCCACCCGGAAGGGCGCGGGACACACGCGCTGACGTCAGGGGGCAGGCAGCACCACGATGGTCACGGTGCGCGACGGCGGTTCGGCCGCGCGCACGCGCGGGCTGAACTGCGCGCTGCGGGCCTCGGCGCGCAGGCGGTCGCGCTCGATGCCGCGGGTCGACAGCGCCTGGGCAACCGCGCGTGCGCGCTCGGCCGCCAGGCGGATCGATGTGGTGGCGCCGCCCTCCTGCCCGGCATGGCCCAGCAGGCAGGCAACGCGGTCGGGATTGGCGCGCATGAGTTCCTCGACCGCCGCGAGCGGCGTGCGCGCCGCATCACTCACCCGCGCATTGCCGCGGGCGAAGGGCACGGAGAAGACGTCATCCTCGATGCGTTCGGCGCCAACGCAGTTGAAGGGGCGGATCTGCGCGGCGGCCGGGCCGGCCAGCAGCACGAAGGCGAGGACCAGGCGGATCATGCCGCGAGCACGCCGGCCTGGCGCAGCCGCGCGATCAGCGCCCCCGCGTCGCAGCCGGGATGCGCGCCGCGCAGTTCCGCCTCCGTCACCGCGGGGCGGGTGACAATCCAGGCGGCGGCCTCCACCTCTGGCAGGGTCAGCGCGACGATGCCCGACGGCGTGCGCAGCCCGAATTCGTTGCCGCGCCTGACCGGCTTCGCCTCCGCCACGACGCGGAAGGCTGGGCCGGCGGGCGCGGCGTCGGCCGGTGCGTCCGCGCGCGCCGCGAGCAGGTCGTAGCCGCCGCGCTGGAAGCGATAGTCGCGCACGAAGCTGGCCACCACCTCCTGCACCTTCGGATCGCGCGCCAGCGCCGCAAGCCGGTCGCCCAGCAGCGCGCTGCGCATCGCCAGCGCCTCGCGCGACGCGGCGCTGCCATCCTGGCGGGGCAGCGGCTTGCGGAACTCGGCGTCATACAGCGCGCGTTCCACCAGCACGTTCAGCACATCCATGCCCAGCGGCGCGTGCACGCCATACGCCACATGGACGGAGTTCGGCGCCTCGGCCAGGGCGTCGTGGTACCAGCCGCGCGGCAGGTACAGGATGTCGCCCTTCTTCAGGTGCACCTGGCCGCGCAGCGCGCCCTTCGCCTGGTCGTGGTGGTCCTGCTTCTGGCCACGGAATGCGGGGTGCGGGATCGGCCATTCGGCGCGGCCTTCCCAGATGTTCCAGGTCTTCTCGCCTTCGACCTGCACGGCCCAGACGTCGTGGGTGTCGTAGTGCGAATGGAACGCCTTGTGCGACTGGAACGAGATGTAGACGTTGGCCTGCGCCTTGCCGAAGCCCGCGCCTTCCAGCGCGTCCGACACGGCGGCCAGCCCCGGCGTGAGGCTGTCCACGTCGTTCATCACGACCGAGGCGCCGCGGCGCACCCAGTCCTGCACCTTGGCGGCGACAGGCTGCAGCACCTGCGCACCATCGCGCGAGACCGCCTTGACGCTGTAGGCCGCGGGCGGCACCGGCGCACTGTCGAGCACCAGCTTCAGGCTGGTCTCGGTCCAGACATGCGTCATGTCGAGCAGCCGGTTGATGCCCGCCCAGTCGAGCACGCCGGCGAACTTGTCCGGCCTGCCCTGGATGTGCAGCGGCGCACGGTCGTAGTGCTCGGCGAGGAACCGTTCGGGCGTGACCGGTGCGAGCAGGTCCTGCAACGTCATCTTCATGGGACGCATCCTAGCGTGGCGGGCCGGGGTGCGTCAGCGTCAAGTCTGGACGCGGCGGGGCGGCGGGGCGCAGGCTCGGCGGTGCGGCGAAACGGAGGAACCCATGGCGAACGACATGCCCGGCCCGGCGGATACGACCCGCGCCGAGGTGATCCGGGCGGCCGAGGAGGCCCTGGCGCGCCTGGCCCCGGCCCTGCCGCCCGATGCCGCGCGCCTGCTGCGGGACCTGCACGCCGGTGTGCCCACCGCCGAGCTGGCCGCCGAACCGCCCGAAGCCCTGGCCGCGGCCGCCGCCAGCCTGTTCGCCTTCGCCCAGGACCGCAGGCCAGGCACCGCCAAGGTCCGCGTGCTGGCGCCCGGGCCAGGCACCGGCCCGCGCGCGGTGGCCGAGATCGTCACCGACGACATGCCCTTCCTGGTCGATTCGGTGCTCGCCGCGCTGGCGCTGCACGGGCGCGCGGTGGCGTCCCTGCTGCACCCGATCCTCCGCGTGCGGCGCGACGCGTCGGGCCGCCTGCTGGCGCTGGACGGCGCCTCTCCGCAGCGCGAAAGCATGATGCGCGTGACACTCGGTGCCGCCGGGCCGGTGCTGTCGGGCACCCCGCCGCGCGGTGCCGAGGGCCTGGAGGCGCTGGAGGCCGCGCTGACCCGCGCCATGGCCGATGTGCGCGCCGCCACCCAGGGCTTCCCGGCCATGCTGACCCTGCTGCGCGGCGCCGAGGCCGAGGTCGTGGCGCCCGGCGGCCCGGACGCCGAGGAAGCCGCAGCCTTCCTGCGCTGGCTGGTCGAGGAGAACTTCGTCCTGCTGGGGCATCGCCGGTTCGCGCTGGCGGCGGATGGCACGATCAGCGTGGTGGCGGAGGAAAACCTTGGCCTGCTGACAGACCCCGCGCTGCCGGTCTTCGACGCGCTGCGCGACCTGTCGGCCATCCCGCAGGCGGTGCGCGGCGCGCTGTCCAACGCCACGCCCGTCACGGTGGCCAAGGCGAACATGCGCGCCACGGTGCATCGCCCGCAACATGCCGACGTGGTGGCGACGCGCATCTTCGACGCCGCCGGCCAGGTGGTCGGCGGGCGGCTGTTCCTCGGCCTGTTCGCCGCGGCGGCCTACAACCGCAACCCGCGGTCGATCCCGCTGCTGCGGCGCAAATGCGACCGTATCCTCGAGATGGCGGGCGTCGAACCGGACAGCCATGACGGGCGCGCGCTGCGCAACATCCTGGACACCTGGCCGCGCGACGAATTGTTCCAGGCGCCGGAGGACGCGATCCTGGCGGGGGCGCGCCGCGCGCTGGACCTGACCATCCGTCCGCGCGCGGCACTCGTGGTGCGCCACGACCCGTTCGAGCGCTTCGTCTCCGCGATCGCCTGGCTGCCGCGCGACACCTTCGACACGCGCCTGCGCGAACGGGTGGGCGCGACGGTGGCGCGCGCCTTCGACGGGCGGCTGTCGGCCTACTACATCGCGCTCGGCGATGCGCCGCTGGCGCGCGTGCACTACATCGTGGCAACCAAGCCCGGCGCGGTGCCGGCAGTTGATGTTCCCACGCTGGAATCGGCCATTGCGCAGGCGGCGCGCGGCTTCGGCGAACGCCTGGCGGAGGCGCTCGCCGCCACGCGCGGCGAGGCGGCTGCGGCGTCGGTGCTGGGCCGCTGGCGCGAGGCCTTCCCCGGGGCCTATCGCGAGGGCACGACCGCGGCCCAGGGCGTGGCCGACATCCTGCTGGCGGAACGCGCGATCGCGGCGGGGCGCCCGCGCGCCGACCTGCAGCGCGCCCCCGGGGCGGGACCGCGGACCCTGACGCTGCGCCTCGCCAATCCCGCCACGCCGCTGGCGCTGGCCGATGCGCTGCCGCTGTTCGAGAGCCTCGACCTGCGGGCCATCGAGGAACACCCCTACCACCTGGCGCCGGCCGACGGGCCGGCGGTGGTGCTGCATGTCTATCGGCTGGAGGCCGGCGCCGACTGCCCGGAGGACCGCTTCGACGAAATCCTCGGCGCGCTGGGCGCCTTGCTGGATGGCGCGGCGGAGGCCGACGGCTTCAATCGCCTGGTGCTGCGCGCCGGGCTGGACTGGCGGGAATGCTGGCTGCTGCGGGCGATGTTCCGCTGGGCCAAGCAGGTCGGCTTTCCCTTCGCGCAGGCATCGGTCGAGGCTGCACTGGCGGCGCATGCCGAGGCCGCGCGGCTGCTGGTCGAGATCTTCCGCCGCCGCTTCGACCCCGCCGCGCCCGACCGCGACTCCACGAAAGCCGAAGCCGCCTGGGACATGCTGCTCGAGGCAATCGAGAACCCCGATGAGGACCGTATCCTGACGCGCCTGCGCGTCACGCTCGATGCCATGCTGCGGACCAACTTCTTCCAGGACAAGGACTACCTGGCCTTCAAGCTGGACAGCGCGCTGGCCGGCGAGATGCCCGCGCCGCGTCCCTGGCGCGAGATCTTCGTGCATTCGCCGCGCATGGAGGGCTGCCACCTGCGCGCCGGCCCGGTCGCGCGCGGCGGCATCCGCTGGTCCGACCGGCGCGAGGATTTCCGGACCGAGATCCTGGGGCTGATGAAGGCACAGCGGCTGAAGAACGTGATCATCGTGCCGACCGGCGCGAAGGGCGGCTTCGTGCTGAAGCACCCGCCGCCCATGACCGACCGCGAGGCGTTCCAGGCGGAAGGCATCGCCTGCTACCGCACGCTGGTGCGCTCCATGCTCGACCTGGCGGACAACTACCAGGGCACGGACGTCGTCACGCCGCGGGGCATCGTGCGGCGCGATGGCGACGACCCCTACATCGTCGCCGCCGCCGACAAGGGCACCGCGACCTTCAGCGACATCGCCAACGGGCTGTCGGCCGAATACGGTTTCTGGCTGGGCGACGCCTTCGCCTCGGGTGGGTCGGCCGGCTACGATCACAAGGGCATGGGCATCACGGCGCGCGGTGCCTGGGTGATGATCGACCGGCATTTCCAGGAGGTGCTGGGGCGGTCGGTGCAGGATGCGCCCTTCGACATGGTGGGCGTGGGCGACATGTCGGGCGACGTGTTCGGCAATGGCCTGCTGGTGAGCCGCCATACACGCCTGCGCGCGGCCTTCGACCACCGGCACATCTTCCTCGACCCCGCGCCCGATCCCGAGGCGTCCTATGTCGAGCGCGAGCGACTGTTCCGCCTGCCGCGGTCGTCCTGGGCGGATTACGAGGCGCGCCTCATCAGCGAGGGCGGTGGCGTGTTCCCGCGCAACGCCAAGTCGCTGCCGCTGAGCCCACAGGCGCAGGCCATGCTCGGCATCGCCGCCGATCGCGCCGAACCCGCCGCCATCATGCAGGCGATCCTGCGGATGGAGGCCGACCTGCTCTATTTCGGAGGCATCGGCACCTACGTGAAGGCCGCCACCGAGACGCAGGCCGAGGCCGGCGACCGCGCCAACGACGCGATCCGTATCGACGGCGGGCAGATCCGCGCGCGCATCGTCGGCGAGGGTGCCAATCTCGGCGTGACACAGGCGGGCCGCATCGAGGCGGCGCGCCTCGGCATCCGCATCAACACCGATGCGCTCGACAATTCGGCCGGCGTGTCCACCTCCGACCACGAGGTGAACATCAAGATCCTGCTCGCGGATGCCGAGGCCGATGGCGTGCTCACCCGCCGCAACCGCGACGAATTGCTGCGCGACATGACCGACGAGGTCGCCGCCCTGGTGCTGCGCGACAACGCCCAGCAATCCATCGCCGTCACGCTGGAGGCCATGGCCGGGCCAGAGGACCTGCCCGCCCAGGCGACGCTGATGGAGAAACTGGAAGCCGCCGGCCTGCTCGACCGCGCCGTGGCGGGGCTGCCCGATGCGGCGGGCATGGCGCGGCGCATCGGTGCCGGGGATGCGCTGACGCGGCCGGAGATCTCGGCACTCCTGCCCTTCGCGAAGCTCTGGCTGACCGACGCGCTGGCGGAGTCCACGCTGCCGGACGAACCGGCGCTGCTGCCCGCGCTGATGGCCTATTTCCCGAAGCCCCTGCAGGCGGGCTATGCGCGCTTCGCGGAACGCCACCGGCTGCGGCGCGACCTGGTCGCGACCATTGTGGCGAATGCAGTGGCGAACCGGCTGGGCTGCGCGGCGCTGGCGCGGCTGACCATGGCGGCCGACCCGGTCGCGGCCTGCCGCGCCGCACTGCTGGCGGCCGAGGCCTTCGGGCTGGAAGCCGCCTGCGACGCGATCGACGCGGCGGAGGCACCGGCCGAGACGCGGCTCGCTGCCCTGCTTGCCTTGCGGCGCCTGCAGGAGGCGGCCGCGCAGGACCTTCTGGCCGCACCCGCGCAACCGCTGGAGGACGCATTGGCGGCACTGCGGCCGGGCATCGCGGCACTGGCAACGGCCGCGGCGGCGCACGCCGTGCCGGCGGCCGGGCTGCCGCCCGAGGCCGGGCTGCTCGCCGCCGCCGCGCCGCGCCTGGCCGCGGCACCGGCGGTGGTGCGCCTGGCCGGGAATGCCGGCGTGGACGCCGCCGCCGCCGCCACCGCCTGGGGCAGCATCGAATCGCGCTTCGCACTGGACGCCCTGCGCGCGGCCATCGCCGCCGCACCCGCGCCAGGCCCCTTCGGTCCGCGCGCGCGCGCTGCCCTGGCCGAGGAGGCCGGCGCCGCACAGGCCCGCCTCGCCGCCCGGTTGCTGCGCGGCGAGACGCCGGACGACGCGCGCAGCGACACTGTCGCCGCCCTGGTCCGCGACGCCGCCGGCGCGCGGGACCTGGCGGCGGTCACGGTCGCCGTGCGGGCGGTGGCGATGCTGGGGTAGCCGGCGCGCAGGTGGATGGCGCCACGCCCGAGGTTCAGGGCGCGGCCAGGCTCCGGCGCAGGCGCGTGATGGCGCCAGGCAGGCCACGGACCGTCAGCACGCGGCCGGTCTCGTCATAGGCCTCCGACAGCACCCGCGCGCTGTCATAGACCTCGCCGAGAAGACCCTGCTTCGCGTAGGGCAGCACCAGGACGTCCTCGACCATCGCCGCCTCGAAGAAGGCGATGATGGTGTCGCGCAGCGCGCTCACATCGCCGGGCGCATGGGCGGAGAGCATGATTGCGTCCGGGTGCTTCTCGGCCAGCGCGGCGCGCCCGGCGGCATCCACCCGGTCCATCTTGTTGAGCACCAGGCGCGAGGGCACGGCATCGGCACCGATCTCCCGCAGCACGCTGCGGCTGACCTCGAGTTGTGCCTCGTAGGTCGGGTCGGACGCATCCACCACGAACAGCAGCAACGAGGCTTCCAGCGCCTCCGCGAGCGTCGAGCGGAACGACGCGACCAGATCGTGCGGCAGCTGCTTGATGAAGCCCACGGTATCCGAGATCAGCACGCGCGGCCGCGTCTCCGGCTGCAGGATGCGCACGGTGGTGTCGAGCGTGGCGAACAGCTTGTCCTCCACCAGCACCTGGCTGCCGGTCAGCGCCCGCATCAGCGACGACTTGCCCGCATTCGTGTAGCCGACCAGTGCGACGCGCAGCTGGTCGCGCCGGCCGCTGCGGCGGTTGTCGCTGTCGCGCTGCACCGCCTCGAGCTGGTCCTTCAATTCGGAGATGCGGTCGCGAATCTTGCGGCGGTCGAGATCTAGGGTGGTCTCGCCTGCGCCAGGCCCCTGCTGCCGTCCGCCGCCACCGGTCGATTCGCGCAGCCGGGGGGCCACGTATTTGAGGCGCGCCATCTCGACCTGCAGCTTCGCCTCGCGCGTATTGGCGTGGCGGTGGAAGATCTCGACGATCACGCCGGTGCGGTCGAGCACCTCGGCGCCGGTCGCGCGTTCGAGGTTGCGGATCTGGCTGGGCGAGAGCTCGTGGTCGACGATCACGAAATCGGGCTTGGGGGCGGCGTCCGCGTCCGGTTCTGCCTTGGCGGGTGCGTCCGCGGCGCCGTCGAAGCGCTGCCGTGCCTTGGATCGCGGCGGTGGCGCCATGGTCCCGACCACGCCGGTGCCGCCGGTGAGCGCGGCCAATTCGGCGAGCTTGCCGCTGCCCAGCAGCAATCCGGCGCCGGTGCCCTCGCGTCGCTGCGACACGGTGCCGATCACCTCGTAGCCGAGCGTCTTCACCAGGCGCCCGAGTTCCTCGAGGCTTGCGGCATGCGCGATGTCATCGACCTCCGGCGTCTGGATGCCGACGAGGACGGCGCGGGGAATGGGCGGTTTGGTCTCCATGGCGGCGCAGTAGCACGGAATGCGCTCGAAGCGCGCACTGGCACGCACTGCGCCCGAAGGGCGCGCAGGACCGACTGCGCCGGAGGCTTGCGCGCGTCCCGCTGCGCGCGGTCCCGGTGATCGGCGGCGGTGCCGCGCCCTCGCGTTCGCTCTACCCCGGCGCCGTGAACGCCCGCCCCTCCCACGCTTCCAGCATGGCGCGCAGCCGATCCGGGATGGGCACGGGCCGGCGTGTCGCCTGGTCGGTCAGCACCCAGACGATCTCCCCGGTGGCGAGCAACGCATCCTCGCCCCGCGGAAACACGCCGGGCTGGAAGGTGATGGAGGTGCGACCCACGCGAAGGGTGCGGGCGCCGATCTCGATCTCCGCCCGCCGCCCGATCGCGACCTTGTATTCGACCAGGCCACGGACGACGTGGAAATCCGCGCCGGTCGCCTTCACCTCCGCCTGGTAATCCCAGCCGGTGGCGCGGATGTAGTCGGACACCGCCTCGTCATACCAGGTCAGGTAATGCGCGTTGAAGACGATGCCCTGGGTGTCGAGTTCGACGTAGCGGACGCGGTGGGCCAGGAAGAAGCGGAAGTCGGCGCGGACAGGAAGCGTCATGCCCGCGCCGGTCCGTCTTAGCCGCGCGCGGCCTTCACCGCCGCCGTCGCGGCCTGGCACATCAGCCCGACCTCGTTCGCGATGGTGACCAGCTTGAAGCCCTTCTTGATCATCTTGTTGGCATAGGCGGGCGACCCGTTGTGAAGGCCGGCGGCGATGCCGCGCTTGGACGTCTCGGCCAGCAGCTTGTCGTAGATGCCCAGGATGAAGGGGTCCTCGACATCCAGCTTGGGCTCGAGGCCGTAGGAGAAGGACAGGTCGGACGGGCCGACATAGATGCCGTCGATACCGGGCACATCGAGGATCTTCTCGATGTTCTCGATCGCCGTCTTGGTCTCGATCATCGGGATGACCAGGATCTCGTCATTCGCGGTCTTCTGGTAGCCGCCGCTGCTGCCATAGGCGCCGGCGCGGATCGGGCCGTTCGAGCGTGTGCCGGCCGGCGGGTACTTGCAGTACTGCACCAGGGCGCGGGCTTCTTCCTCGGTGTTCACCATGGGGCAGATGACACCGTACGCACCTGCGTCGAGCACCTTGCCGACGATGCCGGGCTCGTTCCACGGCACGCGCACCATCGGCACCACGCCCGAGGGCTGCATGCCCTGGAAGCAGGCCACGCAGGACAGGTAGTCCTGCACGCCGTGCTGCATGTCGACGGTCACGGAATCCCAGCCGCACTTGGAGTACATCTCGGCGGAGAAGGCGTTCGGGATGGCGAGCCACCCGTTCACCACCGCCTTGCCGGCCTTCCACGCTTCCTTGACCGCATTCGCCATGGCGCCGCTTCCTCTCTTGCTTGGCTGCTATGGCAGGACGCTAGGACGGGGTCCGGGGCGCGTCAAACGCGCGGCTGGACGGTCAGTCCTGCGCGCGGCAGGGTGCGCGGCATGGCCGACTGGACCGTCTCCTCCGAGACCGGCGTGCTGACCGATGTGCTGGTCTGCCCGCCGGCTCACTACCGCTGGATTCCGACCAACAGCATCGTGCGGCGCACGCTGGCGGGGGCGCAGCAGCCCTCGGCGCTCGCGCTGGCGGCGCAGCATGGCGAACTGGTGGATGCGCTTCGCCAGGGCGGTGTACGGGTGCATGTGCTGCCGCCGGAACCGCACCTCCCCTACATGGTCTACACGCGCGATTCAGCGGTGGTGACACCCTGGGGCGCGGTGCTGTGCCAGTTGGAACGGCCGCAGCGGCGCGGCGAGTATGCCGGCGTGATGGATTTCCACGGCGGCGCCTTCTGGCGAAAGTCGTCGGCCGGCACGCTGGAGGGCGGCGACATCCACATCCTGAAGCCTGGCGTGGCAGTGGTGGGGGCGTCGGGCGGGCGCACCGACCTGGCGGGGGCGGAGCAATTCGCCGCCTGGCTGCGCGCCGAGGGATGGGAGGTGCGCATCGAGGTGTTCGACGAACACTTCCTGCACCTGGACGTGTTGTTTTGCATGGCCGCGCCGGGGCTCGCGGTGGCGTGCCTCGACGTGCTGGACGCCCACTTCGTGGCCTGGCTTGCGGCGCAGGGCATCCGCTGCATCGACGTGCCGTATCGCGACGCGATGGCGCTCGGGTGCAACATCCTGGCACTCGGGCGCGGGCGGGTGGTGTCGGCGCGTGGTTCGGGCGCGCTGAATGCGGCCCTGCGCGCGGAGGGGCTGGTCGTGCTCGACCCCGACCTGTCGCTGTTCACCGCGGGCGGCGGCGGCCCGCATTGCCTGACCGGCCCGCTGCGGCGGGAGGAGTGATCCCATGGACACCGTGACATCGCCCGCCGATGCCGTCATCGCCGCCGTGCGCGCCTTCCTGGGCGATCGCCTCAGCACCAACGCCAGCGTGCGCGAACAGCATTCGCGCGGCGAGGACACCACCACGCCGACCCTGCCCGACGCCGTCGCCTTCGTGGAAACGACCGAGGAAGTCAGCCGCATCCTCGCGCTGTGCCACCAGCATGGCGTGGCGGTGACGCCCTTCGGCGCCGGCACCTCGCTGGAAGGGCATGTGAACCCGGTGCGCGCGGGTATCTCGCTCGACCTGTCGCGCATGAAGGCGGTGCTGGAATTGAACGAGGAGGACATGGACGTCCTCATCGAACCGGGTGTGACGCGCCAGGAGCTGAACGCCTTCCTGCGCGACAAGGGGCTGTTCTTCCCGGTCGATCCCGGAAGCCACGCCAGCATCGGCGGCATGTGCGCGACGCGTGCCTCGGGCACCAACGCGGTCCGCTACGGCACCATCCGCGAGAACGTGCTGGGCCTGGAAGTCGTGCTGGCCGATGGGCGCGTGATCGAAACCGGCGGCCGCACGCGCAAGGCATCGAACGGCTACGACCTGACGAGGCTGTTCATCGGTTCCGAGGGCACGCTCGGCGTCATCACCAAGGTGCGCCTGCGCCTGCACGGCATTCCGGAAGCCATGTCGGCCGCGGTGTGCCAGTTCTCCACCCTGGCGGCGGCGGTCGAGACCGTCATCACCGTCATGCAGACCGGCATCCCCGTCGCGCGCATCGAATTGCTCGATGAGGACCAGATGGAGGCCTGCATCCGCTATTCGAAGCTGGAAGGCTTCGCACCACTGACCACGCTGTTCCTGGAATTCCACGGCAGCGAGGCCTCGGTGAAGGAACAGGCGGAATCGGTCGAGGCGATCGCCACCGATCTCGGTGCGCAGGGCTTCACCTGGGCGACGGATGCGGAATCACGCAACCGGCTTTGGCAGGCGCGCCACGATGCCTATTGGGCGGCGGTGGCGCTGAAGCCCGGACACCGGGGCATCACCACCGATGTCTGCGTGCCGATCTCGCGCCTGGCGGAAGCGGTGGTGCAGGCGAAGGAGACGGCGCTCGCCTCGGGCCTCACTTCCTGCATCGTAGGCCATGTCGGCGACGGCAACTTCCACTGCCTGATCCTGTTTCCGGAAGGCGACCAGGAGGGCCTGGAACGCGCCTGGGCGCTGGATCGCGCCATCGTCGCGCAGGGGCTCGCCCTGGGCGGCACCTGTTCCGGGGAGCACGGCATCGGCATGGGCAAGCGCGAATTCCTCGAACAGGAACACGGGCCGGAAGCGCTGGCGGTGATGCGCAGCGTGAAGGTCGCGCTCGACCCGCGCGGCATCATGAATCCCGGCAAGATGTTCAGGAACTGACGGGTTGGACCTGCTCGGGCTGTCCGTCCTGGCGCTCGCGCTCGGCCATGTCTTCTCCAACGCCGTACGCACGGTGCCAGCGATGGCGGCCGACGTGCTGCAGCGCGACCTCGGCCTTTCGGCAGAGGGCCTCGGCGCGCTGACCGGCGCCTTTCCCGCCGCCTTCGCGCTGGCCATGCTGCCGGTGGGCGTGGCGCTCGACCGCTACGGCGTGAAGCGCACGGCGCTGGCATTGTTGGGCGTGGCCGCTGTCGGCTCGCTGCTGGGGGCAGTCGCCAGCGGGCCGTGGTCGATGCTGGCGGCGCAGGTGGTGCTGGGGGTGGGGTGTTCGGGGATGCTGATGTGCCCCATCACCTATGCCGCCAAGAACCTGCCGCCGCAGAAATTCGGGCTGTGGGGCGGGGTGATCCAGGCCTTCGGCAATACCGGGATGCTGCTGTCGGCCAGCCCGCTGGCGCTGCTGGTGGACCACGCCGGCTGGCGCGCGGGGTATGTGGCCTGCGCCGTGCTCGCCCTCGGTGCGCTGGTGGCGGTGGCGGCGATCGTGCGCGACACGCAGGCACCGGCGCAGGCACGGCGCAGCGTCGCGGAGGATGCGCGCGACGTGATTGCGCTCGCACTCTCGCGTGAGATCCGCGGGCCGGTGGTGATCGCCTTCGCATCCTTCGCCGCGGTGCTCGGCGTGCGCGGCCTGTGGGGCGGGCCGTGGCTGATGGAGGTCAAGGGCCTGCCGCGCGTCGAGGCCGGCCATGTGCTGCTGGCCTGCACCATCGCGCTGATCATCGGCCCGGCCGTGGCGGGGCTGCTGGAACGCCGCTTCCAGCAGCACCGGCGTGGGTTGTTGGTGGCGGGGCACCTGGGTGGCGCGGCGATGATCTCCCTGATGGTGCTGGGTGGGGCGCTGGGCTGGGGTGTCGCGGCGGATGCGCTGCTGCTGGCGGGCTTCGGGCTGCTGATCTCGCTGCAGGTGATCTGCTTCGCGCTAGTGCGCGCAGCCGTGCCGCCGGAACGCGTGGGGCGCGCGCTGTCGGCGATGAACATATCCTTCTTCGGGGGGGCGGCGGTGCTGCAGGCCGCCTCCGGCGCGGCGGCCGCGGCGGGCGGCATCGGCGCTGCGCTGATGGTCTTCGCGGTGGCGCTGGTGGCCTGCACCCTGGCCTTCCTGCGCATGCCCGGCCCGCGCTGACCTTCAACCGCCCTGCGATTGCCGCTAATGTCACGCCTGAGTGCCTGTTTGATGAGTCCGGCACCGGCCCGCACCCCCCACCCGGCCACCCACGTCAGTATCCTGGAATGGGTGGTCGGGGTGGGGGTGCGGGCCGGTGCCGGACCTTGAGATTGCGCCGAAAGGCGCATTCTCAAACAGACACTGAGGGAGCCCACGCATGATCCGCAGCATCCTGGTCGCGCTGGACGATACCGAGGGCGCGCAGCGCGCCCGCGATCTCGCGATCGACCTCTCGCGCCGCACCGGCGCGGCGCTGACCGCCGCGACCGTGCTCGACTGGCCGCATGTGCGCGACGAGCACGAGGCGGTGCCCGCCGGTGCCGCCGCCTTCAAGGAACGGCGCGACGCCGCGCGCGCCAAGCGCGCCGAGGAGGAGGCCGACACCGCCTTCGCCGCCTGCACCGCCGCCGCGGGGGACGCCGCATTCACCCGGCTTCGCCTGACCGACTCGCCCGAACCCGCCTTGCTCGCGGCCGGTGCGGCGCACGACATCATCGTGCTTGGCCGCGATTCGACGCTGGGGCTCCAGGACTGCCCCGATGGCCTGGCGCCGGTCATCGAGGCGCTGCTGCACGAAGGTGCGCGCCCGCTGCTGGTGGTGCCGCCCGGCCCGCCGGTCGCGGGCGGCGGCGTGCTGGTCGGTTATGACGGATCGATCCCGGCGATGCGGGCCATCCAGCTTTTCGCGCTGCTGGGCCTGGCCGGGGAGATGCCGGTCAGGGTGCTGTCGGTCGCCGAGACGCGGGCCGAGGCGCAGCGCATGGCCGACGAAGCGGCCGGTTACCTGCGCGCCCACGACGTCGCGGCCGAGGCGCTGGCTGTGGAAGGCGCGCGCCCGGTCGATGCGCTGCTCACGGAGGCGGCCGCCATGCCCGCGGCACTGCTGGTAATGGGCGCCTTCGAGCACACCGGCCTGCGCACCCTTTTCACCGGTTCCGCCACGCGGCGCCTGCTGCATGCCGCCCCCTGCCCGGTCTTCGTGGCGCACTGACCCCGCGCCTGGCGGCGCGGCGCCATGTGCTGCGCGCATGGTTCACCGTAACATTGCTTGACGTGTCATGCTGCAACGCGACATGAGCCTGTGATGAACGCCCTCGCTTCGTTGCGCGCCCTGGCGGGCGCGGCCATGGCCCTGCTTGTCGCAACGGTTCCCGCCGCAGCGCAGTTCGGCCCGCAGGGCCCGCCCGCGGTCGGCGTGCAGGTGGCCGAGCGCCGCCCCATCACCGAGACGATCGAATTCGTCGGCCGGGTCGAGGCGACCGACCGCGTGAACATCCGCGCCCGCGTCACTGGCTTCCTGGAACAGCGCCTGTTCCGCGAGGGCGGCGACGTGCGCGAGGGCGAGGTGCTCTACCGGATCGAACGCGCCCCCTTCGAGGCGCAGGTGGAGCAGGCGCGCGCCAACCTGGCCGGGGCCAATGCCACGCTCGAGAATGCGCGCGTGGCGTTGGCGCGCGCGCGCGAGCTGCGGCAGTCGGGCACCGGGACGCAGGTTGCGCTGGACAATGCCCTGGCGCTGGAGCGCACCGCGGGCGCCAACGTCCTGGCCGCCGAGGCGGCGGTGCGCGTGGCGCAGATCAACCTCGGCTACACCGAGATCACGGCACCGATCGCCGGCCAGATCGGCCGTTCGGTGCTGGCGGTCGGCAACGTGGTGGGGCCGGATGCCGGCACGCTGTCCACCATCGTCAGCCAGGACCCGATGCGCGTGGCCTTTGCGGTCAGCCAGCGCACCGCGCTCGAGTTGCGCAACCGGTTCGAGGGGCGCGGCGGGCCGGCCGCCGTGCTGGTGCGCATCCGCACCACCGACGGGCGGAACTTCCCCGAGACCGGCCGGATCGACTTCGTGGACAACCAGATCGACCGCAACACCGACACGATCCTGGTGCGCGCGCTGATCGCGAACCCCATCCGGCAGGTGGACGGCCAGGCATCCTCCGTCTCCCCGCGCGAGCTGGTGGACGGGCAGTTCGTCAGCGTCACGGTCGAGGGTGCCGAACCGGTCATGGCCATCACCCTGCCGCGCGCGGCCGTGCTGCAGGACCAGCAGGGCGCCTTCGTCTTCGTGGTGGGCGAGGGGAATGTCGCGACGCGGCGCAACGTGACGCTGGGGCGTTCCACTCCCGAACGCGCGGTGATCGAGGGCGGGCTGCAGGGCGGCGAGACGGTGGTGGTGGAAGGGCTGCAGCGCGTGCGGCCCGGGCAGCCGGTGAACCCGGCGCCGGTGGATGCACCCGCGCCGCCACGGCCCGCGCCGCAGCCGCCGGGCCGGGGCTGATCGCGCGTGTTCTCCGCCCTTTTCGTCGACCGCCCGCGCTTCGCCATCGTCATCGCCATCGTCACCGCGCTGGCCGGCGCAATGGCCATGCTGCGCATTCCGGTCAGCCAGTTGCCGGACATCGTGCCGCCGCAGGTTTCGGTCACCACACGCTTCCCCGGCGCCTCGGCCACCGTGATCGAGCAGACCGTGGCGCAGGTGATCGAAGCCAGCGTGAACGGCGTGGACCGCATGATCTACATGCGGTCGAACAGCGCCAATGACGGCTCCTACAGCCTCAACGTCTCCTTCCAGCTGGGCACCAACCCGGACCTCGCGACCGTCAACGTGAACAACCGCGTGCAGGCGGCACTGGCGCGCCTGCCGCAGGAGGTGCAGCGCCAGGGTGTGACGGTGCGCAAGCAGTCCTCGGCGGTGCTACAGTTCATCTTCCTCTATTCGGAGTCCGGCGCGCAGACGCCGATCTTCCTGTCGAACTACGCGACCATCAACATCGTCGACCGCCTGGCGCGCGTGCAGGGCGTGGGCCAGGTGAGCCTGTTCGGCGCGATGGATTATTCCATGCGCATCTGGTTCGAGGTGGACCGGCTGATCAGCCTCAACCTCACGCCATCCGACGTGGTGGCGGCGATCCAGGCGCAGAACGTGCAGGCGCCGGTCGGGAGGCTGGGCGGGCGGCCGGTGCCCGACGACCAGCAGTTCCAGATCAACCTCGAGACCCGCGGGCGGCTTTCCACGCCCGAGGAATTCGGCGAGATCCTGATCCGCGCCAATGCCGACGGGTCTGTGCTGCGGGTCCGCGACGTGGCGCGCGTGGAACTCGGCGCGGCCAGCATGGATACGGAAAGTCGCTTCGACGGCAAGCCGGCCGTGACCATGGGCGTCTATCTCCAGCCTGGCGCCAATGCCGTGACGGCGGCGGAGAATGTGCGCCGCGCGCTGAATGAGATGCGCACGCGCTACCCCGAGGGCATGGACCACCGCATCTTCTTCGACACCTCCGATTTCGTGAACGACACGATCAAGGAAGTGATCAAGACGCTGGTCGAGGCCTTCATCCTGGTGGTCATCGTGGTGTTCCTGTTCCTGGGGAACATGCGCGCCACCATCATCCCGACCGTGGCGGTGCCGGTCAGCCTGATCGGGTCCTTCGTGATCCTGCTGGCACTCGGCTATTCGGCGAACACGATCTCGCTGCTGGCCATGGTGCTGGCGATCGGCATCGTGGTCGACGACGCCATCGTGGTGGTCGAGAACGTCGAGCGCGTGATGGAGGAGGAACCCCACCTCACGCCCGCGGAAGCCACCAAGAAGGCGATGTCGCAGATCACCGCGCCGATCATCGCGATCACGCTGGTGCTGCTGTCGGTCTTCGTGCCGATCGGCTTCATCCCGGGCCTGTCGGGCGAGCTGTTCCGCCAGTTCGCGGTGACCATCAGCGCCGCCATGGTGATCAGCGCGATCAATGCGCTCACACTCTCGCCGGCCTTGTGCGCGGTGTTCCTGCGCCCGCACGTCCATGCCGGCGGGCATCGGCCAGGCATCATGGGGCGCTGGCTGCGCGGCATCGACTGGGTGCGCGACCGCTACGCCGGCGTGGTGACGCGCCTGGTGCGCGTGTCGGTGCTCTCGCTGGTCCTGACCGGCGGGTTCTTCCTCGGCATCTGGCAGATGTCCAAGATTACGCCGTCGGGCTTCCTGCCGCAGGAGGACCAGGGCGCCTTCTTCGTGCAGGTGCAGTTGCCGCAGGGCGCGTCGGTCTCCCGCACCCGGGAGGCGGTGGTGCAGGTCGAGGAGATCCTGAAGGGCATTCCGTCGGTGCAGGGGACGCTCGCGATCGTCGGCTTCTCGCTGATCGATGGCGGGGCGCAGTCCAATTCCGCCTTCCTGGTGGCGCGGCTGAAGCCCTTTGCCGACCGCACGACGGCCGCGATGTCGGTGCAGGCGGCGATCGGGCGCGTCTTCGGCGAAGGCCAGGCGGTGCGCACGGCGAATGTCTTTGCCTTCAACCTGCCGCCGATCATCGGCCTGGGGACCGGCGGCGGCTTCGAATACATCCTGCAGGACTACGAGGGACGCCCGCCGGCGGAACTGGGTGCCGCGATGCTCGGGCTGATCGTCGCGGCCAACCAGGACCCGCGGCTGACGGCGGTGTTCTCCACCTTCAACGCGACCAACCCGACGCTGTTCCTCGACCTGGATCGTGAGAAGGCGCAGGCGCTGGGCCTGCGCATCTCGGACGTGTTCACCGCGCTGCAGGCCACGCTGGGCGGCTTCTACGTCAACGACTTCAACCTGTTCGGCCGCACCTGGCAGGTGAACCTGCAGGCCGAGGCCGCCGACCGGCGCGACATCGACAGCATCTGGCGCATCCATGTCCGCAACGCGCGCGGCGAGATGGTGCCGCTGCGCGCGATCGCCGACGTGCAGACGCGCATCGGGCCGCAGACCATCTTCCGCTACAACAACTACCGCGCCATCTCGATCAACGGTGCGCCGCGGCCGGGCATCTCCTCGGGCGATGCGCTGGCGGCGATGGAGACGCTCTCGGCCCGCGTGCTGCCGCCGGGCTACGGCTATGAATGGACGGGCACGGCCTACCAGGAGAAGCTCGCCTCGGGGCAGACGGTCTACATTCTCGCGCTCGCGGTGATGTTCGCCTACCTGTTCCTGGTCGCGCTGTATGAATCCTGGATCATCCCGGTGCCGGTGCTGCTGTCGGTGGCAGTGGGCGTGCTGGCCGCCTTCGGCGCGCTGTGGGTGGCGCAGATGCCGCTGGATATCTATGCGCAGATCGGCCTGGTGGTGCTGATCGCACTGGCCGCCAAGAACGGCATCCTGATCGTGGAATTCGCCAAGGAGAAACGCGAGGAAGGGCTGTCCATCCGCGATGCTGCCATCATGGGCGCGCGGCTGCGCTTCCGCGCGGTGATGATGACCTCGATCGCCTTCATCCTGGGGTTGGTGCCGCTGGTGTTTGCCTCGGGCGCGGCCATGATGTCCCGCCGCGCGGTGGGCACGGCGGTGTTCGGCGGCATGATCGGCGCTGCGGTGATCGGCGTGTTCGTGATCCCGATGCTCTATGTCGTGTTCCAGTCCCTGCGCGAACGGGCGAAGCGGATGGTGGGCGGCAAGGCACCGGCCGAGCACGCATAGTTGAGGCGCGCCGCGTCTGGACCATCAGCAACCCCCGGCGCGCCAGTGCACGGCGCGAAGGCAAGCCGGCCGGATGGCCGGCGCCCGCCGTCTGAGGGCAGCCTAGGACTCCCCCCCTTCCCATACGCGCCCCGCATCGCAGATGATGCAGGGCAGCACACCAAAGGGAGACCCAGGGCATGGCGAAGTTCGGCCTCAGCCAATCCATCCGCCGCGTCGAGGACCCGCGCCTGCTCAAGGGCGGCGGCAGCTACACCGACGACATGACGGTGCCGGGCCAGGCGCAGGGCTACGTGCTGCGCAGCCCGCATGCCCACGCACGGATCACCGGCATCGACGCCGCGGCGGCGAAGGCCCTGCCCGGCGTGCTCGGCGTCTGGACGGGGGCGGACCTGGCGGCGGCCGGGCTCGGCTTCATGCCCTGCCTCGCGCCGGTGAAGTCGGCGGACGGCACGCCGTGCTCCGACACGCCCCGCCGTGCGCTCGCCGAAGGCGTCGTGCGCCATGTCGGCGATCCGGTGGCTTTCGTGGTGGCCGAGACCATCGAACAGGCGCGCGACGCCGCCGAGGCGATCTCGGTGGACTACGACATCCTGCCCGCCGCAACCGACCTCGCGACCGCGACGAATCCCGGCCAGCCGCAGGTCTGGGCCAGTGCGCCGAACAACACGTGCTTCGACTGGCATGTGGGCGATGCAGCGAACGCCGATGCGCTCATCAAGGGCGCCGCGCATGTCACGCGCCTGCGCGTGGTGAACAACCGCGTCGTGGTCGCCAGCATGGAGGCGCGCGCCGCACTCGCCGACTACGACGCGGGGCGCGCCCATTGGACGCTGTCCACCAACACCCAGGGCTCCTGGCTGGTGCGCAACATCCTCGCCAAGAACATCTTCAACGTCGCGCCCGAGAGCTTCCGCGTGGTGACGCCCGATGTCGGCGGCGGCTTCGGGATGAAGCTGTTCCTGTACCCCGAGCACGTCCTGACCTGCTTCGCCGCGCGCGAGCTGAAGCGTGCCGTGAAGTGGGCGTCGGAACGCACCGAGGCCTTCCAGTCCGACACGCATGGGCGCGACAACATCACCATCGGCGAACTGGCGCTCGACAAGGACGGCAAGTTCCTCGCGCTGCGCACCAAGAACTGGGCGGGGATGGGGGCGTATCTCAACACCTTCGCGCCCTTCATCCCGACCGGGGCGGGCACCAAGGTGCTGGCCAGCGTCTATGACTTCCAGGCGATCCACGCGCAGGTGATCGGCGTGGTCACCAACACCGTGCCCGTCGATGCCTATCGCGGCGCCGGCCGGCCCGAGAGCAACTACCTGGTCGAACGCCTGATCGACACCGCGGCGCGCGAGATGGGCATCGACCGCATCGACATCCGTCGGCGCAACATGGTCCCGTCCTCGGCCATGCCCTACGTCTCCGCGATGGGGCAGCGCTACGATTCCGGCGAATTCGCCAGGCTGATGGACAGCGCGCTGGCGAATATCGACTGGGCCGGTTTCCCGGCACGCCGTGCGGAGGCCGCGAAGCGCGGGAAGAAGCGCGGCATCGGCCTCGCGTACTACCTGGAGGCCACCGGCGGCAGCCCGAGCGAGAATGCGGCGGTGCGCTTCGCCGATGACGGCTTCGTCGATGTCTATGTCGGCACGCAGTCCACCGGTCAGGGCCACGAGACCGCCTATGCCATGATGACGAGCCACGAGCTCGGCATCCCGATCGAGAGGATCCGCATCCGCCAGGGCGATTCCGACAGCCTGCCCGATGGCGGCGGCACCGGCGGCGCGCGCAGCCTCTATTCCGAAGGCCAGGCGATCCTGGTGACGACGGCGAGCGTGGTCGAGAAGGGCAAGCGCGCCGCCTCCGAACACCTCGAAGCCTCGGTCGCCGATATCGAGTTCACGCCGAAGGACGGTCGCTTCGCGGTGGCCGGCACCGACCGCGGCGTGGGCATCATCGAACTGGCGGCCGCGCAGCGGAAGCGCGCCGCGGCGGGCCAGGAGGCCACGCTGCTCGACGCGCAGGAAACCGCCGAGATCAAGGCGCACACCTTCCCCAATGGCTGCCACGTGGCCGAGGTGGAAGTGGACCCCGAGACCGGCATCGTCGCCATCCCGCGCTACATCGTGGTGGATGACGTGGGCCATGCGCTGAACCCGCTGATCGTGCGCGGCCAGGTGCATGGCGGCGTGACGCAGGGGATCGGCCAGGCGCTGATGGAACGCACCGCCTTCGACGCCGAGTCCGGACAGCTTCTGAGCGCATCCTTCATGGACTACGCCCTGCCGCGTGCCGACGACCTGCCGCCGATCGATGTGGACCTGATCGAGGTGCCGTGTGAGACCAACCCGATGGGCGTGAAGGGCGCGGGCGAAGCCGGCGCGGTGGGTTCGCCGCCGGCGGTGATCAACGCGCTGGTCGACGCACTGGCCGATTCCGGCGTGGCCAGCATCGACATGCCCGCGACGCCCGAGGCGGTGTGGAAGGCGCTGGCGGCAGCACGCGCCGCCTGAACCTGCGCGCATCAAAAAAGGGGCGGCTCCCTCGCGGGGGCCGCCCCTTTTCGTTGTCCGTGCGCCTACTGCAGCGGCACGGTGATGTTGGTGACGTCGCACAGGTTCACGTTGCGGCGTTCCTGCGGCTGCCCGCTGTCGTAGACGAAGCGGATATCGTACATGCACGGGCCTTCCGGCAGGCGGATGGCATAGACCGCGCCCGGTGCGACGGTATCCGCGCCAAGGCGGTCAGGCCCCCAGTTCTGGTCGGTGGCAGGCGAGGCAAACACCTGCATCACCGTCTGCCGCCCCTGGTTCACCAGGTTGAAGGACGGGTTGCCGGTCGGGCCGGCGCCGCCCGGGGCCGGGCCCTGCGGACGCTGCTGCGCCTGCGGCGGCTGCCCGCCCTGCTGCGCCTGGCGGCCATCGAAGGCGAGCTCCGACAGGTTGCACAGGTTGATGTTGCGGCGTTCCTCGGCCGGGCCGCCCTGCCGGTCGTACACCACGCGCACGTCGTAGATGCATTCGCCCTGCGGCAGGCGGATCACGAAGGACCGTCCCGCCGGCACCACGTTGGTGCCCAGCCGGTCCTGCCCCCAGTTGCTGTCCGAGGATGGCGAGGCATAGGCCTCGTAGATCACCCGGTTGCTGCGATTCACCAGGTTGAAGGACGGGTCGCCGGTCTGCGCCAGCGCGGCAGTGCCGCCGAAGGCCGTGAAGGCCAGGGCCGCAGCCATGGCAAGGCGTCGCATGAGCATCTGCGCTCCTCCTCGAGTGCCGGGCGCTGCGCCCGTCCGTGTCCGTTACGGAGGCTAGCCGAGGGAATGCCGCCGCGCCAACCGTGCGGGTCACACCGTGGCGAAGCGTTTCATGCCGGCGGTGGCGACGCAGGTGTCGTGGCACGGGCGGACGACCGCCAGCATTCGTCGTATTCCTGGCGCGCAGCCGCCGGCCGGTTCAGTCCGGCCCGCCGCCGGGATCGGCGCCAAGGGCCGTGGCGCGCGCGGCGATGTGCCGCAGCGCGGCCTCCAGGGCGGCAGCCTGTGCCGGCGCCAGGCCAGCAGCGAGTTCCGCCTCCAGCGCGCGGGCACGCGGGACGATCGCCTCGAACATCGCACGGCCCGCCGCGCTGAGCGCGAGCGGCTCGACCCGCCGGTCGCCGGTGTGCGGTGTGTGCCGCAGCAGACGCCGCGCCAGCAGCGCCGTCACTGCGCGGCTCACCTTGGCCTTGTCCATGCCGGTGCGGGCCCGGACATCGCTTGCACTCGCGGTGCCGTCCGCGCCGACCACGGCCATGACGCGCCATTCGGCGATGGTCAGGCCGAATTCCTCCGCATAGCGCCGCGCGAACAGGCGCGACACCAGGTTGGAGGCGACCGACAGCCGGTAGGGCAGGAAGGCATCGAGGTCGAAGCTTGACATTGGTTTCATCTGAAACCATTTTGCGCCCTACGTCCAGCCCGGGAGAAGACGCCATGTCTCGCCAGTACATCCCCTTCCCCCGCAGCGAGGGCCTGACCTCGCGCCAGGCGCATGCCGACCTGCCCGCCGGCACCTTCGAACGCGAACTGGGCAAGGAAGGTTTCTTCGGCCCGGCCACGCACATGTACCACCGGCATCCGCCGACCGGCTGGACGTCCTGGGACGGACCGCTGCGCCCGCGGGCATTCGACCTGGCGAAGATCAACGCCGAACACGCATCGCCCTGGGACGCGCCGGACATCCTGTTCAACGCGAGCGTGCGCCTGCGCCTTTGGCGCGCGCCGACGCGCATGGACCACCTGGCGCGCAACGGCGACGGCGACGAGCTGCTGTTCATCCATCAGGGTGCGGGCGACATCTTCTGCGACTATGGCCGCCTGCCCTTCCGCGCCGGCGACTACGTGGTGCTGCCGCGATCGACCATGTGGCGCATCGAGTGCTCGGCCCCCACGGTCGCCCTGCTGATCGAGGCAACGGGCTCCACCTTCCAGCTTCCGGACCGCGGCATGGTCGGCAAGCACGCGGTCTTCGACCCCGCCATCCTCGAAACACCGAAGCTGGACGAGGCCTTCCGCGACCAGGGACAGGGCGACTGGGCGGTGCGCATCAAGCGGCGCAACGCGATCTCGACCGTGACCTACCCGTTCAATCCGCTGGATGCGGTGGGCTGGCACGGCGATCTCTCGCCTGTGCGCCTGAACGTTGAGGACATCCGCCCGCTGATGTCCCACCGCTATCACCTGCCACCGTCCGCCCACACCACCTTCGTGGCGAACCGCTTCGTGATCTGCACCTTCTGCCCGCGCCCCTTCGAGACCGATCCCGGCGCGCTGAAGGTCCCGTTCTTCCACAACAACGACGACTACGACGAGGTGCTGTTCTACCACGCGGGCGACTTCTTCAGCCGCGACAACATCCATGCTGGCATGATGACGCTGCACCCCTGCGGCTTCACGCACGGCCCGCACCCCAAGGCGCTGGGCAATGCCTTCACGCCGAAGAAGGCGGCCACGGACGAATACGCCGTGATGCTCGACACGCGCGACGCGCTCGAAATCGGCGAGGCCGCATCCGCCGTCGAATGGGGCGACTACGCGTATTCCTGGAAGGCAGGCCCGGCGCCGGCAAAGGCCGCGGAGTAGCGCGCCCTCATGTGAAGCGCTGCAGCGCCTGCTCCAACGACGTGAGCGCGCTGCCCAGCGCCGCGCTCATGGCCTCCGCCGCCTGGTCGGGCGTCGGCGCAGCGGTGCCGGAGGCGAGGGGCGCGGTGCCGCTGCTCACCATTTGGCCGACAAGCCGGCTGCCATTGCGCTCATCGACCAGCACCAGGGTCAGTTCCGCGCGCGCGCGCCCTTCCCCCTGCACGGCGGCGAGCTGGGTGATCTCGCCTTCGAGCACGTAGTCGGGCGTCACGCGCGACCCGGGGGCGAGCACGGCGGAAAACTGCCGCGAATCGATCAGCCAGCGGCGCAGCGCCTGTTCGGCCGATTCCGCCGGCGGCGCCGCCCATTCTGCGTAGAAGTCCAGGTTCTCCGTGCCGTCCGGGCGTAGCGTGCGCAGGTTGCGCGTCTCCATCCCCGCGCCGGCGCGGATCGTGCGCACCAACAGGGTGCGGCGCGCGCGCCCCTCGGCGCCCGGTGGCCGGCGCGGCTCCAGCGGGAAGCGCCGCGTCTCGACATAGGGGCGGTCCGGCAGCACGGAGCACCCCGCCAGCAGAGGCACCAACAGCAGCAGGCGACGGTCGATCATGTCAGCGGCGATCCCGTGGCGGTGGTGGCGGCGGCGCGCCGAACAGGGACTGCGACGGGCTGCGGCGCAGCTGCTCGGCGGTGTCGCGCAGGCTGGAGACGGTCGCGCGCAGGTCGCGCAGCAGCGGGCCAAGGTCGGCCTGCGCATCGCCGGTGGTGCCACGCACCGTGCGCAGCGCGAGTTCGAGGGATTGGATGACGGCCGGAAGCCGCGCGACGGCCACGCGCAGGTCGTTCGCGGCCTGTCCGATGCTGGCCGCGGCGCCGGTGATCTCGGGGCTGGCCAGCAGCGCCTCGGCCGATTGCCCCGCGGCACCCACGCGCGCCGCCGCCTCGCGCAGTTCGCGCACGGTGGCGGCAAGGTCCGCACCCTCGATCACGCTGCGCAGCGCGACCATGGTGGCGGCGGCCTCGCGGAGCGTCGTCGCCAGGTCGCCCTGGCCGCCGACCTGGTCACGCAGTCCCTCGACCAGCTCGGTCGCCGCGCCGACCAGCGAGCGCAGGTCGAGGTCGGCGAGCTGCGTCATCACGCGTTCGGCCGCGCTGGTCACCTGGGTGATGGTGGACGGGACCGATGGAATCACCGGATAACGCGGCGTCCAGGGCACCTCGATCGGCGGGAAGCGCGCGGGGTCGGAGACGAAATCCACCTCGAGATACGCCAGCCCCGTGACTCCCGAGGATGCCACGCGGACCCGCAGCCCCGCCCGCACGGCGGCGGCGACGTTGATCCGGCCGTAGCGGTCCGGGTCGACCGCGAACCGCACCAGCACCAGGCGCGCGGTGGTGTCCTCCGGATCCCGCGCGACGGCGCCGTAGACCACCGAAACCAGGCCGAGCTCCGTCACGCGCCCGACCGGCACGCCGCGGAATCGCACCGGCGCGCCGACATCGAGACCGGCGATCGATTCCCGCACATAGGTCTCGAAGATGGTCTGCTCGCCGCGCAGGGAGCCGGAGGTCAGGAACAGGACGAAGCCGATCGCGACGGCGGCGCCGACGACCACGAGCACACCCACGCGGAAATACAACGACCGCCCCGCCTGTGCCATCTCAGGCGGCCTCGCGCCGGAAGAAGGCGCGCACGGTCGGGTGGTCGCTGTTGTCGCGCAGATCGCGCGGGTTGCCCTGCGCGATCATGCCCTGCGCGGTCTTGTCGAGCATGATGCAGCGGTCGCCGATCGCCAGGATGGATTGCAGTTCGTGCGTGACGACCACGAAGGTGGTGCCGGTGTCGCGCGCGATCTCCTTGATGAGGTCATCGAGCCCGGCCGAGGTGATCGGGTCGAGGCCCGCGGAGGGCTCGTCCAGGAACAGCAGCGGCGGGTCGAGTGCGAGGGCGCGCGCGATGCCCGCGCGCTTGGCCATGCCGCCGGAAATCTCGGCCGGCAGCCGGCCGGCCGCATCGCCGAGCCCGACCAGGCCAAGCTTCGAACGCGCCAGCGCCTCCCGCGCCGGGCGCGGCAGGCGCGTGTGTTCCTCGATCGGCAGTTCCACGTTTTCGGCCAGGGTCATGCTCCCGAACAGCGCGCCGGACTGCCACATGACACCGATGCGCTGCAACAACGCGCGTCGCGCGGCATCGTTTGCCGCCGTCAGTTCCTCGCCCAGCAGCCAGGCATGTCCGGCGGCCAGCGGCACCAGCCCGATCAGCGCCTTGAGCAGCGTGGACTTGCCGCAGCCCGACCCGCCCAGGATGACGAAGATTTCACCTCGCCGCACCTCGAAGGACACGTCCTTGAAGATGGTGCGCCCGCCGAAGGCAACGGCCAGGTCCTCGGCCCGGATGACAGGGTCCGACGGTACGCCGGTCTCGCGCGGCCGATTCAGCTCTCCGGGCCCTTCGGCCCTCCGACCATCGGACACGCCGGTCTCGCGCGGCCGATTCAGCTCTCCGGGCCCTTCGGCCCTCCGACCATCGGACACGCCGGTCTCGCGCGGCCGATTCAGCTCTCCGGGCCCTTCGGCCCTCCGACCATCGGACACGCCGGTCTCGCGCGGCCGATTCAGCTCTCCGGGCCCTTCGGCCCTCCGACCATCGGACACGCTCAGATCCCCAGCCGGAAGAACAGCACGGCGAACACGCCATCCATCGCCACGATCGCGACGATGCCGCCGACCACCGCGGCGGTCGCCGCATCGCCTACCGCGCGCGGACCCCGCCCGGCGGACAGCCCCGCGCGGCAGCCGATGCCCGCGATCACCAGGCCGAAGCAGGCCGCCTTGAACAAGCCGCCCACCAGGTCCTGCAAGGACAACCACTGCTGCAACTGCCCCTGCACGGCGGCCCAGGGATAGCCCAGCGTGTTCATGATCAGCGTCATGCCGGCCAACCCTGCCAGCGACATCAGCAGTGCCAGCACCGGCATCACCAGCGTGGCCGCGACCAGGCGCGGCAGCACGAGCATCGCGGTCGGGTCGATGCCCATGATCTTCAACGCGTCCACTTCCTCGTTCACCGTCATGGTGCCGAGTTCGGCCGCGAAGGCCGATCCGGTGCGCCCGGCCATCACCACGCCGGCCAGCAGCGGCCCCAGTTCGCGCAGAAGTGAAATGCCCACCAGGTTCGGCACGAAGACCTCGGCCCCGAAGCGCCGCAGCGGGATCGAGGACTGGTAGGCCAGGATCACGCCGATCAGGAAGCCGAGCAGCAGCGTGAGCGGAAAGGCCCGCGTGCCGACCTCGTCCAGGTGGCGCAGCAGGTCCTGCCAGCGCAGCAGCCTTGGGCGCGCCAGCACGCGGCCGGTCGTGACCACCGCCTCGCCCAGGAAGGCAACGCCCTTCAGCGATTCCCGCGCGCGGTCCACCGTCGCGCGGCCGACCGCGGTGATCGGCCGCCACGCGGCGGGCACCTTCGGTGGCGGCGGCGCCGCGGCAAGTGCACGCCGGGTGCGGTCCAGCAGGGCGGCAACCTCGGGCGCGGCGCCCCGGGCTTCGGCATCGGGCGCGGCTTCGAGCAGCAGCACGGCACCGGCGGTGTCGATGGCTTCCAGGGCCGACAGGTCCAGCACCGCGACGGGCCCGCCCGCAGCAGCCGTCATGGCCGCGGGCCAAAGCCGCGCCGCGGCCGCGGCGTCGATCCGCCCGGTCGCGGTCAATACGCGCGCGCCGCCATCCTCCGCGAGGTCGAGCCGCGCCGCGGGCAGGTCTGCCAGGGTTCCGTCCATCGGTCGCATTGCACCCGTCCCGGTCGCCAGGGCAAGCCTTTCCTGGTCAGGCCAACAACGCGTGAATCAGCACCGCGGCGGCAACCGACACATTCAGGCTTTCGACCGGCCCAGCCGCCGGCAGGGTCACGCGCAGCCTGCAGGCAGCGACGGTGGGTGCCGCCAGCCCGGTTTCCTCGTTACCGAGCACCAGCATCAGCGGCAGGCCGGGCGGCACCTCGGCGGGCGGTACGCCACCGCGCGGCACGGCGGCGATGCTCACGACACTCGGTGGCAGGCCGCGCAGCAGCAGCGGCAGGTCGGTGGCACGGAACAGGTCCAGCGCCTCCAGCCCGCCCTCGGCGGTGCGGAAGGCCGCATCCGACAGCCCCGCCTGCCGCGGGTCCCCCGACAGAACCAGCGCGCGGCAGCCGAAGAAGGCGGCAGATCGCGCGATGGCGCCGAGGTTGTGCGGATTGCCGATGCCGTCCAGCACCGGTGTCACGCGCGCGCCCACCACGGCGGCGGGCAGCGCGCGCGGGTCGATCGCCGGCACCGCGCGCGGCACCGCGAGCGCGACGATGCCGCCATGGTGCTGCGTGCCGGCGACGCGCGCGAGGTCGGCCGCCACCACCTCGCGATACGGGCGTCGCGACCGGGCCAGCAGGGCGCAATGCGGGCCGGCCTCGCGCCGACGCTCGGCCGTATGGAACAGGCGCATCACATCCTGCGGGCGTCGCGCAAAGAGCGCGGCGACGGCGGCGGGGCCGCAGTGACGGTCGAGATCGGCCGCGCGGGTCACGCGCTGGCGAGGTCGAGCAGGCGGCGATGCAGCGCGTCCGGGATCTCGAGGCCCTGCACCCGTGCCTGGGCGGCGAGCGCGTCGCGCCGGCTGCCAGGCAGCCGCACGCCGTCTTCCGCTGCCATGGCGGCAACGAAGGCCTCGATGCGTTCGGCAAAGGCACCCGCGCCGCCGAGCGCACCCGGATCGACCACCAGCAGCGCCTGGCCGAGGCGCGGGCGGTTGCCCTCGTCGGTGAAGAAGCTGTCCGCCTCGAAGCCGAAGGCCGCGCCGGTCAGGGCGCAGCACAACAATTCCACCACCATCGCCAGCAGCGCGCCCTTGGTGCCGCCCATCGCGAGCATCGCACCGGACAGCGCAGCGTTCGGGTCGGTGGTCGGACGGCCTTCGGCGTCGAGCGCCCAGCCTTCGGGAATGGCGCGCCCTTCCTTCGCCGCGACCATGATCTTGCCGCGCGCCACTTCCGACAGCGCCATGTCGATGACCAGCGGCGGCGCGGCGCCGCGCGGGAAGGCGGCGGCGACCGGGTTGGTGCCCATCAGCGGCCGTCGTCCGCCCGGCACCGGCATGGCGGCCGGCGAATTGGTGAAGGCGAGCGCGACCAGGCCCTGCCGCGCGAGGCGCGCGACCGGCAGTCCCATCGCCCCCGAATGATGCGAATTGGTCACGCCCGCGATGGCGATGCCATGCGCACGCGCGCGCCAGGCGGCTTCGGATTCCGCCAGCGCCAGCGCCGGATACGCCAGGCCATGGCCGGCATCGACCAGCACCGCGCCGCCGCGTTCGTTGACGATGCGCGGGGTGGCGCTGCCATCGGCGCGGCCATTGCGCAGGAAGGCCGCGTATTGCGGCACGCGCGACAGGCCGTGGCCGGGCTGGCCGGTGGCCTCGGCGGCCGCGAGCGCCTGCGCGGTGGCGGCGGCCATGCCCGGATTGGCGCCGGCGATCGCGAGCGCGCTGCGCGCCAGGGTCTCGGCTTCGGTGAGGGAGAGATGCATCAGTCCGCGCGCAGTCCTGCTTCCTGGATCAAACGCGCCCAGCGCGCGGTTTCTTCCGTGACGAAGGGCAGCGAGCGCGCGCGGTCCCAGGCCTCGACCGTGAAGCCGCCATCGCGCGCGCGGCGCGACACGTCGGCGTCGCGGATGGCGGCGAGCGTGTCGGCTTCGATCCTGGCCAGGATGGGCGCGGGCACCGCGGCGGGCACCATCATCGCGGTCCAGTTCGTCATCTCGAGCGTCGGCTGGCCAGCTTCCTTCACCGTCGGCACCTCCGGGATGAGCGGGTGGCGTTCGGCCGATGTGACCGCCAGCGGGCGAAGGCGCCCGCCCTGGATCTGCGCGATGCATTCGGGCAGGTTCGACACCATGACATCGAGGTTGCCGGCCGCGAGGTCGGTGACCGACGGCGCGCCGCCACGATAGGGCACATGGGTGATGTTGTCCCCCGCCCCCGCTGCGCGCCTCAGCAATTCCAGCCCGAGATGCGGCGGCGACCCATTGCCCGACGACCCGCCATTGAGCCGGCGCGTGCGAGCCTGCTGCACCAGGTCGGCCAGGCTGCGCGCAGGGTTGCGTTCGGCGTTCACGACCACGACCAGCGGCAACGACCCGAGCACACTGACGGTCGTGAGGTCGCGCCGGAAATCATACGGCGCATTCGGGAACAGCGTGGCGTTCACCGTATGCGTCATGGTCACGGCGAGCAGCGTGTGGCCATCCGGCGCGGCCTTGGCCACTGCATCGGCGCCGATCAGTGCATTGCCGCCGGCGCGATTCTCTATGACCACGGGGCGGGACCAGATCTCGGAAAGCTTCTGGCCGACCAGCCGCGCCATGATGTCGGTGAGGCCGCCCGGCGGGAAGGGCACGACGTACCGCACCGGCCGGTCGGGGAACGGCGCCTGGGCGCGTGCGGCGGCGGGCAGCAGCGCGGCGGGCGCGGCCAGGATGTGGCGTCGGCGGATCATGGTTGTGGCCTCCCGTGGCGGTGTTTGCGGAAGGCTAACGCGGAAACTGCGGGGGACGAAACCGGCGGCGCCCCGGACTGCCGGGGCGCCGCGCGGGCATGTCACGCGCTTTCGTACAGGCGCGTGAGGGAGAATTCCCGATGGCCGAGGATCTCGGCCGCCGTGTGCTGTCCGTCTGCGGTGCGGATGATGCAGTCGATCAGCGCCTCGCCCGCCTCGTCCATGTTCATCCGCTTCTGCAGCAGCCCGGTCACGTCGACGTCGATGTGCTCGGACATGGTGCGCTGCGTGCGCGGGTTCGCGGTCAGCTTGATGACCGGCACGATCGGGTTGCCGATCACGTTGCCCTGGCCGGTCGGGAAGGTGTGCACCGCGAAGCCGGAGGCCGCGCAGAGCGTGACCATCTCCGCCGCCGCGGACGACGAGTCCATGAACCACAGCCCCGGATGCGTCGGCTCCTCCGCCTTGTCCAGCACGCCATCGACCGTGCACTTCTTGCCGATCTTCTGGATGTTGCCGAGCGCCTTTTCCTCGATGGTGGTCAGCCCGCCCTCGATGTTGCCCTTGGTGGGCTGGCTTTCGGAGAGGTCGGAGGTCTTGTTGGCCTCGACCACCGCCTGGTAGCGGTCGAACATGCGCATGAATTCGGCGCGGATCTCGGGCGTCTTGCAGCGCGCGGCCACCAGGTGCTCACCGCCGGTCAGTTCCGTGGTTTCGCCGAAGACCAGCGTATTGCCGTTCTCCCACAGCTTGTCGAAGGAATTGCCGACGGTCGGGCAGGACCCGAGGCCCGAGGTCGTGTCGGACTCACCGCACTTCGTCGACACCCACAGGTCGACCATCGGCGCGCGGGTCTTCTTGAGCGCGGTCGCGTACTTCACCATGCGATAGGCGGCGCGCGACGCATTCGCGATGGTCGCGATGTCGCCGTTCTGCTCGATGGCGAAGAACTCGACCGGCTTGCCCGTCTTGGCGATGCCCTCGGCCACCTTGCCGGCCCAGCCGAGCTCGATCCCGATCACCACCACCGCGGCGACGTTCGGGTTGCAGCCGGTGCCGATGATGGTGCGGAAATGCAGGTCGAGGTCGGCGCCGAACTGCAGCCGCCCATAGGCATGCGGGATCGCGAGCGTGCCCTGGATGTTGCGCGCGACACCTTCCGCCGCGGCGTTCGAGATGTCGTCCACCGGCAGGATGAGCACGTGGTTGCGCACGCCCATGCGGCCATTGTCGCGGCGCCAGCCTTCGAAGGTGGCGTTCTTCAGGTCGATGCCCATGGCCTTACCACCGCTTCGTCTTGACGTTGTGTACGTGCAGATGCTCGCCCGCGCCGATGTCGGCCACGGCCTTCCCGATATCCACGCCGTACTTGATGATGGTGTCGCCCTTCGCGATCGCGCGGATCGCGACCTTGTGGCCGATCGGGATGTCGGACTTCGCCGGGAATTCGATCATCCGGTCCTGGTCCATGATCCAGCCATTCAGCGTCTGGCCGGACTTGATCCCCTCGACGACCACGACACCGACGGAATCGCCTTCGTCATGAACGCAGAAATGCACGGTCATCGTGCGTGCTCCTCCCCGAAAACAGTGGGCGGACGCTAGAAGGGGGCGCGGGGCCGGTCAAATGCGGCGCTACGCCCCGGTCAGCCGACGGGACGTTCGTCGGCGATCACCTTCCCGTCGTTGGGCAGGCTGCCTGGCGACACCACTTCCACGGCACCGCGCAGCCGCGTCACGGCCTGCAGCGAGGCCGCCAGGGCATCGACCAATCCTTCCGCCCCCGCGGCTTCCACCCGCAGCGCCATCGCGTCCTGTTCGCCGATGCGCGTGATGACCAACCGCAGCCGCCCGACCCCCGGGTGGCGCGCGGCGATCTCCGCCACCTGCTCCGGCCGCACGAACATCCCCTTCACCTTCGCCGTCTGGTCGGCACGGCCGCGCCAGCCCACGATGCGCGTGTTGGTGCGCCCGCAAGGCGAGGCGCCCGGCAGCACGGCCGAAAGGTCGCCCAGCGCAAGCCGCAGTACCGGATGGGCGGGGTCGAGCACGCTCACCACCACTTCACCGACCTCGCCATCCGGCACCGGGTCGCCGGTGCCGGGGCGCACGATCTCCAGCAGCACTTCCTCGGCCACGACCAGCCCCTCGCGTGCCGGCGTCTCGTAGGCGACGCAGCCGAGATCGGCCGTGCCGTACATCTGGTAGGCATCGATGCCGCGTGCGGCGATCTCGGCCTGCAGCGACGGCGGAAAGGCGGCACCCGACACCAGCGCGCGCCGGATGCACGACACGTCGCGCGCCCCGGCAGCGTCGAGCAGGATCTTGAGGAAATCCGGCGTCCCAACATAGCCCGCCGGCCGGAACGCCGCGACAAGGTCGAGTTGCGCCTCGGTATTCCCCGGCCCCGACGGGATCACGGCGCAGCCCAGCGCCCGCAGACCGCCATCCATGATCCAGCCGCCGGGCGTCAGGTGGTACGAGAAGGTGTTCAGCGCCACGTCGCCTGCCCGGAACCCCGCGGCGAAGAAGGCGCGCGCCATGTGCCACGGATCGGCCCCGGCGCGTTCCCCCTCGAAGATCGGCCCTGGGGAGGTAAACAGCCGCGCAAAGGCCCCCGGCGGATCGGCGACGAAGCCGCCGAAGGGTGGGTCCGCCTTCTGCGCCGCCGGTAGGTCTGCCTTGCGCAGCACGGGGATCCGCGCCAGCGCCGCGCGGTCCGTCATCCCGGCCGGATCGATGCCGGACAGCCGGGCCGCCTGCGCCGGTGCCTGCAGGGCCGCCGCCACGACCAGCGGCAGCCGCCGCGCGACCTCGGTCGCGCGCGCCGCGGCATCGCGGGTTTCCTGCGCATCCATGTGATCGGCCATCGAATCCCTCCCGCCCGCGGGGCTTCACCGGCCCCTGCCGCCATGGCACACCATCGCAGCACGCGCACGGAGAGGGAAACACCATGGCCGGCGTCTTCTACTACGATGGCACTTGGTCCACCGAGGAGCCGAAGGTGATCGGCCCGATGGACCACGCCTTCTGGCTGGGCTCCGTCATCTTCGACGGCGCGCGGGCGATCAGGGGCTGGGCGCCGGACCTCGAGCGCCACGCCGCGCGCTGCGTGGCCTCGGCGAAGTCCATGCTGATGAAGCCGACCAAGACGCCCGACGAGATCGAGGCGCTGTGCCGCGAGGGCATCCGCCGCATGGGTCCCGATGCGGAACTCTACGTCCGCCCGATGTTCTTCATCCGCAAGGGGCTGGGCGCCGCGCGGCCCGACCCGGACAGCACGGATTTCATCCTGTCCATCTACGACAGCCCGATCCCGCAATGGGCCGGCTTCTCCGCCGTGATGGCGCCGTTCCGCCGCCCCGCGCCGGACATGGCGCCGACCGATGCGAAGGCGTCGTGCCTGTATCCGAACGGCGCACGGGCTTCGCACTACGCGGCGGCGCAGGGCGCGGACAACGCCGTGATGTGCGACGCGCTCGGGCATGTCGCGGAATTCGCCAGCGCGAACCTGTGGTTCGCCAAGGACGGCCAGGTCATCACGCCTGCGGTGAACCACACCTTCCTCAACGGGATCACCCGCCAGCGCGTCATGCGCCTGTTCCAGGATGCCGGCGTGAGCGTTCAGGAACGTGCGGTGAAGCCGGCGGAGCTCGATGCGGCGGACGAGATCTTCTCCACCGGCAACTACGCCAAGGTGCAGCCCTGCACGCGCTACAATGGGCGCGACATGCAAATCGGGCGCTTCACCACCCAGGCGCGCGACCTGTACTGGCGCTGGATGGAAAGCGCGCCGAAGGTCGTCTGATCCATGCAGCGGCCTTGATCCCGGCGATCGAGGCCGCGCGCATGGTTGCGTCTTTCGCGGGCAGCCCGCCACCGCCACTGCACTGCTGATGACCTTCGGCCGTGCGCCCATGCCCGCTGCGTGTGCGTCACCCGATGGACACCCCCGCATCCTGGGTGTTGGATTGCGCCGCTGACCTGCGCGCCGCCGTGTCGGGCATGGCGATCGCCCGCGGGTCGCGACGGAGCATCCGCATGGCATCCCCGCGCAAGATCCGCCTCGGCGTCTCGATGATCGGCATGGGCTACCACCTGGCGGCCTGGCGGCATCCGCAGGCCTCGGCCGGCGGCAACATGGAATTGCAGCACGCCGTGCGCGTGACGCAGGCCGCCGAGCGCGGGCTGCTCGACATGGCCTTCCTGGCCGATGGCGTGGGCATCCGCTTCAACGACGTGCCGAAGGGCGCGTTGTCCCACACCTGCAAGAACGTGCAGTTCGAACCGCTGACGCTGCTGAGCGCGCTGGCGATGGTGACGAACCACGTCGGCCTCGTGGCGACGGCATCGACGACCTACAATGAGCCCTATCACATCGCGCGGAAATTCGCCTCGCTGGATCACATCAGCGGCGGACGCGCGGGATGGAACGTGGTGACCAGCGCGACCGACATGGAGGCCCAGAATTTTGGCCTGGTGGGCGCGCCACCGAAGACCGGGCGCTACGACCGCGCGGTGGAATTCGTCGAGGTGGTGAAGGGCCTGTGGGATTCGTGGGAGGACGACGCCTTCATCCGCGACCAGGCGAGCGGCCTGAACTACCACCCCGACAAGGTCCATCCGCTGCATCACGAGGGGAAGCATTTCCGCGTGGCCGGGCCGCTCAACGTGCAGCGCACGCCGCAGGGCCGCCCGATCATCGTGCAGGCCGGTGCGTCGGAGGACGGGCGCGAGCTCGCCGCCGCGACGGCCGATGTGGTCTATGCCGCGGCACAGACACTGGAAGACGCCCGCGCCTATTACACCGACGTGAAGGGGCGCATGGCGAAATACGGTCGCGAGCCCGGGCAGCTCAAGATCATGCCCGGCATCATGGCGGTACCCGGCCGCACGCGGCAGGAGGCGCAGGACAGCTACCAGGTCCTGCAGGACCTGGTGCAGCCGGTGGTCGGGCTCGGCGCGCTGGCGAACTACCTGGGCGACCTGTCGGACCACGACCTCGATGGCCCGGTGCCCGAACCGCCCGCCGGCGCGCGCGACCACAGCCGCGGACAGATTTTCCTCGAGATGGCGCGGCGGGGGAACCTGTCGATCCGGCAATTGTACCTGTCGATCGCCGGCGGCAACGGCCACCGCACGGTGGTCGGCACGCCGGCCGACATCGTCGACGCCATGGAGGAATGGTTCCATGGCGAGGCCGCGGACGGCTTCAACCTGCTACCGCCCTGGCTGCCCGGCGGGCTGGACGACGTCGTGGACCAGGTGATCCCGGAGATGCAGCGGCGCGGACTCTACCGCACCGCATATGAGGGCAGGACCTTGCGCGAGAACCTCGGACTCGACTGGCCGGAACACCCGGCTGCGGCGCGTCGGCGTGCAGCGGTGGCCCAGGCGCTCGGGAGCGCGGCGCAATGAAGCGGCTGCTGCTCGCGCTATTGGTCGCCTGCGCCGCGCCAGCGCAGGCGCAGACCTTGCGCATCGGCATGAAGGCGGCGGTGGACGGGTCCGACCCGCACCAATCCTACAGCCCGAACCGCAACGTGCAGATGCATGTATACGAATCGCTGGTGAACCAGGACCAGTACCTGCAACCGCTGCCGGGCCTGGCGGAATCCTGGCGCGTCATCGACGACACCACCTGGGAATTCCGCCTGCGGGACGGCGTCGCCTTCCACGACGGCACGCCGCTGACCGCGGCGGATATCGCCTTCTCGCTGCGCCGTGCAGCGGATGCGCGCGGGCTGCGGACCTACAGCGCGCAGCTCCGCAGCTTCGCCTCGGTCGAGGAGGTGGACGCCCGCACCGTCCGCATCCGCACCCGCGGGCCGGCACCGCTGCTGCATGTCAACCTTACCACCATCATGATCGTCTCCGCCGCCGCGGTTGGCGCGAATGCGACCGAGGAGGATTTCAACGGCGGGCGTGCCGCGGTCGGCACCGGCCCCTATCGCTGGGTGCGCTTCACGCCGGGCAGCGATGTGACGCTGGAACGCGCCCCGCGCCACTGGGGGCCGCCGGAACCCTGGCAGCGCGTGGTGTTCCGCTTCATTCCGAACGACAGCGCGCGCGTCTCCGCGCTGCTGGCCGGCGATGTGGACGTGGTGGATGCCGTGCCCCCCGCGCTTTACGGGCGCGTGCGCAGCGACCAGCGGTCGCGGCTGCATACGGCAACATCCGCCTTCAACCTGTACATGTACATCGACAGCGGGCGGGAGCGTTCACCCTTCGTGACCGGCGCGGATGGCCAGCCGCTCGACCGCAACCCCCTGCAGGATCGCCGCGTGCGCCTGGCGCTGTCGCACGCCATCAACCGCGCCGCTCTGGCCGAACGCGCGATGGAAGGCGGCGCCGAGGCCGCCGGGCAGATCGCCCCGCAGGGCTTCATGGGCCACGTGCCGGGGCTGCCGATCCCGACCTTCGACCCGCCGCGTGCCCGCGCGCTGCTGGCCGAGGCCGGCTACCCGCAGGGGTTCGGCCTGACCATCCATTGTACGTCGGACCGGTTCGCCGGTGATGGCCGTACATGCCAGGCGCTGGGCCAGATGCTGACGGCCATCGGCATCCGCACCGAAGTGGAGGCGATCCCGTCCAGCATCTTTTTCCGCCGCGCCAACCGCGCGCCAGCGGCGGGCGGGCCGGAATTCTCGGTGTCGATGTCGATGTTCGCCTCGACCACCGGCGCGGCATCGGAGGGCATGAACAACATCCTGCGCACCTACAATCCGGACCTGAGCCACGGCCCGGCCAATCGCGGCCGCTATTCGGATGCGACGTTGGACGGGCTGCTCGGACAGATCGAACGCACGATGGATGACGCGCAGCGCGAGGCATTGACCCAGCAGGCGGTGCGCCGTGTGATGGAGGAAGCGGCGATCGTGCCGATCTTCTTCGTGCGATCCGGATGGGGCACCGCGCGCAACCTCACGCTGATACCGCGGGGGGACCAGTACACCATGGCGACCGGCATCCGCGTCGCGCGTTGAGAGGGCACACCATGGCCAAGAAGCAGCTCAAGCTCGGCGCCTTCCTGAGCGTGCCGGGCAACCACCTGGCCGGCTGGCGCCACCCGGATGCGGCGGTGGAATCCGACATGGATTTCGGCTGGTACATGCGCCTGGCGCAGACGGCCGAGAAGCACCTGTACGACACCATCTTCTTCCAGGACACGGTGGCGGTCGGCGGGTCGGATGCGCTGAAGGCCGGCGACCTCACGCGCACACGGCTGTCGCGCATCGTCAAGCTGGAACCCACGGCCTGCCTGGCGGCGCTGGCCATGGGCACGACGCATATCGGCCTGGTCGCGACCGCCACCACCACCTTCAATGAGCCCTACAACATCGCGCGCCGCTTCGCGACGATCGACCACATCAGCAAGGGCCGCTGCGGCTGGAACCTGGTGACGTCCCAGATCGAGGACGAGGCCGGCAACTTCAACCTCGACACCCATGTGGACCACGCCGCGCGCTACGAACGCGCCATCGAGTTCTACGAGGTGGTGGCCGGCCTGTGGGATTCCTGGGAAGCGGACGCCTTCCTGCGCGACAAGGGCAGCGGCGTCTGGTTCGACCGCGACAAGATGCATTTCCTCGACCACCACGGCGCGCATTTCCATGTGCGCGGGCCCCTGAACGTCTCGCGCACGCCGCAGGGGCGACCGGTGGTGGCGCAGGCGGGCTCGTCCGAACCCGGGCGCGAACTCGCCGCGCGCACGGCGGATGTGGTGTTCACCGCGCAGACCGAACTGGATGCCGCGCGCGATTTCTTCGCCGATGTGAAGGGCCGCACAGCGAAGTACGGACGCTCGCCGGACGACATCAAGATCATGCCCGGCATCACGCCCGTCATCGGCCGCACGATGGAGGAAGCGCAGGAGAAGTACGACCAGCTGCAGTCCCTGCTGCCCGACGATGTCGCGCTGGCCGCACTCGCGCGCTTCACCCGCGGCGTCGACATCTTCTCCTACCCGCTGCACGGGCCGATGCCCGACCTGCCGGAAGCCAATTCCGCCAAGTCGCGCCAGAAACTGATCATGGACATGGCGCGCAAGGGCAACCTGTCGCTGATCCAGACCGCGCGGTCGGTCTCCGCCGCGCAGGGCCACCGCGTGCTGGTCGGCACGCCGGACTACATCGCCGACGAACTCCAGGAATGGCTGGAGAAGGACGCCGCCGACGGCTTCAATGTGATCTGTAACTACTACCCGAAGCCCTTCGAGGAATTCTCCGAGCTGGTGATCCCCGAGCTCCAGCGCCGCGGCATCTTCCGCACGGCCTATGAAGGCACGACGCTGCGCGAGAACCTCGGCCTGCGCGTGCCGGAGAACCGCCACACCCGCGCGCGCCGCGCGCAGGCGGCGGACTGAACGCGCTCAGGGCCGGTGCAGCCGCGCGCGTTCGCGCGTGACGGTGCGCCGCCCACGCTTGTAGGCCATCAGCACCGGCGCCACGGTGCGAAGCGCCATCTCCGGCGTCTCGGCATCCAGCACCACCAGGTCGGCCGGGTTGCCGACCGCCACGCCGTAGTCGTCCTGGCGCAGCAGGCGCGCGGCGTTCGTCGTCGTCATGTCCCACACCGCTCGCACCTCGGAATCCGACCCGCGGTTGGTGACGATCGCCTGCATGTTCGCCTGGCGCAGCAGCTGCCCGTCGCCGAAGGGCGTGAAGGGGTTGAGGATGTTGTTCGACGCCACGGTGCACAGCACGCCCTGCTCGGCCAGGCGGTTGGCGTCCACCACGTTGCGCGGCGCATTCGCCTCGACATGCCGCCCGCCCAGGTACAAATCCGTCGCTGTCAGGATGGTCGCTGCCACGCCGGCATCCGCCATGCGCTTCGCCACCTTGTCCAGCGCGGGCCACGGCATCGCCGCCAGCTTCGTGACATGCCCGACGGCGACGCGCCCGCCCCAACCGTACTTCTCCGTCAAATCGCAGACCAGCAGCGTGTCCAGCTCCTCGGCCGAGGTGCCGCTGTCGAGGTGCATGTCGATATCCACGTCGAACTCGCGCGCCATCTCGAAGACGCGCCGGATCTGCGCGGCGCGGTCGCTGTCGTAGTTCGGCGCGGCACCCACCACCGTCGCGCCGTTCTTCAGCGCGGCCACCATCAGCTCGTCCGTGCCGGGATTGTTGGTCAGCCCCTCCTGCGGCATGACGCAGATCTCGAGGTCGATCGCCCAGCGGTATTTCTCGATGAGCGCGCGCACGCCCTCGACGCCGCGCAGCCCGACCTTCGGGTCCACCTCGGCATGGGTCCGCATGCGCGTGGCGCCGTGCAGAATGCAGTTCTCGATGGTGCGCGACGCGCGTTCGGTCACGTCCTCGACCGTGAAGGTGTGCTTCACGGCCGAGACGGCCTCCATCGCACCATGCGGGAAGCGCTGCCGGCCGCAATCGCAGCGCGCCAGGATGCAGGATTTGTCGAGGTGGATATGCGTCTCGACGAAGCCGGCGCTCACCACGCGCCCACCACCCTGCGCTTCCTCCGGCGCGGTCGTGTCCAGCCGCGGCGCGATCGCCGCGATCCGCCCGCCCGCAACGCCGATATCCATCGCCGGATCGCCCGGCTTCGCATCGGGCAGGCGCACGTCGCGCAGGATCAGGTCGAGTGGCATGGCGGTCTCCGGCGGAATCGTCGCGATCGAACCACGCGGGCTGCGCAGCGTCCATGGCGTGACTTCGCACTGCGCGCCCCTGGCGCGACTTTGCCCTGCGCGCCCCTGGCGCGACGCTTGCTTACTCCGCGCCATCCTGGTCCCATCCCGCCGGAGGCTCCCATGACCCACGCCACGCGCCGTGCCCTGCTGCTCGCCGCCGCCGCGCTGCCCGCCGCACCGCGCCTCGCCACCGCGCAGGCCTGGCCGCAACGTCCCATCCGGTGGATCGTGAACTTCCCGCCCGGCGGTGCGGCCGACATCCTTTCGCGCACGCTCGGCGAATACTTCGGCAACCGACTGGGGCAGCCCATCGTCATCGAGAACCGCCCGGGTGCGGGCGGCATGCTCGGCGCCGATATCGTGGCCAAGGCGCGCGGCGATGTGCACACGGTGATGATCTCCTCCGCCGCATCGCACGGCATCGGCCCGGTGCTCTATGCCAACGTGCCCTACGATCCGCTGGCGGATTTCACGCATATCCATTCGGTCGGCACCTTCCCCTCGGTGCTGATCGTCGGGCCGAATGTCGCGGCGGCGAATGTCGCGGAACTCATCGCCCTGGCGCGCGCCCGCCCCGGCGAGATCACCTACGGCTCCGGCGGCAACGGCACGATGAACCATCTGATCGGGCAGTTGCTCGCGCGCGCCGCGGGCATCAACTTCATCCACGTGCCCTATCGCGGCTCCGCCCCGGCGATGACCGACGTGATGGGCGGGCAGATCCCCGCGCTGATGGAAAGCGTGCCGACCGCCATGGGCAATATCCGCGGCGGCCGTATGCGTCCGCTCGCGACAAGCGAGGCCGAGCGCTCACCCGCCCTACCCGAGGTGCCGACCTTCGCGGAACTCGGCTTCCCTGGTGTCACCTCCACCAACTGGTTCGGCTTCTCGGCCCCCGCCGGCATCCCGCCCGAGATCGCCGCGCGCTGGGAAAACGAAATCGCCGCCGCGCTGGCGAGCCCCCAGGTGCGCGAACGCTTTGCAGGGATCGGCGTGCGCCCCGGCACGCTGGGTGCGGCCGCCTATACCGCACTGATCCGCGAGGAACTCACGCGCTGGCGCGAGGTGATTCGCGCCGGAAACATCCGCGCCGACTGAGTCACGGCCGCAGCGGCGCCCCCTCCCCGCGCGCCACGGCGCCGAACACCAGGTCGTTGTGCGCGCCGGCGGCGGGGCCGGTCCAGCGCACCATCTCGCGCGGCGCCACGCCATCGAAGCGGAAGGGCGCGGCGGGGTGCAGCACATCGCCCAGCAGCGGGTCCGCCACCTCCATCACCCAGCCGCGGTCTCGGAAATGCGGGTCGGTCGCGCAATCGGCCATGTCGAACAGGCGCGAGCACGGCACCTCGGCGGCTTCCAGCACCGCCTCGGCGGTCGCGGCGTCGCGCCCGCGCGTCCAGTCCGCAATCGCCGCGTCCAGTTCCGCGACATTCGCACAGCGGCCGGTGTTGTTGGCGAAGCGCGGGTCCTCGGCCATCTCCGGCTTGCCGATCGCGCCCATCAGCCGCTTGAAGATCAGGTCGGAATTGCCCGCGATGCACAGCCACTTCCCATCCGCGCAGGGATAGGTGTTGGTCGGCGCCGCGGTCTTGATCGCGGCGCCCTGCGGCTGCCGCACCCAGCCGAACAATCCGTATTCCGGCAGCATGCCCTCCATCAGCGAGAACACGCTGGACACCAGGTCCACATCCACCACGCGGCCGCGCGCGGCGGGGTCACCCTTGACCTGCCAGCAGGCCGCCACCACCGCCATGGCGCAGTACATGCCCGCCAGGTCGTCGCTGATCGAAACCCCGCAACGCGGCGGCGGGTAGTCGGTCTGTCCCGGGTTGGCCGTGAGGTGCCGCAGCCCGCCCATCGCCTCCCCGATCGCGCCGAAGGCCGGCTTGTCGCGATACGGCCCGCCCTGCCCATAGCCCGAGATGCGCCCGATGATCAGCCGCGGATTGGCCGCGTGCAGCACATCGGGACCGAGCCCGATGCGCTCGAGGTAGCCGGCACGGAAATTCTCCACCAGCGCATCGGCACGTTGCAAAAGCGCGACCAGCTTCTCGCGGTCGGCCGGCTTCTTCAGGTCCAGCGTGACGCTCAGCTTGTTGCGCCCATGCACGCTGAACCACACGGCATGCCCTTCGACGCTGCTGCCCCAGCCGCGCACCGGGTCGCCATCCGGCGGCTCCACCTTCACCACCTCCGCGCCGAGGTCGGCCAGCAGGCGGGTCGCGAAGGGCGCGGCGATGTAGTGGCCGAGCTCGACGATCTTCAGCCCCGCAAGGGGCAGGTTCGGGGCTTGGGTCATGGCCAACCCATACGCCGGATCGCATCGGCGGAAAATCGCGCGGCGGGAAACGCTTCGGCAAGCACCCCGGATGCATGGTCCTGATCAAGGCGCCGCGGCGCCTGTCTCCCTCGTGGCACGGGTCCTCCCTCCCGATGCTCGCGCCCGGCGCGCCGGGCGGAAAACTCCGGGGCGGGGCCCGTGGTCCCGCCCCGCCCTTTTTGCGCAGCCGCTGCACAAACGTGATGAAGTCGCCCGGCACGCACCGCTAGGCTGTCGCGGTGTGATCCCGCCGCAGGAGCCGCCATGTCGCCCGACCAGACCCGTGTCGTCCAGGCCACCTGGCAGCAGGTGGTGCCCATCGCCGATACCGCCGCGACGCTGTTCTACGATCGGTTATTCGAGATCGACCCCAGCACCCGACCGCTGTTCAAGGCCGAGACGCTGCCCGAGCAGAAGCGCAAGCTGGTCACCATGCTCAACACCGTGGTCACCAGCCTGCACGAACCCGAGAAGATCGTGCCCGCGGCACAGGCGCTGGCCCGCCGCCATGTCGGCTACGGCGTCGCGGCCGCGCAATACGACAGCGTCGGCGCCGCGCTGCTCTGGACCCTCGGCCAGGGCCTGGGGGATGCCTGGACGCCCGAGGCCGAAGGCGCCTGGACCGCGGCTTATACGCTGCTCTCCGGCGTCATGCGTGACGCGGCCTGACGAAGGCGGAAGGCACCGTCATGGCAAAGAAGTTTAACAAGGGCTCTGCGCCCTACCTGTTCGATGCCGACACCTCATGGTGCACCGGGGACACCAGCGGCGAACTCCAGTCCAAGGGCTTCGGCAGCTGCGTCGGCCTGGTGCTTTGGTGCAGCTCGACCAAGGTCGGCATGGTGGCGCACTTCTCCGGGTCGCTGGGCGAGCCGACCTATCACCAGAAGGCCCGCGACGACGCCAAGGAGATCCTGCTCGCCATGGTCGCAACGCCCAAGGCGGAATGGGATGCCTGGGTCTTCGGCGGAACGAGCCTCGCGACCGCATCCACATCGAAAAGCACGCTGGATGCGCTCGACCTCAAGACCAGCACGAAGGGGCAGACGGAGACGCTGATCGACCTGGTGCGCGACGAGCTCGGCAAGGATGCGAATTTCGACATCGCCGAACACGTCGCCGGCTACGAAGGTCACTCCGCGGTCAAGCTCGACCTCGCATCCGGTGCCGTCACGTTCAGCTGACAGCGGCGGGCGGTTCCCCCCGCCAGCCATTTGCGGCAGGGTCCCGGGAGAATGGCCGAAGGACCCACCCGCATGACCGACGACGACGCCCTCGCCAGGGCCGCAGGGCTCGGCGACCCCTGGCGCGGCCGCGCGGCCGAGATCGCCGAGGCTGTTGCCCATGCGCGCCGCCTGGCCGGCGCCTTTCCCCGCCCCGCCGACGAGACCGCAGAACCGATGCCCGCTTTCGCCGTGCCTCAGCCCAAGGCCGCGCGCGCATGACCGCGCCCGAGGACATGACGCTGGCCGAGGCCTCGGCCGCCATCAAGCGCCGCCGGATTTCGCCGGTCGAATACCTCGATGCGCTGCGCGCGCGCTTCGATGCGTTGGAACCTCGGCTCAACACCGCCATCCGCCCGCTCTGGGACGAAGCCCGCGTCGAGGCGCAGAAGGCCACCCGGCGCATCGCGCGCTCCGGCCCGCGCTCGGCGATCGACGGCCTGCCGGTCGGGCTCAAGGATATCATCGACCTCAAGGGCCACCCGACCACCTGCCATTCGCGCCACCTGCTCGACAACATGAAGCAGGCGGACGCGGCGGTGGTCGCGCGGCTGCGCGCCGCCGGCGCGGTATTCCCGGCCAAGCTCGCCACGCATGAATTCGCCATCGGCGGGCCGGCCTTCGACCTGCCTTTCCCGCCGGCCCGCAACCCCTGGAACACGGCGCATCATCCGGGCGGGTCGTCATCCGGTTCGGGCTCGTCGGTCGGCGCCGGCATCCTGCCGGCGGCGCTGGGCACCGATACCGGCGGGTCGGTGCGCCACCCGGCCAGCCATTGCGGCATCGTCGGCATGAAGGCGACCTACGGGCTTGTGTCGCGTCGCGGCGTGTTTCCGTTGGCCTTCACGCTGGACCATGTCGGGCCCATGACGCGCGACGTGACGTCCAACGCCATGCTGCTGAACGCCATGGCCGGGCATGACCCAGCCGATCCGGGCAGTGCCGCCGTGCGCGCGCAGAACTACGCGCGGTCGCTCCGGAAAGGGCTGCGCGGCCTGACCATCGGATATGTCCGCCACTTCCACGAGACCGACCAGCCCGCGACGGCCGAGGTCGCCGCCGCCCTGGACGCCGCCGCGAAGCTGATGGCGAAATTGGGCGCGAAGGTGAAGACCGTGACGCTGCCGCGCCTCGGGGATTTCGCTGGCGTGAACCGCGCCATCCTGATGGCGGAATCCGCTGCCATCCATGGACGCTGGCTGCGCGAGGCGCCGGAGGGCTATTCCAACCTCACGCGCAAGCGCCTCGCCCCCGGCCTGTTCGTGCGTGCCGAGGACTACGTGAACGCGCAGCGCCGCCGACGCGAACTGGTCGCCGCGGTCGAGGCCACGCTGGCCGACTGCGACGTCCTGCTGACCGCGAGCAGCATGGACCCCGCCTGCCGCATCGACGACCCCGAGGCGGTCGAGATCACCTATCCCCGCCAGGCGCGCACGCCCTTCAACGTGACCGGCCATCCGGCGCTGACGCTGATGTGCGGGATCTCGCAGGCGGAGGGCCTGCCGCTGTCGCTGCAGCTGGTCGGGCGCTACTTCGACGAGGCCACGATCTACCGCGCCGCCGCAGGGTTCGAGGCAGCCGCCCCCTGGAAGGACCGGCGGCCGGCGCTCTAGGCGCCGCTCGCCGTCATCCGCCATGAGTCCCGAGGGCAGCCTCATCGTGCCGCCGGCCGCGCGCCGGATGCTGCCGCCCTCGCGCCTGCGCCGCATCCTGCGCGGTGCGGCGGTGCCTGCCGTGCTGTTCGTGGCGGCGCTGCTGCTGCGCGCCTTCTCCTTCGCCCCGGCGGTGATCGACACCGACGAGGGGCTGTACATGCTGCAGGCCCGCGAATGGCTGGCCGGCAACTGGCCGCTGGTCGGCGTGTGGGACATGCATCCGGTCGGCGCACCGGCGCTCTTCGCCGCCATCATGTTCGTGCTGGGCGACGACATCTGGGTGCCGCGCCTGCTCGGGCTGCTGGGCACCTGGGCCACGGCCTGGGGGCTCTATGCCATCGTGCGCTTCGCCACCGCGCCGCCGGCGCTGGGGCTGGCGGCGGGGCTGCTGTACCTGGCGCATGCGACGCTGCTGGGCGGCCTCGCGACCAATACCGAGGTGCTGTTCACGCCGCTCACCACCTGGTCGATGGCGCTCGGCCTGCGCGGCGCGCGGCGCGCCATCGAGAACAACGAGGCGCCGCCCTTCGCCAAGGTGGTGGCGATGGGGCTGATGGTCGGCTTCGCGCTGGCGATCAAGCCGGTGACCTTCTTCGAGGGCTCGCTCGCCTGGCTGCTGCTTGTCGGGCCGGCCTTCTTGCGCGGTCTGCTGCCCTGGCCGCGCGTGGTGCTCTACGCCGTGGCCTATGCGCTGCTGTGCGCGACGCCGACGCTGGCCTTCGCCGCGGCCTATGCCCTGCGGGGCAACTTCGATGCCTTCCTGGTGGGGTCCTTCCTGGCACCGATGCGCTACGCAGGCGCACGGGTCGGGCTGCTCGATGCCGGGCGGTTCACGCTGATCGCGGCGATGATCCTGCTCTGGGCCTTCGTGCTGCTGGTGCCAGCGCTGTGGCGGCCGCGCGTGCGGCGCGGGCCGGTCGCGCTGCTGCGACGCTTCTGCGTGGTGTGGTTCGCCGCCGCCACCTGCGCGGTGGTGATGCCGGGGATGTACTTCCAGCACTACTTCCTGATCTGGCTGCCGCCGCTGTCCCTGCTGGCCGCGCTGGGCGCGCGCCGGCTCGCCCGCGCCGCGCGCCCGGGCCTGGTGGTGGCGTCCTTCGCGCTGATCGTGGGCGGCGTCGCGGTGGATGCCTGGCGGTCGTCCACCGTGCCGCGGCTGTATGGCGCCATCGGCCTGACCGGCCCCGACCCGGTGCGCGAGGTGGCCGACGCGCTGCGGCGCGAGATCGAACCCGGCGACGCGGTCTGGGTGGTGAACTACCATCCCGCGCTCTATGTCCTGGCCGAGGCCGGGCTTGCGACGCGCTACGCCTTTCCGGCGCAGCTGGTGGGCCCCTACTGGAGCGTCACCGGCATCGACCCGAACGAGGAAGTGGCGCGCATCCTGTCGACCACCCCGCGCGCCATCGTGATCGACCGCGGCTGGTGGCCCAACGTGCGCCCGCGCATCGCCGCCATGATCGAGGAAGCCCTGGCCGAGAACTACGACCTGGCCGCCGTGGTCTGGGAGGAACGCGGCCCGGTCGAGGTGTGGCGGCTGCGCTGATCCGCGCGCCCGCGGTCGGGCACCGGCCCTTCCAGGGAACGCCCCTCAGCGCACCGCGGTATTGGGCGGATGATCCGCCGAGGCCTCGCCTAGCGAGAGCATCAGCCGGTTCGCCCAATTGAAGAAGGCCGCGGCCTGGATGACGTCGCTGATCGCCAGGTCGTCCATGCCCGTCGCGCGCAGGCGCTGCACATGCTCCGGCCCGAATCGCATCGGGATGGCGGTGAGCGCGACCGAGGCCTCGACGATCGCGTTCCAGCGCTCGCCGAGGTCGGCGCCAACACCTTCGGCCAGCATCCGATCGACATCGGCCTCGCGCTTCGCATAGGTCGCGGCGAAGCGCGCATGCACCGAGGCGCAGTAGATGCAGCCGTTGAAGCGCGACACCGCCACGGCGGCGAGCTCCCGGTCGGCGCGCGGCGCACCCGCCTCGGGATTGTAGAAGATGTCCTTGTCGGTGCGCGTGCGGTGCTCGAGCGCATCCGGGTCGCGCGCGAGCAGGCGAAAATACGCCGACTTCGACCGTGCCGCATCGACCAGGGCCGCGATGTGGCGTGGCGTGAGCTGGGCTTCGTCCAGCGGCGCCACGAAGGGCACCCAGCCGATCTGCGCGCGGGTGAAGGCGTTGGGCGTGGCGGACATAGGGCGGATCCTCAGGGTGTCGCGGCCAGCACGGCCAGGCCGGCGACGACGCGGATCTGGAAGGCCAGGAAGGAGACCAGCTGCGACAGCGTCACGATACCGTCCTCGGACCAGCCGGCGGCGCGCAGTGGCGCGAAGCGCTCGGCCGCCGCATCGCGCGGGTGGAACACCAGGTAATGCGCATGGGTGAAGCCAGACACGAGCTTCGGGCCGATCGCGGCGGCCACGTCCGGCGACAGCGCAAAGGCCGGCGCCGGCGTGTCTTCCACGCTCAGCGGGCCGGGCGGATAGGCGCCGCGCGGACCCTCGGCGGCGGTCTGCACGATGGCGGCCGACACTGCGCGGGCCAGCGCGTCATCGACGTGGGCGCGCAGCGCGGCGGCGTAATGAAGCGCGGTCGGCGCCGCGCCGTGCAGCCCCGCGACATAGGCCGCGATGGCGAGGCGTTCGGCAATCGAGACATCCCCCGGCGATGCAGGGGCGAGCAGCGCGTCGTGGCTCAGCTGCGCATGGATGCGCGCCACGCGGCGCCCGTCGCGCAGCGCATCCATGCGCGACCCGGGCGCGATGCCGGCCAGGCTGTCGATCACGTCCATCGATGCTGAATCCCCTGTCATGGCGGTACCCCGCGTCAGGCGGCGCGCGCGGGCTCGGCGGCGGCGCGGCGCCAGCCGAATTCGGGCGCAACCTGCTGCGCCACCAGTTCGATCGACCGCAGTACGTAGGCATGTGGCGGTTCGACCGAATGCACCTGCACCGCCAGGTCCGTCGCACGGTCCAGGATGCGGTCGGTCCGCAGCGAGGCGACCACCTCCTCCGGCGTACCGAGGTGCACGTCCTGGCGGCGGATGATCTCCGCCGTGCTGCGCGGCGCGTCGGGCGCGCGGCCCAACGAGACCAGCCGGCGATGGAAGCGCTGCAGGCCCGCCTCCGCGAAGCGCATCGCATGCTCGTGCCGGTCGGCGGCGAAGACCGACCGCGAGGCAAGGATGCGCGGCGCGACACCGTCGGGCAGTGCGCCGAGATAGGCGTCCACCATCGGGTCCTGGATGTCGGCGAGCTTCGCATCCGGCGCCTCGGCCGGGCGCGGCTGGGTGCGCGACAGCAGCAGCCCCATCCCCAGCCGCCCCGCGATCCGCGCACCCTCCACCGAGAAGGTCGCGTACCACAGCCGCGCGGCGAGTTCGGGACAGGCCGGATGGACCCGGTCGCCGCCCTCGAGCGGCTGCCCGCGCAGCGCACCCACCAGCGCCTGCAGCTTGTCCGCGAAGACCGCGCGGCGGTCGGCATCGGTCAGGCCGAAGGCGGCGAAGGCCTGCGGATTGCCGCCCGAGCCCACGCCCAGTTCGAGCCGCCCGCCAGACAGGATATCGAGAACTGCGGCATCCTCCGCGACGCGGATCGGCAGTTCCATGGGCAGGGTGACGATGCCGGTGCCCAGGCGGATGCGGCTGGTCAGCGCGGCGGCCTGCGCCAGCAGCACGAAGGGTGCGGGCATGCCGCCCTCATCTGCGTGGAAATGGTGCTGCGCCACCCAGGTGCTGTCGAAGCCCTGGGTCTCGGCATGGCGGATCTGTGCCAGCGCGCAGCGGTAGCGCTCCGCCACACCGCCCTCGTCCAGCACCCGCGTGAAGAAACCGAGCCGCATGACACCGCCTGTCCCGTGGCGCCGCGCCATGCGGCGGCCGCGGCGCAGAATGCACCGACCCGGCCGCCCCGGCCAGACGCGGTGCGGGGCACAGGCCGGCGCCGATACCGGCGGGTCGGAAAGCGCGCTAGGCTGGCGCATCGCAGGGCGGGGACGGACATGGCGCTGAAACGCATGGTGCTCGAGATCGGGATGGGCACCGACATACGCGGCACGGACTATACCAAGGCCGCGGTGCGCGCACTGCGCGACGCGCTGTGGCACAATTCCCTGACCATCGGTGCCGCGGTGAACCAGCCGGTCGATGCCATGCAGGTCGAGGTACTGATCGGCGTGCCGAAGCCCGACCAGGTGGACCACGCCCAGGTGCTCGCGATCCTGCCGCACGGCAGCGGTAGCGTGACCGTGGTGGAAGGCGGGCTCGAGATCCCGAACGACGAGGGCACCGCGACCACCGTCATCGCGAATTGCTGCGCCATCGTGCGCCTCGATCTCTGACGGGAGCGCGGGACATGGCGCTGAAGCGCATCATCCTCGAGATGGGCACGGGCAACGACCTGCATGGCGGCGACTACACCAAGGCCGCGCTGCGCGCGGTGCAGGACGCGCTGCACCATTCCTCGCTGGCGTTCATCCCCACGCTCGGCCTCGATATCCGCGCCATGCAGGTGGAGGTCACGATCGGCGTGCAGCGCCCCGACCTGGTGGACATCGAAGCGGTGCGCCGGTCGCTGCCCTATGGCGTGATCACGGCGCGGGCGGTGAAGGGCGGGCTCGACGTGCCGGCGGAAGGCGCGCACGACCTCGCGGTGATCGCCGCCGCAGCGATCGCGGTGCGCTTCGACCTGCCCTGACGTGTCGTGCCAACGGCACGAGGCTCCGACTCGTGCCGAGCGCCCGAATGGGCGTCACGCCAGAGGCGTGCATGCGCACGACGCCGGCGGTCCGGCGAAAGCCAAGGAAACCGGAGGTTTCCGCGCCCGGCATCTGCGGGTCGGAAAAAGCTGATGCCAGCGATCGATGACATCGGCCGTTGGTATCAGGCGGCCGCCGGCGCCTTGCGCAGCCGCTCCCACACCGTGCCGTCGCGGCTGTAGAAGTCCTCGCGGAACTGCATCGTGCCCTCGGGGTCCACGAAGGCGGTGTGGTAGGTGATGAACACCGGCACCGGCGCCGGCAGCCGCGCGCGGGTGGTTCGGCCGGTGGCGATCCTGCGGTCGATCTCCTCCGGCGGCTGGCGCAGCAACAGGGATGCAAGTTCGCGCGGGTTCTGCACGCGGATGCAGCCACGGCTCATGCGGCGGTTGCTGCGGCTGAACAGGAAGCGGTCCGGCGTGTCGTGCAGGTACACGTCGAAGCGGTTGGGCATGTCGAACAGCAGGAAGCCGAGGCCGGCCTCGGGCCCGGCCGATTGCTCGATCTCCCCGTTCGCGCGCATCACCATGTTGTTGCGCGCGAGGTAGTCGGGTTCGCGTTCCAGGCGCGGCAGGATCTCGGCGGCGACGATGTCGCGCGGGATCACCCAGGGCGGGTTGAAGAAGCTCGCCTCGATGCTGGTGTGGAATTCCGGGGTCTGGTTGCGCTCGGCATTGTCGCCGACCACGACCGCGGTGGTGAACACCGCCTGGTCGTCGCGGAACATCACCAGACGCTGGTCCGGCACGTTGACCCAGACACGGTCGGGCGGCAGGCGCCGCGGCAGCCAGCGCTCGCGCTCGAGGTTCGCGGCGATGCTGCGCTGGCGCTGGCGCTGCTGCGCGGCCGCCGCCAGGGCTGCGCGCCCGCGCAGGCTGCGCGGCCCACCGCCGCGCGGATTGGGCAGCCCGCCGCCGCGCAGGCCCAGGCGCAGCGCCAGGTAGTTCAGGGTCGAAGGCGCCAGGCCATCGATCACGGAGACCGGGTCGGGGCTGTCGATCGCCTCGTCGAGCACGGCGGCGACATCCACCTCGCCGGGCGCCAGCGCCTCGAAGCTGGTGCGCCGGTCCACCGGAACCGCGCCATGCGCCAGCGCCCCGGCATAGGCGAGGAAGGCGTCGGTGAGCAGCACCTCGCGCTCCAGCGGCGGCAATTCGTCCTGGCGGCGCAGCAGGCTGGCGCGGAACGATTCGGGGTCGAGCCCATGGTCGCCTGCGCGCAGCACCGTCGCGACCAGGTCCTCGGCCTGGGGGCTGCGCGAAGCCCAGACCGGCATGTAGCGGCGGCGCGCGTAGAAGCGGCGCAGCGCCTCGGCATCCACCGGGTCGCCGCCCAGCCCCAGGTCGGGCGTGCCCTCGAGCAGGCGGCCGAGTTGCGTGTTGTCCTTGCGCCCGACCACCGCCGGCATGGGCGGCGGGGTGGTCGCGCAGGCGCCCAGCCCCCCCGCGGCCAGGATTCCCGCAGCACCACGCAGGATCAACCGGCGCGTGGCCGTTCCCGGGCCTTGCCCTCTCGTCGCGTCCGGGCCGGGTGTACCCGTGACATCCGCGCTCGACACCAACCGTGCTCCTCGTTTTTCGTACAATCCGCGAAATGGGATATTTGACTTCGCGCCGAGAATTGCCATTCAATCTCGGCGTGTCCACGCGCCATTTCGACGAAGGAGATACAGATGACTGCCGTATTCCGTAAGGTGGCCCTGCTGGCCCTGCTGGCCCCGGTGCTGTTCGTGGCCGCCTGCGCCTCGCCGCCCCCGCCGCCGCCGCCGGTGCAGGCCGCCCCGCCGCCGGCCCCGGTTCCGCCGGCCCGCGGCTGAAGACGGCAGGGCGCGGCGGGTTTCCCTGCCGCGCCCATCCGCCGGCGACGGCGCAAGCGAACCGCCGGCCCGTGCGCGTCGCCCCTGCGGGCAGGACCTTATCGGCAGCGCGTAGCTGTTGTCCTGCGCGACCTTGCCCCGCACCGGACCAGGTTGGGGCCACCCAAGCCACATTTGAAACTGCACCCGATCGACCTCGCGGCAAACGCCACCTGTGGCGCGTGGCCCGGTCGAGTTCGCCTGGCACCCCGCATAAGCGGCCTGGCGTGCTGACCATGCCGGTCGGGCAGTCCGCGCGTCGCCCTCGGTTGCGTCCGGCGGTAAAGCGGACCACATAGGTCGGGAATGCAACGCCAGCCGCGGGACCCCGCCATGTTCATCGAGACCGAAGCCACCCCGAACCCCGCCACGCTGAAGTTCCTGCCCGGGCGCGACGTACTGGGCGAGCGCGGCACCGCGGACTTCACCGCAGCGGCCGAGGCCACCGGGCGCTCCGCCTTGGCCGAGCGCGTGTTCCAGGTCGGCGACGTGGCGCGCGTTTTCCTCGGCTCCGACTTCGTGACCGTGACCAAGGCGGACGACGCCGATTGGGCCATGCTGCGCCCGCGCGTGCTCGGCGCCATCATGGAGCACTACCTGTCCGGCATGCCCGTGCTGGAAGGCACGGCCGAGGGCGAGCACGGCGAGGATTTCGACGCCGCAGACCAGGAAGTAGTGGCGCAGATCAAGGAACTGCTGGACACCCGCGTGCGCCCCGCGGTGGCCGGCGATGGCGGCGACATCACCTTCCACGGCTTCCGCGACGGGATCGTGAAGCTGCGCATGCAGGGGGCGTGTTCCGGCTGCCCGTCCTCGCGCGCCACGCTGAAGCACGGGGTCGAGAACATGCTGCGCCACTACGTGCCGGAAGTGGTGGCGGTGGAGCAGGTCGAGGCCTGAGAGACCTTGTGGGAATGCGCCGTTCGGCGCGTTCTTGCGCTCCGACACCAGTCGGCTCCCCGACCCGGGCACCCATCCAGGTTACTGTCGTTGGGGGGAAGGGGTCGGGAACGGGCGGGTGGCGGCATTGTCAAACGGCATTTGACCGCGCGTGCCGGCGGCATGCCGTTCGCATCATTCGCGGCGATGATCGCCACCATTGCGCGGCGGGCATGGCCCACCGCCGCGGCGGCGACATATCTGTCGCAACCACCCCACCCTGACCCAGGATACCGCCATGGACGCGACCACCGCCCCCGAGACGATCGACGACCGCGCGCTCGACCAGCTGTTCCGCACCGCGCGCACGCAGAACAAGTGGACCGACCGCCCGGTGCCCGACGCCAAGCTGCGTGAGGTCTACGACCTGCTGAAGATGGCGCCGACCAGCGCCAATGCGTCGCCCGCGCGCTTCGTCTTCATCCGCACGCCCGAGGGCAAGGCGAAGCTGAAGCCTGCCCTGTCGGCCGGCAACATGGAAAAGACCATGACCGCCCCGGTCACGGTGATCGTCGCGCATGACCTGAACTTCTACGACCACCTGCCGAAGCTGTTCCCGCATGCGCCGGACGCCAAGAACTGGTTCACCGGCAGCTATTCCTTCGCCGAGCAGACCGCCTTCCGCAACGGCTCGCTGCAGGGCGCCTACCTCATCATGGCGGCGCGCGCCGTCGGGCTCGATGCCGGCCCGATGAGCGGCTTCGACGCCGCCAAGGTGGACGAGGCGTTCTTCGCCGGCACGCAGTGGCGCACCAACTTCCTGGTGAACCTGGGCTATGGCGATCCGTCCGGCCTGTTCCCGCGCAGCCCGCGCCTGGACTTCGAGGAAGCCGCCCGCTTCGAATAACTCCCGAGGCCCGCGCGGCGCGTGCCGGTGGCCCTGGATGTCGGCCGCCGGCATGACGCGCCCCGAAGCGTTTCACGACCTGATGCGCGCCGCGCTTGACTTGCGCGGCGCGCAACCGATTCATGGGGGCGTAGGCACAGGCAGGACAGGTGCGCCCCATGCAGCGGCTTTCCTTCCCCACACTGGCGGTCCTGGCGCTCGCATGGGCGCCGGGCAGTCTCCAGGCGCAGAAGTCGACCGACAGCCGGCCGGCGGTGATGCCCTTCGGTGCGCTCGGCGGCGATGGTCAGGCGGCGATCGGCGCCGGCCTGCGTCTGTTCCCTGCACCCGATGCGGCCGCCCAGCCCCGGCCGATACCGCAACCCGTGCCGCAGCCGGCCGCGGCAGCCACCGTCGCGCCCGTCGTCAAGCCGGGCCTTGGCGAGGCACCCCAGCCCGTGGCCGGCGGCCTCGGCAAGCCGGCGCCGCTGCCCCCCGCGGGCCAGCCGGCACGCCCCGCGCGCAGCGCGACCAGTTTCGCCACCGACCCCACCGTGACCGCACGCGTGCGCGACCAGGTGCTCGCCGCCGCCCTGCCGTCCAGTCCGAACCCCGCCGGCCTGCGGCAGGCGGTGCAGTCCGGCGCGCCCTGGGTCGAGTTCGACCGGCTGCTGGTGCAGCACGGCTACGACCCGCGCGACCTGTCCGACGTGGTCGCCGCCTTCTACCTGATCGCGTGGGAGGTCTCGACCGGTGGCGACGCGACGGCGCAGCCGGCCGGCATCGCCGCGGTGCGCGGCCAGGCGCGGCAGATGCTGGCGGGCATGCCCAATGTCGCGCGCATGACCGACGCCGAGCGCCAAGCGACCGCCGAGACCCTGGCCTTCCACGCCATGGCGGTGGTGGCACGCCACCAGGACCTGCGCGCGGCTGGCCCGGCCGCGCTTGCCGCCTATCGCAACGAGGTCGCGCAATCGGTGGCGCAGCAGCAGGGGATCGACCTGCGGCGCTTCTCCCTGACCCCGGCGGGCTTCCAGCCGCGCTGAGGCGGCGCGGCCCACGAAGCACGTTGCGCGACCTGCCGGAATCGGCACCAGCCCGCTTCCCACCCGGCGACCCAGCCAGGACTCTATCGTCGCGCGAAGTGTGCGCCGGTGACGCGATGGCGGCTGGGTGGCAGTCGTCCGCTGTGGTCCGATAGGAAAACGCGCTAGCCGGACGCGTGCCGGCGGTATGCCAGCACCGCAGCGGCCAGGTCCTCGCCGGCCCAGCCGACCGACTTGAACACCGTGATCTCGTCAGCGTCCCGCCGGCCGGGATGGGTGCCGCGGCACAGTTCGGCCAGGTCGGCGACGAGATGGGTCGGGCTGATCGCGCCTTCGGCGATGGCCTGCACGATGTCGCCGGCCTCGGCCAGGGCCCCGGCGCGGGTGTCCACCACCACCGTCGCGCGGGCCAGTAGTGCACCGTCGCTCTCGCGCATGTCGGGGCGATACGCACCGACCAGGTCGACATGCGTGCCGGGCGCGACCGCCGCCCCGCGCACCAGCGGCGTGGCGGACAGCGTCGCGGCGGAGACGATGTCGGCCGCGCCCGGGTCGGGCCGGTCGGTGGCGCGGGCGGGCAGGCCGCGTGCGGCCAGCTCCTTGGCCAGGTGCGCGGCGTGGCGGGCGGTCGGCGACCAGATGGCGATGTCGGTGATCGGGAAGCGCGCGGCGTAGCCCTCGGCCAGGGCGCGCGCCACCTTGCCGCTGCCCAGCAGCAGCAGCCGCGCGCTGTCCGGCCGCGCCAGGTGGCGCGCCGCGAGCAGGCTGGCGGCCGCGGTGCGCCGATCGGTCAGTTCGCCGCCATCCATCAGCGCCATCGGCGCGCCGGTGATCGCGTCGCTCAGCAGGTAGGCGGCATGCACCGCCGGTTCCCCCCGCGCCGCATTGCCCGGCGCGACATGCACAATCTTGACGCCGGTATGCCCGCCGGCGCGCCAGGCCGGCATCAGCAGCAGCGTCGTCTCCGACCCGTCGGCGCCTGGCATGGCGTGGCGGTGGCGCAGCGGGGCCTCGCAGCCCTCGCGGAACATCGCAGCCAGCGCGTCGATCAGCGCCTCCCACGGCAGGGCGGCACGAAGGGCGGCTTGGTCGAGATGCAGCATCTGGTTCCCCGGGGCGGCGGCCGGGCAGGTTTGCCTTTCCGGCCCGTGGTTTGCTAGGCCCCTCCCCCCGGGACGGATCGCGGCCCGGGGGTCTGGCGGAATGCGTTGATTGCGGCCTTGCCGTGGCGCAGCATGCCCACCAGGCGATCACAGACGCCCGGCCGCCGGGGCCAGGGTGCCCAAGGGAGACCTGCAAGTGACTGCAACGACACGGTTCAATTTCCTGCGCCTGGCGGGCGCGGCGGCACTGACCGCCGCGCTGTCCGGCCCGGCGCTGGCGCAGCAGCCTGCCGCGCCGTCCGGCGCCACGATCGACGCCATCCGTGCCCGCGGCACGCTGATCTGCGGCGTGAACACGGGCCTCGCGGGCTTCGCGCAGCCGGACAGCCAGGGCGTGTGGCGCGGCTTCGACGCCGACTACTGCCGCGCCGTCGCGATCGCGCTGTTCAACGACGCCAACCGCGTGCGCTTCGTGCCCACCACCGCGCAGAACCGCTTCACGGCGCTGCAGTCGGGCGAGGTGGACATGCTGTCGCGCAACACGACCTGGACGCTGTCGCGCGACACCTCGCTCGGCTTCGACTTCACCGGCATCAACTTCTATGACGGCCAGGGCTTCATGGTGAAGCGGTCGCTGGGCGTGAATGCGGCGCGCGACCTGAATGGTGCGACCATCTGCGTGCAGCCCGGCACCACGACGGAACAGAACCTGACCGACTGGGCGCGCGCCAACCGCGTGCAGTTCCAGCCCGTGGTGATCGAGCGGCTCGAGGAAGTGGTCGCGGCCTATGTCGCGGGCCGCTGCGATGCGTACACGACGGACGTGTCGGGCCTGGCCGCCACCCGTTCGGCGCAGCCGCGCCCGGCCGACCACGTCATCCTGCCCGACGTGATCAGCAAGGAGCCGCTGGGCCCGCTGGTGCGCCACGGCGACCAGCGCTTCGCGGACCTGGTGCGCTGGGTGCATTTCGGGCTGATCGGCGCCGAGGAATTCGGCATCACCGCCGCCAACGTCGAGGAAGCCACCCGCACCGATGCCCGCCCGGAAGTCCAGCGCATGCTGGGCCGCAACGGCGATCTCGGGCAGATGCTCGGCGTCGACAATGCCTGGATGGCGCGGATCATCCGCGGCCTTGGCAACTACGGCGAGATCTACGCGCGCAACCTGGAGCCGATCGGCATCCCGCGTGGCCGCAATGCGCTGTGGACCACCGCCGGCGGCCTGCAATACGCGCCGCCGTTCCGCTGAGATGACGACCCGCGGGGCGGGGGGCGCAGGCCCTCCGCCCCGCGGCGCCTTCCCCGCCGCACGCGGCGGGCAACGACGACAGGTGAGGCAAGCAAGAGATGTCCGACGCGACCGTCGATCCGCGATTCCGGCGCAAGCCGCCGAAACGGCCCCTGCGGCTGTCCTGGTCCGACGAGCGCGTGCGCGGCATCGTGTATCAGGTGCTGGTGGTGGCGCTGATCGGATCGGTGATCTACTGGCTGTGGTCCAACACCGTCCATAACCTCGAGGTGCGGCGGATCGCGACCGGCTTCGGCTTCCTCAACCGCGAGGCCGGGCTGCCGATCGCCGAGCACCTGATCCCCTATGACCCGACCGACACCTACCTGCGCGCGCTGACGGTCGGCGTGCTGAACACGCTGAAAGTGGCGGTGGTGGGCATCGTGCTCGCGACCATCCTCGGCACCATCATCGGCGTGGCGCGTCTGTCGAAGAACTTCCTGGTGTCGAAGATCGCGGCCTTCTACGTCGAGGTGATCCGCGACCTGCCGCTGCTGCTGCAGCTGCTGTTCTGGTACACCGTCATGCAGGGCCTTCCCGGGCCGCGCCAGGCGCTGAACCCGGTCGAGGGCGTGTTCCTGTCGAACCGCGGACTGAAGCTGCCCTGGATCGTCTGGGAACCGGCCCATACCGCGGCACTGCTGGCCTGCGTGGTGGGCATCGTGCTGACGTGGCTCTATGCGCGCCAGGCGCGGGCGAAGCAGTACGCCGACGGCCAGCCGCGCAAGGTATGGCCAGCCGCCGTCGCACTGGTGATCGGCCTGCCGGTGCTGACCTGGCAGGTGATGGGCGCGCCCTGGCAGGGCGACTGGCCGGCGCTGCGCGGCTTCAACTTCCAGGGCGGCGTCAATGTCAGCCCGGAATTCGCCGCACTGCTGATCGGCCTCGTCACCTATACCGCCGGCTTCATCGCCGAGGTGGTGCGCGCGGGCATCCTGTCGGTCAGCCACGGGCAGTGGGAGGCGGCGCAGGCGCTGGGCTTGCGGCACGGTTCGGTGCTGCGGCTGATCGTGATGCCGCAGGCGCTGCGCGTCATCATCCCGCCGCTGACCTCGAACTACCTGAACCTGACGAAGAACTCGTCCCTGGCGGTGGCGATCGGCTACCAGGACATCGTGTCCATCGCCAACACCACGCTGAACCAGACCGGCCAGGCGATCGAGGGCATTGCCATCATCATGCTGGTCTACCTGACCATCAGCCTGTCGATCAGCCTGTTCATGAACTGGTACAACGCGCGTATCGCGCTGGTGGAGCGCTGAAGCCATGAGCGACATCACCGCCAATACCCCCGCCATCCCGGAGCAGCGCGCACGCAGCGCGCCGCTCACGGCGGTCGGGCCGATCGCCTGGATGCGCGCCAACCTGTTCTCGGGCTGGCTGTCCACCGCGGTCACGCTGGTCTGCGGCTACCTCATCATCCGCGCGGTGATGGGCTTCGTGGACTGGGCCTTCATCAACGCGATCTGGTCGGTGCCGATCGGCCCGAACGGCATCGCGCAGACCCAGGCCTGTCGGGACCTGCACGGCACCGGCGCCTGCTGGGCGGTGGTGACCGAAAAGCACCGCTTCATGCTGTTCGGCACCTACCCCTACGAACAGCACTGGCGCCCCGCGCTGGTCTGCATCCTGTTCGTGGCGCTGTACATCGTCTCGGCGATGCGTCGCTTCTGGAACTGGACGCTGATCCCGATCTGGATCGGCACGCTTACGGCCATCGGCGTGCTGATGTGGGGCGGCGTGCTGGGCCTGCCCTACGTGCCGCAGGAACGCTGGGGCGGGCTGCCGATCACGCTCATCCTCGCGACCTTCGGGCTCGCCTTCGCCTTCCCGCTGTCGATCCTGGTGGCGCTCGGGCGGCGGTCGAACCTGCCGGCCATCAAGGTGCTGTGCGTCGTATACGTCGAACTGATCCGCGGCGTGCCGCTGATCAGCCTGCTGTTCATGGCGTCCGTCATGTTCCCGCTGTTCCTTCCGGAAGGGATGAACATCGACAAGCTGCTGCGCGCGCAGATCGCCATCATCCTGTTCGCCGGCGCCTACCTGGCGGAAGTGGTGCGCGCGGGCCTGCAATCCCTGCCCAAGGGCCAGTACGAGGCGGCCGACGCGATGGGCCTGTCCTATTGGCAGAAGACCACGTTCATCATCCTGCCGCAGGCGCTGCGCACGGTGATCCCGCCGCTGGTGAACACCTTCATCGGCTTCTTCAAGGACACCTCGCTGGTGCTGATCATCGGCATCTTCGACCTGCTGACCGCGGGCAAGACCGCGATCGTCGAACCCGCATGGCAGGGCTTCGGCGTCGAGGTCTATGTCTTCGTCGGCCTGATCTACCTGGTGTTCTGCTTCGCGATGTCGAAGTACAGCGCGGGGCTCGAGGCCGACCTCAACAAGCACCGACGCAGGTGATGTCTGATCGGCGCCGGCCCGCTCCCCCACCTGGCCACCCAACGACTTTATCCTGAATGGGTGGCCGGGTGGGGAGCGGGCCGGTGCCGCCAACGCAAACGCCGCATCAACGACCTGGGACACGAAAAACACATGAGCGCAGCCATCGAGACGGAAGGCCAGATCGCCTCCGCTGCCCGCACCGACGCCCCTCCGGCGATCGTGCTCGATAAGGTCAACAAGTGGTTCGGCGCGCTGCACGTTCTGCGCGACGTGAACCTGCAGGTGGCACTGGGCGAGCGCGTCGTGGTCTGCGGCCCGTCGGGTTCGGGCAAGTCCACCATGATCCGCTGCATCAACCGGCTGGAGACGCACCAGGAAGGGCGCATCGTGGTCGACGGCATCGAGCTGTCGGATGACCTGCGCGCGCTGGACGCGATCCGCCGCGAGGTCGGCATGGTGTTCCAGTCCTTCAACCTGTTCCCGCACCTCACCATCCTCGAGAACTGCACCCTCGCGCCGATCTGGGTCCGCAAGATGCCCAAGAAGCAGGCCGAGGAACTGGCGATGGAATACCTGACCCGGGTGCGCATCCCCGAGCAGGCGGCGAAGTACCCGGGCCAGCTTTCGGGCGGCCAGCAGCAGCGCGTGGCGATCGCCCGCGCGCTGTGCATGAAGCCCAAGATCATGCTGTTCGACGAACCGACCAGCGCGCTCGACCCCGAGATGATCAAGGAGGTGCTCGACACCATGGTCATGCTGGCCGACACCGGGATGACAATGATCGTGGTGACGCACGAAATGGGCTTCGCCCGCCAGGTCGCCGACCGCGTGGTGTTCATGGACCGCGGCGAGGTTGTCGAGATCGGCACCCCCGACCAGGTCTTCAACGACCCCAAGACCGACCGGCTCAAGATGTTCCTCAGCCAGATCCTGCGGGGGCACTGAGGGCCCGGGCACCAGCCCCGCGGCCGTCGTGGCGGCCATGCGCGCGGGACATCGGGGCGGGATTGCGGCAGGTCCGACTCCGGGCCTATGCCTTCCCGCCATGACGCACCGCAGCGAGGCCCCGTGAGCACGCCCCACGGCAAGTCCCAGGCCCTGACGCCCGCCTTGCTGCTGGGCGTGCTGGGCGTTGTCTATGGCGACATCGGCACCTCGCCGCTCTATGCGCTGCGGGCCGCGCTCGGCCACTTCACCGATGGCGGGCTCGAGCGCTGGGAAGTGCTCGGTATCCTCAGCCTCATCATCTGGGCGCTGATCCTCACCGTCACGGTCAAGTACGTCGTGTTCATCCTGCGGGCCGACAACCGCGGTGAAGGCGGCATCCTGGCCCTCATGGCGCTGGCGCGGGACGGCCTGGCGTCGGAACGCTGGCGCTGGGTGGTGGCCGTGATCGGCATCATCGGCGCCTGCCTGTTCTTCGGCGACGGCATCATCACGCCCGCCATCTCGGTGCTGTCGGCCGTCGAGGGCCTGAAGGTCGTCTCGCCGCATTTCGAGGAGGCGGTGGTCCCGATCTCTCTCGCGATCCTGCTCGCGCTGTTCCTGGTACAATACCGGGGCACGGGGCTGATGGGCGCGGTGTTCGGGCCGATCTGCGCGGCTTGGTTCGCCGTGCTCGCCGTGCTCGGCGCGGTCGAGATCGTGCACAACCCGTCGGTGCTGCTGGCACTCTCGCCGCATTACGCGGTGCAGTTCTGCCTCAACTACCAGCTCGCCGCTTTCGTCGCCTTCGGCGCGGTCGTGCTGGCGGTGACGGGGGCCGAGGCGCTGTATGCCGACATGGGCCATTTCGGCAAGCGGCCGATCCGCTGGGCCTGGCTGTGGCTCGTGCTACCGGCGCTGGCGCTCAACTACCTTGGCCAGGGCGCGCTGGTGCTGCGCGACCCGGCGGCGATCGAGAACCCGTTCTTCCTGATCGCGCCGGAATGGTTCCGCCTGCCGCTGGTGTTGCTCGCGACCGCGGCGACGATCATCGCCAGCCAGGCGATGATCTCGGGTGCGTATACCATCGCGCGGCAATGCGTGCAGCTTGGCTTCATCCCGCGCCTTCAGGTCAGCCACACCAGCGAGACCGAGGAAGGCCAGATCTACATGCCGCAGATCAATATCCTGCTGCTGGTCGGGGTCGTGATCCTGGTGCTCGAGTTCCGCAATTCCGACAGCCTGGCCGCGGCCTATGGCATCGCGGTGACGGGCACCTTCGTGTGCACCTCCATCCTCGCGATCATCGTGTTCCGCCGGCATTTCGGCTGGGGCTGGGCGCTTTCGGCCGCGGTCTTCGCACCGCTGCTGCTGCTCGACCTGGTGTTCTTCGCGGCCAACGTGCTCAAGATCCCGCAGGGCGGCTACGTGCCGCTGGTGCTGGGTGGCTTCCTGTTCGCCCTGATGACGACCTGGCACCGCGGGCGGGAATTGCTGTTCGCGCGCTTCCGCCAGGACGGGCTGCCGCTCAAGTCCTTCATCGCCCGGCTGCCGCAGTCGCGCACGGTGCGCGTGCCCGGCACGGCGGTGTTCATGACCAGCCAGGCCGATTTCCTGCCCGGCGCGCTGCTGCACAACCTCAAGCACAACAAGGTGCTGCACGAACGCGTTCTGTTCGTGACCGTCACCAACGAATCCATCCCCGTGGTCGACCCCGACCGCCGCCGCGTGGTCGAGCAGCTCGCGCCCGACATCCATCGCATCGGGCTGCATTACGGCTTCCAGGAAAGCCCCAACATCCCCAAGGAGCTCGAGGCGCTGCGCGAGGTCGGCATCCCGTTCGAACCCATGCAGACCTCCTATTTCCTGGGGCGCGAGACGGTGGTCGCCGCCGCCGTGCCAAAGATGTCGCGCTGGCGGCAGTGGCTGTTCACGGTAATGTCGCGCAACGCCGTGCCCGCTACGGAGTTCTTCCGCATACCCTCCGACCGCGTGGTCGAGCTGGGTGTGAGGGTCGCGATCTGATGACGCTGCTGCGCATGACGCTGGCATTGGCGACGGGCCCGGGCTTCCCTGAAGGCAGCCCGGAGCATCGCTACGAGATCGACCTCGCGCTCGATGCCGCGGGCCGGCCGGATGCGGAGGCCTGGGCGGCCGATCCCGAGCCCTGGCGGGCCCGGCGCATCGCCCCGGGCGCCGAGGCGCTGCCGGGCGACGTCCAGTACGAACCGGACCACGGATGGTCGATCCGCTTCTTCGGCGCCGCGGCGGACGGGCCTGACGCGCCCGAGACGCAGTTCGATACCGGCAGCGAACCCGTGCGCCCCGGCGAATACGTCACGGTCGTGGAACCCAACGGCGCCGCCTTCAGCTATCGCGTCGTGGCCGTCGGCTGAAACACGAAGGGCGCCGGCCTGTTCGGCGCGGCGCCCTGCGGTGGGGTGGTGGAGCCAAGGGGAGTCGAACCCCTGACCTCTTGAATGCCATTCAAGCGCTCTCCCAACTGAGCTATGGCCCCCCGGGAAGAGGCGCGGGGTATAACCCTGACATCGCACCCCTGCAAGGGGGGCCGGAACCCCTTCCGATGCGGCGCGCAGACCGCTAGGGAGAAGCCCTTCAGAACGCTTTCCGGGGGTCCCGCATGGGCAAGGTCTATCCTGACGCGACAGCCGCACTCGCCGGCGTGCTGCGCGACGGCATGGTGATCCATTCCGGCGGCTTCGGCCTATGCGGCATCCCGGCCCTGCTGATCGAGGCGATCCGCGAATCGGGAGTGAAGGACCTCACGGTGGTGTCGAACAATGCCGGCATCGACGATGCCGGGCTCGGCCTGCTGCTCAAGACGCGCCAGATCCGGAAGATGGTGTCGTCCTACGTGGGCGAGAACGCGGAATTCGCGCGGCAGTTCCTGGCCGGCGAGCTCGAGATCGAATTCAATCCGCAGGGCACGCTGGCCGAGCGCATCCGCGCCGGCGGCGCCGGCATCCCGGCCTTCTTCACCAAGACCGGCGTCGGCACCGATGTCGCGAAGGGCAAGGAGACGCGCGAGTTCGACGGCGAGACCTACGTGATGGAACGCGGCATCTTCGCCGACCTCGCGATCGTGCACGCCTACATGGCGGATACCGAGGGGAACCTCGTGTATCGAAAGACCGCGCGGAACTTCAACCCGATGATGGCGACCGCGGCGAAGGTCACGGTCGCGCAGGTCGAGCACCTGGTGCAGGCCGGGCAAATCGACCCCGACCACATCCACACGCCCGGCATCTTCATCAAGCGCATGGTCGTCTGCCCGCAGGGCTACGAGAAGCGCATCGAACAGCGCACCGTCCGCAAGCGCCCCGCCGCGGCCGCGGCCGGCGCCGAATCCCAGGCCTGAGGAGAACGCCACCATGCCCTGGACCCGCGACGAGATGGCGGCCCGCGCCGCCCGCGAACTGCAGGACGGCTTCTACGTGAACCTCGGCATCGGCATCCCGACGCTGGTGGCCAACCACGTCCCCGCCGGCATCAACGTGCAGCTGCAGAGCGAGAACGGCATGCTCGGCCTCGGCCCCTTCCCGCATGAGGGCGAGGAGGATGCCGACCTGATCAACGCCGGCAAGCAGACCATCACGCAGCTGCCGACCAGCAGCTACTTCGACAGCGCGCAGTCCTTCGGGATGATCCGCGGCGGGCATATCGACCTGTCGATCCTGGGCGCGCTGCAGGTGGCGGCGAATGGCGACCTCGCGAATTGGATGATCCCCGGCAAGATGGTGAAGGGGATGGGCGGGGCGATGGACCTGGTGGCCGGCGTGAAGCGCGTGATCGTGCTGATGGAACACACCGCCGGCGGCAAGCCGAAGCTGCTGCCCGAATGCACCCTGCCGCTGACCGGTGCGCGCGTGGTCGACATGGTGATCAGCGACCTCGGCGTGTTCGAGGTGGCGCGAAAGGGCCCGACGCGCCTGGTGCTGACCGAACTGGCCCCCGGTGTGTCGCTGGAGGAAATGCGCGAGAAGACCGGCGCGGCCTTCGAGGTGGCGGCCAAGGCGGCGGCGTAACGCAACGCCCGATCAGGTCGACCGACATGATCGGGTGAAGATGGGCACGAACACAGCTCCTGCCGTGGGCGAAGGCGAACGGGAACGACCCCGGCGCCCTACGCCACCCGCCCCCGCAGAAAGACACTCAGGCCGAACAGCCGGTTGAAGGGAAAGACCGGCAGTTCGGCCGCGCAGGCGGCATCCAGCACGCGGTTCGCCAGCACACCGTGTCGACGCATCTCACAGCGCGGCGGCGGGTCCTGGCCAGTGGCGCCGCGCCGCAGCGCACCGGGCAGCCGCAGCACCGCCGCTAGCGGAAACACCGCGGCGAAACCGTAGCAGGCGCGGTCGACGACCAGCCCCGCCGCGCGCGCCGTCGCCTCCAGGCGCGCCACGGTGTAGCGGCGCCGATGGCCGAGATACACGTCGTGCCCGCTCCAGAGCCACTCGAAGGCGGGCACCGTGAGCAGCACCGTCGCCCCGCGCGGTGCCATCCGCACGTAGCCGCCGAGTAGACCCACGTCGTCGTCGACATGCTCGAGCACATCCATCAGCAGCAGCAGATCGGCGTCGGTGGACGTCACCGCGCGGCGGAACAGCAGGGGCTTGCCGTCCACGGCCTCATCGCGGTCGGCCGGGTAGTTCGGATCGACGCAGGTGGCGCGCCCGGCCCCGCCGCGCGTCAGCAATTCCCGCGCGAAGAAGCCTGACCCTGCGCCGATATCGAGCACCGATCGCGGCGCCGTCCCGTGCAGCAGCCGCAGCATCGCGCGGGACTTGCTGCGGTAGTACCAGTGCTCCCCGATCGCATCGCCGAGAATGTCCTGTTCGAGCAGATCCAACGTCGTTCCCCTAGGCTAGGCCCCTATCAGATTGAATCATCCGATCGGGTGAAGATTCTCGCGAAAACAAAATCCTAGAGACGTTGCCGCGAGCCAAGGCGCGCGGGAGCGGCTCTGCGGTCTGCCGGTCCCGCCCCGGACGCTGCCCTCCGACGGGGGGTGGTACCGGCTGAATGCGCCAAAGCTGCGCGAAGCCTTCATTTGCCACCAGCTCGAGCCCGGCAATCGGCGGCACCGGTCCTTCCTGGTCCGGCTGGTCGACGTTGAGCACCAGCACATAGCCGAAATCCTCCCGCCAATGCGCGAGGTAGCGCCACAAGTACAGCTTCGGGTCGGCTGCCAGGCGCGCGCGCAGGACTTCGCCCGGCAGCGCGAGGGCGTGGATCGACGGCGGCGGTCCGTGCGGCACCGCCAGCGCGTCCCATGGCGGGCGCGGCCGCACCGGCTGCTTGCCGCGCCCGGTGAACAGCGTCGGCAGGAAGGCGTCGCGCCATGGCACCGCCAGCGTCGCCAGATGCCAGTAGAGCGGGGTTCCGCCGACGAAGACGCGATGCGGCGCGACCGCCGCCGCGCGCACGAGATCAGGCGCTTGCTCGACCGGCAGGACCGCGGCGCCCGGCGACACCCGCGCCAGCACCGCCTGGACCGCAACCAGGTCCGCGCGCGCCAGCCACCACACCGCCCCCACCCCGGCCGTGCGCAGCCCCCCGACCACCAGGAGAGCACCCGCCAGCGCGGCCGCGGCCCCGGGGCGCACCGGGAACGGTGAGGCCGGGCGGCAGCCCGCGACGATCGTCAGGCCGACCAGCGCGACCAGCCGCCAATTCGACGCCGCGTTGCCGACCACATAGACGGGCATCGTCGCCGCGACCACGGCGAGGACGCCCGCCACAAGCAGCACGCCGGCATGGCCTCGCATGCCGCGGCCCATCCACACGGAAGCGGCCGCCACGCCCCACAGCGGAAGCAACTAGACCCACTCGACGGTTCGGTCATAGGTGGACAGGCCGCCCATCAGCACCGTGAAGCCATGGTGCAGGTGCCCGGCAAGCCCGCCGCGGTCAGGCGCGCCGCCCGTGGCCGCCGGCAGTTCGGAGACCGGCGGCGTCGGCGTCAGCGCGAGATTGAGCAGCACCGGCAGCAGGCATGCCACCCCCGTGGCAAGCACCCAGGGAATACGTCGCGGCAGGCCGCCCCATCCCCCCACGCCACGCCCGAACACGAGCCCGCCCAGCAGCAGCGCGAAGAACGCCGCCGCAAAAGGATGCACGAACAGGAGCCCAGGGGTTGCCATCGCGCGGGCGGCCAGGCGCGGCAGGGGCGCCCACCGCCGCACCACGCCATGGTCCCAGGCCGCGGCCAGTAGCGCTGCCCAGCGCCGATCTGGAAGCTGATGAAGCCGAGCAGCAGGCTGCCGTTCCAGTCGAGCATCGGGAACGCCGCCATCCACCAATGCCTGCCACCGAACAGCGCGCGGTTGAGCAGCGCCGCGCCCAGCGGCGGCAGCACCAGCGCCAGGGCGCAGAGCACGCTTTCGGCGGCCCCCGCGCCGATCACCGCCCCGATCGCCACGCCGAAGGCGTCGACGGGCGTATTGACCATCGCATGCGTCCAGTCGACCGCGAAGAACGGGTGTTCCCTTCCCGCCACCACCGCATCCACCAGCAGGTGCAGGCGCGCGACATGGTTGGGCAGGTCCAGCAGCGGCGGGATCGGCACCAGCGCCGCGGGCACGACCAGAATCAGGAGCCCCAGCAGCAGGCACAGGCGTGCAGCGCGTTCCATGGCGACGCGGTTTCGCTCCCCGGAAGCCCCCCCCCGGCAGGCGGCTTCACGCGCCGGGCAGCGGCCGATAGGGCAGGCCCGCGAAGCGCGTGCCGTGCAGCGTGATGTCGCGCCAAACGCCGCCGGTCGCGTAGGGATCCTCGGCGATCCAGGCCTGCGCCTCGGCGTCGGTGGCGTGCCGCGTCACGGCAATCGATCCGCGCATCACGCCCGCCGCGTCCAGGATCGCGCCGCCCATCGCCACTACGCCCTGTTCGGCAAGCGGTGCGACGCGCGCCATGTGCTGCGCGCGCACCGCCTGGCGGCGCGCCGGCGCCTGCGCGTCGGTGCCGTCCATCGCCACGATCACGGTATGGGTGCGCGTGGCGGAGACCGGGTCGCCCGGCTGAGGCAAGGGGCGGTAGGGCAACGGCGCGATGCGGAAGGGGTGCACGGTCCAGCGATCCCACACGCCGTCGACGGCGAAGGGTTCCTCCGCCAGGTACGCATCGAGCCCCGCCTGGTCGGGCACCTCGAGCACCATCAATGATCCCGCCGGGCGCCAATCCGGCGTGAAGATCGGCATGCCGAGCGCCAGGCGCCCGTCCCCGGCCCAGCGCGTGAGCACCGCCATGTGCCGGTCGCGCGATGCTGCGCGGCGCGCCGGGTCCGGCCCGTCCCAGGCGATGATGGCGTAGCCCATGGCGGCCCCTTCGGTTTGGCGACGCGATCCTGGCACGCGGCAGCGCGCACGTCAGCCTGGGCGCGCTATGGCAGCGGCCGGTACGGCAAAGGGCGGAACTGCGTGGCGTGCAGGGCCAGGGAGCAGAGGCGCAGCAGCGGGTCGCTCTCGGCCCAGGCCAGGGCCGCGGCGTCGCTCGCATGCGCGGTCACCAGGATCGCACCGGGCCGGTCGCAGGTTCGTGCGGCGAAGGTCAGCACGCCGGACGCCGCGGCGCCGTCCAGGCGGTGCAGGTCGGCCTCGCCCTCGGCCCACAGGATGGTGTGGCCGCGCCCAGGCGGCAGCTGGGCGCCGGGCGCCGGCCAGGCGCGCCAGGGCAACGACGGGATCTCGATGGCGCAGCAGGCGATGTCGTGCCAGACGCCGCCGGCGGCGAAGGGTTCGCGCAGGAGGTAGTCCTCGAGCGCGACTACATCGACCACCATCAGCGAGCCTTCCGAGCGCCCCTGCGGCGAATGCAGCGGCAGGCCCAGCAGAAGCACGCCGTCGCGCGCGAAGGCCTCGATGGCGGCGATATGCGCCTCGCGCCGGGCGGCGCGGCGAGACGGATCTGGCCCGTCGCGCCCGATCACCGCGACCGCGCGCACGGCCTCAGTACATGTGCTGCCCGCCATTGATCGACAGGGTCGACCCGGTGATGAAGTCCGCATCGTCGGCGGTCAGGAACAGCACGCCGCGCGCGATGTCGTAGGCGCGGCCCAGGCGGCCCATCGGGATGCGCGCGACGATCTTCTCGAGCACGTCGGGCGGCACGGCGCGCACCATCTCGGTGTCCACGTAGCCGGGCGCGATCGCGTTCACGGTGATCTGGCTGCGGGCACCTTCCTGCGCCAGCGCCTTGGTGAAGCCATGGATGCCCGACTTGGCGGCGGCGTAGTTCACCTGTCCATACTGCCCCGCCTGCCCGTTCACTGACCCGATGTTGACGATGCGCCCGAACTTCTTCGCCGTCATGCCATCCCAGGCCAGCTTGCACATGTTGTAGCAGGAGCCGAGGTTGGTATCGATCACCGCATCCCACATGTCGCGCGACAGCCGCTTCATGGTGGCGTCGCGGGTGATGCCGGCGTTGTTCACCAGGATCTCGACCGGACCGACTTCCTGCTCGATCTGCTTCATGGCGTTGGTGCAGGCCTCGTAGTCCGCCACGTCGAACTTGTAGCAGGGGATGCCGGTGCGCTTGGTGAAAGCCTCGGCGGCGGCATCGTTGCCGGCGTAGGAGGCGACGACCTTGCGCCCTGCGGCCTGCAGGGCCTCGCTGATGGCGGCACCGATGCCGCGCTGGCCTCCGGTGACGAGTGCGACACGTGCCATTCTGGTCTCCTCCCTGGATGGATGCGCGGGTGCCGTATCGCGGCTTCGTCGGTACCGTGCAATCCTTGGCATCCATCAAATCCTGTCGCGGCGTGCCGCGCCAGGGGGAATGCGTGCGCTGCGGCAGAACGCGCGGGCGCGCCGGGAGCCGTATCGCGCCCGAGGCGCGCTTATCCGGGCGTCGCGCCCGAGGCGCGCACCACCGGCGCCCAGGCCGCGATCTCCGCACGCACGAAGGCCTGCGCGTCATCGAGGAACAGCGTGCCCGGCAGTGTGGCCGTCTCTGCATAGCGCCGCGCGATCTGCGGTGCCGCCATCGCCTCGCGGATCGCGCCCGCCAGGCGTTCCTGCAACACGCGCGGCGTGCCCGCGGGGGCCGCGATGCCGGCCCAGCCATCGGCAATGATGTCGGGGAAGCCGCTTTCGACAAAGGTCGGTATCTGCGGGAAATCCGCGATGCGCTCCCGCGTCGTGAAGGCGAGCGCGCGCAGCGACCCCGCGCGGATATACGCCGACGCCGCCGTCAGGCTATCCATCACCGCCGGCACCGTGCCCGCGATCGCATCGGTCGCTGCCTGCGACCCGCCGCGATACGGAATGTGCTGCAATTCGAACCCCGCCGCCTGCGCCAGGCGCAGCCCGATCAGGTGCGGCACCGACCCGATGCCGCTGGTGGCATAGGCCACGCCGCGCGGCGATTTTGCTGCGGCGATGAAGTCAGCCACCGAGTTCATCGACGTGGTCGGGTTCACCAGCAGCAGATACGGCGTGCCGAGGATGGTCGCGATATGCGCGAAGTCGCGGTCGGCATCCCACTGGATTCGGTCGCGGTACAGCGTATTGCCCACCGCCATGCCGGAGATGGTGGACACCAGCAGCGTGGTCCCGTCGGGCGCCGCTCGCGCGACCAGCCCGGTGCCGAGCGTAGCCCCCGCGCCGGGCCGGTTCTCGACGATCACGGTGGTGGACAGGCGGCGACCCATCTCATCGGCGATCAGGCGCGCGATGATGTCGGTGGTGCCCCCGGTGGCGAAGGGCACGATGATGCGCACCGGCCCGGGATAGGGCTGCGCCAGCGCCGGCGTGGCGAGCAGCGCCGGGGCGGCGAGGATCAGGTGGCGGCGGCGCATGGTGGGGCTCCAGGTGTCGGAGGCGACAACCTAGGGCAGAACGGCCGGTGCGGGAATTCGGTCCCGCGCGTGCGGGCAGGCAGGGCCGCAACCGGGAATCCCGGACCACGCCATCGACAACAATGCTGCGCGGCGCGGGCGCTGCCGCGCCGCGCCACGCGGCCGAGCGCGTCGCGCACGAACGGAGATTGCTCATTTCGCCGCAGCCGCGCCCGAGGCTGGCGCCGCACCGCTACGCTGGCTAGCCTGCCGCCATGGCATCGCTTCCGCGCAACGCAGCTCGAATTACCGGCACGGCCCGCTAGGGACGCGCTCCGGGGCGGGCGCGCCCTCGGCCGATCGGTCTCGCGCCGCCCCTCCTGCCACGACACGAAGTGATCACCGCCATGACCGACCCCGACATGACCGTTGCCGCGCGCTTCCACGTGCTCGCGGAGGCCTCGCCCGGCCTTGTGCCGCGCCTGCTGCAGCCGCTCGCGAAGCGCGACCTGGTGCCCGACCTGCTGCTGGCGCGCCGCGACGGGGGTGCGATGCGCGTCGAGCTCGCGCTCGAAGCCATGCCGGCGGGCATGGTGCACCTGGTCGCGGGCAACCTTGCGCAGGTGGTCGGCGTGATCGAACTGCGCGGCGGCATCGAGGCGCTGCGCGCGGCCTGAGCGTCAGCGCAGCGCCAGTACCGCCATCATCACCAGGCCAAGCCCGATCCGGTACCAGCCGAAGGGCGTGAAGCCGATCCGACCGATGACCGACAGCACCGCGCGCACAGTGAAATAGGCGACCACGAAGGCCGTGAGGAAACCGACGCCGATCTGCCCGAAGGCCGACACGTCGATATCCGCGCGCGCCTTCCACAGCGAATACACCGTCGCCGCGAGCATGGTCGGGATGGCGAGAACGAAGGAGAATTCCGCCGCCGTCTTGCGGTCAACGCCAATCACCAGGGCGGTGATGATGGTGGCACCCGATCGCGACGTGCCCGGGATCATCGCCAGCGCCTGGCCGCAGCCGATCAGCACGGCGGCGAGCGGGCCGATCTCCGGCACCGAGCGGATGGTGGGTTCGGGGCGCGCGCGCTCGATCGCGATGATGGCGACGCCACCCACGATCAGCGCGACGCAGACCACCCAGGGATTGAACAGCGCGCCGGTGATGGTGGAATGCAGCGTGGCGCCGATGATCGCCGCCGGCAGGAAGGCCAGCACCAGGTTCGTCACGTAGAAGCGTTCGAGCCCCGGCCGCCACATGCCGCGCAGCAGGTCGAGGATGAGCTGCCGGTAGATCACCACCACGGCGAGGATGGCACCGAGCTGGATCGAGATCTCGAAGGTCTTGCCCGGCGGCCCGCGGAATCCAATCAGTTCGCCGAGCAGGATCAGGTGGCCGGTCGAGGAGATCGGCAGGAATTCGGTGAGGCCCTCGACGATGCCCATGAGCAGGGCGGAGAAAAGCGAGCCGAAATCCATGCTGCGAATCCGTGCGCGAGGTGCGGCGACCTTATGCGCTCAAGCCCGTGGCGTGAATCGGGCGCGGGTGAAACTTCGGCCATGCGACAGGTCGGACCGCGGCCAAGCCGCGATCCGCGAGCGCGAATGCGCGACCGCGCCCAGACCATTAACCGCGCCGGGCGATCCACCCCATGGCGCGAAGGCAAGGCGGCCGGATGGCCGCCGCCCGCCGCCTGAGGGTCAACAAAACGGATCGCGGCACGCCGCGATCCGCGAGCGCGAATGCGCGACCGCGCCCAGACCATCAACCGCGCCGGGCGCTCCAGCCCCCGGCGCGAAGGCAAGGCGGGCGGATGCCCGCCGCCCGCCGTCGGAGGGACGAAAAAAAGCCAGCTGCCGCGCCTACCGCGCGGCAGCCGCGGGAAAGGCGAAGTTGTCGAAGGAATTCTCCGCCACGCGGAACCACTGGTACTGCTCGTTCCGGAACGGGATATAGGCCTCCAGGATCTTCTTGAAGCGCGGGTTGCGCTCCGCCGTCTCGGCATAGACGGCATTCGCCGCGTTCCACGCCGCCTGCAGGATATCGCGGTTGAAGAAGCGCAGCTGCGCACCCGCCGCCACCAGCCGGCGCAGCGCCTGCGGGTTCAGGAAGTCGTAGCGCGCCAGCATCTCGGAATCGGCCTCCATGCAGGCGACCTCGAGCGCGGCCTTGTAGGTGTCGGGCAGCGCGTCGTAGGCGCGCTGGTTCACCATCAGGTGCAGCCGCGCGCCCGGCTCCCAGAAGCCCGGCGCGTAATAGAAGCGCGCCACGCGCACGAAGCCGAGCTTCTCGTCGTCATGCGGGCCAACGAACTCGACCGCATCGAGTGTCCCGCGCTCGAGCGAGGGATAGATGTCCGCCGCCGCGACCTGCGTCGGTGCCGCGCCCAGGCGCTGGAACACCTGGCCCGCGAAGCCGGCGATGCGGAACTTCAGACCGTTCAGCGCGGCCAGGTTCGGCACTTCCTGGCGGAACCAGCCACCCATCTGCGCGCCCGTATCGCCCGCGGTGAAGCTGACCACATTGTATTCGCGGAACAGCTCGGCGCCGAGTTCCTTGCCGCCGCCATGCCGCCACCAGGCGTTGAACTGCCGGTTGTTCAGGCCGAACGGGACCGCCGTGAAGAAGGCGAAGCCCGGCTCCTTGCCCACGTAGTAGTACGGCGCGGTATGCGCGCATTCGACCGCACCCGACTGCACGGCATCGAGTGCCGCGAGCGGCGGCGCGATCTCGCCGCCCGGGAAGGCGGTGATGCGGAAGCGCCCGTCGGTCAGCTGCCCGACGCGCCGCGCGATGCCCTCGGCCGTGCCGAACAGCACATCGAGGTTGCGCGGGAAGGATGAGGTCAGGCGCCAGCGCACCTCCGGCGTCTGGGTCTGCGCCAGCGCGGGCGTAGCAAGGGCGGCGGGGGCGGCGGCGGCCGCGGCCCCCATCAGGGCGCGACGGTTCATACGGATTCCCTCCCTGGGACGATAATCTGAGCGCCACATAGGGGATCGCGGGCGCGGCGAAAAGGATCACGCCAGGGCAGGCCGCGGGTCGGGCGCCGGTGGCCGGCCCCGCAGCGCATAGGCCACCTGGATTGCACCCGCCGTCAGCCCCATCCCCACACCGAGCTGCCAAGCCAGCACGTAGTCCCCGTGCAGGTCGAACAGCACACCACCGCCGAAGGCGCCGAGGAACGACCCCAGCTGGTGCGACATGAAGGCGATGCCCTGGATCATCGCCTGGAAGCGCAGGCCGAAATACTCGGCGACCAGCCCCGCCACCAGTGGTGCGACGCCCAGCCACAGGAAGCCCATGATGGCCGCGAAGACCAGGGTCGAGGCCTCGCTCGGCGGCCAGGCGAAGTACAGCCCCAGCACCAGCGACCGCACCAGGTAGATGCCGCCCAGCAGCGCCCCCTTGTTCCACCGCCCGCCGGCCCAGCCGAAGAACAGCGACCCGAGCACGTTGAACCCACCGATCATGCCCAGCGCCTTGGCCGAGAGCATCGGGTCCTGCCCGCAGAGCGCCAGGTACGATGGCAGATGCGTGGTCAGGAACACCAGCTGCAGCCCGCAGACGAAATATGCGCCGGCCATCACCAGGAAGGGCACATGCGTCATGGCCTGCTTCAGCGCGACCGACATGCGCGGCGATTCGCCGCGCGCCAGGGCGGGGATCGGCACGGCATCGACGCGCCCGGCTACCCAGGCCGCCGGCAGCATGGCCAGCGCCAGCACCAGGAAGCCCGCCACGCCGGCGCGCCAGCCCCAGCCCTCGGCCAGCACCTGCCCGACCGGCGCGGCGATCAGCGCGCCCACCGACCCCGCCGCCGAGACCATGCCGAGCGCGGTGGACCGCAACGCCGCCGGTACCGGCCGCGACGCCACGGCCAACGCCATGCCGCTCGCGGTGCAGGCCAGCGCCAGGCCGATCAACAGGCCCGCGCCGATCATCATCGACAGCGCGCCCTGCGCCAGCGCCATCACCACGAGCCCCGCGAGATACGCCACCACGCCCGCCATCAGCACCGGCCGGAACCCCCAGCGCGAGGTCGCCGCCCCGGCGAAGGGCGTGAGGAACCCCCACCCCAGGTTCTGCACCGCGATGGCGAGCGTGAACTCCGCCACCGCCATGCCGAGGTCCTGGGTCGCCGGCGCCATGAACAGTCCCAGGCTCTGCCGGATGCCCATGGCCAGCGACAGCATGACGGAAACACCGATCAGGATCGGCAGCGCGGGGCGCAGCAACGGGTTCATGCCTGCAGCCTGACGCGGTGCAGCACGCGTCGTCGAGCGGAATGACCATGCGCCGGGCGCGCGGGCGCCATGCGCGGGGTCAGGCGAAGCGCAGCAACACGCCGCCAGCGGCCACCATCTGCACCACGTTCACGATGACCGAAAGGCGGTGGGCCCTGTCGAACCCGGCCTTCGCAGTGGCATCACCGGCCTGCGCCGCATCCGACAGCGCGTTGATGCGCGGCATCAGCCCCTGCCGCAGCCAGGCGGTGCTGCCCGCGATGATCGCGAGGACCAGCGCATCGACCACCCGCAGCGGCATCAGCGCCACCGCCCCCGCCGCGGCGGTGCCCAGAACCCACAGGTAGTAGACCGGGAACATCCCGCGCACGAAGCGGCCTGCCATCTCCGGCGGCAGCCGCGTAAAGGTCACCGGCGCCACCACGGCGGCAAAGAAGGCCATGCCGCCGAACAGCAGCGCGGTACACAGGACGGCGATGGCGGAGAGCAGCGTCATGCCGCGCAGGTGGCCCCGCGCGGCGCGGCCGCAACCCGCCGGTCAGCCCGGCAGCGGGAAACGGTCCAGGTATGGCTGGTAGTCCGGCTCGACCCGGATATCGAGAGAAGCCAGAACGCGCACCACCGCGCAGTAGAAGCTGATGACCAGCACCAGGTCGACCAGGCGCTCATTGTCGAACTGCGCGCGCAGGCGTTCGAACGTGGGCTCGCTCACGCCAGGGCCGTGATAGGCCTCGCGCGCCGCCAGCAGCACCAGCTGCGCCACCGGCTCGAGCGTCGACGGCCGCCCTTCGGTCTCGGCGATCAGCGCGTGGATGTCGGCCTCGGTCACGCCGAAGTCGAAGCCGATCTTCACATGGTGCGACCATTCATAGGGCGATCGCGCCAGCCAGCCGACCTGCAGGATGGCCAGTTCGCGCAGCCGCGGGTCGAGCTTCGACCCGTAGCGGATGAACTGCCCCAGCCCCGAGAAGGCACGCGCGCCGTTCGGGCTGTTGGTCAGCGCCCGGTGCAGCGCGATGTTGCGCTTCAAGAGGTCGCGGTCGGCCTCGGCCAGGTCGTCCACGGTCATGTCCGGCACGCGCGCCATGACGGTCTCTCCCTTCGGTTGTGCGCGCATCGCAGCATGGCACGCCCCGCGCGCGAAGGGGGTGTGCGGGCGGTATCAGCGAAGAGTCCCGCGTGCAGCCCTGCCCGATCGGGACCGGGACTAGGCCGGGCGTACGCGGTGCTCGCCGCGCGGCATCGCCAGGCGCAATAGCGCCGCACGGTCGGGCACGTCGACCCGCCGACCGTTCAGCCGCAGCAGCCCCGCCGCCTCCAGCCCATGCAGCGCGCGCGAGAGACTCTCCGGCGTCATGCCAAGCCGCGCCGCGATCGCCGCCCGCGGTTCGGGCAGTTCCACCGGCCCGTGCGGCCGCGGCAGCCGGCGCGCCAGGAAGCGCGCGGTTCGCTGCGTCGCGTCACGCGTCTTGAGGTCCGCCACCTGGTCCGCCAGCAGGCGCCACTGCCGGGACATCTGCTCGATCGCCGCCTGCATCAGCCCGGCATCGGCCACGGCCTCGGCACGGAGCGCGGCACCCGGGATGCTTACGATGCGCGACGGCGCCAGCGTCGCAGCCGAGACCGGGCAGGGCAGCCGCAGCATTGCCGCGCCGAGCGGAAACGCATCGCCCGGCCCCAGAATTTCGACCAGCGTCGCCGCGCCGCCCTCCTCGATCGTGCTCAGCCCGACCGAACCCTGCACGAGCAGGTGCACGTACTCCGCCGGTACATCCTGCGCGAAGATCGCGGCGCCGCGCGGCAAGACCATCGGCCGCGCCTGCGCCAGCAGCCGGGCGCGCGTCTCGGGCGCGGCAACCGCCAGCAATGGGCCGCCATCCCTCACGAGAGGCCCAACGCGCGCCGACATGGAAATGCCATCCACATGCCGCGCAGCATCGCAGCGCGCGCGGCCGCGACGATTGATTCAGATCAACGTGGCAGCGGCCCGGCTCACGCCGCCTGCGCCTCGACGATCCGCCCATCCTCCATCGCCACCACGCGGTCGGCGATATCCAGGATGCGCGGATCATGGGTGACCAACAGGATCGGCGTACCGCGCGACTTCGCCATGTCACGCAGCAGATGCGCGACCTCCCCGCCCGAGACCTTGTCGAGCGCCGCGGTCGGCTCATCCGCCAGCACCAGCCCCGGTCCAGCCACCAGCGCCCGCGCGATCGCCACACGCTGCCGCTGCCCGCCCGAAAGTTTGCCCGGCGGCTTGTCCTCGTGCCCCGCCAGCCCGACCGCGCGTAGCATCTCGCCCGCACGCGCCAAACGCTCGCGCTCCGGCAAGGCCGCGTCGATCTCGAGCGCCATCGCCACATTCTGCCGCGCCGTCAGGAAGCCCAGCAGGTTGTGGTTCTGGAAAATGAAGCCGATCGACCGCCGCAACCGCACGCGATCGGCCTCACCCGCTCCCATCAACTCGCGGCCCAACACACGGCAGGACCCCTCCTGCATCGCACGCAAGGCGCCGATCAGGGTGAGCAACGTCGTCTTGCCCGACCCCGACGGACCGGTGAGCAACACCACCTCGCCCGCATGCACGGTCAGGTCGATGTCCCGCAACACCGGCCGGCGCAGTTCACCCTCCCCATACGCATAGGTCAGGCGGGATATGCTGATGGGGTTGATCATGGGTTATGCGCGACGGAGGGGGCTTTGCCCCCTCCGGACCTCCCCCACCAGGGGGCTACGGCCCCCTGGACCGCGGGTTTTGAATCGGGGGACTTGGGGAGGGGCGTCGGCGGCGACACCGACGCGGCAGATGCGCCATGCCCCTCGCCAAGTCCCCCGATCAAGTCGAGGGTTCCAAGGGCCTTAAGCCCTTGGTGGGTGGGGGTCCGGGGGAGGGCAAAGCCCTCCCCCGCCACGCGCCCATGCCTTCCCATCAGAACATATCCGCCGGACTTGCGTCGCGGAGTTTGCGCATGGCCAGCAGGCCGGCCGCGGCGCACATCGTGAAGATCAGGCCGAACACGAGGATGGCGCGTTCGGCTGTCATCGCCAGGGGCAGGAAGGTGGCGCCGGCGACCACGTCGTAGAGCCACACGCACAGGGCGGCGCCGGGGATGAAGCCGATCACGGCGAGGATCAGCGCGGCAGCCATGACCACGCGCGCGAGGTAGAAGTTGGAATAGCCGATCGCCTTCAGCGTCGCGTATTCGCGCAGGTGGTTGGCGATGTCGCTGAACAGGATCTGGTAGACGATCACCATGCCCACGATCAGGCCCATCACCGATCCGAAGGCGAAGATGAAGCCGATGGGGGTGGCGGTTTCCCAGTAGTTGCGTTCGTGCGCGACCAGCTGTGCGTGCGTGAGCACCACGACGTCGGGCGGCAGGATCTCGCGCAGGCGTTGCTGTGCGGCGGCCACGTCGGTGCCGGGCTGCAGGCGGATTGCGACCAGGTCGGTGTTCGATGCCTGGCGTTCGCGCACCATCCGGCGGAAGTTCACTTCGCTCATCACGAGGTTTCCGTCGGCGCCGAAGGATGGGCCGATGGAAACCACGCCCACCACCTGGACCATGCGGTTTCCGACCTGCACCTCGAAGGGTCCGCGTTCGGCGAAGATGCGCGCCGCGGGGCCGAATTCGGGGCGTGAGCGATCATCGAAGCCAACCGCGTCCACCTGCCGCAGCGCGGGGCCGATGGCGTCCAGGCCTTCGAATTCCATCGCGCCGGCCTCGGTGTCGAAGCCGATCATCTGGATGGCGCGGCGCGATCCGTCCTCGGGGTTCCGCCAGGTGGATTGCGCGAGGTACACGGGCACCGCCTGCGCCACTTCCGGCAAGGCCAGCGCCTGGTGCGCGCGCACCCGCGGCAGCGGTTCGGGCCGGAAGGATGCGGTGGTCAGCGGGTTCATCAGGAACAGTTCGGCGCGCATGTTCGCCAGCAGCGCGGTGGCGCTGTCGAACAGTGCGGACCGGAAGCCGAGCTGCATGAACACCAGCACCGCCGCGAACATCACGCCCGCCATGGCCGAGAACAGGCGCGCCCGTTCGGCCCGCAGCTGCCGCCACGCGAGCCGCGTGGGCAGCAGCAGGCCGGGCAGCAGGCCGGGGCTGCCGCGCGGCGGGGCCGGGTGCTCGGCGTCGGACACCGGGGTCGCGTTCGGCGCCTCGCCCGATTTCTCGGGCGCCCAGGGCAGGAGGGTGGTGCCGCCGATGGCGTTCATGGCCGGATCGCCACCTGGACCTGCATGTTGGACCGCCGCCGCAGCGCCGCCGCGCCGGCCTCGTCGAGCGTGAGGCGCACCTCGACCGTGCGGCTGTCCACGGCCGCGACGGGATCGGTGTTGCCCTGCGTGGTGCGCCGCACCGTCCAGCCGATGCCGCGCAGGGTCGCGTTGAAGCGCTGCGCCTCGCCCGGGACCACGACTTCGGCGGGCGCGCCGATGCGCAGCCGGGCAAGGTCGGTCTCGTAGACGTCGGCCACGATATCCATGCGGCTGAGGTCGCCGATCTCGAGCAGCCCGTCGCTGCCCACCTGGTCGCCCGGCCGCGCGATGATGCGCAGGATGGTGCCGGCGAAGGGGGCCCGTACGCGCGAGAGTTCCGCATCCGCCTGCGCCTTGGCCAAGGCCGCCTGCGCGGCGGCCATGCGGGCCTCGGCCAATGCGATGTCCTCGGGCCGCGAGGACAGCAGGCTGTCGAGATCCGCCTCGGCCTGCGCGCGTTCGGCCGCGAGGCGCACCGCGGTGGCGCGTGCACGGTCGGCGGCCGCGACCGCGCCGGCGCCGGTCGGCAGCAGGCGTTCGGCGCGTTCGGCCTCGCGCTCGGCGAGGTCGAGCTGCGCGGCCAGCGCCGCGATGCGCGCACGCTGCGCCGCGACCTCGGAGGGCCGGCCGGCGGCGCGGATCCGATCGAGGCTGGCGCGATATTCCGCCACCGCCGCCAGGGCTTGCGCCACCGCCGCGTCCTTCTGCGTGGCATCGGCGAATTCGGCGAGCAACTGGCCCTCGGTCACCTCGTCGCCCTCGGCCACCAGCAGCCGGTCGAGCCGCGTCACCGCCATGCCGCCCGGCTGGTTGAGCCGCCGGATGCGCGAGGCGGGTTCGACGCGCCCGAGAGCGCCGACGCCGATCGGCGCAGAGGGTGCGGCGGCGACAGGCGTCGCAGCACTCGGCCCCGGCGACTGGCTCAGCCAGACCCAGGCGCCACCCGCCGCAACCACGGCCAGCACGCCCGACAGGATGCGTGCGCGGCGCGTCACGGCTTCACCTCGAGAAGGGTTTCAAGGGTGGCGCGCAGCGCCGAGAGTTCGTCCTCGGTCGGCCGGTACAGCCCGAACATCTGCGCCATGAACATGCCGTCGCAGGCCGCAAGCACGGTCATCGCCTTGCCCGGCGGCACGCCATCGGCCATCAGCGCCGCCTTCATGCCTCCGTAGACCGCGCGCATCGGGTCGAGCAGCGCCGGGTCGTGGTGGAAGGCGGCGAGGAAAACGGCCGCAGCGCGGTCGTGGTGTTCGTCCCCCGGGGAGCAGTCCGCCTCGCCGAAGGCCCAGGACAGGAAGGCGCGGGCGACGCGCCCGGGGCCGTCCGGCTGGCGGGCGCAGTTCTTGTCGAACTCTGCGCGGATAAAGGCGGCGAGGCGCTCCAGCAGCCCGGTCAGCAACGCCTCCTTGGAGGCGAAGTGATAGAGCAGCCCGCCCTTGGAGACGCCGGCTTCGCGCGCCGCCGCCTCGAGCGTGAGGCCGGCCACGCCGCGGGCGAGGACGATCCGCTCGACCGCATCCAGGATTCGGGTGCGAGCGTCGGTGGCGGGCAGGGTCACGTTCATGGCGCATCGCAACTATACCGTCTGGACGGTTTTGTCAACCGTCCAGACGGTATACCTTATCGTGCGGCGCTTCGGCGGGCGGGCCTGCATGATCGGGGGGTGCCGGCGCGGGCAGGCCTGCTATCCTCGCTGCAACGATCCCGCCCAAGCGGGGCCATTCGGCATGGCGGGACTTGGGAAGGAAACATCGATGTTCCAGCATACCCTGCGCCGCAGCCTGCTAATGGCCGCGCCTGCCGTGCTCGCCGCCGGCGCCGCGCGCGCCCAGGCCTGGCCATCCCGCCCGGTTCGCATCGTGGTGGGCTTCGCCGCCGGGGGCGCCAACGACATCATGGCCAGGCTCCTGGCGTCCAAGTTGGCGGAACGCCTGCCCGGCAGCAGCTTCATCGTCGAAAACCGCCCCGGTGCCAGCACGCAGGTGGCCGCCGACCTGGTCGCGCGCGCCGCGCCGGACGGGACGACCTTCATGTACACCTCGCCGTCCACCTTGATCGCGCTGGCGGTGAACCGGAGCGCGACGATCGACCCGGTGCAGGCCTTCGCGCCGGTCTTCCTGGCGCAGAATTCTCCCCTCGCGCTGGTCTGCCGGCCCGACTTCCCGGCCCGCACGGTGGCGGAATTCATCGCCCTGGCGCGCGAAAGGCAGGGGCGCCTGACCGTCTCGACCCCGGGCGCCGCCGCCATCAACCACCTGGCGCTTGTGCTGCTGATGAAGCAGGCGGGGTTCGAGACGACGCACGTGCCCTATGCCGGGAACCAGCCCTCGATCACCGCGCTGATGCGCGGGGACGTGGACGTGGCGCATGATGGCCTGTTCGCCCCGCGCGCGCAGATCGAGGCCGGGACGCTGCGGGCCATCGCGGTCACCAGCGCCGAACGCGCGCCGGCCTATCCGAACGTCCCCACCTTCGCCGAGACCGTGCCCGGCCACGTGGTCGGCTTCTGGGGCGGCATGCTGGCACCGCGCGGCACGCCGGAACCGATCCTTGACCGGATGAACGCAGAACTCGACGCCATCCTGAAGCTGCCTGACGTGATCGAGCGCACCCGCAGCTTCGGCGCCGAACCGGCGGGCGGGCCGCGCCAGGCCTTCGCGCGGGTCTTCGCCGAGGACTGGGCCCGCTGGGGCCAGGTGGTGCGGGAAAACAACATCCGCGCCGAGTGAGCGCGGGCGGGGGAGGCGCTGCCTCCCCCGGACCCCCACCGCCAAAGGCCTAAGGGCCTCTGGACACCAATACTGATCGGGGCGGTTGCGGAGGGGCATCGTCGGTGCGCCTTGCGCGACGTGCGCTCCATGCCCCTCCCAACCACCCCGATTAAGTCAGGGGATCCAAGGGCCTTAAGCCCTTGGTGGGTGGGGTCCGGGGAGGGCAAAGCCCTCCCCGCCGCGCCTTGCATCCGCCACGCAGGCAGCGCATCCCGTTGCCCATGACATGCTGTCGTCGCCGCTGATGTTGCGTTCCGTCATGACCGTCGGCGCCTGGACCATGGTGTCCCGGGTGCTCGGCTTCGCGCGCGACATGCTGATCGCCTCGCGCCTGGGCGCCGGGCCGGTGGCGGATGCCTTCTTCGTTGCGCTGAAGCTGCCCAACCTGTTCCGCCGCCTGTTCGGCGAGGGCGCGTTCAACGCCGCCTTCGTGCCCGCCTTCGCCGGCACGCTCGCCACCCAGGGCCGCGCCAATGCCCAGGCCCTCGCCGAACGCATGGGCACGCTGATGACGCTGTGGCTCGGCCTGCTGGTGGTGCTGGGCATGGTGTTCATGCCGCAGGTGATGCAGGTGCTGGCCCCCGGCTTCACCGACAACCCGGCGAAATTCGCCCTGGCCGTCGAACTGACGCGCATCACCTTCCCCTACCTGTTGTTCATCTGCCTGACGGCGCTGGTGGCGGGTGTGCTCAACGGGCTCGACCGCTTCGCCGCCGCCGCGGCCGCGCCGGTGTTCTTCAATCTGATCTCGATGGCGACGCTGCTGTTCCTGACACCCTATGTCGCGACACCAGGGCATGCGTTGGCCTGGGGCGTCACGGCCTCGGGCGTCGTGCAGCTGGCGCTGGTGATGTGGGCCACGGCGCAGGCCGGCATGGCGCTGAACCTGCTGCGCCCGCCGGCGGTGACCACCGAGGTGCGCCAGGTGCTCAAGCGCATGGTACCGGGCATCATCGGCGCGGGCGTGGTGCAGCTGAACCTGGCGGTGGACATCATCATCGCATCGCTGCTGCCCTCCGGTGCGATATCCTTCCTCTACTACGCGGACCGCGTGGCGCAGCTGCCGCTTGGCGTGATCGGGGTGGCGGTGGGCACGGCGCTGCTGCCCTTGCTGTCGCGGCAGTTGCGCAGCGGGCAGGCGCTGTCGGCGCACCGGTCGATGAACCGGGCGGTCGAGCTCGCGCTGCTGCTGACGGTGCCGGCGGCGGTTGGGCTTGCGGTCGCGTCGGGTCCGATCATCGCGGCACTGTTCCAGCGCGGCGCCTTCGGGGCGGTGGAAGCCGCGGCGAGTTCGGCGGCGCTGGTTGCCTATGCGGTGGGGCTGCCGGCCTTCGTGCTCGTGAAGGTCTTCGCGCCCGCCTTCTTCGCGCGCGGGGACACCGCGACGCCGGTGAAGGTCGGGCTGGGCGCGGTGGCGCTGAACCTCGGCTTCAACCTGATGCTGATGGGGCCGCTGCAGCATGTCGGCGTGGCACTGTCCACCGCGCTCGCAGCCTGGGTGAATGCTCTGCTGCTGGGCTGGCTGCTGATGCGCCGGCGCGACTGGGTGGTGGACCGGCGGTCGCGGCGGACGGTGCCGCGGATCCTGGTAGCGGCGGCAATCATGGGGATGGCGGTGGCCGCGCTAGGCTGGCTGCTGCCGGCGGGCGCGGGGTCGGTGGAACGCGCCCTGGTCGCGGCCGCGTTGATCACGGCCGGCGGCACGGTTTTCCTTGGCGCCGGCGTCGCGCTGCGCGCCTTCGACCCGCGGGAAGTGCTGCGCATGCTGCGCCGGCGGCGTGTACCCCAGGCGGCACGCTGACGCGGTTTCGGGCCGCAGCACCGGCAGAACGCTATGTGGCGAAGCCGTGCGCTGCGAGCGTCTTGAGGCGGATCGGGCAACGCACGCGTCCGGTCTATGCGATCGGTCGCGCACGGGTTGCTGCTGGCCGACGGCGCGGTGACCGATAGCGACTTCGACGACGGCAACCGCAAGCACTTCGACAATTATGCCATCACCACGCTGTTCAAGAATGTCGGGAGCGAACGCGGCAACGGCCGATACGCCGGGGCTGCCTGTCGCCCGGTGTTGACCCACGGCCCGCTGCGCGACTGCGTCCGGGAGCGCCTCGCGGCGCGCGCCGCATCGCCCGCCCTGCGGTCCGCCTGACGCAGCAGTCGCGGTCGGGCGCTGTCGCCGCGCTTGCTGCACCGCACAACGACGCGCCATGATGGCCCCTACACCAGGAGGCGAGGCATGGCGGAACGGAAGTTGTGGTTCGTCTGGGGCGGCATCTTCGTCGATTCGAACTGGCAGGACCTCGAACCCGGCAGCGAGGAATGCTTCGGCCCCTTCCACGATGCCGCCACCGCCGAACGCATCTGGCGCGACGAGATGCGCCGCCGCGTCGACACCGCGCAGCACAGGCTGTTCGTCATCGAGGTCCCGCGCCCCGGGGGCGAAAGCGCCGCTTGAGGCACGCCCGCCGCGCAACCAACGCACCGGGCGCGCGTTGAGGTCGGCATCGCCGCCCTTCAACGGAGGAAAACCCGATGCGCTCGATCCTGCTGTACTTCCTTGGCGTGCCCGTCGTCGTGATCGTCCTGCTCAACGTCTTCAACGTGATCTGAAGACAACAGGAACGGAGGCTGACGATGATCCGCATGATTCCCGCAACCCTCGCTCTCGCCGCCGGCCTGGCCCTCGGCGCCTGCGGCAACAGCCCGGGCCAGCGCGCCGTCACCGGCGGCCTGCTGGGCGCGGGCACCGGTGCCGCGATCGGCTCCTTCTCGGGCAATGCCGGCACCGGCGCGCTGATCGGCGGCGCGGTGGGTGCCGTGGGCGGCGCAGCGACCGCGCCGGGCTACTGACGCAAAGCTTCTTGCCGATGGCAAAGGGGCGGCGGCCAATCGGCCACCGCCCCTTTTTCATGCCTAGCGAACGCCGCGCCGGTCAGCGCCGGCGCAGCCAGGTCGCGATCGCCTCGCCCGCGATGGCGCCAAGCACCGGCGCGGGCGCCGATCCCAGCGCCAGCGCCGCCGCATCGCGCATCGGGTTGCGGGCGGCAGCAGCGGCCAGCATGGTGCGGCGCAGCGCCAGTGCTTCCTCGGCCACCGGGTCGCGCCGACGCCGGCTCGCCAGCGCCAGGATGCCAGCCAGCGCGACATCCCCCAGCGCCACGATACCGGCTGCACCGGCCAAGCCGTAGCGCGGTTCCAGCCACGCGAGCGCCGCGACATGCGCGAAGCCGATGCCCACCACGCCGAACAACGCCGCGCCGGCCATCCAGCCGGCGCGGCGCGTCACGCTGCCCATGTTGCGTCGCAGGCGCAGGCCTTCCGCCTGCGCCGCGACGCCCAGAAGGCCGAGTAGCCGCACGGGTCAGCGCCGCAGCAGCAGGCCGATGGCGATGCCCGCCAGGGCGGCGGCGCCGACCGCGGCGATCGGCTGGTCTCGCACGGTGGCAGCGAAGTTGCCGGTCTGGCGTCGCACCGCATCCATCGCATCATGCGCGGCGTCCTCGGCACGGCCAGCGGCATCGGCCAGCGCGGGCGTCACGCGGTCGCGCATCAGCGCCTCGACCTTCTCGCGCAGCACCGCGAGCTCCGCGCTCGCGGCATCCTTCGCATCCTGCGCCATGCCGGCGGCGGTCTCGCCAATGCCCTGGGTCCGGTTCGCGTTGTTCATGGTCATCTCCTTCGTTTCGGAATGGGTGGTCACGCCAGGTGGCTGCGCAGCATCCAGGCGGCCTTGTCATGGGCCGCGATGCGCGCGACCAGCAGGTCGTGGGTCGCAAGGTCGTGCTCGATGTCGTGCGCCAGGCGTGCCGCGGCGGCGGCGAGCGCGGCGTGGTCCTCGCCCAGCATGCGCGCCATGGTGGCGGCGTCGGGAATGGCGTCCGGCTCGCTCAGGGTCGACAGCGCGAGCATGCCCTGGATCGTCATCGGTGCGGGGCTGCCCAGTGCGCGGATGCGCTCCGCCAGTACGTCCACCGCGGCGAACAACTCGGTGTACTGGGCCTCGAACAGGGTGTGCAGGCCCTGGAAGTTGGGTCCCTTCACATTCCAATGGCAGGCCTGGGTCTTGCCCATCAGCAGATAGGTGTCGGCCAGGAAGGCGGTCAGGCCGTCCGCCGCACCGGCGTTGGAATCCGACCGCGTGGCGGATGGCGCAGGGGGGTGTCTCGTGGTGCTCATGGCGGGCAAACGCGGCCGGGGCGGGAAGGTTTCGCATGCCGCGCACGGCGCAAGCGATTCCCCTGCCCCGCAGACGCAACCGAAACGCCTCCGTTGCGTTGCGGTGATGCCAAACTGGGGGATACCGCGTGCAATCCGAAGCCGAATTCCAGCGCAGCGCCGCACCGCAGGGGAGCGGGCCGCTCTGGGTCATTGCTGCCGTCCTGGTGCTTGCGGTCCTGCATGTCGGTCGCGACGTGTTCATCCCGATGGCGCTGGCGCTGCTGCTCTCGGTGGTGCTGATCCCGCCGGCGCGGCTGCTGCAGCGCGTCGGGCTGCCGCGCGCGCTGGCGGTGACATTGCTGCTGCTGCTCACGCTCGCGACGATCGGTGGCGTGATTTTGCTGGTCATCTCCCAGGTGCTGACGCTGGCGGCCGACCTGCCGAACTGGGAAATCACCCTGCGCGAGAAGCTGCGCACGCTCTCGGAAGGTTCGGGCGTGCTCGACCACGCCATGGGCACGCTGCGCCGCCTGTCCGAGGAACTGAGCGGCGGCAGCGCGGCAGCAGGCGCCGCGCCGGTCCAGGTGGCGCCGGTCAGCGCCGGCGGCGGAACGCTCGAAGCGCTGCTGGATGTCGCGGGCATGGCAGCGGGGGCGGCGGCGTCGCTCGCGATCGCGCTGCTGCTCATGGCCTACCTGCTGATGCAGCGCGAGGACGTCCGGGACCGCTTCCTGCGGCTGGCCGGCCTGAACGACATCAACCGTACCACCCGCGCCATGGCGGACGCGACCGACCGGGTCGGCGGCTACCTGCTGATGCAGACCCTGATCAACGCCATCTTCGGTCTGGGCATGGGCGTCGGCCTTGCGGTCATCGGCGTGCCGAACGCGCCGTTGTGGGGCGTGCTCGGCTTCGTCCTGCGCTACATCCCGTTCCTCGGGGCCTGGATCGCGCTCTGCCTGCCGCTCATCGTCTCCTTCGCGACCAGCCCGGACTGGACCGGGCCCCTGCTGGTGCTGCTGCTGTTCGCGGTGGTGGACGGCACCGTGACCTACCTGCTGGAGCCCATGCTCTATGGGCGCAGCACCGGCATTTCGCCCCTCGCGCTGCTCATCTCCTCGGCGCTGTGGACCGTGCTGTGGGGGCCGATCGGGCTGCTGCTGGCGCCGCCGATAACCGCCTGCCTCGCCATCCTCGGCCGGCATGTCCCGGCGCTGAGTTTCCTCGAGATCCTGCTCGGCAATGCCGAGGCACTGCCGGCGCCGCTGCGCTTCTACCAGCGCCACCTCGCCGGTGACCCCGAGGGCGCGACCGAGATCGCCGAACTCCATGCCGACGCGCAGGGCGCCGGCGCGGCGCTGCGCGACCTGGTGCTGCCCGGCGTCGCCGCGCTGAGCGCCGACCAGGCCGACGGCGCGCTTTCGGCCGCCGCGGTCCGGCGCATCGCCGAGGGCCTCGCCGCGGTCGGCACCACGCTGGTGGCCGACGAACCGGTACCCGACGACGCACCGGCGCTGCGCCTGGCGCCGGTGGGCGGCGCGGTCGATCGTGCCCTGGCCGCCGTGGCCGGCGCGGCGGCGCGGCAGCAGGGCTGGCGCCTGGCGCGCGAGGACGAGACCCCCACCGCCACCGTGTTGTGCCTGTCGCGCCCGGTCTCGGCGCAGCGCCTGCGGCGTGCCGCGGCGCAGGCCGCCGCGGGCCCCTGCCTGGGCCTGGCGCTCGAAGACGGGGCGGCCGCGCAGCTCGGCGGCGCGCTGGGCGCGGCGCCGGTGTTGCGCACGCTCGATGCGCTGCTCGCCCGGCTCCCCGCGGCCGCGGCGCCGCGTCGCGCGCCGCAAGGCGCCGAGGCAGCGCTGCCGCCGCCCGACGCCGGCCTGGCGCTGCCGGCCTGACACGGCCGGCGGCTGCGCCCGACGCTATCGGCGCCCCGCACGGGCGTGTCCGCAGCGGGGCGCCCAGCATGGGGCCTCCCTGTGCTCGACCTGTTCACCTTGACCGCGTCGCCAGGCTGCTGACGCCACCGGTGCGGGGCGTCGGCGGGCGTCGCGGTCGGCGCGCCCGCGGACCAGGCGTCGGATGTCACCCAGAAACGACGAAGGCGCCGACCCTTGCGGGCCGGCGCCTTCGATCCCTGCCGGGATGTGCGCGGGTCAGTCCGCGGCGCGGTCGATTGCGCGGCCGGCGCGCTCCAGCGGACCATTCGGCGGATCCACCGCGTCGCGCACGTTCTCCGCCGCACGGTCCACGCGCTCGCCCACGCGTTCGGCCGGACCTTCGTCGCAGGCGACCAGCGGCAGGGAGAGCAGGAAGGCCGCACAGGCGGCACGCAGCATCGGGGTCATGATCACTCCTGATCGGGGTTGCGCAGGAGGAACGCCGAAGGCGCGCCGCGGTTGCATCGCATCATGCGCTGCCGCGACAGGTGAATGGTGCCGGTCGGCGCTGTGGCGCCAACCATCGGCGCGGTCGGCGTTCATGGCTTGATGGACGCCGGATCCGCTTCCGCTCGCCTCGGCCCGAGACCACGCTTCGAGCCGCGTGTGGTTGCGCGCACCTTGAAGCGCTCAGCCGGTTCCTGCTGATCGGGGCCTGCGCGAACGCGCTGTCCCGCCGGTCGGCACAGGCGCGGTGACCCACCCGGCCATCGCTGCGCCGCGGCCGCGCTCTCTGCGCGACGACAGTCCCCCACATCTGGGAGAAGGCCCGCGCTGTCTGCTCGGACCGCGCGCGACCGCGCGACAGCCGATCACACGGATGCGGCGTGATCCGGCACCGCCACAGGCCGCGCGGCTTCGGGCAGCGGGAAGCGCACCGACACGGTGGTGCCAGGCCCGGAGGTGAATTCCGCAACGCCGCCCAGGTGCGCGGCAAATCCGTTGATCAGCTGGGTGCCCAGGCCGTCGCCGGCATCCGCGGCGCCGTCGATTCCCACGCCGTCGTCGCTGACGCGCAGCAGCGCCGTGGTCCCTTCGACCCGCAGGGAGATGGTGACGGTGCCGGGCCGCCCGTCCGGAAAGGCGTGGCGCACCGAATTGCTCACCGCCTCGGTCAGCAGCAGCGCCAGCGATATGGATTCATCCGCGCCCAGCTCGATGTCGTCGGCCTCGACCCGGATGGCGACGCTGCCGCCCGACCCGCCGCCGATCGCCTCGCCCAGCTTGCGCGACAATTCCTCGAGGAAGGGTCGCAGCGACATGCGCTGGAACGTCTGGTTCATGTACAGGTGGCGGTGCAGCATCGCGAGCGCCTGGACGCGGTCGCGCGCCACCGCGAATTCGCGCCGCGCCGTCTCGCTGCGCATGCGGTCGGACTGCAGGCTGAGCAGGGACGCGACGATCTGCAGGTTGTTCTTCACGCGATGGTGGATCTCGGCCATCAGCAGATCGCGCTGCTGCAGCGCGGCGGTCAGCGCCTGCTCGCGGTCCTGCAGCGCGGCCGCCGCGGCGGTCAGCGCGCGGTCGAGTTCGAAGACTTCGACCGGAACGCTGCCGCCCGACTGCGCCTCGTAGGGGCGGCCGGGCGCCCAGGTCCGCACGCGCGCCGCCAGCCGCCGCAGCGGCCGCGACACGCCGAGTTCGACACCGATCAGGATTGCCGCCAGGCATGCCAGGACGAAGACCGTGAGTTCGATCAGCCGCTGCTGCAGGGCCTGGCGCGCAGCATCCTGGATGGCGCCGACCGGCAGCCCGACCAGCAGCACCAGGCCGCGTTCGAGCTGCTCCGCCGCCCAGATCAGCGCAGAGCCGTCCCGCGCCACACCTTGCAGGGCATCGGCGGTGTACCGGCGCAGCCGGTCAAGGTCGGGCGCCGGCGGCAGGGCGCCGGCGATGGCATTGCCCAGCGGCAGCGTGGTCCCGTCCTCGTCGAGCAGCCAGACATGGTGCTCGGCGATGGTGGGCGCGCGACGTTCCGTCTGCAGGAAGGAATCGAGGAACAGGCCGCCGCCGACCAGCGCGGTCATCGTTCCATCCGGCGCCAGGATCGGCACGGCCGCGGGCAGCACAGCCCGTCCGCTCACGATGCCGATGGTGAATTCCCCGAGTGCGAAACCGCCCGCCGATCGTGCCGCGTCAAAATAATCGAGCGCGGCGTAGTTCCCGCCACGTGGCGTGGGCACGCCGCTGCAAAGCAGTTCGCCCGCGCCACCCAGCACCCAGAAATTCGAATAGCGGCTGGGCGAAAGGCTGCGCGCGTGCTCCAGCGTCGCGTCGCAGGCCTCCGGGCCCCTCGTCAGCAGGTCGGGGTCCGCCGCGAGCGCCGTCAGCACCTCCCGCATCGATCCGACAGCCGAGCCATGCCGCGCGACCGCGGCCTCTCGCAGCACGAGGACCTCCTGCCGGGACTGCTCGAGAGCGGCATCGTAGGCGTTCCAGGCGTTGCTGCCGGCGATCACCGCGATCGGGACCGTAGCCGCCGCCACCAGCGCCAGGAGCCGCCCGCGCACGCCGGTATGCCACCACCGGGCGCCTCGGCCGTGCGCGGGCGGCGTATCGCCGCCTCGCGTCACTTCTTGCGGTCCTGTTCGATCAGGCGCAGCAGTTCGGGGGGAATCGGTTCGCGGGCGACATCGTCGAAGATCTGGTGCAGGCCACGACGCAGCCAAACGTCGAAGGCGGCGTCAGGGACCGCCGCCTTCCCGTTCCTGTTCGCCTTCGCCGGCACCGGTCTGGCCGCCGCTGCGTCCTTGTCCTCAGGCTGGCCCATCGCACCCCGTGGCGGCAACATGCCGCCGATCCCCTGGCGCGGCCATGCTACGCGCAGCGGGCGCCCCGGCGCCAGCGCGCTTGCGGGGGGTGCCGCGCGGGGCATCGCCCAACAGTCGCGCCTCGAGCGTCCGACGTGCGCGGAACACCCGGCACTTGGCCGTCCCCACGGCGCATCCGGTGGCCGCCGCGACCTCCTCGTAGGACATGCCCTGCACAGCCACCATCACCAGCGCGATTCGCTGGTCTTCGGGCAGGAGCGCCATTTCGCGGCGCAATTCGCCGACCGCGATGCTGTCTTCCTGGTTGCCCGAGCGGGCGAAGGCATCGGCCGGCGCATCGTCCATCTCGACGGTGTCGCGATGGCGGCGGCGGTCGGAGATGAAACGGTTGCGCATGATGCGGTAGACCCAGGCGCCCAGCTGCGTGCCGGGGGTGAAGCTGGCCTGGGCGGCCAGTGCATTGGCGACAGCCGCCTGTACCAGGTCGTCCGCCTCGGTGCGGTTGCGCGTCAGGGACAAGGCCTGGACGCGCAGCCGTGGCAATAGCGCCACGAGCTCGTCGTGGAAGCAGAACCTGGCGCCGGTCGCGCCGGAGGCATCGGAACGGGGATCAAGGGTCATGCTCATGACCACCCAACGCCTGGCGGCGGCATTCGGTTGCATCGCCGGCTGTCAAAAATTGCATGGCTGACCCGCGTTTCTTGCATGAAACTTGCCGGGCCTTAAGAATGTTGCCGCCACATGCAGGGTTCCGCCGGCGCGCGCCGCCACAGACCGCATCACGTCCGCGGCGCCAGTCGTCGCGCCAGGGTGTCGCGCGCGCGCGACACGCGCGCCTTGAGCGTGCCCTCCGCGATGCCGGTGACCGATGCCGCTTCCTCGACCGTGAATTCCAGCGCCGCCACCAGCAGGATGGCCTCGCGCTGCGGCGCCGGCAGCGCGGCGATGGCGCGGCCAAGCTCGCCCAGTTCCGCCACGCCCGGCTGCGCCGCATGTTCCACCGCCCGCAGCGGCAGGGCGCCGAGCAGGCGCTTCTCCCGCCCGCTGCGCCGTGCCTGGTCCACGAAGGCATTGCGCAGGATACGGAACAACCAGGCCCGCAGGTTGGTGCCTTCCTGCCAGGCGCCGGGGTTCTCGAGCGCGCGCAGCAGTGTTTCCTGCACCAGATCGTCGGCGCGGGCGGCATCGCGGGCCAGGAACCGCGCGAAGCCGCGCAGCTGCGGCGTGAGCTCCGCGATCGCGTCGCGGAAGCCCGTCGGTGCATCATTCACGAAACCACCGGGCGCGACGCGTCCATGCCCGCCATAATGGACCCCCTGCAGCAGGTGCCAAGATGAACGCGCTGAATCAAACCGAGTTGCTGCGTGCACTCCCGTATGCCCGCCGCTTTGCCCGCGCCGTGACGGGCGACCGCGACAGCGGCGATGCGCTGGTGGCGCAGGTCCTGGGCAAGCCGCTGCCCGACCTGCCGGCGCGGCTCGCGCTCTATGCCGCCATCGCGCAGGCCGCGCCACCCCAAGCCGCGTCATCTGGCTTGCCGCAGCTGCAGCGCCACATCCTGCTGCTGACAGCGCTCGAGGACCTGCCGCTGTCCGACGCCGGGCGCGTCCTGGCGCTGTCCGACGACGAGGCCGCGCGGGAGGCGGAGGCCGCCCGCGCCGCGCTGCGCGCCGTCGCCGCGACCGATATCCTGGTTATCGAGGACGAACCGATCATCGCGCTCGACCTCAAGCGCCTGGTCGAGGCCTGCGGCCACCGCGTGGTGGGCCTCGCCGCCAGCGAGGCCGACGCGGTGCGTCAGGCGCAGGCGAAGCGCCCCGGGCTGATCCTGGCCGACATCAACCTCGGCCGCGGCGGCGACGGCAGCGTGGCGGTGGCGCAGATCCAGCGCGCCATGACGGTGCCGGTGATCTTCGTGACCGCCTATCCCGAACGCCTGCTGACCGCGGAAGGGGCGGAACCCGCCTTCGTCATCAGCAAGCCCTTCGAGCCCCTCGCGCTCGCGATCGCGACCTACCAGGCGGTGCATGGCGGGCGCGCCCCGCCAGTCTGATCGCGTCGCGGCGCAACCCCGCGCCGTGCCCGGCGTTTCTGCTGCATCGCGCTACCACGGCGCGTCCATCGCAGATCGCGCCAACCCGGCGCGGGCAACGCAAGGAGCACGCAGATGAACAAGGACCAGATCGCCGGCAACTGGAAGCAGCTCAAGGGCAACGTGAAGGAGCAGTGGGGCAAGCTGACCGACGACGACATCACCATCGTCGAGGGCCAGCGCGACCAGCTGGTGGGCCGTATCCAGGAACGCTACGGCATCGCCAAGGAGCAGGCCGAGGAGCAGGTGGCGCGCTGGGAAAAGGCGCTCTGAGGAGCCCCCGCGACCCACGAACACCACGCCGCGCCGCCGGGGCAACCCGGCGGCGTTCTGCTGCCGATGCAACCCGCGCCACCGTGCCGCGTTGCACGCCGGCGCCTTCGGGAGATTTCACATGCTCTACTGGACACTCCTCTTTCTCGTGGTCGCCATCGTCGCCGGCGTGCTCGGCTTCGGGGGCATCGCATCGGCGGCGAGCGGCATCGCGAAGGTGCTCTTCGTCCTGTTCCTGATCCTGTTCGTCGTCTCGCTTGTCGCCGGGCGCGGCTTCGCGGGCTGACGCCCGCCCGCACCAGGCACGCATCGGTACCGCATGCCCCCTGCGGTGCCGACGCACCCCCCATCCGTCCCGCCTGGAGCGCCCATGGCCGACCAATCTTCCGACGAGGCCGCTCAGGCACCGCCCGCCACCCCTGACATGCGCGCCTTCGGCCGCTGGGTCCGCGCCTGGCTGACCGCCCCGGACCGGGGAAACGCGCGGGTGCTGATCGCCGGCGTGCTTGCCATGACGCTGGCGCAGGTCGCCGTCCAGATCCGCTTCAACGTCTGGAGCCGCGACTTCTTCAATGCGCTGGACAAGCGCGACGCCGACGCCTTCCAGTACCAGATTCTTGTCTTCCTGGTGCTCGCCGCCTTGTCGATGACGGCGGCGGTGTACCAGCTTTATCTCAAGCAGCTGCTGCAGCTGAACTGGCGCGGCTGGCTGACGCGACGCCTCACGGAATCCTGGCTGCGCGACAGCCGCCAATACCAGCTTGAGGCCGGCGCGGCCGAAGCCGACAACCCCGACCAGCGCATCGCCGAGGATGTCCGCCTGGCCGCCGACCTGTCGGTCGACTTCGTCGTCGGCATCCTGATTTCCGTCACGATGCTGATCGCCTTCGTGGGCATCCTGTGGTCGCTGTCGGGGCCGCTCGACATCGTGCTGGGCGGGATGGACTTCCACATCCCCGGCTACATGGTCTGGGCTGCGGTGCTCTATGCGCTGGTCGGCTCCGGCCTCACCTGGTGGGTGGGCCGACCGATGATCGGCATCCAGGTCCGCCGCACCACCGCCGAGGCCGATTTCCGCTTCGGCCTGACCCGGGCGCGCGAAAGCGGCGAGAGCATTGCCCTGATCCGCGGCGAGGCCGATGAGCGTCGTGGCATCGACCGCCTGTTCGGCGAGGTGCGCGGCGTATGGCGCGAGCTGATGAGCAGCCAGCGCAACCTCATGTGGCTGACCAGCGCCTATGGCACGCTGGCGATGATCTTTCCGACCGTGGTCGCCGCGCCGGCCTATTTTGCCGGCGCCATGTCGCTCGGCGTGCTGATGCAGGTCGGCGCGGCATTTGGCCAGGTGCAGGTCGCGCTCAACTGGTTCGTCGACCGCTTCCCCCAGATCGCCGAATGGCGCAGCGCGGTGTCGCGCCTCGCCGCCCTGCAGGATGCGCTGGACGACCTCGACCAGCTCAACGCCGACACATCGCAGCCCACCATCACCATCGAGGAGGCGACCGAGGGCGAGGAGGAGGCCCTGGTGCTCGACAACCTGCAGATCGCCTTCGCCGACGGCACGACCGTGATCCATGGCGCCTCGGCCCGGATCGAACCGGGCGAGCGCGTGCTCATCAAGGGCGAGTCGGGCACCGGCAAATCGACCCTGTTCCGCGCCATCGGCGGGCTGTGGCCGTGGGGCGGCGGGCGCATCGCGACACCGCCGCGCGACGCCATGGCCTTCCTGCCGCAGCGGCCCTACCTGCCGCTCGGCGCGCTCGGCGCCGTGCTGAACTACCCGCGTCCCGCGGATGCCTTCGATGCGGCCGCCCAGTGCGATGCGCTCGAGAAGGTCGGGCTTGGTCACCTGTGCGACCGGCTCGCGGACGAGGAGCGTTGGGACCGGGTCCTCTCGCTCGGTGAACAGCAGCGCCTCGCCTTCGCGCGGCTGCTGCTGCAGAAGCCGCGCTGGATCTTCCTCGACGAGGCGACCGCCGCGCTCGACGAGCCGAACCAGGACGCGATGATGACCCTTCTCGTCGAGGCTGTGCCGGAGGCCGCGATCGTGTCGATCGGTCACCGCCCGGGGCTCGAAGCCTTCCATACCCGCACCCTGACGCTTGAAAAGGCCGAGGGCGGCGCCCGGTTCCGGCGCGCCGCACCGCGCCGGGTCAGCGAGAGGACACAGCGGCGGCGCCTGCGCGGCCCCATCGGGCGCGTCACCGCCTGACGCTGACGCCGGCGGGGGCGACGAGGGTGCGTGGCGGGGCGACGCCACAGCCCGTGTTTCCTTGGTGCGAAAAGCCGCCGCCGCATCAACCTGGCGCGCGGTGTCGCGCACCGGCACGCCAGGGGGACGCCGCCCGAAGCATCACGCCCCGCGGGTCGTCACGCCGCGCGCCAGCCGTCGCCGCTGTCCTCCCGCGCGTTCACGCGCAGCGCCCCGCCATCCAGTTCGACCAGCGTCCAGCTGTTCGGCAGCCCACGCGTGCGATGCGACAGGCTGCTGCCCGTCAGCACGATCTCGGGCGGCCCCGGGATCCGCCCGGGGCGATGCAGGTGGCCCGACAGCACCGCCGCCACGCCGGCATCGGCCAGCATGGCCAGGGCGGCCTCCCCGCCGATCGGCGCAGAGCGGCCGGGAATCGCAGCCGGATGGCGCAACGGATGATGCGCCACCACCACGATGCTGCGCCCGGCACAGGCCGCGAGCCGCGCCGCCAGCCTGGCACGCCGGCGCGATGAGACACCCCCGGCCGACCAGTCGAGCCGCGGCTGCACGCGGCGCACCGTATCAAGCCCGACCAGCGCCGCGCCCGGCAGAAGCAGCATGGGTTCGGTCTCGGCGCCGATGAAGCGGCGCCAGCGTCGGCGCGGATCGGCCAGGCGTTCCAGCACCGCACCGCCCGGGATGTCGTGATTGCCCGGCACCGCGACGCAGGGTGCCGGCAGCGCCGCGAGGAACGCCGCAGCCTGCGCGAATTCCTCGGGCTGCGCCCGCTGGGTCAGGTCCCCGCTGATCGCGATGGCGTCGGGCGCGAAGCGCGCGATGTCCGCCAGCAGCGGCTCCACCAGGCCGGGTATGTGCGCGCCGAAATGCAGGTCGGACAGATGGGCGATGCGGATCATCCGCGGGGTGGGCGCAGCACCCGCAGGCGTTCCGCGCGCAGCCGGATGCGCAGCGGCGTCGCCATCAGGTGCAACTCGCCGTCGAGCGTCACGCGCAGATGCGCGGCGCGCCCCTGCACCGCGAGGCGTGGGCGTTCGCAGGTCACCACCGCCGGCGCCGCCGCCAGCCGCCCGCGGACCCAACACCAGGCCTGGTGCACCGTGCCCAGCACGCCGCTGCGGCGCACCGCTTCGACGCGCAGCAGCGCCGGCGCATCGGGCAACGGCACGGTCACCACCGCCACGTCGGCGCGGCGCACGCGCTCGCCGCACCGCAGCCGGAGCGACCGCCCCGGCCGGCGCAGCACCAGCCGCAGGGCCGCCCGCGCGAGCGGGATCCAGCCCAGCACGCCCGCACCGCGCTGCATTTCGCGAAAGCGCACCAGACGCGAGGCGCGCCCCGCCACCGCCTGGTACAGGAAGATCTCGCCATTCGCCTCACCGACCGGCAGGTCGGTCACCGTGGCGCCGGCCAGGCTGCGCACCGCGGCCACGGGATCGGCGGGCAGGCCAAGCCGTGCCGCCATGCGGTTCATGGTGCCGCCGGGCAAGACGCCGAGCACGGCGCCGCTGCCGGCGATGCGCCCGGCCGCGCCGCGCAGCGTGCCGTCGCCGCCGGCGACGAAGATCACCTCCGGCCCCAGCGCCAGCGCGGCATCGATCTGGTGGTCCACCGACAGGTCTGGCTGTGCGGGGGCCACCAGGCGGTAGCCGGCGTCGTCCAGCATCGCCGCGAGGCTGCCTGCGGCATCCGGCATGGCCGCGATGGTGCCCGCCGAGGCGTTCAGCACCAGGGCGGCACGACGCGGCACGTCGCGCCGCACGGCCTCGGCCGGGTGCGCCATGGCGGTTGAGTCAGGGTGTTCAGACGGCTCCGCCATGCCGCGCGCAACGCGCCGGGCATCGGAAAGTTTCGCTCAGGTGATGGCGGCCTCGCTGCCGCGAGGGGCAGGGTCACGCCGGGCTGGACACCCCCGGACGGCGGCGGAGCCCCGCCCGCCGTCCGACGGCCCGCGAAAGCCTATGCTTCTCCGACGCAGTCCAGCATGGAGGCCGCAAGCGCCTCCGCCGGCGCCTTGCCCCCCCAGAGCACGAACTGGAAGGCGGGGAAGAAGCGCTCGCATTCCGTGATGGCGATATCCACCATGTCCTCGAGGCTCTCGGCGCTGGCCGAAGGCGACCCGCGCAGCAGCACGGAATGGCGGAAGACCGGCACGCCGTCCTCGACCTCGATGCCGAAATGACCGATCCAGAGCCGGTCATTCGCCAGGGCCAGCAGTTCATAGAGCTTGTCGCGGCGGTCCGCCGGCACCTTCAGGTCGAAGGCGCAGGTGAAGGCCATGGCGCTGATTTCGTGCGACCAGGAGAAATGCAGCCCGTAGTCGCACCATTTCCCCGGTGCCTCGGCCGCCATCTCGCCGTCCGAACGGCGCTCGAAGGCCCATTCATTGGCGGCGATGATCTGTTCGAGGATGTCGAGGGGATTGGACGAACGCTCGCGCTCGAATTGGAGAGAGGCGGACATTGCGGCACCTCCAGGCCCGGGGCGCCGCCCGCGCCACCCACCAGATGTTGTGGGCGAATCGGGCGACCGGATACGAGGGGCAGACTACGCAGACGCGAAATGGCGTCGCAAGCCCGCATAGGTTGCAATCAATTCTTCAGCTTTCGGGTGAGGATTTGCCGCCAGCCTCAAGTGCCGCGAGCCGGTGCTCCAGCGCCGCGACGCGCTCCTCCAGCGTCTCGGCCTGCTCGCGGGCGCGGCGCGCCACTTCCATGGCGGCGTCCAGTTCCTCGCGCTTGACCAGGTCGAGCCGGCGGACCACGGCCTCGCCCTGGGACCTGGCCATCGCTTCGGCCTCGTTGCGCAACCCGGCCAGGACCGAGAAGGCGCCCCCGGCCACTCCGGCCAGGTCGTCCATGAATTTTCCGCGGCTGCCTTCGCCTGCCATCTCGGCCTCCTGTGTCGCCCGCCGCCTTGCCGGGCTGTCCCGGGGGGGCCTATACCGCCGCCGCCCGGCCCTCAAGGCCCGCGTCGGAACAAGGCGGATCATGCATATCGTCACCGGCGGCGCCGGGTTCATCGGCTCCAACCTGGTTGCGGCACTCTGCGCCGCTGGTCAGGAAGTGGTGGTGGTGGACCGCCTGCGCCAGGGCCTGAAGTGGCGCAACCTTGCAAAGCATGCCATCGCCGGGATCGTGGCACCCGACGACCTGCCCGCCTTCCTCGCGAAGAAGCCGCGCGTCGACGCGCTGTTTCACATGGGCGCGATCAGCGCCACCACCGAGACCGATGGCGACCTGGTGGCGCGCACCAACATCGCGCTGCCGCAGATGCTGTGGGACTGGTGCGCGGCAGCCGGCGTGCCGTTCATCTACGCGTCCTCGGCCGCGACCTATGGCGACGGGGCGCTGGGCTTCGACGACGACCTGTCGGCCGAGGCGCTGATGCGGCTGCGGCCGCTGAACCTGTATGGCTGGTCGAAACTGGCCTTCGACCGGCGGGTGGCGCAGATGCTGGCGCAGGGTGCGCCGCGTCCGCCGCACTGGGCGGGACTGCGCTTCTTCAACGTCTATGGGCCGAACGAACACCACAAGGGCCGCATGGCGTCCGTCGTGCTCCACAAGTTCAACCAGGTGATGCGCGGGGAGGCCGCCACGCTGTTCGCCTCGGACCGCGAGGGTATCGCCGATGGCGCGCAGCAGCGCGACTTCGTGCATGTGAGCGACTGCGTCGCAGCGATGACGTGGCTCGCGCGCAACCCGCAGGCCTCGGGGCTGTACAACATCGGCTCGGGCACGGCGCGGACCTTCCTCGACCTCACGCGCGCGATCTTCGCGGCACTCGGGCGGAATGACGACATCCGCTTCGTGCCTATGCCCGACGACCTGCGCGGCAAGTACCAGTACTTCACGCAGGCCCGCATGGACCGCCTGCGCGCCGCCGGCTTCGACCACAAGCCCACCAGCATCGAGGACGGCGTGCGGTCCTATGTGCGCGACGTGCTGATGAACGCCGAGGACCCCTTCGCCTGATGCTGCTGGCCATTCCCTTCCCGATGATCGACCCGGTGCTGGTCGAGATCGGCCCGATCGTCATCCGCTGGTACGCGCTGGCGTATATCGCGGGCATCCTGCTCGGCTGGCGGCTGGCGCGCGTGCTGGTGCGCCGCCCGCCGGTGGTCGCCACGACCGAACAGGTGGACGACTTCATCACCTGGGTGACGCTCGGCATCATCATCGGCGGGCGGTTGGGCTACGTGCTGTTCTACCGCCCCGGCTACTACGTCACGGCGCCGTGGGAAGCGCTGTATGTCTGGCAGGGCGGCATGTCCTTCCATGGCGGGGCGCTCGGCGTGATCATCGCCGCCTGGCTGTTCAGCAAGCGCAACGGGCTCGACTGGGTGGCGTTTGCGGATCGCGTCGTGTGCGTGGTGCCGATCGGGCTGTTCCTCGGCCGGCTGGCCAACTTCATCAACGGCGAATTGTGGGGGCGTGTGGCACACGACGTGCCCTGGGCGATGGTCTTCCCGACCGGCGGGCCGGAGCCGCGGCACCCCTCGCAGCTGTACCAGGCCTTCCTCGAAGGCGCCTGCCTGTTCGCGCTGCTGATGTGGCTCGCGCGCAGCGAACGAATCCGCGCGAAGCCCGGCTTCCTGGCCGGCGCCTTCCTGGCGGGCTACGGCGTCGCGCGCATCATCGGCGAATTCTTCCGCCAGCCCGACGCGCATCTGGGCTTCCTGTTCGCCGGCGCGACGATGGGGCAGTTGCTGTCCGTGCCGATGATCCTGGTCGGCGCCTGGCTGATGCTGCGGGCGAAGGAACGCCATGCCATCTGAAGGCCCCCCGCCCGGCCAGGATCCCGCCGTCCAGTCGCCCGAGGGCACCAGCGGTGCCGGCCATGGCGGCGGCACCGCGGCCGAACCGCAGCGGCTCGACCGCTACATGCGGCGCGCGGCCTCCGCCTATTACGCTGGGCGTGATCCCTTCGGCGCCGGCGGGGACTTCACCACGGCGCCGGAACTGACCCAGGCCTTCGGCGAATGCATCGGCCTGTGGGCGGCGATCGCCTGGCAGGCGATGGGCCGCCCCGACCCGGTGGTCTTCGCCGAACTCGGCCCTGGCCGCGGCACCCTGATGGCCGACGCGCTGCGCGCCGTGGCCGAGATGGCCCCCGGCTTCCGCGCCGCGCTGCGCGTTCACCTGGTCGAGACCTCCCCCCGCCTGCGCGAGGCGCAGGCCGACCTGCTCGGCACCGCCGTGCGCGCCTGGCACGACGACATCGCCGCCCTGCCGCCCGGCCCGGCCATCATCATCGGCAACGAATTCCTCGATGCCCTGCCGATCCGGCAATTCGTGCGCCGCGGCGATGCGTGGATGGAACGCTTCGTCGCCGATGGCGCCTTCGCCGAACGCCCGGCCACCGACGCCCCGCCGCTGCCGGCCGCCGCACCCGACGGCGCCATCCAGGAAGTCAACGAAGCCGCGGTCGCGATCGCCGCGGCGCTGGCGGCGCGTGTCGCCGCGCAGGGCGGCGTTGCGCTGTTCATCGACTACGGCCCGGGCGAGGCCGGCTTCGGCGACAGCCTGCAGGCCATGACCAGTCATGGCAGCGCCGATCCGCTGGGCCCGCCGGGGCAAGCCGACATCACCGCCCATGTGGACTTCGCCGCCCTGGCCGCGGCCGCGCAGGCCGCCGGTGCGGCGGTGCAGGGGCCGATGCCGCAGGGCGTGTTCCTCGCCCGGCTCGGCCTGTTCAGCCGTGCGGCCATCCTGGCGCGCATGGACCCCGGCCATGCGCAGCGCCATCTATCGGCTGCGCAGCGCCTCGCCGCGCCCGAGCATATGGGCCGGTTGTTCAAGGCGATCTGCCTGGGTCATCCCGGCCTGCCTCCCCTGCCCGGATTCGAGGATCCCTGATGGCCGAAGCCGTCACCGCCGCAACCCTCGCCGCGCAGCCCGGCCTGGCGCATGGCTTCTTCACGCGGCGCGGCGGCGTGTCCTCCGGCGGCTTCGCGGCGCTGAACTGCTCGCTGTCCGGCCGCGACGACCCTGATGCGGTGGCCGAGAACCGCCGGCGCGCGGCCGATGCGCTGGGCCTGCCCGGCGCCGCGCTGGTCGGGCTGACGCAGGTGCATGGCGACGCTGTCGCGGTGCTCGAGGACCCCTGGCCCATCGACCGCCGCCCGCAGGCCGATGCCGTCGTGACCCGCCGGCCCGGCTTGGCGCTCGGCATCGTCACCGCCGATTGCGCGCCGGTCCTGTTCGCCGACGTCGAGGCAGGCGTGATCGGCGGTGCCCATGCCGGCTGGCGTGGCGCCGTGGGCGGCGTGCTGGAAGCCACCATCGCGGCGATGTGCGCCATCGGCGCCAGCCGCGCGCGCATCGTCGCCGCGGTGGGCCCCTGCATCCGCCAGCCCTCCTACGAGGTCGCGGCCGACCTGCGCGATGCGGTGCTGACGCGCGACGCCGCCGATGCGCGATTCTTCGCCGATGGCACGCGCCCCGACCGCTGGCAGTTCGACCTGGCCGGCTATTGCGCGGCGCGCCTCGCCGCCGCCGGCGTCGCCGCCGAGGTCACGCCACACGACACCCTGGCCGACGAGGCCCGCTTCTTCAGCCACCGCCGCAACACGCTGGCGAAGGGCGGACCGATCGGGCACCAGCTTTCCGCCATTGCGCTGACGGCGTGACGGGCACGCCACCCGGCGGATGCCGCCGCCAGGCCCCGGCCGGCCGACTGCCGCGGGGACGACCCCTGGCTGCCTGTGGGGCAGCAATCGCAGGGGTCCGGCTACGACGCCCCCCGCCGGCCTTTTCATCGCCGCCCGCAGCGCCAATAAGGACGCCATGCCCTATGTCCTCATGTTCGCCGCCATGCTGATGCTGACGATGCTCGTCGCTTGCGTGGTCTCGGTCTGATGCGCCGCCCCTGGCATCTGGCGGCGCTGCTGGCGGCCGCGCTGCTCGCCGCCTGCGGCGACCTGCCGCAGCCCTTCCGCGGCAATCCGGGCGGCAATGCCGGCATGCTGGCAGCACCCCCGGCGTATCGCCTGACCATCGACCCGCCGACCACCGCACTGCTGAGCGAACAGCAGGCGCGCGGCTTCGCCGAGGCGCTGTCCTCCGCCCTGCTGGCCGCCGAGGTGCCTGCCGCCGCCGAGGCCCCCCTGCCGCTCGACTGGCGCCTGACGGTCGAGGCGCGCACCGAGAACGGCTTCGTCACCCCCCGCTATCGCCTGACCGACCCCGACGGCCAGGCCCAGGGCACCACGGAGGGCACGCGCATCGCCGCCCGCGACTGGTCCGACGCCAGCCCCGAGGTGCTGCGCCGCGCCGCACGGGACGCCGCCCCGCGCATCGCCGACCTGCTGCTGCGCGCCGAGGCCGCCCGCAAGGGCACCGACCCCGCCGCGCTGGCGGTCACCGGCCCGCCGCGCATCTACGTGCCCATGGTCCGCGGTGCCCCGGGGGACGGCAACCAGGCGCTGACCGCCCGGCTGCGCGAGGCCCTGGGCCAGCAGGGGATGCTGGTGCAGGAGACGACGCAGGGCGCCCGCTTCGCCGTGACGGGCCAGGTGGCCGTCATCGACCAGCCGGCCACCCGCACGCAGCGGGTCGAGCTGCTCTGGACGGTGTCCCGCAACGATGGCGAGGACCTCGGCCGGGTGCTGCAGCTGAACGAGGTGCCGGCCGGCGTGCTCGCGCGGTTCTGGGGCGACGTGGCCTTCGCCGCGGCAACCGAGGCGGCGGGCGGGGTGCGGACGGTGGTCTCGAACGCCGGAGGCTTCCCGGTGCAGCCCGGCTCGGCGCCGCGCGGCACCGCGCCGCAGCCGGGCCAGGGGCTGGCAATGCCGCAGAACCCCGGCGCGCTGCCGCCGCCGCAGGTGGCGCCCGCCCCGTAGCCACGAAAAAGGGCGGCCACCCCTGCGGGTGCCGCCCTTGTGCCTGCCCGCGGGCAGGGTGGCGTCAGGCCGCCTTCTTGGCCTGGGCGCGCTCGATCCGGCGCTTCAGCAGCTTCGCCTCGACGGGCAGGCGCCGGTCCGGCGTGCCGAGCAGGAAGGCGTCCAGGCCGCCATTGTGCTCGATGGTGCGGATGCCGTTGGTCGACAGACGCATCTTCACCGGCGTGCCCAGCACGTCCGACCAGAAGGAGGTTTCCTGCAGGTTGGGCAGGAAGCGCCGGCGGGTCTTGTTGTTGGCGTGGCTGACGTTGTTGCCCGTCAGGACGCCCTTGCCGGTGATACCGCAGCGGCGGGCCATGGCGAAAATCCCGAAACGATGAGGGCGCGGGGAGAGGGTCCCGCGCGCCGGTGGAGACGAAGGAAGGCGCGGTGTGTGGCCCAGCCGGGCCGTGGCGTCAAGCCGCTGCGTCAAGCCTGGGGCGGCTGCGGCGGCGCCTCGCGCGCCTCGGCCAGCTCGCCCGCCTCGACCGAGGCCAGGGCATTGCGCAGAACGCCCGCCACCGCGCGGTCGTCCATGGTGCGCGCCAACAACCCGAGCGCACCGCCCAGCAGGGCCGAGGCGATCGAGATCGGGGCGATCTGCTGCTCCATCATGTACTCGATCGCCTTGTCCACAACCGATCCGGCGTGGCTGAGGTCCTCCGGGGCCATGCCCGAGGGGTCCTGCTGCATGCGGCGTTCTCCTTCCTGGTCAGTCACATGGGGCGCCCGCGCGGGTCGCGAAACCCCCGATTACGTCACGGACTCGCCCAGCCGCCCGGCGCGCGGGCGATCCAGGTCGGCCTCGGCCTGGGCGCGCGCGGCGGCTTCGGCGGCGGCAACCGCCTGCGCCTGGCGGCGCCACATCTCGGCATAGAGGCCATCGGCGGCGATCAGGCTGGCATGGGTGCCGCGCTCGGCGATGCGGCCCTCCTGCAGCACGATGATCTCGTCGGCCTCGACCACGGTGGACAGGCGGTGGGCGATCACCAGCGTGGTGCGGTTGCGCGCCACGTCGCGCAACGCGGCCTGGATCTCCTGTTCGGTGCGGGTGTCGAGCGCGCTGGTGGCTTCGTCCAGGATCAGGATGCGCGGATCCTTGAGGATGGTGCGCGCGATCGCGACGCGCTGCTTCTCCCCGCCCGACAGCTTCAGCCCGCGTTCGCCCACGCGCGTCGCGTAGCCTTCCGGCAGCCGCAGCACGAAGTCGTGCACCTGGGCGGCGCGGGCGGCGGCCTCGACCTCCTCGTCGGTCGCGCCGGGGCGGCCATAGGCGATGTTGTAGCGGATGGTGTCGTTGAACAGCACGGTGTCCTGCGGCACCACGCCCATCGCGGCGCGCAGGCTGGACTGCGTCACGCCGCGCACGTCCTGCCCGTCCACCGTCACCGCGCCGCCGGTCGCGTCATAGAAGCGGAACAGCAGGCGGGAGATGGTGGACTTCCCCGCCCCGGTCGGCCCGACGATGGCCAGCATCCGGCCGGGTTCTACGGTGAAGGATACGCCCTTCAGGATCTGCCGGTCGGGGCGGTAGCCGAACTGCACGTCGTCGAAGCGGATCTCGCCCGGCCCCTTCGCCAGCGCGGGCGCGCCGGGCGCGTCCTGCACCTCGGCCGGCACTTCGAGCAGCACGAACATCTGCTCCATGTCGGTCAGCCCCTGCTTGATCTCGCGATAGGCGAAGCCGAGGATGTTCAGCGGCAGGTACAGCTGGATCAGGTAGGTGTTGACCATCACCAGGTCGCCCACCGTCATGGTCCCGGCGGCGATGCCCGACCCGGCCAGCAGCATGGTCACCGTGAGGCCAACCGCCATGATCAGCGCCTGGCCGGCGTTGAGCATGTTCAGCGTGGTCTCGCTGGTGACGTAGGCGCGTTCGTAGCGAGTCAGGCTCTCGTTGTAGCGGCGCGCCTCGTGGCCCTCGTTGCCGAAATACTTGACCGTCTCGTAGTTCAGCAGGCTGTCCACTGCCTTGGTGTTCGCTTCCTCGTCGGTCTGGTTCATGGTGCGGCGGAAGCGCAGCCGCCAGTTGGTGAACAGCAGCGTGAAGGTCACATAGGCCGCGATCGTGCCGAGCATGGTCAGCGCGAAGGACGCGGCGAAGATCCACCACAGGATGAACGCCACGAACAGGATCTCGACGATCGTCGGGATGATGTTGAACAGCAGGAAGTTCAACGAGGTGGCGATGCCGCGCACGCCGCGTTCGATCACCCGCGACAGCCCGCCCGTCGCGCGGTCCATGTGGAAGCGCATCGACAGCGCGTGCAGGTGTTCGAACACCTCGAGCGCCACGCGCCGCCCCGCGCGCGCCTGCACCTTGGCGAAGATGGCGTTGCGCAGTTCCGCCAGCGCCGACGACATCACCCGCAGGATGCCGTAGGCCAGCAGCAGCGCCACCGGCACGGTGATGGCCGCGCCGATCCCGTCCTTGGGCGCCAGCGCATCGACGGCGCGCGCATAGGCGATCGGCACCAGCACGTTCGCCGCCTTGGCCGCCGCCACCAGCACCAGCGCGGCGACGACGCGGATGCGCAGCTCGGTCTCGTTCTTGGGCCACAGATACGGCGCGATGCGCAGCAGGGCGGAGAGGTGGCTGCCTTCGGCAGCAGGCTTGGCAGCGGACACGCAGGCGGAACTCCGGTACAGGCCCGCGACATGGGGCCTTGAGGCGCTGAGCGGAAGCGCGCCCGCCGCATGGGACCCATCGGCGCGCCGGATGCAAGCCCCCCACCCCTCGCGGGGGCGCCCGCCCGGCGCTACACCCGCCCCATGCCCGACCCCGCCCTGGCCCGCCACATCGCCGCCTGCAACAACATCGCCTCCCCTGCCGGGCTGATCCCGTTCCGGATGGGTGGCGCACAAGTCGGCTGGGTCTCGCCGGACCTGGCCCAGGCTCTGACCTTCCGCCCGCGCGACTTCCATTTCGACGGGGATGGCGTCGGCCTGGCCGCCCGGCTGCGCAGCCCCGGTGCCCGCAGCGAGGCACTGGCCGCCGCCCTGCCATCCCTCGCCGCCGGCGGCTTCTTGCGCATTCGCAACGAGGCCTTCGACCTGCGCGCCACCAGCACCGGGCCGGTGCTCGGCACGCTCGACCGCGGCGCGTTGCCGGCCTTCGGCGCCATGTCCCAGGGCGTCCATGTGAACGGACTGGTGCGCCGGGCCGACGGGCTGCATGTCTGGGTCGGCATCCGCGCCAAGGACAAGGCGGTGGCCCCCGGGCAGCTCGACAACGTGGTGGCCGGCGGCATCCCGGCCGGGCTGTCCGCTGAGGAATGCCTGGTCAAGGAAGCCGCCGAGGAAGCCCGCCTGCCGCCCACGCTTGCGGCGACGGCGCGGCCGGCCGGGCGCGTCTCCTACGTCATGTCCAACGCCGAGGGCCTGCGCCGCGACGTGCTGCACTGCTTCGACCTCGATATCCCCGAGGGCATCACCCCCACCCCCGGGGATGACGAGGTCGAGCGCTTCGAATTGTGGCCCGCCGCCCGCCTGCTCGAGGCCGTGCGCGCGACCGACGGCATCAAGTTCAACGTGAACCTTGTCCTGATCGACCTGTTCCTGCGCGAGGGGATGGTGGCCGACCCCGACGGCAGCCTGCGCGCCGGGCTGGACCAGGGGCCGGATTGACCCCCGCCGCCGCCGCGCCATCTCCGCCTGCATGAGCACCACGACCGCCGACGCCACCCCCACCACCGCCTTTCCCGCCTGGCTGGTCGGCGAATTGCGCTCCGACCATGCCGGGGAGACCGGTGCCGTGCGGATCTACGACGGCATCCTCGCCTTCAGCCGCGACCCCGCGGTGCGCGACTTCGCCACCCGCCACCGCGCCACCGAACAGGGCCACCTCGATTTGCTGGAAGGCCTCCTGCCGCCCGCGGACCGGTCCCGCCTGCTGCCGATCTGGCGCGTGGCAGGCTGGCTGACCGGCGCGCTGCCCGCGCTGTTCGGCCCGCGCGCGGTCTTCGCGACGGTGGACGCGGTCGAGACCTTCGTCGACCACCACTACCGCGCCCAGACCGACCGCCTGGCCGCCGAGGGCATCTTCCCCGACGTGCACGCCCTGCTCGAACACTGCCGCGAGGAGGAAGTCCACCACCGCGACGAGGCGCGCGAGGCCGGCGAGGGACCCGCCTATGGCCCCGTCCTGCGCGCCTGGGCCTGGGTGGTGGGCAGCGGGTCGGCCGCGGCGGTGGCGGCGGCGAAGCGGATCTGATCAGTGCCACGGGGCGGCCCACCGTTCCCGGCCGCGACCATGCCCGCAGCGGGCGGCCTGCACCCCGCGCCATGCCCGGCCCGGGGCCCTGCGGCGCGGTTCCCACCACCGGCCCGTCGGTTGGCGCTGCGGGGCGTGGCATCGTGAAGACAGGCAGCCTGCGCAGCCCGACGGAAACTCGGCGATGCAACCAGCGCTTGCTAGACTCGCCAGCGCCGGGCACGGCCTCCTATATGCCGTCCGGATCACCGAAGCGTCACCACCCCCTGTCCGCAACCCGCACCGACCCCATGAGGCCCGCGCCATGACCAGCACCCGCGCCATCGCCAGGCTGGCCCTGCTTGCCTCGGTCGCCGTCCTGCCGGCCTGCGGCCTGTCGGTCGAGAACAGCGCCCGCGTCGCCGGGCTCGAGCGTGACCTCACGGCCTCCCAGGCACGCGGGCAGGAACTCACCACCCGGGTCGGCGAGCTCGAATCGACGCTCGCCGCCGAACGCCGCGCCCGCGGGGACCTCGCCGCGATCGAGCGCCGCCTGGCGATCGCGCGGCGGGACCTGGGTTCGGCGCAGGACGGGCGCAGCTCCGCCGACCAGGAATCCGCCCAGCTCCGCCAGCGGGTCGAGGAGGAGACGCGTCGCCTCGCCGCCCTGCAGGCCGAGGCCGCGCAGGCCGCCGCCCAGGGCGAGCAACGCCGCGGCCAGGTGGCGGAGGCCGACCGCCGCCTCGCGGCCCTGCGCGAGAATGCCAATGCCGAGGAACGGCGCCTGGGCGCGCTGCGCGGGGATATCAGCGCCGCCGATGCCCGCGTGGCCGGCCTCACTGCCCGCGCGGCGGAGGAGGAACGCCGCCTCGCCGGCCTCGGCCAGCGCACCGCGGCCGAGGAGACTCGCCTCGCGCAGTTGCGTGACGCCGCCGAAGCCGAGACCCGCCGCCGCGACGGCCTGCGCAACGAGGCCACCCAGGCCGAGCAGCGCTTGGCCGGCCTGACCCAGCGCGCCGGCACCGAGCAGCAGCGCCTGACCGACCTGCAGGCCCGCGCCAACCAGACCGACGCCGCGCTGCGCGAACAGGAACAGCGCCTGGCCGCAGCCCGCCAGGCGGTGAACATTTCCGAGGGCGAAGCCGCGGCGCGCCGGCAGACCGTGGCGGCGCTGGAAGGCGAGATCGGCCGCCTGACCGCCACCCGCGACCAGACCGCGACGGAACTCCGCGGCCTGCAGGCCCGGGCCACCGAACTGCGCACGGCCGTCGCCGCGGCCGAGCAGCGCCTCGCGCAGCTGCGCGAATCGACCGGCACCGAGGAACGCCGCCTGGCCGCCCTGCGCGGGGAGGCGACCGCCGCCGAGCGCACGCTCGCGGAGCGGCGAGCCGCCGCCGAGGAGGCCGAGCGCCGCGCCTCCGCCGCCGGGCGCACCGCCGAGCAGGAGGCCGAGCGCGCCCGCGCCCAGGTCGAGGAAGCCCGCCGCGCCGCCGGCGCCGTCACGGCATCGCGCGGGGAAGCGGAATCGCTGCAGCGCCAGGCCGAGGCGCTGCGCCAGGAACTCACCGCCTCCGACCGGCAGCGCCAGGACCTGGCACGCCAGGCGGAAGGCCTGCGCGGCGATGTCGCGACCACGCAGCGCCAGCGCGCCGAACTCGCCGCGCAGATCGAGACGCTGCGGCGCGAGGTGGCAGCCTCCGACCAGCGCCGCGCCGAGCTGGCGGGCCAGGTGGAGCGCCTGCGTGGCGAGGTGGCGGCGGCCGACCGCAGCCGCGGCGAGGCCACGACGCAGGCCGAAAGCCTGCGCGCCGCGGTGGCCGCGGCCGAGCGGCAACGCACCCAGGTGGCGCAGCAACTGGACGCCATGCGTGCGGAGGTCGCGACCGCCGAGCGCCGCCGCGCCGAGATCGCCGGGCAGATCGCCGCGACCGAGGCACGGCTCAACGAACGCCGGACCGAACTGACGGATCTGGAGGCGCGGGTCCGCCGTGCACGCGAGGCGCAGGGCAGTGACCCGATGTCGGTGACGGTGCCCGCACCCGCGCCACGCTGAGGCAGGCTGGAGCGGGCGAAGGGAATCGAACCCTCGTCACTTGGTTGGGAACCAAGAGCTCTACCATTGAGCTACGCCCGCGCGCCCTTCGTATAGGCGGGCGGGGCGGGTCCGGGCAAGCGGCCCCTGTCAGGCTGGACCATGGCAACGGAAGCGATCCTGGACTGGCTGGCGTAGCAGGCGATCCCGCGGGCGGAATTGCCGGTGGCGCGCCGGCTGGTGCGGCGGTTCCACAGCGATTTCGGCCAATGGCCCGAACTCGCGCCGCCCCGGCGCTATGTCGAATGGATCCTGCACCGGCTGATCTTCGATCGCGACCCGCGCCTGCCGCTGATGGCCGACAAGGTGGGCATGCGCGCCCATGCCAGGGCGATCCTCGGCCACGACATGACCGTGCCACCGCTGCAGGTCCACGACAGCGCCGGCGCGATCGACTGGGAGAGCCTGCCCCGGGCCTATTACCTCAAGGCCAGCCAACGGCTCCGGCTGGAACATCCGCGTGCGGGCCCGCGACCGCCCCGACTGCACCGCCATCACCGCGCAGCTCGATGCCTGGCTGGCGCGCTCGATGTGGCGCGAACGCATGGAATGGGGCTACCGCGACCTACCCCCGCGCGTGATCGCGGAGCCGCTGCTGCGCATCCCGGGGCACCGGCGCCCGCACGAGATCTGCGTCTACTGCTTCGGTGGCGTGCCGCAATACATCAAGGTGAACACCTTCCCGCATGGCGCCGAGACGGTCAGCGGCTGCTTCGACATCGCCCTGCGCCAGCTCGCGCTGTATGCCAAGCCTTCGCCGGCGCCCTTCCCCGCGGAGATGGACCCGGCGCGGCTGTTCGACGCGGCACGCCGGCTTTCCGCAGGGCTCGTCTACCTGCGGGTCGATTTCCTGGTGGCCGAGGGCGCGCCTGGCTGTGCGAACTGACGAACTACCCGGGCGGCGGCCGGTCCAGCCCTTTCCGTGACGACGCCGCCGAGCAGCCGGTCGACGCGTTGTACGCCGCGGCGCATCGCGGTGCGCCGCAACCCTTCCAGCTCGATGCGCGCCTGCATTTCACGGGACCGCCCGGGACAGCCGGCTTGACCGCACGCACCGGGCGGGCGTAACGACGCGGGTGGTGGTGACACCCCTCGCGATTTGTCCGGCCAGCTTGCGGCGAGGTCCCGGTCCAGGGCGCATCGATCGGATGCGAAAACAAGCGCGCTAAACGGCCGTGGGCATGACACCCATGCCCCGCCCGCGAAGGGGCCGGACGCCGTTCATTCGCGAAGGGTCCGCCCGATGGCTTCTCGAACCACCCGCCCGCTCCGCCCCGCAACGCAGCTCGTGCGCGGGGGCCAGATGCGCTCGGGCTTCGACGAGACGGCAGAGGCGATGTTCCTCACCTCCGGCTTCGTCTACGACAGCGCCGCCCAGGCCGAGGCGACCTTCGCCGGCACCGAGGTGCACTACCAGTATTCCCGCTTCGGCAACCCCACGGTGGCGATGCTGGAAGCGCGCCTGGCCGCGCTGGAAGGGGCCGAGGCCTGCCGCGCCACCGCCACCGGCATGGCCGCGGTGCATGCGGCGATGCTGTCGCACCTGAAGGCGGGCGACCGCGTGGTCGCGTCGCGCGCATTGTTCGGGTCGTGCCACTGGATCGTGTCGACCCTGCTGCCGCGCTACGGCATCGCGACGGAATTCGTCGATGGCGGCGACCTCGAGGCCTGGGCGCGCGCGCTGGCCACGCCGGCCACGATGGTGCTGCTGGAAACACCGTCGAACCCGATGCTCGAGATCGTGGACCTGCGCGCCGTGTGCGACCTGGCGCACAAGGCCGGCGCGCTGGTGGTGGTGGACAATGTCTTCGCCACACCGCTGCTGCAGAAGCCGATGCAGTACGGCGCCGACATCGTGGTGTATTCCGCGACCAAGCATTTCGACGGCCAGGGCCGCGTGCTGGGCGGCTGCGTGCTGGGCAGCAAGAAGTGGGTCGAGGACGTGCTGCAGCCCTTCATCCGCAACACCGGCCCGTCGATCAGCCCGTTCAACGCCTGGGTCATCCTGAAGGGGCTCGAGACGCTGCATCTGCGCGTGCCCGCGATGTGCCGCAACGCCGCGGCGGTGGCCGACATGCTGGCCGAACGGCATGAGATCGCGCGCGTGCTGTACCCCTTCCGCGACGACCATCCGCAGCAGAAGCTGGCCATGGCGCAGATGTCGGCAGGCGGCACGCTGGTCACCTTCGACCTGAAGGGCGGCAAGGATGCGTGCTTCCGCTTCATGGACGCGCTGCAGTTGATCGACATCTCGAACAACCTCGGTGATTCGAAGTCGCTCGCGACGCACCCGGCCACCACCACGCACATGCGCGTGGGCGCAGAGGAACGCGCTCGCCTGGGCATCGCCGACGGCACGGTGCGCCTGTCGGTCGGGCTCGAGGACGTGGCCGATATCATCGACGACCTTTCGCAGGCCCTCGATGCCGTGGCGGCAGCACCGGCGCGCGCTGCGGAATAGCGGCCGTGCCGCTCGACACCTGGCTCGCCTTCGTCGCTGCGACCGTGGTGATGCTGGCGATCCCGGGGCCGACCATCCTGCTCGTGGTCGGCCAGTCGCTCGGCGGCGGTTCGCGCGCCGCGCTGCCGCTGGTGGCCGGCGTGGCGCTGGGCGACCTCACGGCGATGACGCTGTCGCTGGCAGGGCTGGGGGCGCTGCTGGCAGCCTCCGCAACACTGTTCACGGTGCTGAAGCTTGCCGGCGCGGCCTACCTGGTGTGGCTCGGCATCCGGATGTGGCGCGCGCCGGTCACCGCCACGGCAGCAGCACCGGTGCAGGCGCGCCGCGCCTTCCGTGATGCCTATGTCGTGACGGCGCTGAACCCGAAGGGCATCGCCTTCTTCGTCGCCTTCGTTCCGTTGTTCGTGGATGCCGGCACGCCCTTCCTGCCGCAGGCCGCGCTGCTGGTCGCGACCTTCGTCACGCTCGCCGCGGCGAATGCCGGCATCTATGCGCTGCTTGCGGCACGGCTTTCGAACGCGGTGGGGCGGCCATCGGTGCGGCGCGCCTTCAACCGGACGGGTGGCGCGATGCTGGTCGGCGCGGGGCTCGCGACCGCCGCGGCGCGCGGTTCTTGATGCGAGTCAAGAACCACGCGTCATAGGTGGTGGACAAGCCGGCCACACAGCGCTTCAAATGACGCCTGGGGAGTGGCTGCCATCATGGCCAGGAAGGAAGAGTTCAGCGCCACCACGCGCGGCATCCGCGTGACGGTGCGTGCGTTCTACCTCGCGGACCAGTCGGAGCCTGAGAGCGGGCAATACGTCTGGGCCTATCGGGTCGAGATCGCGAATACCGGGCGTGAGACCGTCCAGCTCCTGCGCCGCACCTGGCGCATCACTGACGGGCTCGGCCGCACGCAGACCGTGCATGGCGCGGGCGTGATCGGGGAGACGCCGGTGCTCGAACCGGGCGGGCGCTTCGAATACACATCGGGCACGCCGCTCGGCACCGCCTCGGGCTTCATGCAGGGCGCGTATCACATGGTCGTCACCGACAGTGGCGAGGGCTTCGACGTGGACATCCCGGCCTTCAGCCTGGACAGCCCGCATCAGCCCTCGGGCCGGGTGCATTGACGCGACGCTTGCGCGTTCCCGCACCCACCCCATTTCGATGTCCGAGGAAGGCGCCGTGACGCGACGGCACGGAAATCTGTCCGACGCAGTGCGCCCTTGGAAAGAACCGCGACCCGTGAACATTCACCTGCCCACGACAGGGCCCGCCGACGACCAGGCCACCACGTTGCCGCGGCCCACGCAGGCGCAAGCCGAGGACGCGATCCGCACCCTGCTGCTCTGGGCCGGCGACGACCCGAACCGCGAAGGCCTGCTCGACACGCCCAAGCGTGTGGCCAAGGCCTACCGCGAATGGTTCTGCGGCTACGAGGAAGACCCGGTCGAACTGCTCGCCCGTTCGTTCGAGGAGGTCGAGGGCTATGACGAGATGGTCCTGCTGCGCGACATCCGCGTCGAGAGCATGTGCGAACACCACATGTGCCCGATCATCGGCAAGGCGCACATCGCCTACCTGCCGAACGGGCGCGTGGTCGGCATCAGCAAGCTCGCGCGCGTCGTGGAAGCCTTCGGCAAGCGCCTGCAGATCCAGGAGAAGCTGACCGCGCAGGTGGCCAATGTCATCAACGACGTCCTCAAGCCCAAGGGCGTGGCCGTGGTGTTTGAAGCCGTGCACCAGTGCATGACCACGCGCGGCGTGCACAAGACCGGCGTGTCGATGGTGACCAGCCGCATGCTGGGGGCCTTCCGCGACGATGCCTCCACGCGGCGGGAATTCCTGTCCATGATCCAGGGCAATCGCGGCCCCGGCGAAGGCTGACGCGGCAGCGCCACGCATTCCCCATCGGCGCGTTCCGGCGTAATCCGGAACGCGCATGAAGATCTGCGAAGTCACCAATGTCGATTTCTCGCTGCGGCACTTCCTGCTGCCGGTGATGCGCGGCGCGCGCGCGCGCGGGCACGAGGTGGTGGGCGTGAGCGCCGAAGGTCCGCTGCTCGACATCCCACGGGCCGAGGGCTTCCGCGTCGAAGCCTTGCCCATGGCGCGCAGCCTGAACCCGGCCGCCCAGGCGCGGGCCTTCCGCGCCCTGCTGGACCTGTTCCGGCGCGAACGCTTCGACCTGGTGCATGCGCACATGCCGATCAGCGGGCTGCTGGCGCGGGCCGCCGCGAAGGCCGCAGGCGTTTCGCGCATCGCCTACACCTGCCATGGATTCCTGTTCAACCAGCCTGGGCCATGGTGGCGCCGCACGCTGTCGCTGCGCCTTGAAAGGCTCGGCGGGCGCATCACCGATACCTTCCTGACGGTCAGCGAGGAGGAGGCGGCCGATGCGCGCCGCCTGCGCATCCACAGCCACGCCACTGCGGTGCTGAACGGGCGCGACCCGGCGCTGTTCCATCCCGACGCGGCGGCGCGCGCCGCGATCCGCGCCGAGTTCGGCGCGCGCGAGGATGACTGCGTCATCACATGCGTCTCCCGCCTGGTCCGCCACAAGGGCCATCCGGAGCTGCTGCGTGCGATGGAAGCCACGCCGGCGAATGCCGTGCTCTGGGTGGTGGGCGAACGCCTCGCCTCCGATCATGGCGAGGACCTCGACCCGCATTTCGCGCGTGCCGCCGCGGCGCTCGGGACGCGGGTGGTACGGCTGGGCTACCGGCACGACGTCGCGCGCATCCTCGCGGCATCGGACGTCTTCTGCCTGCCCTCGCATTTCGAGGGCCTGCCCATGAGCGTGATCGAGGCGATGATGACCGGCCTGCCCGTGGTCGCCACCGACATCCGCGGGCCGCGCGAACAGGTGGTGCACGACCAGACCGGCCTGCTGGTGCCGCCCATGCAGGTCGCGCCGCTCGCCGCCGCGCTGGCGCGCCTGGCGGCCGACCCGGCGCTGCGCGCGCGCATGGGGGCGGCGGGGCAGGCGCGCGCGCTCGATCGTTTCGACGAGGCGAAGGTGATCGGCCGGACGCTCGACCTCATGGGGCTGTAGAGCAGAACCACCCCGGATGGCGGCATCTGATCCGGCCCGGATGCCCCCGCCAGGGACGCCGACGTCAGCCAGGGCGGACGGACTCGGTTGTTGCGCGGTTCAGGCCGCGCGCAACCCCGCCAGCGTCGAGCCGAGCGCAGCGCGCAGCGCCGCGGCCTCACGGCGCAGCCGCTCCGACATGCGCTCGAGTTCGGCGACCTCCGCCCGGGTGCGCGCCATGCGTTCGGCAGCGGTGTCGACCGCATCGGAGGCCAGCTCCGTGCCGCGCGCCACGCCCGCGGTGCTGCCGGCAATCTCGCGCGTCGCCGCCCCCTGTTGCTCGACCGCGGCGGCGATCGCGGCGGCGACCTCGTTGACCTGCTGCACCACCTCGGCGATGCCCTGGATCGCATCGACCGCGCCCTGCGTCTCGTGCTGGATGGCGGCAACCTGCGCGCCGATCTCCTCGGTGGCGCGGGCGGTCTGGCCGGCCAACGCCTTCACCTCGCTCGCGACCACGGCGAAGCCCTTGCCGGATTCGCCCGCGCGCGCGGCCTCGATCGTGGCATTGAGCGCCAGAAGGTTGGTCTGGCCCGCGATCTCGCCGATCAGGCGCACCACGTCACCGATGCGCTGCGCGCCTTCGGACAGGCCGCGGACGATCCCGCCGGTCGCGTCGGCGCGTTCGGCGGCGGTGCGCGCCACGCTCGCGGCCGCCGCGACCTGGCGCGAGATCTCGGAGACCGAGGCCGCGAGCTGCTCGGCCCCGGCGGCGACCGCCTGCACGCCGCCGGAGGCCTCGGCCACGGCGGCGCGCGCGGATTGCGCGCCCGCCGCGCCTTCGCCCGCCGCCGTGGAAATGCGCTGCGCCGCGGCACCCAGCGTGACCGAGGCCGTCTCCACGTCGATCGCGATGCGGCCGATCTGCTGTTCGACCGTGACCGCAACACCCTCGCGCGCCTGCTGCGCGGCGCCGCGGGCGGCTTCCTCCTGTGCGAGGCGCTGCGCGGCCTCGGCCGCCTCGGCCGCGCGCGCCGCGCGGGCTTCGTTCAGCGCGGCGTCGGTGCGCAGCGCCGCAGCTTCGAGACGCCGGGTCATGAGAATCAGCGCCGAGGACTCCACGACAAGCACCGCCGCGTGCAGCACGACGCGGCCCAGGCTGCCCTCGGGCACGCCGAAGACCCAGGCGGGCGCCGCGAAGTTCAGCACCAGGTGGTGCAGCGCCACCACCGTCGCGCCGAGCAGGATGCTGCGCCAATCCACGAAGCCGGAGAGCAGCGCGAGGCTCGCGAAATAGGCCATGTGCAGGTCGATCGCGAGGGCCGGCGGCGCGAGCCAGACCTGCACCGAGACGCTGACCATCAGCCCCACCGCTATGGCGTGGCGCGCACCGGGCGCGCCCGCGCCGGCCCGCGCCGCGACGCTCGCGACCAGCGCCATGACCCCGACCATGGCGGCGCCAATGGCGGCATCCTCCGGGCTGCGACCCGCGATCAGCGCCGCGACCGGCGTCAGCAGCGCGAGCACCCACAGCAGGACCAGCAGGAAGCGCCCGGTACCGCGGCGCAGCAGTTCGAGATCCATCGGGACCAATCCTTATCGGGTGCCGGGCGCACAGGCGACGAGCGCGCGCGCGGCAAGGGCGAGCACGGCGCCTGACGCCCGGCGGAGCACGGCGGCGTCGCCGGCGGCGGAATCGGGTGTCGCGACCACCAGCCGGAAGGGTCCGGCCTCGGCGATGCGCTGCACGCGCCAGCCCTCCGCCGCGAAGGCAGCACCGGCCGGCGCGCCAGGCGGCAGCACCAACAGGATCGGCTGACCCGCACGCGGCCACATGGCCAGCACGAGAAGCATGAACGTGCTGGCGCCGATCTGCAGGAGGGCAACGCGCATCCGCGGACCATAGGCGCCGCATGGTTACGGCAGGGTTGATCGGCGCAGGGCAGGACACATCGCGGCGGGCGCGCGGCGGCCATGCGCCGGCCTGGCTTGGCCGCGCGCCGCGCCGCGTGCCACGCTGACGCGCTTTCCGACCTGTCGGTATCGGCTCCGCCCCGCTCACCCACCCGGGATCGGGACAGTGCCGTCGCGCCACGAGCGGGCCGGTGCCGTCTGATCGGGAAGCACGATTATGCGCCGAGGAAACGTCACCATGCAGGACAGCGCGGCCGCGCAGATCGATTCGCCTCGTGCCTGGCTGCGCCTGGTCGCCATCGTGCTGCTGTCCATGCTGGGCAGCGCGCCGATGTGGTCGGTGGTCGTGATGCTGCCGGCGGTGCAGGCGGAATTCGGCACGGCGCGCGCGGATGCTTCCCTGCCCTACACCATGACCATGGTCGGCTTCGTGTTCGGCGGCGTGCTGATGGGGCGCCTGGCGGACCGCTTCGGGGTCATGGTGCCGGTGCTGGTGGGCGCGGTGTCGCTGGGCGCGGGCGGCGTGGCGGCGGCACTGGCGCCGAGCGTGTTCTATTTCGGGCTGGCCTATGGCGTGCTGATGGGCTGCCTCGGGGCGGCGGCGGTGTTCGGGCCGCTGATCGCGGATGCATCCCTGTGGTTCGCGCGCCGGCGCGGCATCGCGCTCGCGCTCGCTGCCTCCGGCAATTACCTGGCGGGCACGGTCTGGCCGCCGCTGCTGCAATGGGGCGTGGAGACGATCGGCTGGCGGCATGCGCACCTGGCGATGGGCGCGGTGTGCATCGCGACCATGCTGCCGCTCGCGCTCGCGCTGCGCACCCGCCCGCCGCTGCCGCCGGCGTCGCCACCGCGGCCGGCCGGCGTGGCGGTGGTGCATCCGCTCGGGCTGCCGCCGAACCTGCTGCAGGCGATCCTCGGCGCGGCGGGGATCGCCTGCTGCGTCGCCATGGCCATGCCGCAGGTGCACATCGTCGCGTATTGCGTGGACCTGGGCTACGGCGCGCAGCGTGGCGCGCAGATGCTCTCGGTCATGCTGGCGGCGGGCATCGTCTCGCGCCTTTTGTTCGGCGCGGTGATGGACCGGATCGGCGGGCTGCGCACGCTGGTGCTGGGCTCCGCGCTGCAGGGTGTCGCGCTGTTCCTGTTCCTGCCGGCCGACGGCATGGTGGCGCTGTTTGCGGTCAGCGCGGTGTTCGGGCTGTTCCAGGGCGGGATCGTGCCGTCCTACGCGATGATCGTGCGCGAATACTTCCCCCCGGCGCAGGCGGGCACGCGCGTGGGCATAGCGCTGTCCTCCACGCTGGTCGGCATGGCGCTGGGCGGCTGGATGGCGGGGGCCATCTTCGACGCGACCGGGTCGTACCGCGCGGCGATGTGGAACGGCATTGCGTGGAACCTGGTGAACCTGTGCATCGCGCTGTGGCTGCTGCGGCGCGCCACGCGCTGGCAGCGCGGCGCCGGGCTGCGTCGGGTCGCGGCATAGGGCACGTCCCGGCGGGATCGAAGCATCCGGCCGGGCGAAGACGCTTGCCCACAGCGATCGGCTGTCGCGGAGAGGTCAGCCGGGCGGTTCAAGCCCCTTCGCGCGCAGCGCGCCCGGCGTGCAGGCGCGCGCCACCGCGGCCAGGACGCGCGGCCCGTCCGGCGCGCCGGCGAAAGCCGCGCCCGAGAATACCGCGATGGTCTGCGCACCCTCGGGCAGGGCGCCGACCACCTCGATGCCCGGCACCTCGAGCAATTCGCTGACCTGCTGGAAGGCGATGGCGGCCTCGCCGGTCAACAGCTTCTCCGCCGTGAAGCCCTGCGGGATCACGACGGCCTTGGCGTTCACGGCATCCGCGATGCCCAGGCGTTCGATGAGATCCGCGAAGAAAATGCCCGAGGCGCCGGCACGCGAGTAGCAGAGCGACGGCACGTCGATGAGCAGGCGGCGCAGCGCGGCCACGTTCGCGATGTCCGGATGCGGCGTGCCGGCCTTCACGGCGAGGCCCACGCGCGAATGCGCGAGCGCCCGCGCCGTGGAGCCATCCAACACGCATTCCGCAGACAGCGCCGCGATCGCCTCGGCCGTCAGCACCGCGGCATCCGCGCCCTCGCCCGCGCGGATGCGGGCCTCCAGCGCGCGGGTCGGTGCGAGTTCGACATCCAGCCGCGCGCCCAACGCGGCCTCGATCGCCGGCGCCGCCTCGCGCAGCAGGCCGGCGATGGCTAGGGTGGACATCAGGCGCGGCATGGCGGGCTCCGGGGCGCGGGACCGACGGCGGATGGCGACGGTCTCTGGCGGTGCAGTCTGGCCCCGGCGCGGCGCCGGCGCCACCGCCCGCAGCCCGCACTTGACGCTGCGCCCCGGTGCGCTGCACCTGGACATGCCGCCATTCTGGACGCTGCCATGACCCTGCGCTTCGACCACATCACCGCCCCACGCCCCGACCGGGACAGCCTGGCCGCGACGCATGCCGCGATCGATGCGCGCCTCGATGCCGGGGACCGGCCCGGCGCGCTCGCGCTGTGGGACAAGGCGCGGCGCGACTACGACACCTGGTCGTCGCTGGTGCACCTGCGCTTCGCGCAGAACACCGCCGATGCCGACGCCGTCGCCGCGCGCGAATACGCCGATGCGCTGGCGCCGGAGGCCGCGACGCACGAGACCGCGCTGAAGCGGCGCCTGCTGGCCGATGGCGATCGCGCCGGCCTGGAAGCGACCGCCGGCGCGCATGCGGTGGCACTTTGGGAAACCGACATCACCGCCTTCGACCCGGCCATCGCGGCGGATACCGAGGAGGAAAGCCGGCTTTGCGCCCGCTATACGGCGCTGCTGGCCAGCGCGAAGGTGGCACTGAAGGGCCATGAGCTGAACCTCTCGGGCATCGCCCCCTTCGCCGAGGACCCCGACCGCGCGACGCGCCACGAGGCCGAGGCCGCGCGCTGGGGTTTCTTCGCGCGCAACGGCGATGCGCTGGACGAGATCTACGACCAGCTCGTGCGCCTGCGCACGGGCATGGCGCGCAAGCTGGGCGACGCCACCTTCACGCCGCTGGCCTATCGGCGCATGCGGCGGCTCGACTACGGGCCAGCGGATGTGGCGCGGTATCGCGACGCCGTCGCGCGGCATGTCACGCCACTGGTCGCGCGCATCCTGGAAGCCCGCCGCGCCACCCATGGCTGGGACCGCCTGCGCTATTGGGACGAGGCGCTGATCGACCCCGCCGGCAACCCGAAGCCGGCTGGCGACCACGACACGCTGGTGATGGCCGCGCAGACCATGTTCGACCGCATGGACCCGCGGCTCGCGGGCTTCTACGCAATGATGCGCGAAGGCGGGTTCCTCGACCTGAAGAACCGCTCGGGCAAGGCGGGCGGCGGCTTCTGCACGTCGTTTCCCAGCGTCGGCGCGCCCTTCATCTTCGCCAACTTCAACGGCACGCACAACGACATCGGCGTCTTCACGCACGAGATGGGCCACGCCTTCCAGTGCTGGGAAAGCCGGCACCAGCCGGGCGTGGACTATCTGTGGCCGACCATGGAGGCGGCCGAGATCCACTCCATGGGCCTCGAATACCTCACGCATCCGCAGATGGGGCTGCTGGTGGGCGATGCGGCCGCCGACCGCTACCGCGCGATGCACCTGATCGGAGCACTGTCCTTCCTGCCCTACGGCGTCTGCGTCGATCACTTCCAGCACGAGGTCTACGCGAACCCGGATGCGACGCCGGCGGAACGCCACGCGATGTGGCAGCGGCTCGAACGCCACTACATGCCCTGGACCGACTATGGCGACCTCGCCTACCCGGCCAAGGGCGGGCGCTGGCAGGCGAAGCAGCACATCTACAACTCGCCCTTCTACTACATCGACTACACGCTGGCGCTATGCGTCGCGCTGCAGTTCTGGGTGTGGTCTCGGCGCGACGCGAAGGGTGCGCTCGATGCCTATGTGGCGCTGTGCGGGCGCGGCGGGTCGATGCCCTTCCAGGGGCTGGTGGCCTCGGCGGGGCTGGTCTCGCCCTTCGCCGAGGGCGCGCTGGAAGCGGCGGTGAACGAAGCGGCGTCGGTGCTCGGCGTGTGAGACCAGTGGCAGGCCCGGCCCGCGCGCAGGGTAGGCAGGGCGGCTGAGTGCGAAGCCCGGGTTTCTCACGGCCAGGCGGCGCAGGCCTCGAACCCGATCTCGCGCGCCTGGGCGTGCGCGCCCTCGACCCATTCCGCCACCAGCGGATGCGCCAGCACCGCATCGGCATAGGCCTGCGCATCGGGCGCCAGAGCCACGGAATAGGTGCGGAAGCGCGAGGCCATCGGCGCCCACATCGCATCCGCGAAACTGAACCGCGCCCCGAACAGGTACGGCCCGCCGGCCCCCCAGGCGGTGCGCGTGTCACGCCAGGATTGCTGCACGCGCGCGACCTGCGCCTCGACACCCGGACGGCCGAGAAGCTTGGCGTTGGACGGAATGCCGTTCGCGATCGGCCAGCGCTTCAGCAGGTTCATCGGCATGGCGGCGCGCAGTTCGGCGAAATGCGCGTGCATTTCGGCGGCCGACATCCGCGCAGCGGTGCGCGCGCGCAGGTCCCCCGGCCAGATGTCGCAGCCCGGCGCGCGTTCCCACAGGTATTCCGCGATCGCCAGCGTGTCGGTCACGGCGAAGCCGTCATCCACCAGCACCGGGATCAGCCCGGTGGGCGAGGCCTCGGCCAGGCGCGCCTTGCTGTCAGGGCGCGACAGGAACAGCGTCTCCGCCTCGAAGGGCAGGCCCGAGAGCTTGCAGGCCAGCCAGCCGCGCATGGTCCAGGTGGAGGACCACTTGCCCCCGATGATCAGCCGCATGCCGCGATGCCTCCCGCACGATGCGCGCAAGGATGGCGCGGCAGCCCCGCGCTGGCCAGCGCTTGACGGCACGTCGCGCGGGCCGAACCATCGCACGAACCACCCAGGATCTTCCGCATGCCAGCATCCGATGTCGCCACCCGCATCGCCGCCGCCGCCGAGGCCGGCGGGGACGCCTCGGTCGCCTTCCTGCGCGAGCTGATCCGCCTGCAGCAATCCGGCGAGGAAGCCGTGCAGGCGCGCATCGCCGAGGCCGCGGAGGCCGCCGGCTGCAGCGTGGAACGCCGCCGCTACAAGCCGGCCGAGGTGCAGCTGCGCGAGGAATTCGCCGCCGAGGCCGCCATGGCCGCCGAGGAGCGCGTGGCCGTGCTCGCCCGCCTGCCCGGCACCGGCGGCGGGCGCAGCGTGATCTTCTTCGCGCATCCGGATGGCGAGGCCTTCCAGCCCCAGCATGGCTGGACGCACGACCCCTTCGCCGGTGCGGTCGCGCAGGGGCGCATCCATGGCTGGGGCGTGGCGGACGACCTGGCCGGCGTGGCGACCATGGTGGAGGCCGTGCGCGTGCTGCAGGCGGCTGGGCTGCGCCCCAAGGGCGACGTGATCCTGGCGAGCACGCCATCGAAGCGCCATGCGCGCGGCGTGCATGCGCTGCTGCATGGCGGGGTCGCGGCGGATGCGGCGGTGTACCTTCACCCGGCCGAATCGGGCATCGGCATGCGGGAGGTGAAGGCGCTCGCCCCGGGCCAGCTGGTATTCCGCATCGTGCTGCGCGGCACCCAGCCACCCACGCAGGAACCCGGGCACACTGCCTTCGCACATCTCGCGGTGAACCCGATCGACCTGGTGCCACCGGTGGTCGCGGCCCTGCGCGCGCTCGATGCGCGCCGCGGCGCGCGAGTCCATCACCCGGTGCTCGATGCCGCCATCGGGCGGTCCACCAACCTGCTGATCGGCGATATCCGCGCGCTGGGCGATGGCCGTGCCTCACGCGTGCCGCCGGCCGTGCAGCTCTCCTGCGCGCTGGCCTTCCCGCCGGGCGAGAAGCTCGCCGACGTGCAGGCGGAGGTCGAGGCCGCGCTGAACGAGGCGGCCGCCGCCCACGCGACGCTTGCGGCGCATCCGCCCGAGGTCCAGTGGCTGTCGGGGGTGACGGGGGCCGAGGTCGGGCAGGACCACGCGCTGTGGCACGCGACCAGCGAAGCGGTGCGCCTGGGCACCGGCACCGCGCCGGAGATCAACCCGCTGCACACATCCTCGGACATCCGCAACCCGATGGTGCAGTCGGGTATACCCTGCGTCGGGCTTGGGCCGCTCTGCGGCGACCTCACGCAGAATGGCGGCCGCGACGAATGGGTGGATGTCGCGGACTACCGGCGCGGCGTGGCGGTGATCGCCGCGCTGATCGGGCTGTGGTGCGGGGCGGAGGAAGGATAGCCCCCGCCCCGCCCGCGCCGCGCCGTCAGATCAGTTCGATCGCCACCGGGGTCAGCCGCGTCACGTCGATCAGCGTGATCGACCCACCATCGTCGAGCGTGAGCAGCAGGTCGTCCCGGCCGTCCGCGTCGGCATCGAACACCGTGCGGGCCGTGACGGCCAGGCCGTCGAGGACGATGCGGTCGGACGGCACGAAGTCGGTGATCGTGTCGGCACCGCTGCCGGGTCCGAAGTAGAAGCGGTCGGGCCCGACACCACCGGAGAGCAGGTCATCGCCCTCCCCACCGGTGATGGTATCGCGCGACAGGCCACCCGATATCGTGTCGTTGCCAGCGCCGCCCGAGAGGACGTCGAAGCCGATGTCGCCCTCGATCAGGTCGTCGTCGTCGCCACCATCGATGGTGTCCTCGCGCCGGCCACCACGCAGGGTGTCGTCGCCGGCGCCGCCGAAGATTTCGTCGACGCCATCCTCCCCCTCGATGAGGTCATCGCCCGCATCGCCCAGCAGCCGGTCATCGTTGGCGCCACCCCGGATGGTGTCGCGGCCGTCTCCGCCGTTGATGGTGTCGAAGCCCGCATCGCCGCGGATGCTGTCGGCACCGCCGCCGCCGTCGATGCTGTCCTGCCCGCTGCCGGCGATGATCGTGTCATTGCCGGCACCCGCCAGCACGGTATCGGAGGTGTTGCGACCGGTGATGCGGTCATCACCCACGGTGCCATCCAGCAGACCGCCGCCGACCAGCACGATGCCGTCCAGCACCGTATCCTCGCTCCGCACATTCAGGTCCTGGATGCGGGTGTCGCCCGATACCGCCGTGTCCGCTTCGTCGAAGGCGGCGCCCGGTGTGGCGTGGAACTCCTGCAGGAAGTCCTTCAGCGCCTGCTGTTCGCCGAGCGCGCCGGCCGGCGCGACGGATATGTCGGTCGTCTCGTCCAGCACGGGGCCGAGCGTGCCGTCCTCCAGCAGGTAGCGGAAATTCTCGGCATTCGCCTTGACCGGGTAGCCGTCGCCGCCCTGCGCCAGGAAGTTCAGCGTCACCACGCTGATCAGCGCCGGCGCATCGGCGCTGACCATGCCGTTCTCGATGATGCGCGCGACGATGTCGCCGTTCGCGTCGATGGCGGCCACGTTCAGCACGCGCGACCCGGCCGGCAGGTCAGGATCGTAGGAGATGGACAGCCCGCCCAGCTGCGGGAAGCGCCCCTGGTTGCCGAGGCTGGCGAAGCCGTGCTCCAGGATCGCCTTCAGCCCGGCCGCCGTGGTGTCGAACACCACCAGGCGGTTGTTGAACCGCAGCGAATTCTCGATGTCGAGCGTCGAGATGCCGCCCTCCGGCTTGCCGGCATCGGGGTTGGCGATCGGCGGATCCTTCTCGCCGGTCACCACGTCCACCGCACCGATCGCGGTGCGGATGCCGCCACCGTTCTTCAGCGAGACCACCAGCGCGCCGCTACCCAGCGCCTGCTGGGCGGCGAACAGGTTGGCATCGGCCGTCAGGTTGCCGAGGTTGGTCTCCTGGTTGCGCACCTGGTTGCGCTCGCCTTCGAGGTAGACCTCGGTGAAGCCCCAGATCTCGCCGTCCTTGGCGGCGATGACGGCCTGCACGGCGTCGGTGATCTCCTGCACCTCGGCACCCTTGGTGCCCTCGGCGAAGGCAGTGGTGTCGAGGTCGGCCTCATCGACGCCCCAGGCCTCGGCCACGTTCTCGCGCGTCGCGGCATAGGCGCCGTTGATCGCGGGGTCGAGGCTGTCGGTGATGATGCGGCCCTGGTCGTCAAACTCCACCACCAGGCGACCCAGGTAGGTGAATTCATTGTCGGTGTTGACGATCAGCGTGGTGCCGCCATCCGCGCCGGTGGTCAGGATCGGGTAGGTATTGGCGAAGTCGGCAGCATGGCCGGGGAAGGCCACCGCCTCGTCGGTCTCGTCGCCCAGGCGGGTGTTCGACCCGGCGGCGAGGATGATGTCCACGCCTTCCAGCAACGGCGCCAGCGCCTGTTCGAACGCGATCTGCTGGAGGTGCGACATCAGGATGATCTTGTCGACGCCCTGAGTGCGCAGGTCGTCGATCACCGGCTGCAGCAACGCCGCCAGCTGCGCCATGTCGTTGGTCTCGGAGCCGTCGCCAGCGAAGCCCTTCACCTCGACCCCACCGGTCGAGGAAATGGCTTCGAGGATCTGCGTGGTAACGCCGACCAGGCCGATCTTCTCACCGCCCTTGTCGACCACGGCGGAGGGCACGATGCGCCCGCGCAGCGCGGTGGCGTCCTCGAGCCCGCCCACGCCCACCGTCTCGGTGTAGCGGCCGCGGATGTCGGCATCACCCGAGAAATCGAGGTTGGCCGTGAGATAGGGGAAGGCAGCATCGGCCACGGCATCCGAGAAGGCGCGCGTGCCGAAGTCGAATTCATGGTTGCCGACGGTCGAGGCCTCGACGCCGATGCGGTTGTGGATCTCGATATCCGCCGCACCGGGATTGTCACCGCGCGTATGCGTCGCGGCGACCGAGGGATCGGTGCCGGCCGCGAAGAACGGGCTCGGGATGTAGTTGTCGCCGCCCGCCAGGATCAGCGTGTTCCCGTAATCGTCATCGAAGGCATCGACCAGCGCCGCGAGCAGCGGCGCGGTGGTGGAGGCCAGCAGCCCCGCCTCGGCATCCGAGAAGTGCAGGAGCTGCAGCTTGAAGGTGGCGTTCAGCTCATAGGCAGTTGTGGTCGCGCTGTCCTCGTTCGGCACCACCAGCAGCGGGACGCCGCCAGGTGCGTCCTCGGCCGGGATGAAGGTGATGACTTCCGGCGCGTCGTCGCCCGGCGTGGTGAAGAAGCCGGCGAAGGTGAAGTCGGCCGGGCCGTCCATGCGGAAGGCGGCCACGCCATCGGCACGCTCGAGCGCCACGAACACGAAGGTGTCGGCGCCGACCTGGCCGATCGTGATGCTCTCGGGCTCGACACCCTTGTTGTCGTCGCGGTTCTCGTCGTAGCTGCCGGGGAACTGCGTGGCGATGATCTCGTCCAGCAGGTTGCCGCTGTCGAAGACCAGCTCGCCCTCGGTGTTCCACACGCTGAAGGACCGGCCGCCGAAGACGTAGAGCTGGTCGAAGTCACCGTCCCCGTCGGTGTCGCCGAGCGCGTTGGTGACCGTCAGACGGCCGATCGAATCGACGACATCGGCGCGGCCGTTCCCGTCCAGGTCGGGGAAGGCGATCGGGTCGAGGGTCAGCTGCGAGATGCGCGCTTCCTCGTTGAAGCCCGGCCAGTCGGTGCGGCTGTCGCCCTCATTCGCCGTGATCAGGTACGTGGTGCCGCCGACATCAACCGCCGTGATGCCGTCGGCCTGGTACATCCCGAAGACATTGTCGAAGGTGGCGGGCGCGAAGACGTTGTCCTGGTCGTTGGCGGAGATCTCGTTGCCGGCCAGCCCGTGGTCCTTGAAGCCGAGCGGGATGATGTCGGTGAAAGTCGCGGTGGCGAGGTCGAGCACCGCGATGGCGTTCGCCTCCTGCAAGGTCACATACGCCTTGGTCGGGTCATTCGGATCGACCGTGACGTATTCGGGTTCGAGGTCCTGCGCGACGCTCGCACCCGGCCCGAAGATGCGCACGCCGGCGGCGCGCAGCGCGGCCTCCTGCCCGTTGAAGGCGCTGAAGTCCGCGGTTTGCACGGTGCCGGCCACGAGGTCGATGATGCTGACGGACCCGAGCGGATCGACGCTGCCAACCAGCCCGTAGGAATTCGGCTCCCCCTCATTGGCCGTCAGCAGCTTGGTGCCGTCCGGCGTGAAGCCGATCTGGTCGGGCTGGGCGCCGACGGTCACGAAGGGCAGGCCACCGAATGTCCGTGGCACGACCGTCACGTCGTCACCCACGCGCACCACATCGGCCACCACCACCACGCCCGGGTCCGTCTTGGGGTCGGACTGCAACGCCAGCGCGACCACGCCATCCCTTGCCGCGACGGAGTTGATGGCGCCGAAGGCACTGGTATCCAGGCTACCCAGGATGACGCCCGTCGCCGCATCCACGGCATCGACACCATTCGGGCCGATCACGAAGATCAGGCCGGTCTCCGCGTCGTAGGCCGCGACCTCCGCATCCAGCGCGGCGGACCCGTTCGCTGCAATATGGGCGAGGGTAAAGGACGTGGTGGCGCTGAGCTGCGTGCCCGACATGACGTTCTCCGGCAGGGGTTCGATTGCCTGCCGGATAGGACGGGGCCAGACCGGCCTCCCTCACGGGCCGGTGACGGAAGCGTTAAAGATTTATTGAGATTCGATCGTACGGCGGTTCCACGGCATCAGCGCCAGGATGTTCGCCATGCCGCAGAAGCCCGACACGCCCGCGAACACCAGGCCGGCCCCGACAAAGCCCGCGATCCCGTAGAATCCCGGGGCCACCAGCGCGCCCATCAGCACGCCGGCCAGCACCAGGGACCCGGCGGCAATCTGCACCTGGCGCATCAGCGGCAGTGGTGCGCGGCGGTCCTCGGCCACCGCCACGCCGGCGCGGCGCAGCGCGTCGATGCCGCCCTCGACGATGAAGGCGCCGCCATCGCCGGCATGGGCGGCCAGGCGCGCCGCGGCCTGCGCCGTGCGCGCGCCCGACGCACAGTGGAAGATCACCGGCCGGCCATCACCGACCACAAGCGCCGCATCTTGCGGCCGCGAGAGCGGCAGATGCGCAGACCCGGGCACATGGCTGCGCGCACGCTCATCGGCTTCGCGCACATCCACGAGCAGCGCGCCACCGTCGCGCAGCATGGCGCAGGCACGGGCAGCGGAGATGGTCGGCAGGGTCATGGCACGGACGGGCTCCGGCCGCGCCGGTGGGGATGGCGGTATGCCGACCACACCAGCGGGCCACATCCTATCTATTCGGAATTGCGCATGGATATGTCAAGCGGTGCGCGTGCGCCACGGGATCATGCGCCCCGCCACACCGTCCCGCCGCACGAAGGCGTGCCAGAGCACGGCGACGACATGTAGGGCGACGGCGCCGAGCATCACATTGGCCAGCACCTCGTGCGCCCCCTTCACGGTGCCGCGCAGGCCCGTGGCGACAAGGGCGTTCGGCAGCGTCGCCAGCCCGGCGAGGTCGAAGGGTGCGCGCCCTGTCAGCGCCGTCAGCAGGCCTGTCAGCGGCAGCAGGATCATCAAGGCATAAAGCAACAGATGCGCCGCCGCACCCAGGCGCTGTTCCCACATCGGCGCGCGGGGTGCGGCGCGAGGGGCGGCGCCAAGCAGTCGCGCGAGCAGGCGCGGCAGCAGCAGCGCGAGCACCGCCAGGCCCATCAGCGCGTGCACGCCGAAGACCATCGTCCGCGACGGGCCACGGGCGAGGGCCTCGGCCAGTTGCGCGCCGCCCCAGGCGAGTGCGATGGCGAGTGCCATGGTCCAGTGCAGGAGGATCGAGGGGATCGAATAGCGGGCCGGTGTCATCGGGTGTGTCCCTTGCGCATCGATGCGCCGCACACACCATCCGCGAGTCCGCACGGCCTGTCGTTGACGTCGCGCAAGCCACGGAGAAGATGGGCCGGGGGCCGATGCGGCCCCCGACCCGCAGCCTCAATGCGCCGGGCGGCCCCGATCCCCGCAGGCCCAGCCATGCGCATGCACCAGGCCGTCATCGTGGTCGTCGCGGGGCTTGATCACAACCCGCGGCTGGGGGCGGCGGTGCGGTTCGGTGGCCCAGCGATGGGAATGCACCAGGCCGTCGTCGTGGCGGTCGTTGCTCATGATCTCGTTTCCTCTCGTTCAATGCGCAGGGACGAACTGCGCGGTTTCGGTGGAGTGTTCCATCGCCGTGGTGGAGGACCGGCCGCCCGAGGCCGCCATCGCCACCGCATCGAAGTAGGAGACGCCGACCTCGCGCTGGTGGCGGACCGCGGTGAAGCCGTTGGCCTCTTCGGCGAATTCGGCCTGCTGGAGTTCGGAATAGGCACCCATGCCGCGCTCGGCGTAGCCGCGCGCCAGCCTGAACATCGACAGGTTCAGGGAGTGGAACCCGGCCAGCGTGACGAACTGGAACTTGTAGCCCATGGCGCCGATCTCGCGCTGGAACTGCGCGGCCGCCTCCACGCCCATCTTGCGCTGCCAGTTGAAGGACGGGCTGCAGTTGTAGGCCAGCATCTTGCCGGGGAATTCGCGATGGATCGCTTCCGCGAAGTCGCGCGCATCCTGCAGGTCGGGATCCGACGTCTCCCACCACAGCAGGTCGGCATAGGGCGCATAGGCCAGGCTGCGCGCGATCGCGTATTGCTTGCCCATGCCGGGGCGGATGCGGAAGAAGCCCTCCGGCGTGCGGTCGTTGCCGATGAAGGGGCGGTCGCGCTCGTCCACATCGGCGGTCAGCAGCTGCGCCGATTCGGCATCGGTGCGGCACAGCAGAACCGTCGGAACGCCTTCCACGTCGGCGGCGAGCCGCGCCGCGTTCAGCGTGCGTATGTGCTGGCTGATCGGCACCAGCACCTTGCCGCCCAGGTGGCCGCACTTCTTCTCGGAGGCCAGCTGGTCCTCGAAATGCACGCCGGCGGCGCCCGCTTCGATCATGGCGCGCATCAGCTCGTAGGCGTTCAGCGCGCCGCCGAAGCCGGCCTCGGCATCGGCCACGATCGGCGCCATGTAGTGCGTGCGGTCATCCGCCTTGCCATCGAGCCGTTCCATCGTCGCGATCTGGTCCGCGCGCCGCAGCGAGGCGTTGATGCGGCTGATCACCTTCGGGACGGAATCGACCGGATAGAGCGACTGGTCCGGGTACATTTGCCCCGCGGAATTCGCATCCGCCGCGACCTGCCACCCCGACAGATAGATCGCCTTCAGCCCGGCCTTGACCTGCTGCAGCGCCTGCATGCCGGTCAGCGCGCCGAGCGTGTTCACGAAGGGCTCCTCGCGCAGCAGCTGCCAAAGGCGGCGCGCGCCGTTCTCGGCCAGCGTGTGGCGCACCCGGAAGGACCCCGCCAGGCGCGCCACATCGGCCTCGGTGTAGTCGCGACGGATGCCGGCGAAGCGGTTCGGGTCCTGCGGCGGCATGCCGCCGCCGGCGGAGCCATCGGGCGCGAAGCAGGGCGTGGTGTGCGGGCGCATCGTCATCTGAACTCCAGGCCGGACCGTCCGGCGCCCGTGAATAATTCACATTGCATCGCCGAAGCGCACCAGCAATCCTGCGCTCCAGGCCGCAAGATGGTCGCGTTTCGCACAGCCGGACGGCCGAATCTGTGAAGGGTGTAAAGCGATGGCCCGCCCGCTGATTGGCCGAACGGTACGACGCCTGCGGAGCGAGCGCGGCCTCACGCAGCAGGGGCTGGCGGTGCGGCTCGGCATCTCGGCCAGCTACCTGAACCTGATCGAGCACGACCAGCGCGCCGTCACCGCGTCGCTGCTCATCAAGCTGACCGAGGTGCTGGGCGTCGAGCTCGCCGCACTCTCCGGCAGCGCGGAACGGCAGCTGGAATCCGGCCTTCGGGAGGTGCTCTCGGACCCCATGCTGGGGCTCGAGGAAGTCCCGGAAGCCGAGGTCGCGACCCTCGCCGCCTCGGCGCCCAACGCGTCGCGCGCGATGCTCGCGCTTTATCGCGCCTGGCGCGTGGCGCGCGAGGATTCCTCGGGCCTGGCGCTGCCGACCGGTCGGCGCATCCTGCTGCCCAACGAGGAGACGCGCGACTTCTTCCACGACCGCGCCAACCACTTCCCGGCGATCGAGGCCGCGGCAGAAGCGATCGGCCGAGACCTCGCCGCGCGCCCGGCCGAGATGAACCACGCCATCGCCGAACGGCTGCGCCGCGCGCATGGCCTGGCCGTGCAGGTCGGCCCGCTGGACGGGGCGATGCGCCGGCACGATGCCGCGGCGCGCGTGCTGTACCTGTCGGAATCCCTGCCGCGCGAATCCCGCGGCTTCCAGATGGCGTTCACGCTGATGCTGCTGGAAGCGCGCGATGCCGTCGACGCCGCCCTGGCCGGCGCCGAGCCCTCCACGCCCGAGGCCGCGCAGATGATGCGCATCGGCCTGCTGAACTATGCCGCCGCCGCGCTGCTGATGCCCTACGCGCCCTACCTGGCGGCCGCGCGCGACCTGCGCCACGACATCGAGGCCCTGGCCGCGCGCTTCGGCGTGAGCTTCGAACAGGCTGCGCAGCGCCTGTCCACCCTGCAGCGCGACGGCGCGCGCGGCGTGCCCTTCTTCTTCCTGCGCGTCGACCCGGCGGGCAATGTCGGCAAGCGCTTCTCCGCGGCCGGCTTTCCCTTCGCGCGCTTCGGCGGGTCCTGCCCGCGCTGGGTGGTGCACGAGGCCTTCGGCACACCGGGGCGCATCCGCGTGCAGGTGGCGCGCCTGCCCGATGGCGCGACCTTCCTGACCGTCGCGCGATCCGTCCAATCACCCGCCGCGCATTGGGGCGAACCGCCGCCGGTGCATGTGGTCGCGATGGGCTGCGACATCTCCCGCGCCCCGGACCTAGTCTATGCGGATGGGCTTGAACTCGACGCGGCGGCGGTGGGCATCGGCCTGTCCTGCCGGCTTTGTGACCGGGCGGAATGCCGTTCGCGCGCCTTCCCGCCGCTCGAACATCGGCTGGTGCTGGATCCGGCGGTGGAAGGTGCAGCGCCCTACCGGTTCGAAACCGTGGCGCGGGCGCCGGTCAGCCCAGCGCCCAATCCTCCCGCACCGTCTCCGCCGCGAACGAGTCCGACGACCCCTCGCCGCTGACCGCTGCAGGCGCCTCGCCCTCGGGCGACGGTTCGAGGCCGGCGAAGGCCGTGATGAAGGCATCGATATCGCCCATCGGGTCGGGGTCGACGCCGAAGGCATCCGTCAGCGCGTCGCGCGCCGCGGCCTCGAGGTCGGCGAGCAGCGCCTCGAGTTCCTCGATCGTCGTCACGGGGTCCTCGGGCAGGACGGACGCCGGCGGCTGAGGCGATGTGGCGCCTGGCACCGCGGCCGCGAGATCCGGGCCCTCGCCGGGCAGCAGGGCGTCGGGGAAGGACGCCGGCGGCTGAGGCGACGGGGCGCCTGGCACAGCGGCCGCGAGATCCGGGTCCTCGCCGGCCAGCAGGGCGTCAAGCAGCGCGGGATCGTCGAGCAGCAGCAGCAGCGGGTCGAACAACAGGGCGATGGACATGGCGCGTCCCGGAACATCAGGGGGCGCGGCGTCCTGCCGCATTACCGGCCCCGCGGGGCCTTAACGATGCGGAAATCTATGCCACGCTCAGTTCAAAAGATAACCCGAAATCGTATCGACTTAACCTAAAACAACTGTGAGTTGCGTGAACAGAGCGTAGCATACGGTTTTTGTACGAGAATTTCGGCACCGACCCGCGCCCTCGGCTGCGCCGTCCGTCCTGTCACCGGCGCGGCTGGCGGGGCCGGTCACCGGATGGCAGGCGCGCGCCACGCGGCGCAACCCGAAGCGGCACCGCCCCCTTTCGCAATGCCGCGCGTGGTGGCACCACGGGCGTAAGCGGTCCGCCCCGGACCCGTCGTCACACCGTCCGTCCCGGACGAGGTTCAGGAATGCGCCCATGCCCCGCAGCCTTCGCGTCGCGGTCCAGATGGACCCGATCGAGACCATCAACATCGACGCCGATTCCACCTTCGCCCTGATGCTCGAGGGCCAGGCGCGCGGCCATGCGCTGTGGCACTACCACGTGCGGGACCTGGCATTGCGCGGCGGGCGCGTCACCGCCTGGGCGAAGCCGGTGCAGGTCCGCCGCGAAGTCGGCAACCACTTCACCTTCGGCGCGGAGGAGGAGCTGGACCTCGGCACCGGTGCCGACGTGGTGCTGATGCGCCAGGACCCGCCCTTCGACATGGGCTACATCACCGCGACGCATATCCTCGAACACATTCATCCGAAGACGCTGGTGGTGAACGACCCGGCTGCGGTGCGCAACGCGCCCGAGAAACTGTTCGTCACCCATTTCCCCGATCTGATGCCGGTCACGATGGTGACCGCCGACCGCCGCCGCATCGCCGACTTCCGTCGCGAGCACGGCGACATCATCATCAAGCCGCTGTTCGGCAATGGCGGCGCGGGCGTGTTCCACCTGCGCCCCGAAGACCCCAACATGAACGCGCTGGTCGAGATGTTCACCGAGCGCTCCCGCGAGCCCCTGGTGATCCAGAAATACGTCCCGGCGGTGCGCGAGGGCGACAAGCGCATCATCCTGGTCGATGGCGTGGCCATGGGGGCGATCAACCGCGTGCCCGCGGCCGGCGAGGCACGGTCCAACATGCATGTCGGCGGCCGCCCGGAGCCCACGCAACTGACCGACCGCGAGCGCGAAATCTGCGCCGCGATCGGCCCTGAACTGCAGAAGCGCGGCATGATCTTCGTGGGCATCGATGTGATCGGCGGCTTCCTCACCGAGATCAACGTCACCTCGCCCACCGGCCTGCAGGAGATCGCGCGCTTCGACGGCGTGCACCTGGAGCGCGCGATCTGGGACGCGATCGAGGCGAAGCGCTGACTGCCTTTCTGAACGGTCGCCACACGGCGCGTCGGTGAATCCGGCACCGACCGCCGCGGCCCGTCATGCCGCGGCGGCACCTGGCTCGGGCATCACCACCGTCACCAGCGCCCCGCCCTCCGGCGCATTGCCCAGCACGAGCCATCCGCCGAGGCGCCGGGCCATGCTGCTCATCACCAGCACGCCGAGGCTCTCGCCATCCTCGTCCGGCAGGCGGGCGAAGCCAGGGCCGTCATCGCGCAGCGTCAGCCGCCGCTCGCCCACCGCATCGGCTCCGAAGCGAATATCGATGCGTCCAGTCGTACGATCGGCGAAGGCATGCTTGATCGCATTCGTCACCCCCTCGGCGACGATCATGGATAGCGAGGTCGCGTCGGCCGGCGTGATGGCGAGGCGCGGCGCCCGCACGACGAGTTCGACATCCTGCCGCCCCGCGGCGCAGAGGATATCGCGCGCTAGGCTCTCCAGCGCCTTCTCGAAGCCGGCCTCGCCCAGATCGGGGTCGTGCAGGCGGCGATGGACGGTGGCGACGATCGACAGGCGCGACACGGCATCGTCGAGCACCACGCGGGCATCCTCGGCCGTTTCGACGCGGCTCGCCTCGAGCGAGAGAAGGCTGGCGACGAGTTGGATGCCGTTTGCGACGCGATGCTGCAATTCGCTGAACATGAGCCGCTCGGACGCGCGCAGAGCCTCCATCTGCGTCCGCTTCCATTCCAGCCGCGCGAGCGCCCCCGTCAGGCGGTGCACCAGCATGATCTGGCTGCCGGCCACCAGCACGAAGAAGCCGAGCGCCACCGCATCCTGCGGCCAGGCGAATTTCCACTGCCCGTAGGGCGGCAGGAACCAGTAGGCGGCCGCCAGCAGCGACGCCGCGGCGACCGCGGTGGCAGGCCGCCAGCCACCGAGGAAAGACGTCAGCAGCACCGCCAGGAAAAAGGTAACGAAGGGCAGCCCCGCCATCGCCTCGGCGAAGTGGTAGCGGGCCAGGAACGCCACGGCGAAGGACGCCGCCCCGATAGTCCATCCGATCCACGGCCTGCCGCCGGGCGCACCCCATACGGCCAAGCCGTTCGCTCTCCTATTGCAGGATCACTCTGCAACCATCTCGCGGCCCAGTCATTAACCTGGGATAACGTCTGTGATGGAACCGCCGATCCCCTGTTCGGACTGTCCGTTACGTCCGCTCGCGGCCTTCAAGCCGGTCGGACCGACCGCGCTGGCCGCGATTTCCGGCGCCAAGGTCGGGCAGCGGCTGTGCACGTCCGGCGCGACCATCCTGGCGGAGGACCAGGCGACCACCCGCGTCTATGTGCTGCTGTCGGGCTGGGCCTTCCGCTTCAAGACGCTGGAGGATGGGCGGCGGCAGATCCTGAACTTCCTGCTGCCCGGCGACCTGCTCGGCCTGCAGGGCGAATTGCTCGCGAACCTGCCGCATGGGGTCGAGGCGCTGACCGCCGTCAATCTCTGCGCCTTCGCGACCGATGCCATTCCGGGCTTCTTCCGGGACAACCCGGACATCGCGCTCGACATCACCTGGCTTGCCGCGCACGAGGAACGGCTCGTCGATGATGCGGTGTTGACGGTCGGGCGGCGGACCGCGATGGAGCGCGTCGCGGCGCTGCTGGTGCACCTGTACAAGCGCGCGGCCTCCGCCGGGCTGGTCGAGGATGGCAGCATCGGCTTCCCGCTGACGCAGTTGCACATCGCCGACGCGCTCGGCCTGTCGGTCGTGCACACCAACCGCGTGCTGCAACGGCTGCGCAAGGGCGGGTTCATCCGCCTGGACGGGCAACGCCTGGCGATCGGGGACCTGCGCGCCATGCGCAGGGTGGGCCGGTACTGGGAAGAACCGGCGCCGCGCCGCCCGCTGCTGTAGGCCGGGCGCGGTTTCCGCGCGCGCCTGAATCCGGATAGCCTGCGCCCGCCAGCGGGGAGGGCACGGATGCTGAAGCTCTGGGGCCGGGTGAATTCGGTCAACGTCAAGAAGGTACTGTGGATGCTCGATGAACTCGGCATCCCGTACGAGCGGGCCGATGCCGGCATGGAGCACGGCGTGGTGAACACGCCAGAGTACCGCGCCATGAACCCGAACGGCCGCGTGCCGACCATCGAGGATGGCGGCTTCGTGCTGTACGAATCGAATTCGATCCTGCGCTACCTGGGGATGAAGCACGGCAGCCCGCTGGTCCCAACCGACCCTGCGGCGCGCGCATCGGCGGATCGCTGGATGGACTGGCAGCTCTCAACGCTGGGGCCGGCGGAGCGCAACCTGTTCTGGGGCCTGGTGCGCACGCCCGCGGAGAAGCGCGACATGAACGCCGTGGTGGCCGCGGCGAAGGCGGCGGGCGAATGCTGGACCATGCTCGATGCGCATATCGCGCGGCATGGCGGGCCGTTCGTCGATGGCAGCGCGATGACGATCGCGGACATCGTGCTCGGCTGCTACGCGCGGCGGTGGTTCGGTGATGAGGTGCGGGTGGCGGGCATGCCGGTGCTGCCGGCGCTCAGCGCCTGGTATGGGGCGGTCGGCGCGCGGCCGGGATTCCAGCGCTGGGTGGCGGTGCCGATGACATAAGGCGAGGGGGCGCTGCCCCCTCGACCCCCGCCAGGAAACTTAGTCTCCTGGACCTTCGGTCAGTGGGCGGGCGACGCGCGATCAGCCCTTCGCAGCCGTCACGCCGCAAGGCGTGCCCGACAAACGCGACGCGATGGAAGTGAAGGGCGTTAGCCCTTCACATCCATCGCCTGGCGCAGCCCGTCGCTCAGCAGGTTGAAGCAGATCGACGTGACGAAGATGCATACGCCCGGCAGCACCGCCACCCAGGGCTGCACATAGATCGCGGTGCGCAGCGTGTTCAGCATCAGCCCCCATTCGGGTTCCGGCGGCTTGGTGCCCAGCCCCAGGAAGGACAGGCCGGACGCCAGGATCAGGCACACGCTGATCAGCGAGGTCGCGTAGACGAAGATCGGCCCCAGCACGTTGCCCAGGACATGCACCCGCACGATGGTGAAGGCCGAAGCGCCGGACGCGCGCGCGGCATCCACGAAATCGAGGTTGCGCACGCCCGTCGTGACGCTTTCCGCCACGCGGATGATCGGCGGCACGAAGACCAGCGTCAGCGCCAGGATGGCGTTGAAGATACCCGCCCCCAGCGCGCCCGAGATCGCCACCGCCAGCAGCACCGACGGAAAGGCGTAGAACACGTCCGTGGTGCGCATGATCGCCATGTTCACCTTGCCGCCCGCGAAGCCCGCCAGCACGCCAAGCGCCGTGCCGATCACGAAGGCCAGCGCCACCGGCGTGATGCCCATGAACCAGGACAGTCGCCCGCCATGCAGCAGCCGCGTCAGCATGTCGCGGCCCAGTTCGTCCGTGCCCAGCGGGTAGTTCGGCGTGCCGATCGGACGCAACCTGCGGATCATCGACCCCTGATAGGGGTCGTGCGGCGCTATCACGCCGGCGAAGACGATCGCGAGCAGCATCACCAGAAGCACGACGGCGCAGGCAATGGTCAGCGGGTCGCGCCGCAGGCGCTTCCACACGCCGCCCCAGTAGCCCTGGCCCTTCGCCACCGCCTGCCGCGCCTGGATGGCAAGCTCCGCCTCCGCCGCCGTCGGGGTTGTCGCGCTGTTCATCGCCCTGTCCCCTTCACGCCTGCCAGGTGCATGCCGCGCCTGCCGGTGCAGCGCGCATGATGCGTCACGCGTTCGTTCATGCGCGCTTGATCCTGGGATCGAGTGCCGTCTGCATCAGGTCCACCACCAGGTTCAGCGCCACGAAGAACATCGCCAGCACCAGGATCGTGCCCTGCAGCACCGGCAGGTCGCGCTGGAAGATCGCGTTGTTCAGCAGCAGCCCCGTCCCCGGCCAGGAGAACACCGTCTCCACCAGGATCGACCCGCCCATCAGGTAGCCGAGCTGCAGGCCGATCACCGCCAGCGCGTTCGGCGCGGCGTTCTTCACGACATGGATGAAGATCCCGATGCGCGTCAGGCCCTTGCCGCGCAGCGCGGTGACGAATTCCTGGTTCATGATCTCGGCGATGATGCCGCGCACCGTCCGCGTCACGATGCCCATCGGGATGACCGCGAGTGTGACCGCCGGCAGCACCAGGTGCTGCATGTGTTCCCAGTTCCAGGCCCAGTCGGCTGACCCGCCGGGCCCGGCCCCCATGGCCGGCAGCCAGTTCAGCTGAACCGAGAAGATGATGACCAACACCATGCCGAGCCAGTAGTGCGGCACCGACACGCCGGCCACGGCGATGCCCACCGCCGCGCGGTCGATGAATGACCCGCGGAACGTGCCCGCCAGCCCGCCCAGGGTGCAGCCGAGGATGAAGCCTATGGCAGAAGCCACCAGTGCCAGCATCAACGTATTGCCGATCGCGCTGGACAGGTCCGACCACACGCTGCGCCCGGTCGCGAGCGACCGCCCGAGATCCCCCTGCACCACCTTCAGCAGCCAGATGCCGAACTGCACCGGCAGCGGTTTGTCGAGGCCGTAGTCACGCCGGACCTGTTCCACCACATCGCCCGGCGCGTCGGCGGGGACGATCGCGTTGATCGGATCGCCCGGCGCGATCTGCACCAGCATGAAGCAGACGAACCCGACCGCGAGCGCGATCGGGATGGCGTAGAGGATGCGCCTGATCAGGTAGAAGAACATCGGGTCACCCTCTGAACTCCGTTGAAGCCCCGCCGCGGCTTTGCCGCGGCGGGAGGAACGACGCCCCCAGGATCATCACCAATCCGGGGTCCCCGCGACGGTTTGGTGGTGCGACGCGCGAGCGGAGCAACGCCAAACTGTCGTGGGGGTCACTGGATGTACGGCAGGCGGAGATCGACGAACCACGACTGCGGCTGGACATAGCCGCGGATGCGCGGCGACATCGCCCGCGGTGCGACGTCATGCGCGATCCAGATGAACAGCGCCTCGTCCACGCCGGCCGCATGCAGCCGCGCGAGCGCGGCGTCACGCTCGGCCGGGTCGAAGGCGTTGCGCGCCTCGGCGATCATGGCGTCGAAGCGCGGGTCGTTGAAATGGCCCCAGTTGTTCGAGACCGGCGGCGCCATCTTGGAGTCCCAGAAGCGCACCATGGCGAAGAAGGGGTCCATCGCGGCGAAGGAGACGTTGGTGGCATGCGCCCCGCGCGCGCTGGCGTGCTGGCACCCATTGCGCCAGTTGGTGAACAGCGCGTTCCACTCGATCACGTCGAACTCGACATTCACGCCGACTTCCTTGAGGTCCTGTTGGAGGAACTCGTTCATCGACAGCGGCTGCATCTGACCCGACCCCGACGCGCTGATCTGCACGCGCAGCGTCAGCGGCCGCTGCGGCGTGTAGCCCGCCTCGGCCAGCAGGCGCCGCGCTTCGGCCTTGTCGGTGCGGATATTGAAGGACGGGTTGCCGAACCACGGATGCCCGCGCGGCACGGTGCCGACCGGCACGGCCATCATGCCGCCCAGCAGCGTGCGCAGCCCCTCGCGGTCGATCGCCAGGTTGATGGCGCGCCGCACCCGCACGTCACGCAGCGGGGAATTCTCGGCGAAGCAGGGCTGCCACGGCCAGACATGCGGCTGCGCGTTGGACGTGATGGTCATGCCACGCGACCGCAACTGCGGAATGGCATCCGGCGACGGCGCCTCGATCCAGTCCACCTGGTTCGACAGCAGCGCCGCGGTGCGCGCATTGGCTTCCGGAATGGGCAGCAGCACGATGCGCTCGGCGCGCGCCTTCTCGCCCCAGTACCCGTCGAAGCGCGCCATCTCGAGCCGTTCGCGCGGCACGAAGCGCGTCACGCGGAACGGGCCGGTGCCGGACGGTTCGCGCGCGAAGGCACCCCAGGCGGCCTCGGCATTCGGGCTGGCGGCGCGGTGGCGGTCCCATTGCGCGGGGGATGCCATGAACAGGTTGGTCAGGTTGATCGGCAGAAGGCTGTCGGGTTCGCTGGTGAACAGCGCGACCGTGTAGTCGTCGATCTTCTCGGCGCGGCGCAGCGTCGGCATGCGCGTGGCCGTCACGCCGACCTGGCGCGGATCGAAATGCGGCGCCTCGCGGTCCAGCACCTTGCGCACGTTCCACACCACGGCATCGGCGTTGAACTCGCTGCCGTCATGGAAGCGCACGCCGCGGCGCAGCGTGAAGATCCAGCGCGTGCGGTCGTTCGGGTCGACGCGCCATTCGGTCGCCAGGCCCGGGATCACGGTCGAGGGCCGATCGGCCGAGGACAGGTCCCACATGGTCAGGCTGTCGAACAGCGGGATGCCCGTGAAGCGGTTGCCCTCGAATCCCTGGTCCGGCTGGCCGTTGGTCAGCGGGATGTCGGCCGCGGTCATGCCGATGCGGATGGTGCCCTGCGCCTGGGCGGCGGGGGCGGTGGCCAGGGCCGGCAGCGCGGCCAGGCAGGCGGTGAGCAGGAAGCGTCGCAGTCGCATCGGGCCATGTCCCTTTGTGTTTGTCGTTCTCTCCCGGGGGGTGGCCACGCAGGCCCGCCCCCTGGTTCCGTCAGGATGGCGGCCTGGCGGAGCACAGGGGGGCAGCAAGGCCCATGCCATCGGCCACCCCGCGGCATCCTGCACCGGCCTGCCGGACGCTGCCCACAACAATGGCAGCCTGCCCCGGAACGGGCGGCCCTTGCGCCCCCGCCACCGCCATGCTGATCCCGGCGCATGCGACTGCTCCTGCTGAACGGCAACACCGACCCGGCCATCACCGACCTGCTGGCCGCCCGCGCGGCCGAAGCGCTGCCCAGGCTCGGCCTGCCGCCGGCCGAGATCATCCCCGCCACTGCCCCCTTCGGCGCCCGCTACATCGCCACGCGCGCGGCGGTGGCGATCGCCGGCCATGCGGTGCTGGCCGCGCTGGCCGAGCATGTCGGCCCGGCCAATCCGCGCGGCTTCGATGCGGCGCTGATCGCCTGCTTCGGCGAACCGGGCATCGAGGCGGCGCGCGAAGTGCTGCCCATCCCGGTGCACGGCCTGGCCGAGGCCTCGATCACGGCTGCGCTCCACATCGCCCCGCGCATCGCGCTGCTGACCGGCGGCGCCGCCTGGGTTCCGATGCTGCAGGACTTCGCCCTGGTGCGCGGCCATGGCCCGGACCGCGTGCTGGTGCGCGGCGTGGCGCCGACCGGCGACATGATCGCCCGTGACCCGGATGGGGCCCTGGCGATCCTGGCCGCGGCCGCGAACGATGCCGCGGCCGACGGCGCGGGCGTGGTGGTGCTGGGTGGCGCCGGCCTGGCGGGGCTCGCGCAACGACTGGCACCCATGGTGCGCGTCCCGGTGCTCGACAGCCTGGATTGCGGGCTTGCCGAGGCCCTGGCGGCCACCGCCATGGCGCCACCGCGCGCGGTCCAGGCGCCGCAGGCCGGCCTGGCGCCGTCGCTGGACCGCCTTCTGGCTGCCGCCGCACGCTGATCCCGCCGGCGATCGCGGCGGCTGCGCGCCAAGGCCCCGGACGACCGGCGCAGGCGCCACCCTGGCACGCATGGCGCATCGCGACCGCCGGCCTGCGCGCCGTACGCCCGCCCCGCTTGCCCCGCGCCCGTCGGGCGCCTAGGTGATGCACAACCGCGCAGCCACCCGGCCACGCCCGCGACCATGAGACGCGCCCCCGAGATGACCGACACCCAGGACAAGCCGATCGACCCGCACGCCCCGGACACGGCCGAGGCAACCGAAACCCAGGCGCCCGAGGCCGAGGCCCCGCCGGCCGACCCCACGCCGGAGGAGCGCATCGCCGCTCTCGAGGCCGAGGTCGCCGCCTTCAAGGACCGCTGGCTGCGCGCCGAGGCCGAGATGCAGAACCTGCGCACCCGCACCACGCGGGACGTCCAGGAAGCCCGCGCCTATGCCACTCAGAAATTCGCCCGCGACGTGGTCGAGGCGGCCGAGAACCTGCGCCGCGGCCTCGATGCCATGCCCGGCAAGGCGGCCGACGAGTCCGAAGTCATCACGAAGATCCGCGACGGGATCGAAGGGGTGGAACGCTCCTTCATCGGCATCCTTGAGCGCAACGGCGTGAAGCGCGAGGACCCGACCGGCAAGCCCTTCGACCCCGAACTGCACCAGGCGATGGCCGAACAGCCCGCGCCCGAAGGTGTCGCGCCCGGTTCGGTCGTGGCCTGCTGGACCCCGGCCTGGACGCTGAATGGCCGGCTGCTGAAGCCGGCCATGGTGGTGGTGGCGGGGAAGTAACGTCCCTGCCGGCCCCGGCACTGCCCTGGACGCGTCTCCGCGCGCCCTGGGTCGCGGCAACGCCTCCGGGCACTTGTTTTCGCGAGCATGATCATCGGATCGGATGAGTCCATCCGACCGGGATCTGCTCTTGGCCCTGCGGCCGCGCGCGACGCGGCGGAACCATGAAGGACTGGCGATGCGCAGTTTCCCGGCGGCCGCGGCGCTGCTTCTCGCCCTCGCGGCCTGTGAAGCGCCGCCTGCCGCGCCGACCGGCGCGCGCCCGGCCACCGCCGCGCCGTCGGCGCCCGCACCCGCGGACCCCGAGGTCGACCGGCTCGGCCTCGACCTGGGCATCGCCATGATCACCCAGCAATGCGAGGACCCCGCCATCCAGCGCCAGGCGACGCGCACGCGCGATGCGGTGCTGACGCGCACCAGCCAGATCAGCGGTCAGGATCGCCGCCGCGGCGAGGAGATCTGGGCCGAGGCCGAGGCCGTGATGGCGCGCCAGGCCCGGCGCCCCGGCGCGCCCGAATGCCAGCGCGCCCTGCCTGCGCTGCGCGACGCGGAGGCGGCGGCGCGCGCCGGGCGCTGACCCGCGTTCAGCCTGCCATGATCTCCCGCGCCGCGCGCCGCCCGCCCAGCAGCGCGCCGTGCGCGTAGGACGGCGCTTCCGCGGTCGCCGCCTCGCCGGCCAGAAAGATCCGGCCCGCGACCGGCCGCGCCAGGGCGCGATGATCCTCGATCGACGCACCGACCGGCAGGAAGGAATAGGCCCCGCGCGCGTAGATGTCGCGCGACCAGCGGGTGACGCGGCTGTCCACCGGGCGCGGGATGCCGTTGCCGAACATCCGCCGCAGCGCGCCCATCACCAGGTCGACCTGCGCGGCATCGGGCAGCATCTCGATCCGCTGTGCGGCCGACCCGCCGACCAGTGCGACCAGCACCGGCACGTTGAGATGCGGCTGCAGGCTGATGATCTCGGGCGCCACGTTGTCGGGCGTGGATGACAGGGATCGCAGGTATTGCGTCTCGACCGGCCAGAAGGGGCGCGGGAAGGCCAGCACGATCTTGTTCAGCAGGCCGTTGCCGATGCGTGCGATGGCGCCCTGGTGTGCGGCGGGCAGCGGCGGGTCGAAGGCCACGTCGCCGCGCTTGAGCACACCGAGCGGCAGCGTCACCACCACGCGGTCGGCGAAATAGGCCTGGTCGGCGGTGGCGACCACCACGCCATCGCCCGCCAGGCGCACGGCGCGCACGACCTGGCGCAGCTTGATGTCGAGCCCGCGCGCCAGCAGGTCGGTGATGGCGTTGTAGCCCTGGGCGAGGAGGTGGTTCTCCTCCGGAATCTCGCCCTCCCCGCCGAACCAGCCCTGGGCCGAGACTTCCGCCGCATCGCCCCCGGCATAGCCGGCCACATAGGAGGACAGCCAGGCGGCGACGCGCTGGTCGTAGGGCGTGGCGCGGGTGGTGGGGTCGAGCAGCGGCACCGCCTCGGCCAGCGAGACGTCGCGTGCGCCGCGGTATGCGTAGGGGCTGTCATGGGCGATCAGGCGGCCGACGGTGTCGAAGATGGCGGTGGTCTCGGCCTCGGTCAGTTGGCGGCCATCGGCGTCGAACATGATGGTGCGGGAATCATAGGTCGGCATGCGGCGGATGCCGGCCTGGTCGGCCAGTGGGGTGAGGGGATTGCCCTCCGGCCCGTGGATCCAGGCGCCGCCCATGTCGAGGCGCTGGCCGCGGAAGTCGATGGTGTGCAGGCGGCCGCCGGTGCGGGTGCGGGCTTCCAGCACGGTGACGCGGTGGCCGGCATCGTGCAGGGCGCGGGCGGCGCCGAGGCCCGACAGGCCGGCGCCGATGACCAGCACATTCAGCGTTCGCGCCGGCTGGCCGCGCGCGGCCGCTGGCAGCACGGGCGCCGTCGCCGCGGCAGCCAGCAGGCGCCAGACAGCGCGGCGGCTCAGTCCAGGCGATGCGGCCATGCGCTGCGTGCTCCCGCCGGTTCGTTCCGGAAATGCTAGGGAAGTTGCACCGCCCCACGCAACCGGCGGCTGCGCCATCTGCGGCCGGCGCGCCGCACCGTGGCCGATTTGCACAGTCGACCCCGTCGCGACCCTTGTCCGCGACGCGCGGGATCAATACATCCGTTGCGTCACTTGCCCCGCTTTCGTGCGGGGACCCCCAGCCACCCATCCGCCGCGGCCCGCGCCGCCGGTCAGCACAGGGGGCGGGCATGGCGCCAAATCCGGGCCATCCCCGCCTGCCGAAGAAGGAGAGTACTCGGATGAGCAAGGTCATCGGCATCGACCTCGGCACCACCAATTCCTGCGTCGCCATCATGGAAGGCAAGGACGTCAGGGTCATCGAGAACGCGGAGGGTGCGCGCACCACCCCCTCGATGGTCGCCTTTGCCAAGAATGGCGAGCGCCTGGTCGGCCAGTCCGCCAAGCGCCAGGCGGTCACCAACCCCATGGGCACGCTCTATGCGGTGAAGCGCCTGATCGGCCGCCGCTTCGACGACCCGATGGTGCAGAAGGACATCGGCCTCGCGCCCTTCAAGATCACCAAGGCCGCCAATGGCGACGCCTGGGTCGAAGTGGACGGCCAGTCCTACGCGCCGCAGCAGGTCAGCGCGATGGTGCTGACGAAGATGAAGGAGACCGCCGAGGCTTTCCTCGGTGAGTCCGTGTCCCAGGCCGTCATCACCGTCCCGGCGTATTTCAACGACGCGCAGCGCCAGGCCACCAAGGAAGCCGGCGCGATCGCCGGCCTCGAAGTGCTGCGCATCATCAACGAGCCGACGGCGGCAGCACTCGCCTATGGCATGGACCAGAAGAAGGGCGGCACCATCGCGGTCTACGACCTCGGCGGTGGCACCTTCGACGTGTCCGTGCTCGAGATCGGCGACGGCGTCTTCGAGGTGAAGTCCACCAACGGCGACACCTTCCTGGGCGGCGAGGATTTCGACCAGCGCATCATCGACTACCTGGCGGACGAGTTCCGCAAGGAGCAGGGCATCGACCTGCGCGGCGACAAGCTGGCGCTGCAGCGCCTGAAGGAAGCCGCCGAGAAGGCCAAGATCGAGCTGTCCTCCGCCAAGGAGACCGAGGTCAACCTGCCCTTCATCACCGCCGACGCCTCCGGGCCGAAGCACCTGGTGATGAAGCTGACGCGCGCGAAGCTGGAAGCCCTGGTGGACGACCTGATCCAGCGCACGCTCGAACCCTGCAAGCAGGCGCTGAAGGATGCCGGCCTGAGCGCCGGCGAGATCGACGAGGTGATCCTGGTCGGCGGCATGACCCGCATGCCGAAGGTCATCGAGGTCGTGAAATCCTTCTTCGGCAAGGAGCCCGCGCGCAACGTCAACCCGGACGAGGTCGTGGCCATCGGCGCGGCCATCCAGGGCGGCGTGCTGAAGGGCGACGTGAAGGACGTCCTGCTGCTCGACGTGACGCCGCTGTCGCTTGGCATCGAGACGCTGGGCGGCGTGTTCACGCGCCTGATCGACCGCAACACCACCATCCCGACCAAGAAGTCGCAGGTCTTCTCCACGGCCGACGACAACCAGACCGCGGTGACCATCAAGGTCTACCAGGGTGAGCGGGAGATGGCGGCCGACAACAAGCAGCTCGGCACATTCGACCTCACGGGCATCCCGCCCGCGCCGCGCGGCGTGCCGCAGGTGGAAGTGACCTTCGACATCGACGCGAACGGCATCGTGAGCGTCAGCGCGAAGGACAAGGCCACCGGCAAGGAGCAGCAGATCCGCATCCAGGCCAAGTCCGGCCTGTCGGACGCCGACATCGAGCGGATGGTGAAGGACGCCGAGGCGAATGCCGACGCGGACAAGAAGCGCCGCGAGAGCGTCGAGGCGCGCAACCAGCTCGAAGCCCTGGTGCACCAGACCGAGCGCACGCTGAAGGAAAGCGCCGACAAGGTCCCGCCCGGGGAAAAGACCGAGGTCGAGGAGGCACTCAGCGCCGCCCGCGCCGCGATCGAGAAGCAGGAGGTCGAGGCCATCAACGCGGCCAGCGAACGCCTGGGCCAGGCCGCGATGAAGATGGGCGAGGCGATCTACAAGGCGAGTGCCGAGCAGAAGCCCGAGGCCGGCCCGGCCGGCGGCGCCCCGGGTGGCGGCTCGGCGCCCGGCGGCGACAAGGTGGTCGACGCCGAGTTCGAGGAAGTGGACCCGAACAAGCGCAAGCCCACCTGACGGACAGGCGGGCCTGCGCCATGCTATCCGCCGCCCGGCCCTTCACAGGACCGGGCGGCGTTTCCATGCGGGATGCACGATGACCAGCGCGACCAGGGCGACATCATGGCCTGAGGCCGCCGGCGCAGGCCGGCGGCCTCCCACCCATGTCCGCCCCGATCGGATCGCGGCCCTGCCGCGATCCGGGAGCGTACAGCGCGACCGCGCCCAACCCGCCCTGCGCCGCCAGCGCAACAGCGCATGGCGCGAAGGCAAGCCGGCCAGCTGGCCGGCGCCCGCCGTCTGAGGGCCAAGCAAATGGCAAAGCGTGACTATTACGAAGTGCTGGGCGTTGCCCGCGACGCGGGCGAGGAGGACCTGAAGAAGGCCTACCGCAAGCTCGCGATGAAGTGGCACCCCGACCGCAACCAGGGCGACAAGGAAGCCGAGGCCAAGTTCAAGGAGCTGAACGAGGCCTACGACGTCCTGAAGGATGCCGAGAAGCGCGCCGCCTATGACCGCTACGGCCACGCCGCCTTCGAACAGGGCGGCGGCCCCGGCGGCTTCGGCGGTGGCGGCAGCCCCTTCGGCGGCGCCTTTGAAGACATCTTCGAGGAAATGTTCGGCCGCTTCGGCGGCGGGCGTGGGGGCGCGCGCGGCGGCGCCACCGGCCGCGGCGCCGACCTGCGCACCCAGGTCGAGATCAGCCTGGAAGAAGCCTTCGCCGGCACCAAGACCAATATCCGCATCTCGACATCCGTCAGCTGCGAGGCCTGCAAGGGCACCGGCGCGGAAGGTGCGAGCGCGGCTGGCGCGCAGACCTGCCCGGGCTGCCAGGGTTCCGGGAAGATCCGCGCGCAGCAGGGCTTTTTCCTGATCGAACGCACCTGCCCCACCTGCGGCGGGTCGGGCCGTATCATCAAGAACCCTTGCAAGGTCTGCCAGGGCGCGGGCCGCGTGCAGCGCGAACGCACGCTGAACGTGACCATCCCGCCGGGTGTCGAGGACGGAACGCGCATTCGCCTGGCCGGCGAAGGCGAGGCCGGGCTGCGCGGCGCCCCCGCCGGCGACCTGTATGTGGACATCGCCCTGAAGCCGCACCCGATCTTCCAGCGGGAGGGGGCGAACATCTTCATTCGCGTGCCCCTTCGCATGTCGCAGGCGGCACTCGGCGGGCATGTCGAGGTACCATCCATTGATGGCGGGCGCACCCGCGTCACCATCCCGGCCGGCAGCCAGACCGGCGACCAGTTCCGGCTGCGCGGCAAGGGCTTCTCGGTGCTGCGGTCGGCCGCGCGGGGCGACATGTATGTGCAGGTCAGCGTCGAGACGCCGCAGAACCTGACGCCGAAGCAGCGCGAACTGCTCGAGCAGTTCGAGGAAGAGGCCGCCAAGGGCGGCCGTTCGAGCCCCGAGAACGAGGGCTTCTTCGCCAAGGTGAAGGAATTCTGGGACGGGCTCGGGCGGTAGCGTCCGCGGCCGCGCGACCGGCGGGACAGCACCGCCATGCGGGGCCGCCACGCGTGACGCCGGCCGGGCAGCGTGGCCCGGCCAGGTCGGTGCTGCACCGGCGGGGCGCGTGGCCTGCCGGTACGGCGGGGATGGTCAGACCATCGGCATCGCCCAGTACTCGTCCACCTGGCGGCGCCGGTCGTGCCAGCCTTCCTCGATGGTCGGCGCCTTCTCCAGCCGGTCGCGATCGAGCTTCACGACATAGCCTTCCAGCCGCGTGTCGTACTTCAGCATCTCCCACGGCAGCGGGTAGTGCTTCGACCCGATGCCGAGAAAGCCGCCGAAGGACAGCACGGCATAGGCGACGCGGCCGGTGCCCTTGTCGAGCATCACGTCCTCGATGCTGCCGACGTTCTCCCCGTGCAGGTCATACACGGAGGTGCCGGCAACCTTGCCGCCGGCGATCAGGTGGCCGGCCGTAGGCGCGGTGAGGTCGGCGGTGGTGGGGCGGGCATCCTGGCGAGGATCCATGGCGTTTCTCCTTTTGTCGTCGGTGTCTGCCGGATCAACGCGGTGCGCAGCCCTGGGTTGCGCCAGGCTTGACCGGTGCCGGCGCCCGCCGCACAGGCTGCCGGACCACCAGGAGGCCGCATCATGACCATCCGCATCGGCATCGCCGGCATCTCCGGCCGCATGGGCCGCCTGCTGGCCGAGGAAGTCGCCGCCGCCGGGGCGCTGCTGGCCGGCGGCACGACACGGTCGGGCGCGGCCCCCGCCGGCGCCGCCGTGCTGCCGGACTTCGCCGCGCTGTGCGCCGCCGCCGATGTCGTGATCGACTTCACCCACGCCCATGCCGCCGCCGCGCATGCGCAGGCCGCCGCGGCGGCGGGCACGGCCTTCATCCTGGGTTCCTCGGGCCTGTCGGCCGCCGATGAAGCGGCGGTGTCGGCGGCGGCGGGGCGCATCCCGATCGTCTATGCCGCCAACTTCGCGCCGGGCGTGAACCTGTTCCTGGCGATCGCCGAACGCATGGCCGCCGCGCTGCCCGGCGCACAATACGATGCCGAGATCGTCGAGATGCACCACCGCCAGAAGGTGGACGCGCCATCCGGCACGGCGGTCGCGCTGGGCCGCGCCGTGGCGGCCGGGCGCGGGACCACGCTGGAGGAGGCTGGGCGCGAGTCGGGGCGCGACGGGCATTGCGGACCGCGCGGCACCGGCACCATCGGCTTCGCCGCGCTGCGCGGCGGCCAGGTGGTGGGCGACCACACGCTGGTCTTCGCCGCGGCGTCCGAGCAGATCAGCCTGACGCACCAGTCCTTCGATCGGCGGGTCTACGCGACGGGCGCGGTGCGGGCGGCGCTGTGGGTGCGCGGGCGCGCCCCCGGGCTGTACGGGATGCGGGACGTGCTGGGGATGTGAGGTCGGGCGGTGCATCAGCGCAGCCGCCAGTAGCGGCGGTTGCCGCCCGCGCGCCGGATCAGTCGCGCGTACACCCGCCGCCTTGACCCCGCCACACCCCCTTGCGATACGCCCCCGTCCCGGATTCCCCGGGCCCAGCCCGCCGGGGCGTCCCGCCGGCGAAATCCACGCGACAAGAGGCCGAACCAAGCCATGCGCGATACCGGCGAGTATCTTTTCACCTCCGAATCCGTTTCCGAGGGCCATCCCGACAAGGTCGCGGACCGCATCTCGGACACCGTGCTCGATGCGTTCCTGTCGGCCGATCCCTATTCCCGCGTCGCCTGCGAGACGCTGGTCACCACCAACCGCGTGGTCATCGCCGGTGAAGTGCGCGGCCCCGGGTCGGTCACCCCCGACTACCTGAAGCACCTGGCGCGCCTGGCCATCCACGACATCGGCTACGAGCAGGACGGCTTCCACTGGCAGAACGCCAGCGTCGAATGCCACTTGCACGCCCAGTCCGCGCACATCGCGCAGGGCGTGGACGCCGCCGGCAACAAGGATGAAGGTGCCGGCGACCAGGGCATCATGTTCGGCTACGCCTGCACCGAGACGCCGGAACTGATGCCCGCGCCGCTGTACTACGCGCACCTGATCCTGCGCCGCATCAACGAGCTGCGCCGCATCAAGAACCCCTCGGTCGAGGGCCTGCTGCCCGACGCCAAGTCGCAGGTCACGCTGAAGTACGTGGACGGCAAGCCGGTCGGCGCGACGTCGATCGTGCTCTCGACCCAGCATGTCGAGGGCATGGAGCAGGCGCAGATCAAGGCGATGGTGAAGCCGCTGATCGCCGCCGCCCTGCCGGATGGCTGGATGTGCCCCGATGCCGAACTGTACGTGAACCCGACCGGCCAGTTCGTGATCGGCGGGCCGGACGGCGATTGCGGCCTGACCGGGCGCAAGATCATCGTCGACACCTACGGCGGCGCGGCCCCGCATGGCGGCGGCGCGTTCTCGGGCAAGGACCCGACCAAGGTGGACCGCTCGGCTGCCTATGCCGCGCGCTATGTTGCGAAGAACGTCGTCGCCGCCGGCCTGGCGGACAAGTGCACCATCCAGGTTTCCTACGCGATCGGCGTGGCGAAGCCGCTGTCGGTGTATTTCGACCTGCACGGCACCGGCCGCGACGTGGACGAGGTGAAGCTGGCCAAGGTGATCGACGGCCTGGTGAACCTGAGCCCGCGCGGCATCCGCGAGCACCTGCACCTGAACCGCCCGATCTACGTCCCGACCAGCGCCTATGGCCATTTCGGCCGCACGCCGGACGACGAGACGGGCACCTTCACCTGGGAACGCACCGACCTGGTTCCCGAGCTGAAGCGGGCCTTCGGCAGGTGATCGACGGCGGCGACGCGCGGCGCGGGGATGCCCCGCATCGCGCCCCCGCATTGACGCCCGACGGTATCCCCGACCGGCTCTATGGCCGCCGCCGCGGGCATCCCTTGCGCCCGCGGCAGGACCGCCTGATGCAACTGGCGCTGCCGCGCTTCCGCCTGACCGCGGCGGAAGCCGCGCAGGCGCATGTGCTGTTCCCGGATGCCGAGGCGCTGTGGCTGGAAGTCGGCTTCGGCGGTGGCGAACACGCGCTGGCGCTGGCCGCGGCGCACCCGTCGGTGGCGCTGATCGCCTCCGAGGTCTTCGAGAACGGCCTGTGTTCCCTGCTGACGCGCGTGGTGCCCGACGGGGCAGAGGCAACCGCCCCACCCCCGCCACGCCTGCGCCTGTGGCCCGAGGATGCGCGCCACCTGGTCGCCCTGCTGCCCGATGCGGCGCTGGGGCGGCTGTATCTGATGTTCCCCGACCCCTGGCCAAAGGCGCGGCACGCCAAGCGGCGCTTCGTCAACCGCGCCATGCTGCCGGTGGTGGCGCGCGTGCTGCGCCCCGGCGCGGAATGGCGGATCGCGTCCGACGACCCGACCTACCAGGCCTGGGTCGAGGAGGTGTTCGCCGACCAGTCGCTGTTCATGCCGCGCCTCGATACGGTGCAGCGCCCGGCCGACTGGCACCCGACGCGCTATGAGGCGAAGGCGATCCGCGAGGGCCGCACGCCCCGCTACTGGATCTTTGCGCGGAGCGACGTGCCGTGCAGCTGAACGGCGCCGCCACGCTCGTGACCGGCGCCGGCTCCGGCCTCGGCGCCGCGACCGCGGAGACGCTGTCGCGCGCCGGTGCGCGGGTGGTGGCGATGGACCTGAATGCCGATGGCCTCGCCGCGGTCACGGCGCGCTGCGGCGCCACGCCCGCGACAGGCGACGTCGCGAACGAAGCCGATGTCACCGCCGCGCTCGATGCCGCATCGGCGCTTGGCCCGCTGCGGCTTGTCGTGAACTGCGCCGGGATCGCACCGGCCGCGCGCGTGGTGGGGCGGAATGGCGCGCATGACCTGGCGCTGTTCGAACGCACGCTGCGGGTGAACCTGCTCGGCACCTTCAACGTGCTGCGCCTCGCGGCGGCGCGGATGCAGGCGCTGGAGGCCACGCCTCCCGACGGCGAACGCGGCGTGATCGTCAACACCGCCTCGATCGCCGCCGAGGATGGGCAGGTCGGCCAATGCGCCTATGCCGCGTCCAAGGCCGGCGTGATCGGCCTGACGCTGCCGGCTGCGCGAGAACTGGCCCGCACGGGAATCCGCGTGGTCACGATCGCGCCCGGCCTGTTCGAGACGCCGATGCTGGCCGGATTGCCCGAGGCCGCGCAGGCTGCCATCCGCGCCCTGCCGCCCTTCCCCGCGCGGCTCGGCCGGCCCGAGGAATTCGCGGCGATGGTTCTGGCCATCTGCGCCAATCCGCTGCTGAACGGGACAACGCTACGGCTGGATTCGGCGCTGCGGCTGCCGCCCTGAGCGCCTAAGGCGGCGGCAGCGCGCGATCCGCGCTGCAGCGCTCGAGAGGTAGTTGCTGGACCGATCCGATCCGCCGGATGCTCTGCGTGCGCGCATCCGTCACCACGCTCATGCAGGCACAGCCGTACCCGTAGTAGCCATTGGTGCGCACCCAGTGCCGCTCGGTCAGGTCCGGGATGTTGTCCATGCCCGCCGGCCTCGGGCCACCCTGCGACATGATGTCCCAGCGCCCGTCGCGGTCGACCAGCCACCAGTTTGCGGGCGTCGGATTATGGATCCAGCCGCAGCGGCGCTCCTGCGCCAGCGCGGGGCACGCGGCGAGCACCGCAATAAGCACAAGGACAGCACCGCGTATCGTCATGTGCTCAGCATCGCACGCGCGCAGGACCGTCGCCACGGACCATCGACCGCACATGCGCCGCACCCTGACGCCTTTCATGCCGCCTTGCGGAACGCTTCACGACACGGCTTGACGCACATGCGTGGCTCAAGCCGGACCTGCTGGCCGCCGCGCCCCTTCACCGCCCCAGCATCCGCGTCAGCACTCGGTGGCCGCGTGCGTGATGCGCCACCGCCATTCCGGCATGCCCGGCCGCGAGCAGGACCAGCGACCAGGCCAGCACCTGGTGCAGCGCGCGCAGGGATTCGTAGGTGGCCTCGTCGGGTTCTAGGATGTGGGGAATGGGGACCAGCAGGAACATCACCGTCTCGATCTGCCCCGGCGCGGTGCTGGCACTAAGGTAGCCCAGCACCGGCACGACGATCAGCAGCGCATACAGGGCCGCATGTGCCGCTGTCGCGGCGCGGCGCTGCCAGCCGGGCAGGGCGGGGTCGTCGACCGGCCGGCCGCGGCGCGCGCGCAGCCATAGCCGCCACACCACCAGCGGCGGTACCAGCAGCCCGATGGTCTTGTGCACCTGATAGGCGATGATCTTGGCCAGCAGCTGCGTCAGCGGCAGCGCCACCATGATCAGGCCGATGGCGAAGGCGGCCAGCACAAGGGCCGCGACCGCCCAGTGCAGCCGCCGCTGCGCCGGGCTCCAGCCGTCAGATGATGATGCGGACACGCACCACCAGGCGGATCTCGTCAGAGATGGCGGCGGGCTCGGCCGTCATGCCGAATTCCGAGCGCTTCATGGTGCCGCCGCCGGAGAATTCGGCCACGTCGCGCCCCAGCGCGGGGTCGCGCTTGCGGTCCACCAGGCGCGCTTCCATGCGGTGCGGTCGGGTGATGCCACGGATGGTGAGGTCGCCGATCAGGGGAAACCGCGCCAGCGTGCCCTCGCCGGTGGCCCGGCCGTTGAATCGCGCCTCGGGAAAGCGTTCCACGTCGAAGAAGGCGGGTGATCGCAGCAGGTCCACCGCCCCGGGATAGGCCAGCGCCACCGCCCCGGTGCGTACCGTGACCTGCACGTCGGTCGTCAGCGGCCGGTCCGGGTCGATCAGCAGCTCTGCCGCGAAATCCTCGAAGCGCCCGGTCGAGGACAGCACGCCGAGATGCCGGGCGACGAATTCCAGGCGCCCGCCGGAATGGTCGAAGACATAGCGCGTGCGCGCCAATGCCGGGCGACCGAATGCCACCGCCCCGCCAAGCCCGGCCACCACCGCGCGCCGGCCGATCGTCTGTCGCGCCATCGTGGACACCTCCTCGCCCCTCATGTCGCGCGCCGGGGCACGGGCGCAACCCCGGCTTGCATCGCACGCCGCGAAGCGCCATAAGAGTGCCCGACATCACCAGCCGATTTTGACGGGGGGTGGCCTTGAAAGGGGCCGCCTTTTTTGTTGCTTGGACGCCATCGACGACATTCCGCGGCATGAAGGGCTCGAAGCCCGCATCGCCGACGCCATCCTGCCGACGCTCACGCATCTCGGCTATGAGCTGGTGCGCGTGCAGGTATCGGGCAAGGAACGCCCGACCGTGCAGATCATGGCCGACCGTGCCGATGGCACGCTGTTCCGCGTCGAGGATTGCGAGGCGATCAGCCATGCCGTCGGCGCTGTCCTGGACGTGGCCGACCCGATCAAGGGCGAATGGGAGCTCGAAGTCTCCTCCGCCGGGATCGACCGGCCGCTGACGCGCGCGAAGGACTGGAACCGCTTCGCCGGCCATGTCGCGAAGGTCGAGCTCGCGATGCCGCAGGATGGGCGCAAGCGATTTCGCGGCACCGCACTCGGCGCGGATGCCGAATTCGCACGGATGCGCCTGGATGACGGGACCGAGATGGCCTTCGCGCGGAGCAACATCCGCAAGGCGCAACTGGTCCTGACCGACGAACTGATCGCCGCCACCGCGGCGCCGCCCACCACGAACTGAGGAGACAGGCTTCATGGCCGCCGAGATCGCCATCGCCCGCCCCGAACTGCTGCAGGTTGCCGACGCCGTCGCGCGCGAGAAGATGATCGAGCGCGACGAGGTGCTCGAGGCGATGGAGCAGGCCATCCAGAAGGCCGGCCGCGCCAAGTACGGCCACGAGAAGGACATCCGCGCCGTCATCGACCGCCGCAACGGCGAGGTGAAGCTCTCCCGATGGACCGAGGTGGTCGAGGCCGAGCCGGTCGAGAACGAAGCCACGCAGATCCCGCACCGCATCGCGCAGAAGATCAAGCCGGGCATCGGCATCGGCGAATTCATCATCGACCCGCTGCCGCCGATCGATTTCGGCCGCATCGCCGCGCAGACCGCCAAGCAGGTGATCGTGCAGCGGGTGCGCGAGGTCGAGCGAGGCAAGCAGTTCCAGGAATACAAGGACCGCGTCGGCGAGATCATCAACGGCATCGTCAAGCGCACCGAGTACGGCAACCTGATGGTGGATTTGGGTCGCGCCGAGGCGCTGCTGCGCCGCGACGAGACCATCCCGCGTGAGGCCTTCCGCAACGGCGACCGCGTCCGGGCCTATATCTACGATGTGCGCGAGGAACCGCGCGGTCCGCAGATCTTCCTGAGCCGCACGCATCCGGGGTTCCTGGCGAAGCTGTTCGCGCAGGAAGTGCCGGAAATCTACGACGGCATCATCGAGATCAAGGCGGTCGCGCGCGACCCCGGTTCGCGCGCCAAGATGGCGGTCATCTCGCGCGACAGCTCCATCGACCCGGTTGGCGCCTGCGTCGGTATGCGCGGCTCCCGCGTGCAGGCGGTGGTGGCGGAACTCCAGGGCGAGAAGATCGACATCATCCCCTGGTCGCCCGATTTCGCGACCTTCATCGTGAACGCGCTCGCCCCCGCCGAAGTCAGCAAGGTCGTGCTCGATGAGGACGGCAAGCGCTGCGAGGTCGTGGTGCCCGACGACCAGCTCAGCCTGGCCATCGGCCGCCGCGGCCAGAACGTGCGCCTGGCCTCCCAGCTCACGCGCTACGACATCGACATCCTGACCGAGGCCGAGGAATCCGAGCGCCGGCAGGAGGAATTCCGCAAGCGCACCGGCCTGTTCGTGGAAGCGCTGGACGTCGACGACGTCATCGCCGGCCTGTTGGTGCAGGAAGGCTTCGGCACCATCGAGGACATCGTGACCGTCGAGGACGAGGAACTCGCCGGCATCGAGGGCTTCGACGAATCGGTGGCCGCCGAGCTGAAGCGCCGCGCCGCCACCTTCATCGAGAAGCGCGACGGCGAACTGGACGAGAAGCGCCGCGAGCTGGGCGTGGACGACGTGCTGGCCGAGATCGGCGGCTTCTCCCCGGCCATGATGGTCACGCTTGGCGAAAAGGGCGTGAAGGGCCTCGAGGACCTGGCCGACTTGGCCGGCGACGAGCTCATCGAGATCCTGGGCGCCGAGGTGGTGGACGAGGAGACGGCCAACGCCATCGTCATGGAAGCGCGCCGCCGCGCCGGCTGGCTCGGCGACGAGGCCACGGAGGCCTGACCCACGCCATGACCACCGCGCTGGCCGATGCGACGGATGAGGAGGACCCGCCGGAAAGCGGGCCGATCCGCCGCTGCATTGCCACGCGCGAAACCCTGCCGAAGGAACGCATGCTGCGCTTCGTGCTGGGTCCGTCGCGCGAGATCGTGCCGGACCTGGCGAACAAGCTGCCGGGCCGGGGAATGTGGTTGAGCGCGCGGGGCGATGTGCTAGAAGGCGCACTGAGCCGCGGGGCCTTCATGCGGGCCGCGCGCGGGCCTGTGACGCTTCCCTCCGACCTTCGTGCGCGGATCGAGGACGGTCTTCGCGCCCGCATCCGTGACCTGCTGGGCCTGGCCCGGCGGGCGGGGCAGGCGGTTTCCGGCTGGCAGGCCGGGCGGGAATGGCTGCAGGCCGGACGCGCAGGGCTGCTGGTGCAGGCGGTGGATGGGAGCCTGGCGGAGCGTGCGCGCTTCGGCGGACGAAATCTACCGGCGGTTGCGCCGCTCACCGCGGCGGAACTGGGCGTGGTGTTCGGGCGGGACCATGCCGTGCATGTTGTTGTCGCCCCCGGTCGGCTGGCGGATGCCATCCGGCAGGAAGCGGAGCGACTGGCGGGTTTCACCCCGGCCGTGCCGCAGGTTTCGTGAGGGTCGCACACCAGGTGCGCCCCTCGGGTATTGCATTTTTGGATCGGGTTCGGATCGGCTGATGAGCGACCAGAACGAGCAGGACGCGGGCAAGAGCAGGCTGAGCCTTCGGCCCGGCGGGCGTCTTGAACTCGGCAAGACCGTTGATGCCGGGAGTGTCCGGCAATCCTTCAGCCATGGCCGGAGCAAGACCGTCCAGGTCGAGGTGGTAAAGAAGCGCGCCGTCGCCCCGCCGCCCAAGCCGGCCGTGGCCGCGCCCGCGGCACGCACGCCTGCGCCGGCTGCGGCGCCCGCGGCATCGACGCCGCCGCCGCCCGCCCCTGTGGCGTCCGCCGCAAGCACGGCCCTGCCACGCACGACCGGCCAGACGCAGAGCGCCGGCACGCGCGCGCCCGCCGCCGGCCGCCCCCTGACCCAGGCCGAGATCGCGGTGCGCCAGCGCGTGCTCGAGGAAAACCGCCGCATCGAGGCGCAGCGCCAGCGCGAGGAACGCGAGCGCCAGGCGCTCATGGTGCGCTCCGCCGCCGAGGAAGCTGCCCGCCGCGCCGAGGAAGACCGTCGCGCCGCCGAGGAAGCCGCCTCGCGCGCCGAACAGGAAGCACGCAACGCGGCAGAGGCATCGACCCGCACCGCGGTCGAGCAGGATGCGCGCACGGCAGCCGAGACCGCATCTGTCGCGGTGGCTGCCGCCGCGAAGCAGACCGGCCGCCCGACCGCGGCCGCCGCACCCGCCGCCCGCAAGACCGAGGACACCCCGGCTGCGCGGCTGACGCTGAAGCCGCGCAACGCAGCCGAGGACGAGGACGAAGGCCGCCGCGCCCCGCTGCGCCGCGCCGGTGGCCCGCCGGGCGCGCCTGGCCGCCGCCCCATGCCGGTGCCGGTCAAGAAGGCTGCGCCGACCACCGACCGCCGCCGCGACAGCCGCATCGACGTGCAGGCCGCGATCGAGGGCGAGGACGAGCGCAGCCGTTCGATCGCCTCCCTGCGGCGTGCGCGTGACCGCGAGCGCCGGCAGCAGGAGCTGCAGCGACTGCGGTCGGGCACGGAACGCGTGGTGCGCGACGTGGTGGTGCCGGAAGCGATCACGGTGCAGGAACTGGCGAACCGCATGGCCGCGCGTGGCGGTGAGGTGGTGAAGGCGCTGTTCCGCATGGGCGTGATGGCGACGCTGACCCAGTCGATCGACGCCGACACGGCCGAACTGGTGGTCCAGGAATTCGGTCACCGCATCAAGCGCGTGAGCGAAAGCGACGTCGAGGTTGGCCTCGAAGGTGCGCAGGACACCGACACCGACCTGCAGGCGCGCCCGCCGGTCGTGACCATCATGGGCCACGTCGACCACGGCAAGACGTCGCTGCTCGATGCGCTGCGCAAGACCGACGTGGTGGCGCACGAAGCAGGCGGCATCACGCAGCATATCGGCGCCTACCAGATCACGGTGCCGGACGGCACGCGCGTGACCTTCATCGACACCCCGGGCCACGAGGCCTTCACGGCCATGCGCGCCCGCGGTGCATCGGTGACCGACATGGTGGTGCTGGTGGTGGCCGCCGATGACGGCGTGATGCCCCAGACCATCGAGGCGATCCGCCATGCGCGTGCGGCCCAGGTGCCGATCATCGTGGCGGTCAACAAGATCGACAAGGCCGGCGTGAAGCCCGAGCGCGTGAAGCAGGAACTGCTGCAGCACGAGATCGTGGTGGAAAGCCTCGGCGGCGAGACGCAGGAGATCGAGGTCTCGGCGACGCAGAAGATCAACCTCGACAAGCTGCTGGAAGCCATTTCGCTGCAGGCCGAGGTGCTGGACCTGAAGGCGAACCCCGAGCGTGCTGCCGAAGGCACGGTCATCGAATCCAAGCTCGATCGCGGCCGCGGGCCGGTCGCGACGGTGCTGGTGCAGAAGGGTACGCTGAAGCAGGGCGACATCGTGGTGGCCGGCGCCGAATGGGGCCGCGTGCGCGCCATGCTCGACGACAAGGCGCGCCAGGTGAAGGAAGCCGGCCCGTCCCTGCCGGTCGAGATCCTGGGCCTGTCGGGCGTGCCTTCGGCCGGTGAGAACTTCATCGCGGTCGAGAACGAGGCGCGTGCCCGCGAGGTCAGCGAATTCCGCCAGCGCAAGCTGCGCGAGAAGGCGACCGCCGCGATCGGCGCGGGCCGCGGCAACCTCACGGACATGCTGGCGCGCATCCAGGCGGGCGAGCAGAAGGAAGTGGCCGTTGTGGTCAAGGCCGACGTGCAGGGCTCCGCCGAGGCGATCGGCGTGACGCTCGGCAAGCTCGGCAACGACGAGGTGAAGGTCCGCGTGCTGCACTCCGCGGTGGGGCAGATCACGGAATCGGACATCCAGCTCGCCAAGGCGTCGGATGCCGTCATCGTCGCGTTCAACGTACGCGCAACGTCGCAGGCGCGCGACCTGGCGAGCCGCGAAGGCGTGGACATCCGCTACTACTCGATCATCTACGAGGTCGCGGACGACATCGAGAAGCTCTACAAGGGCAAGCTCGCGCCGGTGCAGCGCGAGAAGTTCCTGGGCTACGCGCAGATCCTGCAGGTCTTCGAGGTCAAGAAGATCGGCAAGGTTGCCGGCTGCCGCATCACCGAAGGCGTGGTCAAGCGCGGCTCGGGCGTGCGCCTGCTGCGCGACGGCGTGGTCATCCACCAGGGCGAGCTGTCCACGCTGAAGCGCTTCAAGGACGACGTGCGCGAGGTCGGCAATGGCCTCGAATGCGGCATGTCCTTCGCGAATTACGACGACATCCGCGTGGGCGACCAGATCGAGTGCTTCGAGGTGGAAACCGTGGCGGCCGCGTAAGCCGCCACGGAACTTTTTTCGCCCTCCGGCGCCGGGCGGACGCATCCGGGTGCCCATGCACGTTGCGCAGCGACACGCATGGGGCCCGTCCGCGGCCCAGGCTTTCGCGCCCCGCACTGGTGCGCCCGGCGCAGTTGATGGTCTGGGCGCGATCGCGCTTTGCGCTCCCGGCGCAGTTGCGGTGCGCCGCAGGGTCCGGGCGTTGAGGTAGGTTCCATGAGCAAGCCAAGTCACCACGGCAATCCCGAAGGTCCCTCGCAGCGCCAATTGCGCGTGGCCGAGGAGATCCGCCACGCGCTCTCGGGCATCTTCGCGCGGGAGGAGTTTCGCGACCCCGAGCTGCACGACCTGCGCGTGACGGTGACGGAAGTGCGCGCCTCGCCCGACCTCAAGCACATGACCGCCTTCGTCTCCGCGCTGGGCAAGGAGTTGAACAAGGACCAGCTGGCCGCGCTCAAGCGCGTGTCGTCCTTCCTGCGCCGCGAGATCGCGAAGTCCGTCCGGCTGCGCTACGCGCCCGACCTGCATTTCCAGCCGGACACCGCGCTCGACTACGCGATGCACATCAACGAGGTGATGCACCGCCCCGAGGTGCGGCGCGACCTGGCGCCCCGCAAGGATGGCGACGAATGAACGCGCCGGAGGAACCGCCGCAGGTCCGCGTCATCGCCATGCCGGCCGATGCGAACCCGGCCGGTGACATCTTCGGCGGCTGGCTGATGGCGCATATGGACCAGGCCGGCGCATCGGTCGCGCTGCGACGCGCGCGCGGCCGCGTGGCGACCGTCGCGGTGGAGGCGATGACCTTTCACCTGCCGGTGCGGGTCGGCGACGAGGTCAGCCTCTATGGCCGGCTGCTCGGCGTCGGGCGCACATCCATCCGCGTGCATGTCGAAGCCTGGCGCCGCGACCGCACCGCGGAGGACGCCGCGCGCGTGACCGAGGCAACCTTCACCTTCGTGGCGCTCGACGAGGCCGGCCGGCCGCGCCCCGTGCCGGCCTAGACGCGCGACCTCGCCATGGCCAAAGCCACGCGCACCCGCGCAGCCGGGCGCTCCCTCATGCCTGCGGCGGCGGCGCGGCATACACGCACCACCGCCGCCACGCCTTTCGACTCGCGCGCAGCCGCCACGCCTTTGGACTCGCGCGCAGCCGCCACGCCTTTGGACTCGCGCGCAGCCGCCACGACACCCCGACACGCGGTGGCGTTCCGGCCGCATCAGGAGGCGCAGCTGACCGCCTGCAGCACGAACAGCACCGCCGCCAGCACGCCCGGCATCAGCATGCCCAGCACGATCACCGGCAGCGCTACGCCGATCCCGATCAAGGCGCCCGACCAGGTTGCCGCGACCAGGCCGCCGATCGCCGCGTCGATCGCGGTCATGACCAGGCTCAGCAGCAACCGTGCCCAGATCGGCATGCGCCGCCGCGGCGCTTCGCGGACTGTCTCCATTGCCTTGCCTCCGCTCGCGCCGCCGCCGTTCGGCACGGCTCGCGGCAACGCCTCCGGGCCTGTGGTGTCGCGAGCATCGCCGGCCGATCGGATGATTCCATCCGACCGGGATGTGCTCTAGGGGCTCGCGGCAGACCCTGATTCCGCGGGCCGGACACCGCGTGCCTGGCCGGTCCCACCACGAATTCGAACCGAACTGCGAAGAACAAGATGGCCCATCATCGTCACCGCAAGCCTAAAGGCCGTCCGCTCGATGGCTGGCTGATCATCGACAAGCCGACCGCGATCGGCAGCACCGATGTCGTCGCGATCTGCAAGCGCGCGTTCCAGGCGCAGAAATGCGGCCATGGCGGTACGCTGGATCCGCTGGCCACCGGCGTGCTGCCGATCGCTTTCGGCGCCGCCACCAAGACCGTGCCCTATGTCATGGACGGGACGAAGCAGTACCGCTTCACGCTGAAGCTGGGCGAGGCCCGGGATTCCGACGATGCCGACGGCAATGTCATCGGAACCAGCGATGCGCGGCCGACCGACGACCAGCTGCGCGCCGCCCTGCCCGCCTTCATCGGCGACATCCTACAGGTCCCGCCGATCTATTCCGCCATCAAGATCGCAGGCGAACGCGCCTACGACCTGGCCCGCGCAGGTGAAGCCGTGGAACTGGCCCCGCGGCCGGCGCGCGTCGACCGCTTCGAACTGATCGACCGCCCGGACGGCGACACCGCGGTATTCTTCGTGGAATCCGGCAAGGGCGTGTACATGCGCTCGCTCGCGCGCGACGTCGCGAAGGCCTGCGGCACGCTGGGGCATATCGCCGCCCTGCGCCGGATGCGCGTGGGCCCCTTCCACGAGAAGGACGCCGTCGCCCTGGACAGGATCGCCGTTTCCGGCGATACCCCGCCCCCTTCCCCGGACCTTCTGCTTCCGGTGACGACCGCGCTGGCCGACATCCCGGCGCTGGCCCTCACTGAAGCCGAAGCCGCCCGACTGTCCTTCGGCCAGCCCATACCGCTGGTCGAATTGATGGGCCGGGTTCCGCGCGAGGCCAACCCCGATGGGGGCCTGGCCAGAGCGATGGCGGGGGGGCGCCTGATGGGTCTCGCCCGCTTCGACGAAGGCTTGCTGAAGCCGGAGCGGTGGCTGGACCAGGGCGGTTCCGAGGCCCAACGGCGCCCCCGCGGCGCCGCGCCGGCCGACATCATCGCCGAAGGGGACAACCCCGGCCAACACGAAGGATAACCCGATGTCGATCACTGCCGAACGCCGCCAGGCGGTCATCAAGGACTATGCGACCGGCCCCAACGACACGGGCAGCCCCGAGGTCCAGGTCGCCATCCTGTCCGAGCGCATCTCGAACCTGACCGAGCACCTCAAGACCCACGCGAAGGACTTCCATTCGCGCCGTGGCCTGCTCGTGCTGGTCGGCCAGCGCCGTGGCCTGCTCGACTACCTGAAGCGCAAGGACCAGAAGCGCTACGAGACCCTGATCGGCCGGCTGAGCCTGCGCCGCTGATCGCATCCGGGGGAGGCACGCTTCCCCCGGAGCCCCCGGTGGTGCCGCGGCCTGACACAGGGACCGCGGCACGACACCAGGTCGTGGCTCGGCCTGGCCTTGCTCCCCAAGGGGGCGCGCGCGGCGAGGCCGCGCCGGCCTTGCGGCCAGCCTCTGACGGCGCCACGTTGCGCCATGACCGAGACCCTCCCCGACCTCCTTCTCATCGGCTGCGGCAAGATGGGCGGCGCCATGCTGTCCGGGTGGCTGGAACGCGGCCTGTCGCGCGCCGTGGTGGTCGAACCCTACGCCCCGGCCGCCGAAGCCTTCGCGCACCGCGCGACCATCATCCCCGATGCCACCGCCATCCCGGCCGGCTTCGCACCCGGCGCGGTGGTCTTCGCGATCAAGCCGCAAGAGGCGCCGGCGACACTGCCGGCCTATGCGCGCTTCACCGAGGGTGGCGCGCTGTTCGTCTCGATCATGGCGGGCCGGTCCGTGGCGTCGATGCGTGCCGCCCTGGGTGGCGGCGCGGCGGTGGTGCGTGCCATGCCGAACACCCCGGCCGCCGTCCGCCAGGGCTTCACCGCCGCCTATGCGGCGCCCGGCGTGACCACGGCGCAGGCCGCGCTGGCCGACACGCTGCTGCAGGCGGTGGGCGAGGTCGCCTGGGTCGATGACGAGGACCAGATCAACCCGGTCACCGCCGTCTCCGGCGGCGGCCCCGCCTATGTCTTCCTGCTGGCGGAGGTGATGGAAAAGGCTGCCATCGAACAGGGCCTGCCGCCCGACCTCGCGCGCCGCATGGCCCGCGCCACGGTGGCGGGGTCCGGCGCGCTGCTCGCCGCCAGCACGCAGGATGCCGCGGACCTGCGCCGCGCCGTCACCAGCCCCAAGGGCACCACCGAACGGGCCTTGGCGGTGCTGATGGACCCCGATGCCTGGCCAGCGTCCATGTCGAAGGCGATCCAGGCTGCCACCGATCGCGCGCGGGAACTGGCAGGCTGACCCCCACGCCCCATATCCTGCCATCATGACCGAGATCGACGAAGACGCGCTGGTGGCCGCCCTTTGGCGGGTGATCGCAACCCATGGCTGGCCAGGCCTGACCATGGGGCGCTTGGCGGCCGAATCCGGCGTGCCACTGGCCACGTTGCGCGACCGCTTCCCCAGCAGGCTCGACCCGATGATCCTGCATGGCCGCCGCATGGACCACGCGGTGCTGGCGGGGACCGTGCCGGGCCAGGGCGGGGCGGCGCGCGACCGGCTGTTCGACGTGCTGATGCGCCGGCTCGATGCCATGCAGCCGCATCGCGCGGGCATCCTGCGCTTCCTGCGCGACATGCGGCGCGACCCGTCGCTGGCCGCGCTGCTGGGCCCGCAATTGTCGCTGTCGATGCGCTGGATGCTCGATGCCGCCGAGATCGAGGGCAATGGCGGGCAGCGCCGCATCATCGCGCTCGGCCTGGTCGGCGTCTGGCTCGCCACCGTGCGCGCCTGGGCCGAGGACGAGAGCGAGGATCTGGGCAGCACCATGGCCGCGCTCGACCGTGCGCTCGATCGCGCCGAACAGATCGCGCGCACCTTGCGCCTGCTGCCGGCCGCCGCGCCCGAGGCCGCGGCCGACGACGCCTCCGCGGCGTAGGCGATCGCCTGGGCCTGGCGCCACCGCCCGCGTGGCGTTCGTGCGCATGCGCCGAGTGCCGGACGACGTGACGGCGCGGCTGCTCGACCGCTTCGGCGATGCCGCCAATGCGCCATACGAGGCCATGCATCACACAGGCGCGAATTTCGCGCCCCAGCGATATCCCCGCACCGCGGTTTCTGCGCTAGTCTCGCCGATCAGCAAGACCAAAGGGGATGTGCGTGATGTCTGACCGTTTCGGCTTCAAGCCCGACATGGACGTCTTCAAGATGTTCTCCGACTTCAAGATGCCGTCCATGCCCAACGTCATGCCGGACATGGAAGCGCTGGCCGCCGCACAGCGCCGCAACATCGAGGCCTTCTCCGCCGCCAATCGCGTGGCGCTCGAAGGCGCCCAGGCGGTCGCACGCCGCCACATGGAGATCCTGCAGGCCTCGGTCGCTGAAATGACCGAGGCGATGAAGTCCTTCGCCTCGGCCGAGGCGCCGCAGGACAAGGCCGCGAAGCAGGCCGAACTCGCCAAGTCCACCTACGAGAAGGCGGTCGCGAACCTCCAGGAGCTGGCAGACCTGATCCAGCGGTCGAACAGCGAGGCGATCTCGCTGCTCAACAAGCGCTTCGCCGAGGCGATGGACGAAGTGAAGGGCATCGTCGCCAAGCACGGCTGATGCGCGTGATGCGAGGATGCGCCGCTCGGCGCATCCTGGCGCGCGGCACCGGCCGGCCGATGGTCCGTTAGCGGGTCGGCGCCGGCCCCATCCCGCGGCCGGTCAACCGGCCCTGGGCATCGTAGCGGCGCCAGGTGTCGCCGCTGCGTTCGATCCGGCCTTCGCTACGGCCGGAGGAATCGAAGATCCGCGCCGTGTCGCCGCGCCATTCGGTGCGGCCCTGGGCGCGACCCGAGGAATCGTAGTGGCGCAGCGTGTCGCCGCGCTGTTCCGTGCGGCCGACCGTGCGGCCGCTGGCGTCATAGTGGCGCGTGGTATCGCCGCGCTGTTCCGACCGCCCGACGAGGCGTCCCTGCGCGTCATACTGTCGCTGCCTGTCCGGCCCGGCTTCGATACGACCCACCGAACGGCCGGCGGCGTCGTATTCGTGCCCGGTCTTCTGCGCGAAAGCCGGCGCGGCAGCCAGCACCAGCACACCGGCCGCGACCACACCCGCAAGGCCGATACGGCCCGGATGCACCCGGCGCTCCCATCGCATCCCGCTGATCCGCATGAACCCTACCCCGTGTGACACGGACGCAACCTGACGGCGCTTGCGGGCGAGTATAGGGCAGCGCGATTTACACATCATCGTCACGTTGCTACGAACCCGCGCCCCCCGACCCGCCCGCGCCTGTGGCGCCCGGAGCCCCCGGCCATGAAGATCGTCGCCTGCAACAGCAACCGCCCCCTGGCCGAGGCTGTCGCCGCCGCCTGCGGCCTCCCGCTGACCAACGCATCGGTCCGGCGCTTCGCCGATCTCGAGGTGTTCGTCGAGATCCACGAGAATGTCCGCGGCGAGGATGTCTTCGTGGTGCAGTCCACCTCCTATCCCGCCAACGACAACCTGATGGAACTGCTGATCACGCTCGATGCGCTGCGGCGGGCGAGCGCGCGGCGGATCACGGCGGTGATCCCGTATTTCGGCTATGCGCGGCAGGACCGGAAGTCGGGCAGCCGCACGCCGATCAGCGCCAAGCTGGTGGCGAACCTGATCACCGAGGCCGGTGCGGACCGCGTGCTGACGATGGATCTGCACGCCGCGCAGATCCAGGGCTTCTTCGACATCCCGGTGGACAACCTGTTCGCCGCGCCGTTGTTCTCCCGCGACATCCAGGACCGCCTGGCGGGGCGGGAACTGATGGTGGTCAGCCCCGATGTCGGCGGCGTGGTGCGTGCGCGCGCCATTGCGGCGCGGCTGAACGTGGACCTCGCCATCATCGACAAGCGGCGCCCGCGCGCGGGTGTCAGCGAGGTGATGAACGTGATCGGCGAGGTCGAAGGCCGCCATTGCCTGCTGGTGGACGACATCGTCGATTCCGGCGGCACGTTGTGCAACGCGGCCGAGGCGCTACTCAAGAATGGCGCGCAGTCGGTCGGCGTGTATGTCACGCATGGCGTCTTCTCGGGCGGGGCGGTGGCGCGCATCGGCGCGGCACCCATCGAGATGATGACCGTGACCGATTCCATCCAGGCCACCGAGGCCGTGCGGGTCTCGCGCAACCTGCGCCAGCTCACCATCGCGCCGCTGCTGGCGGAGGCGATGAAGCGCATCAGCGAGGAAAGCTCCGTCTCCTCGCTCTTCAACTAGGCCCTCAAACGGCGGGCGCCGGCCGTCCGGCCGGCTTGCCTTCGCGCCCTGCGCTGGTGTGCTGGCGGCGGCTTGTGGTCTGGGCGCGGTCGGACTTTGCGCTCGCGGCCCGATGCGCGGCATCGGGCCGGTGTGCGGGAGGTGGGGTGTGGGCGGTCCGGCGGATGCGATCATCGGGTTGTATCGGCGGCACGGTCTGGCCTGGGCGGCGGATCGGGCAGCCGGGCCGTTCGTCGAGGCCGCGTGGCTAGCGCGTTTCGTCGCGCTGCTGCGGCCGGGCGGTAGCGTGCTCGACATCGGCTGCGGCGCGGGGGCGCCGATCGGCGTCATGTTGACCGCGGCGGGCTTCGCGGTGACGGGCATCGACACCAGCGCGCCGCTGCTCGCCCTCGCGCGCGCACGACTCCCCGCGGCCACCTGGATCGAGGCCGATATGAGGGAGCTGGCTCTGGGCCGCCGCTTCGACGGGTTGATCGCCTGGGACAGCTTCTTTCACCTGGCGCAGCACGACCAGCGCACGATGTTCGCGCGGTTCTCCGCGCACGCGCAGCTCTCCGCGCCGCTGATCTTCACCAGCGGCCCGGCGCATGGCGAGGCGATTGGCTGCCTGCGCGGCGAACCCCTGTTCCATGCGAGCCTCGATCCCGAGGAATACCGCGCGCTGCTCGCCGACGCGGGCTTCGAAGTCCTGGCACATACGGCGAATGACGCGGGCTGCGGCGGCCGAAGCGTCTGGCTCGCGCGGCACTCGGGCGAAACGGGGCCGGGCTGACGCGCAGCCCGGCCCCGGCGCCTTGCGGCCTACTTGTCGCGCAGCGTGTCGCGCGCCGCGTCCTTCAGCCCGCCGACGGCGTTCTGCACCTTGCCCTCGGCCTTGTCGGCCTTGCCCTCGGCCTGCAGCTTCGCGTCGCCCGTGACCTTGCCCACGGCGTCCTTCACGGCGCCCTTGGCCTGCTTGGCGGCGCCGGCGATCCTGTCCTTGTCCATCGTTGTGTCCCTTTCTTCACGCGACGCCCGTCATCGGTGCGCCTGCCCCTGTCAACGCCGCGCGTCCGCCGCGGTTGCCTGGGTCTGGTCGCACCCGCTTGCCATTCCCGCCCGCCCGCACGATCCTCCGGCGCCCGCCCGCGAAAGGACATTTCCGATGAAGCTCTACTACGCCCCCGGCGCCTGTTCCGTCGGCATCCATGTCCTGATCGAGGAGATCGGCGCGCCCTATGAGGCGGTGCTGGTCAACCTGCGCGAAGGCGCGCAGTTCAAGCCGGAATTCACCGGCGTGAACCCGAAGTCGAAGGTGCCGACCCTCGAACGCGCGGATGGATCGGTACTGACCGAATACCCGGCCATCGCCTTCTGGCTGGCCGCGCGCTTCCCCACCGCCGGGCTGATGCCCATGGGCCTCGAGGCGCAGGCGCGCGCGCTGGAATGCACCGACTACATCGTCGCGACCATGCACATGCAGGGCTTCTCGCGCATGTTCCGCCCGGCCAACTTCGCGCCGAGCGAGGCCGACCACGAGGCGGTGAAGGCACGCGGCGCCGAGATCTTCAGCAAGGGCCTGGCGCTGATGGACAAGGCGCTGGAGGGCCAGGACTGGCTGGTCGGCACCTATTCCTTCGCCGATTCCGCGCTGTTCTATGTGTCGTTCTGGTGGAACGCGCGGCTGGGCAAGGATCTGCCGCCCAACGTCGCCGGCCACTACGCGCGCATGAAGGCGCGCGGCGCCGTGCAGCGCGTGATGGCGGCCGAAGGCCTGGCGTGATGCGCTTCTTCTACGCGCCCAACGCGTGCTCCATCGGCATCCATGTGATCCTGGAGGAGATCGGGCGCCCCTACGATCCCGCGCCGCTCGACTTCAAGAACAACGCGCAATACGAACCGGGCTACGTCGCCATCAACCCGAAGTCCAAGGTCCCGGCGCTGCTGCGCGACGACGGCACGCTGCTGACCGAATACCCGGTGATCGCGATGTGGCTGGCCAAGACCAACCCGCAGGCCGGGCTGGTGCCGGTGGACCTGGAGGGCGAGACGCGCTGCGCCGAGTTCCTCGACTACGTCTGCGGCACGGTGCACCCGCAGGGCTTCACGCGGCAGTCGCGCCCGAACCGCTTCGCCCTGCGCGCGGAGGACGAACCCGCCGTCGTCGCTCAGGGGCGCGAGCTGGCGGTGAAGTACATGAACGTGATCGACTCCGGCTGGCGCGGTGACACCTGGGTTCTGCCCGGTGGCTACTCCATCGCCGACAGCGCACTGTTCTTCATCGAGCATTGGGCGGCGCGGCGCTTCAACATTCCACTCCCGCCGCGCCTCGCCACGCATTTCGCGGCCATGCTGGCGCGCCCCGCGGTGAAGCGCACGCTGGAGCTCGAAGGCCTGCCAACGTGAGCTTCGACATCATCGGCCACCCCGCGCCAGGCGAGGCGCGGCCGTTCAGCCGCGCGACGCGCGCCGGCGGGCTGGTCTTCGTGTCCGGCCATTCGGCGCCGCACGACCCGGCCCGCGGCATCCAGCGCGGCACCACCGCGGCGGACCAGACGCGCGAGGCGCTGGCCATGGTCGACAGCATCCTGCGCGAGGCCGGCAGCAGCCTCGACCGTGCGGTGCAGGTCACGATGCTGATCACCGACCCGGCCGACTACGCCGCATGCAACGCGGAATACGTGAAGCACTTCCCGGGCGGACTGCCGGCGCGCCACACCGCGCGCTTCGGCGTGCCGACGGAAGCGAAGGTCGCCTTCGCCTGCATCGCCCTGGCGGGAGACAGCGCATGACCCGACCGATCCTCTGGACCTCGACCCGCACCAGCGGGTCCATCGTGCATCAGATGGCGGCGCTCTCGGGCCTCGACATCGACATCCGCTTCATCAGCCTGCGGAACGGCGAGCACAAGACGCCCGACTACCTCGCCATCAACCCGAAGGGCGAAGTCGCGGCGCTGCAACTGCCCGATGCCGGTGTGACAATCACCGAGATCCCGGCCATGGCGCTGTGGCTGGCGGAGGCGGCGCCTGATTCCGGCCTGCTGCCGCGCGACGCGGTCGGGCGGGCGAAGGGCATGGAATGGCTCTGCTGGTGCCATTTCCGCATGGCGAATGTCTTCTTCATCACCTTCCAGGCGAAGATGCTGGCCGATGGTGACGAGGCGATGGCGGCCGCGCTGCGCGCCACCAGCAAGGCCCGCGCGCGCAAGGTGCTGGAATTCGCCGACGCCGCACTCGGCCGCATACCGCACGGGACGCTGCTGGGCACGCCGGGCATCACGGCGCCCGACATCTTCCTGGTCGCGCTGACCGGCTTCGCCAGCTTCCTGGACTTCGCGACCGACGACCTGGTGCATCTGTCGGCACTCGCCGCCAAGGTCGCCGCCCATCCTGCCGTCGCCGCCGCCATGGCCCGCGAGAAGGAGATCGGATGACCCCCGCTCTCACCCCCGTCCCCTTCTGGTTCCTGCGCCACGGCGAGACCGACTGGAACGCCGAGGGCCGCAGCCAGGGCCGTACCGACATTCCGCTGAACACGGTCGGCATCACGCAGGCGCGGCGCGCCGCGATGGCCATGGTGGACCGCGGCATCGTCACCATCGTCGCCTCGCCGCTGTCGCGCGCGTTGCGCACGGCGGAGATCGTGGCCGAGGCGCTCAACCTGCCGGTCGCCACCGACCCGGGCCTGATGGAAGTGGGCTTCGGCGTCGAGGAAGGCCAGCCGATGGGCGACTGGTACGACGATTGGATCGCCGGGACCTTCACGCCCGAGGGTGCGGAGACCTTCCAGGCCCTGCACGACCGCGCCGTGGCGGCGATCAACCGCGCCACCGCCCAGCCCGGCCCGGTGGTGGTGGTGGCGCATGGCGCGCTGTTCCGCGCGCTGCGCCTCGCACTCGGCCACGAACCCAACGTCCGCACGCCCAACGCGCTGCCGATCTGGTGCGCGCCCCCCGCCAGCGGGCGGATGTGGGAGGTCACGCCGGCGGCGCTGCCCCACCTCCCGGCCTAGGCGCGTCATCGCCCGGCGCAGGGGGCGGCGCGCCATCCTCCGACGCGGCCGGCGGCGCGGTTGGCGCCCTTGCCTGCCCAGGCGCGACTGACGCCCCGTCATTGCCTGGCGTGCCCGCCGGCCCGCTGTTCCCTGGCGTGCCTGCCGGCACGTTGTTGCCTGGCGTGCCTGCCGGCACGTTGTTGCCTGGCGTGCCTGCCGGCACGACGAACCGCCGGTAGATCGCACCGAGCGCGATCAGCGCGAGGCCCAGCCCCAGGAAGGACAGCACGCGCCACAGCCCGACCAGCGCGTCCATATCCACCAGGAAGACCTTGAGGGTGACCAGCGCAATCACGCCCAGCGCCGCCAGCCTGATCTCCTTTCGTCCGCTGCGGATGCCGACCGCCAGCAGCAGCGCCCCCAGCACCAGCCAGGCGCCGGAATAGGCGTACATCTCGGCCTCGGTGATACGCGCCCAGCCGATGTCGGTCGGGTGGAAGGCGCGCCGCACCTCGAGCGTCACCCAGGCGAATCCCGATGCCAGCGCATAGACCGCGAGGAGTTTCTCGAGCCCCTGCGGCACGCGCACTTCCCGCGCGCGCGCCACCGCCAGCGCCACCAGCAGCGCCGGCAGCGCATAGGCCGGCAGCAGCGCGTTCAGCAGCAGCGGTCCAGCGATATCCTGGTTCGTCGTCCAGGGGTTGTTCGCCAGGAGCACCGCGCCCAGCACCATCCCTGCCGCACCCGCCACCCGCGCCGCCCACAGCAGCGCCACGCGCCCGCCGCGCCGGTGCAGCAGCAGGGCCACCCAGGCGCAGGCGAACAAGGCGGTGGCCTGCCAGGCGGCCTCGACGAAGCCCCAGCGTTGCGCGCCGATCACGCCGTCCTGCAGAGCGTGCCGAATCTCAAGCAGCACCAGCAGCGTCGCGAACAGCGCCGCGCCGCATTCCAGCAACCGCACCACGCGGCCATCGCTGCGTGCGAGGAAGATCCGCGCGGCCCACCAGAAGCACGCCGCCGGCACGCCATAGGCCAGCAACAGCCCGTTCAGCACCGGCCAGCCGCCCCAGTCGTAGCCCAGCACGAAATGGTTCGCCGCCAGCCGCACCAGCACCACCGCCGCCACCGCCGCCGCCACGCGCCGCAGTGGATCGAGCCCGAACCGCAGCGCGATCATCGCCAGCGGCGGCAGGAAGATCGCCACCGCCAGGGTCAGCCACTGGTCGCGCAGCACCATCGCGACACCCAGCGCCAGCGCCGCCGTGGCCCCCGCCGCATGCGCGCCCGCGCGCCCGGGATCGCCCGCGCGCAGCCCGCGGGCCGTCGCACCCACATGCACCGCCGCCAGCCCGCACGCGACCAGCGCCCAGGTCGGGTCGGTGGCGAGCCCGCGGACCCGCGCATAGGCCACCAGCAGCGTCAGCACCGGCACGGTGGCGGCCAGGCCGGCCCAGGCCAGGGTTTCGCCTGCCTGCGGCGCGACGCGCCGGCGCGTTTCCAGCGCCAGCCCCGCCAGCAGGTGCAGCAACGCGAACCCCGCGGACAGGGCCAGGAAGCGAACCAGCGCCTCCGGCACCCAGGCGCCGGGGATGATCGCCTGGACGGCGCCCTCGATCGTCACGCGCTCCCCGGTGGGGGTCCAGGCCGGCACCACCCAGACCAGCAGCGCCACCAGGCCGAGCCCCGCCGCGATGAAGGGCAGGCGCCCCAGCAAGGCTTTGCGCCGCGCCGCCAGGATCGCCACCGGCGAGAGCATCAGCACGCCGAGCGGCGGCGCGATATCCGTGTCGCCGAAAGTCACCGGCAGCAGCGCCAGGCCGAGTGCGACCGGCGGCAGATGCGCCAGCGCGCGGCCAAGCGCGGTGCCGAGCGCCTCGCGCGGCAGGGCCAGCAGGAAGGTCGCCGCGGCCACCGGCACGAAGGCAGCCGGCGCCCAGAGCTCGCCGTGTTCGGCCACCACGGTGCCGACCAGCACCCACAGCGCCCCCGCCACCGCCGCGCACCAGCCGAGCCAGCCCCAGGCGGTAACACGCACCACCACCATGGCCGCCGCCGTGACCACCGCGAGGTAGGCGAACAGCCCGACCAGCGACGGATCCTCGGAGGCCACCAGCGCCGGCGTGAGGAAGGCACCCGCCAGCCCCACGGCGGCCACCAGCGGCCCCCGCCGCAACGACAGCAGCAGCCCGAAGACGCCCGCGGCCGCCATCAGCACGAAGCCGACCAGCGGCGGCAGCAGCCCATAGAGGACCGTGGCGGCATAAGCAGCGCCGAACAGCGCCGCCACGCCGCCGGCCGCGAGCGCCGCGGGCGCAAGGTCCGGCAGGCCCGCGCCCTTCGCCGGACGGCGCGCCAGCCATTCGCCGGCCAGCACCAATGCCACGCCCAGCAAGCCTGCGGCCGCGCTGCGCAGCCCCGGGCCGAGCCAGCCTTCCTCGACCGCCAGCCGCACCAGGAAGACCGCCGCCAGCATCAGCGCCCCGGCGCCGAGCCAGACGCCCCAGCGCTGGGTGATCAATTCCTCGAGGCTCTGACGCGGCCGGTCGGTCGGCGCGCCGCCCCAGGGTGCCGCCGGGGCTGGCCCGACGGACGGATCGTCATCGCGGGCCAGGCCCGTGGCCTGGGCAGGCGCCCGGCCTGCCCAGGGCGGGGGTGTCTCGTCGCCAGGCGCGGTTTGGGCGGGCGCGGGGTCCTGCGCCTCGGCGGCCGGCGGCGTGGCGCCGGCCCAGGGCGGTGCGGCGGATGGCTGCGGTGCAGGTGCGGCTTCCGGGGGGCGGAAGCCGGCGGCGACCAGGGCGCCGGCCATGCCTGCGACCTCGCCGCGCAGGGCGGCGATCTCGGCCTGCAGCGCGCGGGCTTCGCGCCGCGCCGCGCCGGCGCGCGCGAAGCCGGCGACGCCGAAGATCCAGCCACCGAAGAACAGCAGCGCGAGGAGGAGCAGAAGGCCTTCCATTGCCGCAACGCTTCGCGGCCGCGACCCCGCCCGTCAAGGCCGCCGCGCTTGCGCCGCTGAAGCGCTTCACCTAGAACCCGCTCGCGCCGGCACCCCTGGAGGCCGGCGCTTGTCGTTTCGGGGTAGCCCGGCACGGCGACAGCATTCACCTGAAGGAGCAACGACCATGGTCCAGACCATCCGGATCGAGGCCGCGGCGCGCGAGCAGGCAGGTAAGGGGGCAGCCCGCGCAACCCGGCGTCAGGGGCTTGTCCCCGCTGTCATCTACGGCGCGAAGAAGGACGCGACGCTGGTCGCCCTCGACCCGCGCGACGTGATGAAGGAACTGCACAAGGGCGGCTGGCAGTCGCACCTGTACGAGGTTGCCGTGACCGGCGGTGCGGCCGAGCGCTGCCTGATGCGCGACGTGCAGTTCCACCCGGTCACCGACCGCCCGATCCATGTCGACTTCCAGCGGCTCGCCGCCGGGTCGCGCATCCGCGTGAAGGTGCCGGTGGCATTCCTGCACGAGGACACCTGCCCGGGCATCAAGGCCGGCGGCGTGCTGAACGTCGTGCGCCGCGAGGTCGAGGTCATGGCCGACCCCGAGAACGTGCCCGAGAAATTCGAGATCGACCTGGCCGAGGCCGCGATCGGCGATGGCCTGCGCTGGTCCGCCGTGAAGGACCAGTTCGGCGCGAAGCCGGTCATCGTGGGCCGTGACTTCATGGTGGCGTCGATCGCCGCGCCGACGGTGGTCGATGAGGCCGCGCCGGTGGCCGCCGCCGGTCCGGTCGAGGCGACCAAGCAGAAGGCCCCTGCCGCCGGCGCCGCAGCGCCGGCCAAGGACGCCAAGAAGAAGAAGTAATCTGGCCGGCTGGGAGCGGCCCATGGCTGTCAGTTCCCAGGTGCCAGAAAAAGGAGGGGGTCCGGGGGAGTTCGCTCCCCCGGCCTTGTTGTTCTGATGGATGGACCCCTGCTGTGGGTCGGCCTCGGCAATCCCGGGCCTGAACACGCCCGCCAACGTCACAACATCGGCTTCATGGCGCTGGACGAGATCGCCCGGCGCCATCGCTTTTCACCCTGGCGCAAGCGCTTCAAGGGCGAGGTGGCGGAGGGCGTGGTCGGCGGGCGGCGCGTGCTGGCGCTCAAGCCGATGACCTACATGAATGCGAGCGGCGATGCCGTGCAGCCGGCCGCGGCGTTCCTCAAGATTCCCGTGGAAGGTATCACGGCCTTCCATGACGAGTTGGACCTGGCGCCGGGCAAGGTCCGGGTGAAGAAGGGCGGCGGCGTGGCCGGCCACAACGGCCTGCGCGACATGCGCCGCGCCTTCGCCAGCGCCGAGTTCTGGCGCGTGCGCCTGGGTATCGGCCATCCCGGCCACAAGGATGCGGTCACCGGCCATGTGCTCGGCAATTTTGCCAAGCAGGACCAGGCGTGGCTGCCGCGGCTGGTCGATGCCGTGGCCGATTGCGCGCCGCTGCTGGCCGAGGGCAAGCCGGAGGACTTCATGACGCGCCTGGCGCTGCTGACGCAGGAGGGGTGATGGAGGAGGAAGAGATCTTCACCTTCACCGGCCCGAGCGCGCAGGATTTCGCGCATGGCACGGCGATCCTGGCCTCGGCGTTGGTGCGGGAGGCCGAGAGCCTGGCCTGCGCGGCGGCAGGGCTGCGCGCGACGCTCGACCTGTTCACGATCGACGGCTTCTCGCCCGAGGCAGAGGACCGCCGCGTGATGCGCGAGGGCACGCGCGAGGGCGCGGCGCTGGCCGGTGCGCTGCTGCTGGCCGCGCGGCAATTGCTGCGCTTCACCGGCGACCCGGCGCGCGCGGCGCATGAGACGGTGGGGCGCCTGCCGCGCGGGTCGCTGTCGGTGGGCGAGGTGGTGGGCCATCTGCGTGCGGCGGCGCTGGCGCCGGTGACGGATGACGGCGCCGCGCGCATTGCGGCCGCCACCATTGCCGAGACCTTCGCCGAGGAATTCGACGCGGCCTGGCGCAAGGCGACGCCGCCCGCGGTCAAGGGGACGAACAATGGGCTTTAATTGCGGGATCGTCGGGCTGCCGAATGTCGGCAAGTCCACGCTGTTCAATGCGCTGACGCAGACCGCGGCGGCGCAGGCGGCGAATTATCCCTTCTGCACGATCGAACCCAATGTCGGGCGCGTGGCGGTGCCGGACCCGCGGCTCGAGGCGCTGGCGCGGATCGGCAAGAGCCAGAAGATCATCCCGACCAGCCTGGAATTCGTGGACATCGCGGGGCTGGTGCGCGGCGCGTCGAAGGGCGAGGGCTTGGGTAACCAGTTCCTGGCGAACATCCGCGAGGTGGACGCCATCGTCCACGTCCTGCGCTGCTTCGAGGATGGCGACATCACGCATGTCGAGGGCAGCGTGGACCCGGTGCGCGATGCCGAGACGGTCGAGACGGAGCTGATGCTGGCCGACCTCGACAGTCTGGAGAAGCGCGCCCAAGGGCTGGTGAAGCGCGCGCGCGGCGGGGACAAGGAAGCGATCGCGCAGATGGCGCTGATCGACCCGATCAAGGCGGCGCTGGAAGCAGGCCGACCCGCCCGCACGGCGGTACCCAAGGGCGAGGAAGCGGCGGCGGCGCGGCTGCAGCTGATGACGACCAAGCCCGTGCTGTATGTCGCGAATGTCGAGGAGGCGTCCGCCGCCACCGGCAATGCGTTCTCGGCGCGCGTGTTCGAGAAGGCGAAGGCAGAGGGCGCGCTGGCGGTGGTGGTCTCCGCTGCCATCGAGGCCGAGATCAGCCAGATGCCGGAAGGCGACCGGGCGGAATTCCTGGGCTCGCTAGGCCTTGAGGATTCCGGTTTGGACCGGATCATCCGCGCCGGCTACGCGCTGCTCGGGCTGATCACCTATTTCACGGTGGGCCCGAAGGAGACGCGGGCCTGGACCATCCTGAAGGGGATGAAGGCACCGCAGGCCGCCGGCGTGATCCACGGGGATTTCGAACGCGGGTTCATCGCGTCCGAGACCATCGCCTATGATGACTACATCGCGCTGAATGGCGAGCAGGGCGCCAAGGAAGCCGGCAAGATGCGGGTGGAAGGCAAGGAGTACGTCGTGAAGGATGGCGACGTGCTGCTGTTCCGCTTCAACGTGTGAACGCGGCGGTCGATGCCTGGCTGAACGGGCTGGGGCCGGAGATCGGCACGGCCATCGTGCTGTTCACCGCCTTCGTCGTCGGCGCAGCCATCGGCATCGAGCGCGGCATCAGCACCAGCGCGGTCGGCATACGCACCTGCACGCTGGTGGCGCTGGCCTCGGCCGGCTTCGCCTCCATGGTGGTGGCGCGCCTGCCGGATGCCGCCTGGGGCCATGCCTTTGGCGCGGTGGCGACGGGGGTGGGGTTCCTCGGCGCCGGGGCGATCATCAAGGCGGGGCGCAGCGTCACGGGGCTCGGTGACGCGGCGACGATCTGGTGCGTGGCAATCCTGGGCGTGCTGATCGGGGTGCGCGAATTCGCCGCGGCGGCCGTCGTGACGGTGCTGGTGCTGACGGTGAACCTGCTGCTGCGGCCGGTGGCCGGGTGGATCGACCGTCACAGGGCGCGGCGGAAGCCGGAGGATGATGTGCTGGATGGGTGAAGGTTCGGAGGACGATCCCTAGAGCACTCCGGTACCGCAGCCACGCGATGCTTGAGAGCGTGTTCCGGCATCGTCAGGATAGCGCATGCGGACCGGCGATCTGGCCGGGTTGCGGAAGGAGTATGCCACGTGTGGGACGACGTGCGCTTCGCAACCAGACGGCCAACACTGAGCGTGCTAATTGCCTTGACCGTCATCGTGTTTGCGTCGTGGTCGCCCGGCGCATGGGCGTGTTCGTGTGCGCCGGCCGGCGCGGCGGAATTCGCATTCTATCGCGCGCCCGTTGCGTTCCGTGGCCGCGTCGCCTCCGTGGAGAACCTCGAACAGCGGGCTGAGCCGCGCCAATTGGCGACCGTGGATGTCATCGAGACCTGGAAGGGCGATGCATCAGGTCAGGTCGCGATCCACGCTGGGGGGCCGAACGGTCTTTGCGGCGTTCCGCTTCGTACGGGTGAGGTGCATGTGTTCCTGCTGCACCCGGACCCGACGGGGCGGCTCTCGACAAACATCTGTAGCCTGTATGACGGGCGTAGCGTCGCGCCCATGCTTGCAGGCTTTTCGCGAGACCTGGAGGCCGCGGATGCGGCCATCCAGGCCGCGCCCGGCGCCCTCGCGCCGCTACTGACGCGCGCGCGGCTTCTACGATACTGGCGCCTTCACGACCGTGCGCTGGCGGCCTATCGCGATGTCACCACGCGCACGCCCGACCTGGCCGAGCCGTATGCCGGCATGGCACGCGTCCTGGCCGCGCAAGGCCGGGGCGCGGAGGGCGCGGCGGTTATCGAAGAGGCGCGTGCGCGCCTCGGGGACAGGCCGGAACTCATGGCAGTGGCCCGAATTGCACGCATCAATGCCGGCGACCTGGCCGACCTTGCAACTGTCGATTTCCGCGATGCGGACCTGACCGATGTCGACTTCGCCGGACGCGATCTGCGCGAAGCCAACTTCAGCGGAGCGTTCCTGACCCGCGTGCGCTTCAACGGCAGCGATCTTCGTGGCGCGCGCTTCGACCGAACGCGCTTCGCCGGCGCGTACATGGAGCGTGCGGACCTTCAGGACTCCATCTTCATGGCCTCGATCGGGTTCCCGGAGATCCGTGGAGCCGATCTGCGGCGCGCACGCATGGAACGGGTCGGCTTTCCGCCGCGTCAGAGCCTTGGTGACGCGAACCTCGAAGGGGCAACCATTCTGGAAAGCAGGCTTGTCGCGCCGTTCATTGACGGTAGCCGCCTGGCGGGTGCGCATCTGATTTCGCTGCGCATCACATACGCCTTCATCGTGAACCCGCGTTTCGAAAGTACCGAGTTCCAGGACGTCACGTTCACGGACGCCCTGGTGTATCGGATGGACACCCGTAACATGGATCGAGCACCCCTGACCCTGGATGACCTTCGCGGTGCACGACTGACGAACGTCCGAATCGAGTAGGACCGCGCGACAAAAAGCGCCAGGACTGGCGTACCAGCGGTCAGCGTTGCGGCGCCCCCGCCGCCAGATCCGGCGGCGGCAGCGCCGTCCCCCGCGGCCCCAACCCGCCGCGTTCGTCCCGCCGGTCGCCGCAGGCGGCAAGGGCCAGGATCACCAGCAGGGGCAGCATCATCGCAGCGCGCGTCATCCCCCTGGCTTAGCACGCGCCGCGCCCCGCGCTACACCCGCACCGTACGCGCGACCCCCGGAGACACCATGCCCGACACCATCACACCCATGATCGGCTTCATCGGCGGTTCCGGCGTCTATGACCTCGATGGCTTGGAAGACCGCGCCTGGGTCAAGGTCCGCACCCCCTGGGGCGACCCGTCGGACGAGATCCTTATCGGCCGCCTGCACGGCGTGCGCGTGGCCTTCCTGCCGCGGCACGGCCGCGGCCACCCCACGCCGCCCTCCGCGCTGAACTACCGCGCCAATATCGACGCCATGAAGCGGATCGGCTGCACGGAACTCATCTCGCTCTCGGCCGTCGGTTCGCTGCGCGAGGACCTGCCGCCCGGCCACTTCGTCATCGTCGACCAGTTCATCGACCGCACCTTCGCGCGCGAAAAGTCCTTCTTCGGCACGGGCTGCGTGGCGCATGTCTCGGTGGCCCACCCGGTCTGCCCGCGGCTCGGCGATGCGCTGGAAGCGGCGGCACAGCAGGTCGGCATCCCGCACACCCGCGGCGGCACCTACCTGGTCATGGAAGGCCCGCAGTTCAGCACGAAGGCCGAGAGCCTGCTGTACCGCCAATGGGGCTGCGCCGTGATCGGCATGACCAACATGCCCGAGGCGAAACTCGCCCGGGAGGCGGAGCTTTGCTACGCGACCATGGCCATGGTCACCGACTTCGACTGCTGGCACCCCGATCACGACGCCGTCACCGTCGAACAGGTGGTGAAGGTGCTGTTCGGCAATGCCGACCGCGCCCGCGCGCTGGTCAAGGCGGTGGTGCCGATGCTGGGCGCGGATCGCGGCCCCTGCCCCGCCGGCTGCGACCGTGCGCTGGACCATGCACTGGTCACGGCGCCGGAGAAGCGCGACCCGGACCTGCTGGCGAAGCTGGATGTCGTGGCGGGGCGCGTCCTGGCCTAGGTTCCCCGCGCTGGCAACAGCCGCCCGATGAACAGGATCGGCCCGGTCGGCCGTCCTGTCGGTGACCCACCCGGCGGCTCGAGCGTGATCTCGATCAGCATCCCCGGCTCCGGCCGGATCGTCGATGGTGTGACGGTCAGCCGCCCCGCCACCGGGATCAGCCCGAGTGAAGTCGGTGCGCTCGCCCCCTGCGGCAGCGCCCACAACTGCATGACGCGATCGGGCGGCACCGGCTGGGGGTTCAGCGCTGCCAGGCGCAGCGCACCGCCATCCGCCTCCACCAGCCAGGCCGGCTGATCCTGCTGCGTCAGCAGCACGGTCATCAGCGGCGGCTGCGGCACGGGGCGAACCACCAGGAACAGCGCCAACCCCGCCGCCACGGCCGAGGCACCGAAGGCCCAGAAACGCCAGAAGCCGGATGGCTTCGCCATAGGCGCCGCGACAGGCGGCCGCGCCCCGTCCAGCACCGCCTCGATCCGCTCCCACAGGCCGGGCGGCGGCGATTCCGGCGTGGCGAGGGCCACCAGCGGTGCGAGGCGCGCCTGCCACGCCTCGACCAACGCGCGGAAGGCGGGGTCGGCCTCCATGGCACGCTCCACCGCGTGCGCCTCGTGCGCGTCGAGAGTGCCGAGCACGTATTCGCCAGCCATCGCCTCGCGTCCGGCGGGATCTGTCGGGATCATGCCAGGCACTCCCGCAACGCAAGCAGCCCGCGCCGGATCCACGACTTCACGGTGCCGAGCGGCAGGTCGAGCCGTGCGGCCACCTGCGGATGCGACAGCCCGTGCACGAAGGCCAGGATGATGCCCTCGCGGTTCTTGGGCTCGAGCGCGGCCAGGCAGTCGCGCAGGCGCTGGCCCTCGACGGTCGCGGCAAGCCGTGCCTCCGCCTCGGGTGCCACTGCCTCGTCGCCCAGGTTCGGGTCGTCGGTCGGCGTCTCGCGTCCCCGCGCGCGGATGATGTCGAGCGCGGCATGACGAACGATGCCGGCGAGCCACGCCGCGGCGCTGCCGCGCGACGGGTCGAACTGCGCGGCCCGTCGGCTGACCTTGACGAAGGCGTCCTGCACCGCGTCGGCGGCCACGTCGCGGTCACGCAGGATCGCGTTCGCCACACCAAACAGGCGAACTGACTGCCATTCATACACGGCACGCAGCGCGCTGCGGTCGCCTTGCGCCACCGCGGCCAACAGCCTGCCCAGGTCGTCGTCGGTCGTCATCGTCGGTTCCGCAAAACGCACACCCCGCAATCGCCGGTCAAGCGAAAGGAGGCATTGCAGGACCGGCGCGGCTTCGTGATCATCACCCATACTACGGACGCAGGAGGCTTTCGGATGCAGCGCTTCACCCTGTCCCGCCGCGCGCTCGGCGCCGCCGCGGTCGCACCGCTCGCGGCGCCAGCCTTCGCGCAGCCGGCACCGATCCGCATCGGCGAACTGAACTCCTACGCGCGCATGGCGGCCTTCGCCGTGCCATACCGCAACGCCATGCAGCAGGCGCAGGACTCGATCAACGCCGCCGGCGGCGTGATGGGCGGGCGGCGTCTGGAATTCGTGTTTCGCGACGATGGCTCGACGCCCGGCGACGCGGTGCGCGTGGCCGAGGAACTGCTGACGCGCGAGAACGTCTCCTTCCTCGCCGGTACCTTCCTGTCGAATGTGGGGCTCGCGGTCGCGGATTTCGCGAACCAGCGCAAGCGCCTGTTCCTGGCGACCGAACCGCTGACCGACGCGCTGACCATGGCGCAGGGCAATCGCTACACCTGGCGCGTGCGGCCCAACACCTACATGCAGACGCGCATGCTGGTGGAGGCGATCCGCGGCCGCAACGTACGCCGCTGGGCGATCGTCGCACCCAACTACGAATACGGGCAGTCGGCGGCGGCCAACTTCAAGCGCCTGCTGCCCGCCGCGATTCCAGGGGCGGAGGTGGTGGCGGAGCAGTTTCCCGCGCTCGGCCGCGTCGATGCTGGGGCCACGGTCGGCGCTCTCGGCCAGGCGCGGCCCGATGGCATCTTCAACGTGCTGTTCGGTGCCGACCTGACCGCCTTCGTGCGCGAGGGCAATACCCGCGGCCTGTTCGAACGCCGTACCGTCGTCTCGCTGCTGACCGGCGAACCGGAATACCTGATCCCGCTCGGCGAGGAGACGCCGGAGGGCTGGATCGTCACCGGCTACCCCTGGGACCAGGTGACCGGCATGCCGGCGCACCAGGCCTTCGTCGAAGGATACCGTGCGCGCTTCAACGATACGCCGCGCAAGGGGTCGCTGCTCGGCTACGTGACGGTGCAGATCATCGCCACGCTGCTGAACAAGGCCGGCACGCTGGACAACGAGGCGCTGGTCGATGCGCTGGCCGACCTGCGCACCGACAGCATCGTGGGCCCGGTGGTGATGCGCGGCATCGACCACCAGGGCACGCTCGGCACCTGGGTTGGCGAGACGACGCTGCGCGGCCGGCAGGGCGCGATGCGCAACAGCCGCTATGCCGATGGCGCGGACTTCATGTTCCCACCGGAGGAGGTGCGCGCCGCGCGGCGGTCGGCCTGACGCGTGGCCTCAAGCGCCGGCGCCCGCATACGCGGGCTTGGCTTTCGCGCCGTGCACTGTCGCGCTGGCGGCGGCTGATGGTTTGGGCGCGGTCGCGCTGTGCGCTCCCGGATCCTGCATGCGCAGGATCCGCTTGTCAGGCGCTGAATCCGCGATGCGCGCCGCGTCGTTCATTGGTCCTTGTAGCTCCAGCCGGGGCGCGTCATCTCGATTGGCGTCGGCCCGCGCTGCTGCACGTTGCGCGCGAGGATGTCGCCGAGCTTGCTGGTGCGCGCGATCAGGTCGAAGCCCCAGGGCGTGAAGGTGCGCTCGTTCCAGACATGCTCGGACAGCAGCGGGTTGGTCAGCGCCTGGCTGAAGGCATCGACCGCGACCATGCGCAGCAGCAGGCCGGGCAGGGGGCTGTCCTCGACGCGGTCCTCGGCCATCAGGCCGGGGTAGAATTCGACATGGTCGGGTTCGCCGTACAGGTCCTCGAGCATCGCGGCCAGCGCGTCGTTGGTCGTGATGTCGTTGAAGGACATGGCGCGGTCCATGCCGAAGGCGACGCGGTAGGCGTTGTAGGTCGCAAGGCGGTTCTTGCGCGCCTGCACCACCGCGCGGTCCTCGATGTGCAGCAGCGGCAGCGCGGTATTGAGCGCGCCGAGCTCACCCGCCGCCTGCGACGACGCGCCGGAGAAGGCGGCATCCAGCCCGACCTCGATCAACGGCCGGTTGTTCTGCAGGAAGGCGCCGATGCCGATCTGCCGTGCTGGGGCGAGCGGGCCGGCCGGCCAGTCGATGGCGTCGGGCATCAGGGAATGCCAGCGGTACAGCAGGCTGAATTCCACCGTCATCCAGTTGGGCCGGTTCCACGGCGCGTTCCAGGCCACCGATGGGTCGGCGCGCAGCGCGAAGGGCAGCGGCGTGATGTGGTTGATGTAATGCTCCACCACGATCTTGATGAAGATCGGGATGACGATATTGCGCGCCACCTGGAAGATGCGCTCGTCGTCCCAGCCGTCGTTGCGCGCCTCCAGCTCGGCGGCGATGCGGTTGTGCTCGCGCAGGAACAGCGTGTTCATCATGGAGGTGAAGGGCGTGGAGTTCACCCGGTCCCCGCCCACGGCGAACAGCGTGTCGCGCTGCTCGGGCGGCAGGTTCTCGTCCACCAGCGGCGGGTCGAGCGCCGCGAAGGCCGGGTCGGTCAGCTCCTTCGTGCCGGGCTTGTAGAGAAAGGGCGAGAATTCCTCGCCGCCCACCATGCGGGACTTGAGGCGCCCGCGACGGCCCTTGTCGGAGGACAGCAGCCGCAGCGCGCGCGTCTGGTCCGGCGTGCGGCCGTACAGCGTGCACAGGTCGATCTCGTGGTTGCTCGTGGTCCTCGCCACGTCTTTCGGCGATGTGCGCAGGAAGCCGTCGGTCAGGTACTGCGCGAAAGCCGGGAACAGGCAGGTGGATTTGGGCGAGAGCAGCGCATGCCCATCCTGCCGCGCGAAGATCTCGCGCACCTTCTCGGGCGGGGGCTGCACCGGCACGTCGACCGCCGGCAGATGTCGCGCGAGGTAGCTGCGGTCGGTCAGGCCCTGCCAGCTGGTGTAGTCGGACAGGCTGCTCCAGGGATGCGGGCGATTGCGCGTGGTGCAGACGGCACGGTTGACCACTGCCGCGCTGGCCTTGCCCGACAGCCAGGCCCAGCCGTCGATCACGTTGCCCGCGGCCTCGAACAGGCCGTCGCGAAGCCAGTCGCCCATGGAGCGTCCCCAGATGGTGGTTGCACGGCAGGGTTGCGCCGTGCGGCCCGACGCATCTGTGCGCCAGCGCACAGCACAGGGTGCCCCTGATGGAATGGGAGTTCCTGCTGGTCCAGGCGCTATCGGGGCTGGCGAGTGCGTCGTCGTTGTTCGTCATCGCCTCGGGGCTGACGATCGTCTTCGGCGTCACGCGCATCGTGAACTTCGCGCACGGGTCCTTCTATATGCTGGGCGCCTATGTCGCGGTGACCATCGTGCCGTGGCTGCTGGAGTTCGAACGCTCGCCCTGGCTGTTCTTCGCGGGCGTGCTGGCCTCGGCACTCGCGGTCGGCGCGATGGGCGTGGTGATGGAGGTGCTGCTGCTGCGGCGCATCTACCGCGTGCCGGAACTGTTCCAGCTGCTCGCGACCTTCGGCGTCGTGCTGATCGTGCAGGACCTGGTGCTGCTGGTCTGGGGGCCGGTGGACATTCCCGGGCCGCGGGCACCGGGGCTGCGGCATGGCGTCGAGATCCTCGGGCAACGCTTCCCCGCCTACGAGCTGTTCCTGATCCTCGTCGGGCCGGCCGTGCTCGGCCTTCTGTGGCTGCTGATGCATCGCACGCGCTTCGGCGTACTGATCCGCGCCGCCACGCAGGACCGCGAGATGGTCGGCGCGCTCGGCGTCAACCAGGCGATGCTGTTCACCGGCACGCTGTTCCTGGGTGCGGCGCTGGCGGGGCTGGGTGGGGCGCTGCAGATCCCGCGCGTCAGCGCCAACCCGCAGATGGACCTGTCGATCATCACCGAGGCCTTCGTCGTCACCGTCATCGGCGGCATGGGATCGGTGCCGGGCGCCTTCATCGCGGCGGTCATGATCGGGCTACTGCAGGCCTTTGGCGTGCTGGTGTTCCCGAAGATCACGCTGGTGCTGGTCTTCCTGCTGATGGCGGCAGTGCTGGTGGTGAAGCCCTGGGGGCTGCTGGGCCGCCCCGAGGCAGCGGCAGGCCGCGCCGTGCTGCCGGAGGGCATCCTGGACCCCGGGCGGCTCGATGGCATGACGCGCGCGCTGGTGGTGGTCGCGGTGGTCGCCGTTCTGGCGCTGCCGTTGCTCGACGCTTATGCAGTGAAGGTGGGGACCGAGGTGCTGGTCCTCGCACTCGCGGCGTTTTCGCTGAATTTCCTGGTGGGGAATGGCGGCATCGTCTCCTTCGGCCATGCGGCCTATTTCGGGCTCGGCGCCTATGGCGCGGGGTTACTCGTGGTGAAGGCGGGCGTGCCGATGGAACCGGCGCTGGTGTTCGCACCCATCGCCGGTGGCGCGGCGGCCGCGCTGTTCGGCTTCTTTGTGGTGCGGCTGTCGGGGATCTACCTGGCGATGCTGACGCTGGCCTTCGCGCAGATCGCCTATGCCGTCGTGTTCCAATGGGTCGAGGTGACCGGCGGCGATAATGGCCTGGTCGGCGTTTGGCCGTCCGCCTGGGCGGCGTCGCGGGAGGTCTACCACTACATCGTCGCCGTCGTGACGATCGCCGCCATCGTCTTCCTGCGTCGCGTGATCCATGCGCCGTTCGGCGCGACCCTGCGCGCGGCGCGGGACTCGGCGCAGCGCGCAGACGCCATCGGCGTGGACGTGCGGACGCATCGCTGGCTGGGCTTCATCCTGGCGGGCGCGGCAGCCGGCCTGGCTGGGGGGCTCTACGCATTCTCGAAGGGGTCGATCGACCCGACACTGCTCGGCATTCCCATGAGCGTCGATTTCCTGTCGATGTTGCTGCTGGGCGGGATCCAGTCGGTGCTTGGCCCTGTCGCGGGGGCGGCCGCCTTCCATGCGGTGAAGGACTTCTTCATGCCGCTGACCGATCACTGGCGGTTGTTCCTCGGCCTGTCGATCATCGCCATGGTGCTGGTCTTCCCGCGCGGTCTCGCGGGCGCCTGGGCGTCATTGCGGAGGCGCGCGGCATGACCCTGCTGGCAGCCGAGGGCCTGGTGAAGCGCTTCGGTGGCGTGCTCGCCGCGAAGGACGTGACGTTTGCGCTCGATCCCGGCGAGATGCTCGCCATCATCGGCCCGAACGGCGCGGGCAAATCCACCACCTTCAACATGGTGGGCGGCCAGCTGAAGCCGGATGCCGGGCGCGTGACGCTGGCCGGGGCCGACATCACCGGCGTTCCGCCGCGCGCGGTGTGCCGCCTGGGTGTCGGGCGCACCTTCCAGGTGGCGCAGACGTTTCTCTCGTTCTCCGTCCTGGGCAATGTCCAGATGGCGCTCATCGCGCATCACGGGCAGACGCGACGCCTGCTGGCCGATGCCGCGGCGCTGCATCGTGACGATGCGCTGGCATTGCTCGATCGTGTCGGCATGGCCGCGCAGGCGGCGCGCCCGATCGGCGAACTGGCTTATGGCGACGTGAAGCGGGTGGAACTGGCGATCGCCCTGGCGGCCGCGCCTCGCCTGCTGCTGATGGACGAACCAACCGCCGGCATGGCGCCGGCCGAACGCACCGCGCTCATGGCGCTGGTCGCCGGCATCGCGCGGACCGAGCGCATCGGCGTGCTGTTCACGGAACACGACATGGACGCGGTCTTCGCCCATGCCGACCGCATCCTGGTGCTGGTGCGCGGCGAGATCATCGCGCGCGGCACGCCGGCTGAAGTGCGCGCGGACCCGGAGGTGCAACGCGTCTATCTCGGCCATTCCGGGACGCGCGCCGCGGCCCGCGCGCAACGCGCCCATGGCTGAGCGCGTGCTGGACGTGTCGGGCCTGCGCGCCGGCTACGGCCCGGCCGAGGTGCTGTTCGGTGTCGAATTGCACCTGGCGCGCGGCGAGGTCGCGGCGCTGATGGGTCGCAACGGCGCGGGCAAGTCCACCACGCTGAAGGCCATCATGGGCCTGCTGCCGCCTCGCGGCGGATCCGTGCGCTTGGCGGGACGCGAGATCGCCGGCGAGGCACCGTTCCGCATTGCGCGGATGGGCCTGGGCTACGTGCCGGAAGACCGGCGCATCTTCACCGACCTCAGCGTGATGGAGAACCTCGATGTCGGGCGCCGCGCGGCGCCGCGCGGGCGCAACGCCTGGACACCCGAGCGGCTGTTCGAGGTGTTCCCGAACCTCGCCGAGATGCGGCACCGTCGCGCCTCGGCGATGTCGGGCGGCGAGCAGCAGATGCTCACCATCGCGCGCACGCTGATGGGCAACCCGGAGGCGGTGCTGCTCGACGAACCCTCGGAAGGCCTCGCACCGGTGATCGTGGAACAGATGGCGGAGGCGGTGTTGCGCATGAAGGCGGAGGGGATCGCCGTGCTGGTCAGCGAACAGAACCTCGACTTCGCCGCGGCCGTCGCCGACCGCGCCGTGATCCTGGAGAAGGGTTCGGTGCGCTGGCAGGGCAGTCTGGCGGCGCTCGAGGCGGACGAGGACCTGCGCCGCGCATGGCTGACCGTTTGATGCGCCGCGTCGCCGGCATCGATGTAGGTGGCACCTTCACCGACCTGGTGATGCAGGATGCCGATGGGTCCATCCGCATCGCCAAGGTGCCGACCACGGCCGCGAACCAGGCCGGCGGCGTGCTGGCGGGGATCGCGGCCGCCGGCACGACGCCGGCCGCGCTCGACCTGATCGTGCACGGCACGACGGCGACGACGAACGCCGTGCTGGAACGCAAGCTGGCGAAGGTCGGCCTGGTGACCACGGCCGGCTTCCGCGATGTGCTGGAACTCGGCCGTCGCACCCGTCCGCGCGCCTATGGCATGACCGGGTCCTTCGAACCGCTGGTGCCACGTGAATGGCGGCGGGAGGTCGCGGAGCGCATGGATGCGCGCGGCGCGGTCGTGACGCCTCTGGACGAGGCCGCGGTGGAGCGCGAGGTACGCGCGCTGCTGGCCGAAGGCTGCGAGGCGCTGGTCATCCACTTCCTGCACGCCTATGCCAACCCGGCGCACGAGGTGCGCGCGGGCGAGATCGCGCGCGCCATCTGGCCGAACGGATACGTCACGCTCGGCCATGCGCTGCTGTCGGAATTCCGCGAATACGAACGTGGCACCACAGCGTCCGTGAACGCCGCGGTGCAGCCGGTGCTCGACCGCTACATCCGCCATCTTCAGGACCGCCTCGCGGAAGCGGGGCATGCGCGCGACCTGCTGGTGATGAACGGCAATGGCGGCACGGTGCCGGCGCGCGCCGTGGCGGCCGAGGCTGCCAAGACGGTGATGTCCGGCCCCGCGTCCGGCGTCATGGCGGCGGCGGCCACGCTCGCGCAGTCCGGCGTGGTGAACGCCATCACCTGCGACATGGGCGGCACCTCCACCGATGTTGCGCTGATCGCCGGCGGCGTGCCGGAGGTGTCGGCGGAACTCTCCATCGCGTATGGGCTGCCGATCCACCTGCCGATGGTGGATGTGCGCACGGTCGGCGCCGGTGGCGGGTCGATCGCCTGGATCGACCGCGGCGGCATGCTCCGCGTGGGGCCGGAAAGCGCTGGTTCGTCGCCAGGGCCGATCTGCTATGGGCGCGGCGGCATGCGCCCGACCGTGACGGACGCAAACCTGCTGCTCGGGCGGCTCGACCCGGATGCATTGCTCGCGACCGGGCGGCGCGTGGGCGTCGATGAGGTGCGCGACGCCTTCGCGCAACTCGGTGCGCCACTCGGAATGGCGGCGGAGCAGGCGGCATCGGCCGTGATCCACCTCGCCAACGTGCTGATGGCCGGCGCGATCCGGATGGTGTCGCTCTCGCGCGGGCATGATCCGCGCGACTTTTCGCTGTTCGCGTTCGGAGGCGCGGGGCCGCTGCATGCGGTGGCGCTGGCGCGCGAGATCGGCATTCCGCAGGTGCTGGTTCCCTACCGCCCGGGCCTGACCAATGCGCTCGGCTGCCTGGTCGCGGATCTGCGGCAGGACGTGGTGAATACGCTGAACCGCGGGCTGGACGACATCGCGGAATCGGAACTCGCCGCGGTGCTCGCGGCGCAGACGGACCGCGCCACGGCCGCCGTGCGCGCCGGCGGCGCCGAGGTCGAACGCATCGAGACGCGCCACGTCGCCGAGATGCAGTTCCGCGGCCAAACACACCTGATCCGCGTGCCGCTCGCCTCGGCCACGCCGTCGCGCGCCGAGGTGCAGGCCGCCTTTGAAGCCGCATACTTCGCGCGCTTCGAAGTGCGCCTGCCCGAGATCCGCGCGGTGCTGGTGAACCTGGCCACCAGCGTGGTCGGCCGCCGCCCGGCCTTCGACCTGCGCGCGCTGTCCGGTGGTGGGGGCGAGCCACGGCTCGGCATGCGGCGCCTCCATGCGGACGGCACCTGGCACGATGCCGCGGTCTGGCAGCGCGAGGCCCTGGCCGAGGGTGCGCGCGTCGAGGGCCCGGCCATCCTGCAACAGGTCGATGCGACCATCATCCTCGAACCCGGAAGCGCGGCAGTGGTCGATGCGCTGGGCAACCTCAGGATCACCGCGTGATGGATGCGCTCACCCTCGCCGTCATCCAGGCCGGCCTCACGCAGGTTTGCAACGAGATGGACCTGGCCTTCTCCCGCGCCGCCTTCTCGCCCGTCATCGCCGAAGCGGACGACCGATCGGACGGCATCTACGCCGCCGAGGACGGCGCGCTGATCGCGCAGGGGGAGGGCGGGCTGCCGGTCTTCGTCGGCGCCATGCAGCACAGCGCCGGGCATATCATCCGTCTCATCCACGAGGGCGCCGTCGCCGCGCCCGAACCGGGCGACGTCTACATCGTCAATGACCCCTACCTGGGCGGCACGCATCTGATGGATGTGCGCTTCGCGCGCCCCTTCTTCGTCGACGGTACGCTGTTCTGCTGGCTGCAGAACACCGGCCACTGGCCCGACACCGGGGGCATGGTGCCCGGTGGCTTTTCCGCACACGCCACCGAGGTCGAGCAGGAAGGCCTGCGCCTGCCACCTGTGAAACTGTTCAAGCGCGGCGAGATCGATCGCGAGATCCTGTCCATCATCCAGTCCAACATCCGCGTGGCCGACCAGCGCATCGGCGACATCAAGGCGCAGGCGGCCGCGCTGATGGTGGGCGAACGGCGGCTCAACGACATCGTCGCGCGCTACGGTGCCGCCACGCTGCGCGACGCGATCGCGCTGATCCGTGACCGCGCCGCCCAACGCATGCGCGTCGAGATCCGCCGCATGCCCGAAGCCACCTGGCGTGCCGAGGCCTTCGTCGATTCCGACGGCGTGGTGGACGAACCGTTGCGCATCGCGCTGGCCGTCACGCGCACGGGCGATACACTGACCTTCGACTTCACCGGGTCGTCCAAGCCCTGCGCGGGGCCGATGAACTCCGTCTGGTCCACCACCTTCTCCGCCGTATGCCTCGGCGTGAAGCACATCTTTCCCGATGTACCGATCAATGCTGGCACCTTCGAACCCCTGCACATCATCCGGCCGGAAGGCACCTTCCTCGATGCCCGCTACCCGCGACCGGTCAGCGGTTGCGCGGCGGAGGTCAGCCAGCGCATCGCGGAAGCCGTATTTCTCTGCCTGGTGCAAGCGCTGCCCGACGAGGTCACCGCCGCGCCGGCGGGAACCTCGGGCAACTTCGCGCTCGGCGGCAGCGATCCCGCGCGTGGCGCGTCCTATGTGATGTACCAGATCACCGGTGGCGGCTACGGCGGCAGTGCCGACCATGACGGGCTGACCAATGGCTGCTCCACCATCGGCATCAGCAAGACCGCGCCGGTCGAGGTGATGGAGCAGTACTACCCCATCCGCTTCACGCGCTTCGCGCTGCGCGATGGCTCCGGCGGGGCCGGGCTGCATCGCGGCGGCTTCGGCGTGCACTACGAAGTGGAACTGCTGCGCGGTGAGGCGCGCGCCTCCTTCGTGATGGACCATGGCCGCTTCGGCCCGCCCGGCGTGCTGGGGGGTGGCGACGGCGCGCCGAACGAGGTCCGCATCCATCGCAACGGCACCACCACCACGCCGCTGCACCTGTCGAAGGACCAGGGCATTGCGCTGATGCCCGGCGACCGGGTGGAGGTCCGCACGCCCGGGGGCGGCGGATATGGCGATCCCTTCGCGCGCGAGCCCGCGCTGGTCGCGCGCGACGTGAAGCGCGGCTACTACGATGCCGCACAGGCGGCCGCGCTTTGGGGGGTTGCGCTCCGAGAGGGCAACGTCGACGCCACCGCCACCGACGCGCTGCGCCGGGGCCGCGCGGCATGACCGCCTATCACCGCCCGCGCACGCTGCGCGATGCGCTGGCGATCCGCGCGGCGACAGGCGCGATGCCGCTGGCCGGCGGCACCGACATCCATCCCCTGCGCACCGCGCGCGCCGCCTGGGGCGAACCCTGGACGACGCCAGTGCTGGATCTTTCGGCCGTGCCGGGCCTCGCTGGCATCACCGAGACCGAGGATGGCTGGCGCATCGGCGCAAGCACCACCTGGACCGCGATCGCCGAATCACCCCTGCCGACGATCTTCGATGGCCTGCGCGCGGCGGCGCGCGACGTCGGAGGCCGCCAGGTGCAGAATCGCGGCACCATCGCCGGCAACCTGGTCACCGCATCGCCTGCCGGCGACGGCATCCCGAACCTGCTGGCCCTGGATGCCGCGGTGGAACTCGTCTCCGACGCCGGTGGCCGCCGATTGCCGGTCAGCGATTTCGTCACCGGCTACCGCGCCACGGCGCTTGCCGCGGGCGAACTGGTCGCCGCCATCCATATCCCGCGGCTTGATGGTGCGCGCGGCCGCTTCGTGAAGCTTGGCGCGCGGCGCTACCTGGTCATCTCGATCGCCATGGTGGCGGCGGTGGTACGCTGCGAAGGCACGCGCATCGCGCAGGCGCGCGTGGCAATCGGCGCCTGCTCGCCGGTCGCGCAACGCCTTCCTGCGCTCGAGGATGCCTTGCGCGGCGTGGACATCGCAGATGCCGCCGCGGTCCCGAGTGCTGCGCATCTCGAGCTGCTCGCGCCCATCGCCGACATCCGTGCCTCCGCCCCGTATCGGCAAGACGCGGCACTCACACTGGTGCGCGACCTCCTCGCGGGCTTCGCGCCATGATCGCGCTGACGGTCAACGGCACGCGCCATGATGTCGCGGCCGATCCCTTCGCGCCACTGTCCGACACGCTGCGCGAGGTCCTCGGCCTGACCGGCACGAAGGAGGGTTGCAACGCCGGCGATTGCGGCGCCTGCACGGTGCTGATGGATGGCGCGCAGGTCTGCGCCTGCCTGGTCTCGACCGCGCAGGCGGAAGGTGCGGCCGTCACCACGGTCGAGGCCACCGACCCGCTGCTCGGCACGCTGCGCGCGGCCTTCCTCGCGCGTGGCGCGGCGCAATGCGGCATCTGCACGCCGGGCATGCTGATGGCGGCGCTCGACCTGCTGCGCCGTGACCCGACGCCCGATCGCGCGGCGGTGGAGGACGCGCTGGGCGGCGTGTTGTGTCGTTGCACCGGCTACCAGCAGATCGTCGACGCAGTGCTGGACGCTGCACGCGGCAGCATCGCCGCAGCACCGGCCAGCGGCGCGGTCGGGGCGGCGGTCCCGCGCCTCGATGGCCTGGGCAAGGTCGCCGGCACGGAGCGCTACGGCGCCGACGACGCGCCGGCGGATGCGCTGTGGTTGCGCGTGGTGCGGTCCCCCCATGCAAGCGCGCGCTTCACCCTCGGCGATCTCGAGGCCGCGCGCGCCGCGCATGGCCTGGTTGCCGTGCTGTCGGCCCGCGATGTGCCGGGCACCAACGCCTTCGGCATCATGCCCACCCTCAAGGACCAGCCGGTCTTCGCCGATGGGCTGGTGCGCCATCGGGGCGAGGCAGTGCTCGGCCTGGTCGGCACGCGCGCAGCGGTGGCCGCGGTGCGCGATGCCGACCTGCCCATCGCCTGGGATCCGTTGCCGCCGCTGACGGGGGTCGATGGCGCGCTGGCCCCCGCAGCACCACGGCTGCACGACCACGCGCCCGGCAATGTGCTGGTCCGTGGCCATCTGCGCTGCGGCGATGCCGAAGCCGCGCTCGCCACCAGCGCCGCGCGCGCCGAGGGTCGCTTCGCCACCGCCTTCGTCGAGCACGCCTACATCGAACCCGAAGCGGGCTACGCGGAGGCCGGCGGCCTCACCATCGCCGCCTGCACCCAGGCGCCGGTGATGGACCGCGAGGAGACCGCCCGCGTCCTGGGCGTCGCGGAACACGACGTGCGCATCATCCCGACCGGCTGCGGCGGCGGCTTTGGCGGCAAGCTCGATGCGTCGGTGCAGCCGCTGCTCGCGGTCGCGGCGCGTGTCACCAGCCGCCCCGTGCGGATCACCTATTCGCGCACCGAGAGCATGGCCTCCTCCACCAAGCGCCACCCTGCACGGCTGCAGGCGCGCATGGGCGCGGATGCCGATGGCCGCTTCACCGCCTTCATGCTCGATGGCGATTTCGACACCGGCTCCTACGCCTCCTGGGGGCCGACGGTGGCGAACCGCGTGCCGGTGCATGCCTCCGGCCCCTATCGCGTGCCGAGCGTACTGGCGCGCACGCGCGCCGTGCATACCAACGCGCCGCCCTCCGGCGCTTTCCGCGGCTTCGGCGTACCGCAAGCGGCGATCGCGACCGAGGCGTTGGTCGACGACCTGGCAGAGGCGCTGCGTATCGACCGCTGGGAGATCAGGCGCCGCAACGCGATCGGCAGGGGCGATACGACGCCCTCCGGCCAGGTGCTGCATGCCTCGGCGGGATTGCCGGAGTGCCTCGATGCGCTGAAGCCCGACTGGGATGCGGCGCTGGCGCGCGTCGCGGCGCACAACGCGTCGGCGCCGCGGCAGCGCCTCGGCGCCGGCATCGCCTGCATGTGGTACGGCTGCGGCAATACCGCGATGTCCAACCCGTCCACCATGCGCATCACGCTGGCGCGCGATGGTTCGCTCACGCTGTTCAACGGCGCGGTGGATATCGGCCAGGGCAGCACAACGGTCATCGGGCAGATTGCGGCGGAAGCGCTCGGCCTGCCGCTCGCCACGCTCCGGCAGGTGGTGGGCGACACGGCGCTCACGCCGGATGCCGGCAAGACCTCGGCGTCGCGACAGACATTCGTCAGTGGCCGTGCGGCGGCCGACGCCGCGAAGGCGCTGCGCGCGCGGCTGCTGGCCCTGGCCAATGCCGGCGATGGCGCGACGCTGGCTCTGGAGGGTGCGCGCCTGACGGTGCGCGATGCGCACACCAGGCGCGTCATCGACCTCGCTGCGCTGGAGGCCGACATCACGGCCGAGGCGCGCTACGATCCACCCACCGTGCCGCTCGACGCCGATGGCCAGGGTGTGCCCTACGCGACCTACGGCTTCGCGGCACAGGTCGCGCTGGTGCGCGTGGACTTGCAGCTCGCGACGGTGAAGGTGGAGGAGATCGTGGTGGCGCAGGATGTCGGCCGCGCGGTGAACCCGCTGCTGATCACGGGGCAGATCCATGGCGGCATCGCGCAGGGCCTCGGCCTCGCTCTGATGGAGGAATTCATCCCAGGCCGCACCGAGAACCTGCACGACTACCTGATCCCCACCGCCGGCGACATGCCACGCATTCGCATCCACCTCATCGAAGACCCCGAACCCGAAGGCCCCTTCGGCGCGAAGGGCGTGGGCGAACCCGCGCTGGTGCCGACCGCGCCCGCAATCCTCTCGGCCATCCGCCACGCCACCGGCGTGCGCATCACGCAGGTGCCCGTGCTGCCGCACCGCCTGCACGCGGCGATGCGCGCATGACCAGCCGCGCCGCCCGCAGCGCGCAGTTCGGCGCGGCGGAAGCCGACGGCATCATCCGCTGCGATGCCTGCCCAGTGCTGTGCCGCATCCGCCCCGGCCGTGCCGGAGCCTGCGCGCGCTATGCCAATGCCGACGGCGTGCTGGTGCGGACCGACCCGGTTCTGGCACTGGCGCATGCAGTGGACAGCAACGCGCCCGTCGTGGCCTTCGCGGAACGCCACTGGGATGGCGCGCTGATGGACCCGTCGCGGGTCTTCCTCACCGGCGTGGGCTCCGGCACCACATACCCGGACTACAAGCCAGCGCCCTTCATTGTCGGCAGCACCCATGACGGCGTCGACACCGTCACCGTCGTGACCGAGGGCATGTTCAGCTATTGCGGCGTGAAGGTGAAGATCGACACCGACCGCCACCTGGGCCCGGAAACCGCGGCGGTGCGCGTGAACGGCGAACAGGTCGGCCACGTCACCAGCGCCGAATACGGATCGCAGATGCTGTCCATCGGCGGCGTACGGCACCTCACGGGCGGGTCGAAGAAGGAAGGCGTCGTCACCTGCGATACGCTGCTGAAGCTGTGTGGTGCCGAACCGGTCGCGTTCACCATCGACGGCGGTCATGCCGTGGTCGTACAGGCGGGTGCGGCGCCCATCGTGGATGGCACGCCGGAAACGCGCATGCGCGTCGGCTGCGGCAGCGCGGCCGTAGGCATCTTTGCGCAGCAGTGGCTTGGGCATGTGGACGAGGTGATCGTGGTGGACGACCACATCACCGGTGTGTTGAGCGAACACCAGGCCGGCCGCGTGCTGGACATGCGCCCGGCCGGCATCCGCGTCCGCGGCCGGCGTTCCACGCCAGGTCGCTACTTCCAGGTCGCACAGCCCGGGCTGGGCTGGGGCGGCACCGACATCACCGACCCGCTCTCGGTCATCGAGCGCATCGACCCGAAGCTCGCCTGGCCCGGCCTGCGCCTGCTGTTCACCAGCACGACCGGCGACCACGCGCTGTACTGCGTGCTGGATGACACGCTGACGCCGCAGCCCGCCGAGATGCCTTCCGCCGTGCGCGCGGTGGTCGACCGAATCGGCGAGAATTGCGAACCCTCCCTGTGTTCCGTGCTGTTCATCGCGGGCGCGGGCGGGTCGCTGCGCGCGGGCGTCACCGGCAATCCGGTGCTGCTCACGCGCTCCGTCGCGCGCGGTGAAACGCGCGTCACGATGGGCGGCGCACCCGTGTATCTCTGGCCCGGCGGGGGCATCACCATCATGGCCGATGTCCTGCGCATGCCACCGCGGGCCTTCGGGCACGTACCCACGCCGGCCCTTGTCGCACCCATCGAATTCACCCTGCCGCGCGCGCTCTACGAAACGCTTGGCGGCCACATGGACCAGGTGCAGCCGCTGGCCGAGGTGCTGCGCAGCCTGGGCGACGACCTGCGGGTCGAGACATGGCACCCCGGCAATCCCTGGCCTGTCGCGCGGTAGGCGGGCCGCGGATGCCGGCGGACCGTCCAGGCGGGTGCAGCCGGGCCGGCAACGGAAAGCGCCGCCGCGCGGTCCCAGGGCGCTCTGCCAAACCTGCCCCGGTGGCGCGATCGTGCCGCCACGGCCCCTGCCGATGGTCGCCACGGACCGCCCGCAGCCGGCGCCATGCCGCCGAGGTCCCGGCGGCTGTCCTTCGGCAGCGCCACCCCCGCGCCCTCGCCAGGTCGCGCTGACACCATGCACGCCCCGGTCGTCCAGCGCCTTGGGGGCGACCGGCTGCACCTGTCGCACGGTCCGATCGACGTGGTGCTGCGCGCCTGGGGCGACACGCAGGCCGTTCATGCAGCCGAGGCAGCAGCGGTCTCTGCCTTCCCCGACATCCTGCCGTCGCTAGCCGCCGAGCTGCCCGCGCTGCGCCGGCCGATCGCCGAATCAGCGCCGGTGTCGCACCCGGTCGCGCGCCGGATGGTGGCGGCCTGCGCGCCCTTCGCGCCGCACTTCATCACCCCGATGGCCGCGGTGGCCGGCGCCGTGGCGGATGCGCTGCTGGCCGAGATGCTGCGCGCCGCACCGCTCGCCCGCGCCTATGTGAATGATGGCGGCGACATCGCGCTGCATGTCGCGCCGGGGGAAACGCTCGCCATCGGCCTGGCGGCGGATCCGGCACGGCTTGCGCTGGATGGCGCGCTGCGGGTGACGGCGGGCAGCGGCATCGGCGGGGTCGCGACATCGGGCCGGCATGGCCGGTCCTTTTCGCTCGGCATCGCGGATGCGGTGACGGTGCTCGCGCGCGACGCCGCGACGGCCGACGCCGCCGCGACGCTCATCGCCAATGCGGTCGATCTCGACAGCGCCGCCATCGCGCGCGCACCGGCGGAGAGCCTCGACCCGGACAGCGACCTTGGCGCGCGGCTGGTCACGGTCGCCGTGGGCAGCCTGTCGGTCGCGGAGATCCAGGCGGCGCTGGCGTCCGGTCTGGCGCGTGCCGAGGCGTTCCGTGCCGCCGGCCACATCATCGGTGCGGCCCTGCGCCTGGGCGGCACGCTGCGCACCACAGGCCTGCCCGCCTTGCCATCCCCCTGACGCAGAAAGGGGCGCCCTGAGGCGCCCCTTTCCATGTTCTGTCGCGTGGTGTCCCGCGATTAGCGGAGCACGATCTCCACGCGGCGGTTCTGCGGCTCGCGGGTGTTGTCCGGGGTCGGGACCAGCAGCTGGCTCTCGCCGACGCCGCGCGCGGTGATCTCGTTGCGCGGGATGCCCAGGCGGACCAGCTCGGCAGCCACCGCGTTGGCGCGGCGGACCGACAGGCCCTGGTTGTAGACCGGCGAGCCCGAGGTGTCGGTGTGACCCGTCACTTCGATGCGCGTCACGCGCTGCGTGCGCGCGGCCTGCGCCGCTTCCGCGATGATCTGGCGCGCGCGCGCGGTCAGGTCGGCGCGGTTCCAGTCGAAGAACACCAGGAAGGTGCGCGCCGGCGCCGGCGCCACCGCGGCAGGGGCCACCGGCGCGGCCGTGCGGCCGAAGTTGTAGCGCACGCCGAACATGATGGAGTGGTTGTAGTTGTCGGCGTTGTACTGGAAGGCCTGGCGGTCGGCGATGCGGTCGCCGCCAGCCTGCACCACGCCGTTCGCGCGGCCACGGAGTTCAACTTGCGCCGTGCCCAGGAAGCGGTACTCGGCGGTCAGCGCCAGGCCGGGGACGCTGTCGATCGGCAGGGCGAGGCCCAGGATCGCCTGGTAGGCGAAGGTCGAGGAGTCGCCGCCGAAGGTCACGTTCGCCGCGTTGCCGTTCGCCGCGCGCTGACCGAAGCCGACATCATTCCAGTCCGCGAAGGCCATGCCGACGCCGGCGCCCACGTAGGGCATCACCGGCCCGAGGCGGAAGTCATACAGCGCGTTGAACATGATGCCGTAGGTCGCGGCCGTGCCGCTCGCACGCGGCAGAGCGCCGATGCCCGAGGCCTTGATGTTGTCGACGTCGTTCTGGCGGTAGCTGCCCTCGAGTTCGAGGCGCAGGCCGTTGCCGAAGCCGTAGCCGACGCTGACCACGCCAGCGAAGCCCCACTCGAACCCGACATCCAGGCTGCGGGAGAAGGCGTTGCCATTCTCGAGGCGCCCACTGATCGTGTCCGAGCTGCCCATCAGGTAGTTGAAGCCGGCGCCGGCACCCACGTAGATGCCCTGCACCCGCGGATCCCAGCTCTGCGCCTGGGCGGTCGCCGCCATCGGCAGCGACAGCAGAGTCGCGGCAAGAAGCGTCTTCTTGAAGTTCATCGTCATTCCTCGCGTCCAACTGACGCACCGACCGCGCCGGTGCAGATGGCTCCCCCCGAGAGGGGCTCGGCGCGGAGTTTAACCACATTCGCTGACGGCTGACCCAGCCTCCGGTGGCGCTTTCCGAACATCGGCGGAGCACTGTGGCGGTCGCGCCACACCTCTGTGACCTCGCCGCGCGGGCCGGACTCCGCCATGCCGCGTCGGTTTCTTGCGCCAAGCGCACACCGCGGCGCTAGTCTCCCCCCCGGCGGCCCCACCGCCGGGGGGGCCGTCGCACACGGCCGGTCCACGGCCGGAAGACCTGGGAGGGTCCGCCACCATGACCGAATCCGCGTCGAGACACGCCGGCGGGGCAGCGCCCCGCGCCATCGCCCTGATCGGGCCGCAAGCCAGCGGCAAGTCCACCCTGTTCGATGCCCTGCTGGCCGCCGCCGGCAGCGCCCCGCCCCGCCGCGACGCCCGCACCCGCGCCATGGGCACCGCGCTGCGCATCGGCCATTGCAGTTTCCTGGGCGATCCCTGGGCACTGATCGACTGCCCCGGGTCGGTCGAATTCGCGGCCGAGACCGCCGCCGCGCTGGCCGTTGCCGACCTCGCCCTGGTGGTCTGCGAAGCCACGCCGTCGCGGGCCGCCGCCCTGGCGCCGGTGTTCCGCGCCATCGAGCGTGCCGACCTGCCCGCCATGGTCTTCGTCAACAAGGTCGACGCGCTGGGCGACCAGCACATTCGCGACACCCTGGCCGCATTGCAGGCCCATTCGCGCCGCCCGCTGGTGCTGCGCCAGGTGCCCATCCGCGAGGCCGGCCAGGTCACCGGCTATGTCGACCTGGTGAGCGAGCGTGCCTACCGCTGGCGCCGCGGCGAGCCCTCCGAACTGATCCGCATGCCCGGCGACGTCGCCGCGAGGGAAGCCGAGGCCCGCGCCGCCCTGGCCGAGGCCCTGGCCGACCACGACGACGCGCTGCTTGAGAAGGTCGTGGAGGACGCCATCCCCACGCCCGACGACCTCTATCGCCCCCTGCATGCCGACATCGCCGCCGGCGCGCTCGATGCCGTGCTGCTCGGCGCGGCGGAGAAGCAGCACGGCGTGTTGCGCCTGTGGAAGGCGCTGCGCCACGACGTACCGGGGCCGGAGGCGACGGCTGCGCGGCGCGGCATCGCGCCCGAAGGCGAGCCGGTCGCGCAGGTGTTCCGCACCATCCATGCCGGACATGGCGGCAAGCTCTCCTGCGTGCGGATCTGGCGCGGCGCCGTGAAGGACGGCGCCATGATGGACGGCGCGCGCATCGGCGGCATCACGCGCTGGCCCGCCGGCGAAGCATCCCGCGCGACCGAGGCGGCGGCCGGGGAGATCGTGGCCCTCGGACGGCTCGATGCGGTGGGCACGGGAGCCACGCTGTCGCCCTCCGGTGCGGCGCAGGGCCTGCCCTTCCCGGCGCCGCCGCCGCCGGTCTATGCCCTCGCCGTCGCCACGGAAGACCGCAAGGACGACGTCCGCCTGACCGCCGCCCTGGCGCGCCTGGCCGAGGAAGACCCCTCGCTGTCGGTCGTGCAGGATGCCGAGGCGGGGCAGATCCTGCTGACCGGCCAGGGCGATATTCACCTCGGCCACGCCGTGGCGCGCCTGGCGGAGGCGCACGGGCTGCGCGTGACCACCACACGCCCGCGCATCGCCTTCCGTGAGACCATCCGCCATGCCGCGCGCCACCATGCGCGCCACCGCCGCCAGACCGGCGGGCACGGGCAATTCGCCGACGTCACGCTCGAAGTCACGCCCCGCGCCCGCGGCGAGGGCTTCGCCTTCGAGGACCGCATCGTCGGCGGCGCCGTGCCGCGCAAGTTCATCCCCGCGGTCGGCGAGGCGGCCGAGGACGCGACGCGGCGCGGCCCGCTCGGCAACCCGGTGGTGGACATCACGGTCACGCTGCATGACGGCGCCTTCCACTCGGTCGATTCCTCGGACATGGCCTTCGCCACCGCCACGCGCATGGCCATGCAGGAAGCGCTGGCCAAGGCCGAACCGGTGGTGCTGGAACCGGTCGACCACGTCATCATCCTGGTGCCGCAGGACGGCACGGCGGCGGCGCAGCGCCTGCTCAGCGCGCGGCGCGGCCAGATCCTCGGCTATGCCGAGAAGGAGGACTGGCCCGGCTGGGACGAGGTGCAGGCGCTGGTGCCGGAAGCCGAGCTGCACGACCTGATCATCGAATTGCGATCACTGACGATGGGCCTGGGCACCTATACGCGCCGCTTCGACCACCTCGCGGAGGCGCGGGCGCGGTAGTCAGCCGGGGCCGAGCATCCGCAGCAGCGCGCTCTCGTCCCGCTTGCCGCCGGGCAGCAGCGGCATGGCGGGCAGGGCCACGATGCGCGCTGGGCGCATATGCGCGGGCAGCGCCTGGGCCATCGCGTTGCGCAGCCGTGCTTCGATCCCGTCCGGCGCCGCGGCGGCGGCTGGCACCACGAAGCCCGCCAGCAGCACACGCCCGCCAGCCTGGCGCGCCACCACGGCGGCCTGCGCGACCTCGGGGCTGCGGCGCAGCGCGGCTTCCACCTCGGCCAGTTCCACGCGCATGCCGTTCACCTTCACCATCCGGTCCATGCGCCCGAGCACCACGAAGGCGCCATCCGGCGTGATCCGCGCGAGATCACCGGTGCGGTAGATGCGCAGGCCCGGGTCGGACGGATCGCGTTCGATGCGCCCATCCACCAGCCGGCCCGCCTGCCATTCACCGAGTGCTGCGTAACGGCTGCGCATCCACAATTCGCCGACCTCGCCGGGCGGGCAGGGTGCGCCGTGCTCATCGACGATCTTCGCCTCGGTGCCGGGGTCGAGGATGCCGGCAGCGACGCGCACCGGATCCTGCGCATCGCCGGGATGCACGAACCATCCGGTGCCGGAAAGCTCCGTCGCGCCATAGGCGTTGTTGATGAAGCAGTCGGCGGGCAAAGCGGGGCGGATCGCCTCGACATCCGCGACCAGTAGCGGCTCGCCGGTGCTGCGCAGGATGCGCAGGCCGGACAGCATCGCCTTCGCGTCGGGCAGGCGCGCGACGATGCGCATCAGCGACGGTCCCGCGCGCAGCACCGTGACCGGGCGCGTGCGCAGCGCATCGCTCAGCGCCTGCACGCCGCCGCGATCGAGCGCGACCAGGTGCAGCGCCGACCCGCAGACCACCGTCAGCAGCGTGAACAGCCCCGCCGTGGTCGCCGCCGAGGTCGCGATCAGGAAGCGGTCGCGCGGCGAGAGGTGGAATTCGTCGATCAGCCCCGCGACCTGGTGCAGCACCGTGCGCTGGCTGTGCACCAGCGCCTTGGGCTGCCCCGTACTGCCGGAGGTGCAGATGATGAAGGCCGGATCATCCTGGCCCAGCCAGGCGTCGCGCGGCGGGAAGGCCGCATCCCCCGGTGCGAACGCCACATCGACACCGATGCAGGGCAGGCCGAAGGGCTCGCCATCCTGCGCGCTGCCCGCGACCAGCAGGCCGGCGCCGGCGTGGCGCAGGATGGCCTCGTTCCAGGCGGACGGGGCCGCAGCCTCGAGCAGCAGGCCCATGCGCCCCGCAGCGATGCAGGCCAGCACCGCGACCGGATAGCCGACCGCATTGGACAGCAGCAGCCCGACCGGCCCGTTCGTGCCGCTGCCGCGGATGGCCGTGGCGAGCCGCCCGACCGCGGCCCACAACGCACGGAAGTCGAGCAGGCGGTCGGCATCCTCGCAGGCCGGCGCGTCCGGCATGGCGGCGACCACGCACGCCAGGCTGTCCAGCGCGGGCGTATCCCGGCCCTCCGCGCCGAAGCGGCGGTAGGGCACGTCGCGCGGGCCGCGGTAGTCTTCCATGAGCTCGGGCGTCTCGATCCAGCCATCGCGCAGCGGCGCGCGCGCCAGCGCGGCCTGCATGGCGCGAGTGTGGTCGGGCACATCGTTGCCTGCATCATGCATCGGCAGCTTCTCCGTCACATGCATGATCGCCGATGCGGCGCGTGGAGGGAACAATGGCGACAGGCTTTGCAGATTCGCGGGGCGTGCCACACTCGCCGCAACAACCGAGGAACGCCCCGCATGGACACGCCGTACACCGTCGCCGACCTGGTCGCCGACTTCCTGCCGCAGGTCGGCGTGCGGACGGTCTTCGGCATCGTCTCGGTCCACAACATCCCGATGCTGGATGCGATCGGCCAGCGCAATGCGCTGCGCTACGTGATGGCGCGCGGCGAGATGGGCGGCGCGCACATGGCCGATGCCTATGCGCGCGTGACCGGGCACCTGGGCGTGCTGTTCACCTCGACCGGTCCAGGCATGGCGAATGCGATCCCGGGCCTGGTCGAGGCGCGCTTCGCGGGCAGCCCGGTGCTGCACATCACCGGCCAGACCGCGACGAAGCACATCGACCGCGACGCCGGCACGGTGCACGACGTGCCGGGGCAGACGGCGATGCTCGCCGCGGCCTGCAAGGCGGCCTACCGCGTCCGCACGGCGAACGAGGCCTTCGGCGTGCTGGTGCGCGCGGCGGCCGAGGCGCTGTCCGCCCCGCGCGGGCCGGTCAGCGTGGAGATCCCGATCGACCTGCAGCGCGCGGTCATCGCGCGGCCGGCGGGGCTCGATTCGCTGGAACTACCGATCGCGGCGCCGCTGCCGCCGAGTGCCGGGGAACTGGATGCGGCGGCGGAGATCCTGGCGTCAGCGACGCGGCCGATGCTGTGGCTCGGCAATGGCGCGAAGCAGGCGGGCACGGCGGCGGCGCGGCTGATGGCGCTGGGCTTCGGTGCCGTGTCATCCTGGAACGGGCGCGGCATCATCCCGGAAGATCACCCGATGACGCTGGGCGGGATGCACGGCAATGGATCCCCGCGCGTGCAGGAGTTCTACGGCAGCGTGGATGCCATGCTGGTTGTGGGGTCTCGGCTGCGCGGGCACGAGACGGGCGACTTCTCGCTGAAACTGCCGCGCACGCTGATCCACGCCGATTGCGACGCGACGGCGAATGGCCGCACCTATGCCAACAGCCTGTTCGTGCATGGCGACGCGGCGTTGGTGATGGAGGGCATCGCCGACCGGCTGGCCGGGCGCGGTTCGGTCGATCCGGGCTTCGCCGCCGACTTCGCAGCGCTGAAGGAGCGCGCGCGGGAGGAATACCTGGCGACGCTCGGCCCCTATGCCGGCTTCCCCGATGCCATCCGCGCCGCGCTGCCGCGCGACGGCGTCTGGGTGCGCGATGTCACCATTGCCAACTCCACCTGGGGCAACCGCGTCTTCCCGATCTACGACGCGCAGACCGCCGTGCATCCGGTGGGTGCGGCGATCGGGCCGGGCCTGGCGCTGGGCATCGGCGCGTCCATCGCCGCCGAGGGCCGCAAGACCATCGCCATGTGCGGCGATGGCGGCTTCTCGCTGGGGATGTGCGAGCTGTGGACGGTGGCGCAGGAGAAGCCCGACCTGGTCACCATGGTGATGAACGACGGCGGCTACGGCGTGATCCGCCACATCCAGGATGCGGTGGCCGACGGCCGTCAGTTCGGGCACGACCTGTTGACGCCGGATTTTGGCGCGCTGGCTGCGCTCGCGGGGCTGCCGTTCTTCAAAGTCAGCAGCGCCGAGAGCATCGGCACGGTGGTGGCGCAGGCGCTGGCGGTGAAGGGGCCAGCACTGGTCGAGGTCGACATGCGCGCGATCGGCGCCGTGCCGCCCTATGCGCCCTATGCGACCATGGGCAAGCACGCTGAACGCGCGCGGCAATAGCCCCGCGGCGTTCTACAGGGGGATGCGGAACAGCATCCCTTCCTCACCCCCGAAGGCCGCGTCCTTCCTGAACCGGCCCACGGGCATGCCGCCATTCGCCAGGATCACCTTCCTTGACGCGAGGTTTTCCGCTTCGGTCGTCAGGTCGACATGCCGCAGCCCGACCGCGCGCGCCTTCGGCAGCAACAGCCCGAGCGCCCGCGTCGCATGCCCCTGCCCACGCTTCCAGGGCACCACGGTGTAGCCGACATGGCCGAGCACATGCGTCGGCAGGTCCTCGGTCCCGTTCTGCCAGCGCAGGTGAATGGCGCCGCAGAACGACCCATCCGAGATCCAGCAGGTGAAGCCGGGCAGGCGCGGCACGGTCGATCCGTCCGGCAGCGTGATCGGGGCGCCGCGCGCCTCTGGATCGTGCAGGCTGTCGAGGAAAGCGTCCGGATCGCGCGCGATGGCGCCGAGATGAGCGCGGATCGCCGCATCACCAGCGACATTGTACGGTGACCAGCCGCTGAGCATCGCGTCGCGATAGGCATCGAGTGCGTGCGGCGCCGGGCGCAGGAGCGTGGTCGCGCTCACCGCACCAGCACCCGCCGCGCCGTCCACCCCGCCACGCCGCACGCGGCAATCACGCTCGCCATCGGCAGCGCCGTGCCGTCCTGCAGCACGCCCAGCACGGCACCCACCGCCGCGCCGATGCCAAACTGCAGCGTGCCCATCAGCGCGGAGGCATTGCCCGCCATCTTCCCATGCGGCCCCATGCCGAGTGCGACCGTCAGCGGCATCACCGCGCCGATCATCGCCACGTAGCAGAACAGCGTCGCTACGATGCCCGCGAAGCCGAACAGGCCGGTGGCTGCGACGACAAGCAGCGCCAAACCGGACGCGGCCGATATGGTCAGCACCACCGGCAGCAGCCGCACGGGTTCGATCTTCTGCGCCAGGCGCGACGCCACCTGGCCCACCACCATGATGCCGATGGCATTCGCGCCGAAATAGAAGCCGTACTGCCCCGGCGGCACGCCGTGCAGTTCCATGAACACGAAGGGCGATCCCATGATGTAGGCGAACATGCCGCCGATGATGAAGCCGCCCGCCAGCGCGAAACCCATGAAGCGCGCATCGCGCAGCAGCCCGCCCCAGATGCGCAGCGTCGCGAACACCCCATCGCGACGGCGGCGCTCCACCGGCAGCGTCTCCGGCAGGAACAGCAGGATCAGCACGACCATCGCCGCGCCATAGGCCGCCAGCAGCACGAAGATGCCACGCCAGCCGAACACCGGCAGTAGCGCACCGCCCACCACCGGCGCGATCACCGGCGCCACCCCCATCACCAGCATCAGGGACGCCATCAGCCGCACCGCGCCGCGTTCGTCGGTCACGTCGCGCACCACCGCGCGCGCGATCACCATGCCGGCGCAGCCGCCCAGCGCCTGCGCCAGCCGTGCGCCCGTCAGCCACGCTATGTCCGGCGCCAGCGCGCACAGCAGCGACGCCGCGGTGAACAGCCCGAGCCCCACGAACAAGGGCCCGCGCCGCCCGAAGCGGTCCGCCACCGGCCCGTAGAAGACCTGGCCCACCGCCATGCCGAGGAAATACACCGCCAGCGTGGCCTGGACCGCACCGGGCGTAGCCCCGAGCGACGCCCCAAGCGCGGGGAAGGCCGGCAGGTACATGTCGACCGAAAATGGCCCCATGCCGGCAAGCGCACCAAGGATGAGCGCAAGGGTACGGTGGCTCGGCGCGGCGGAAGGATTCATGGCGTCAGGCTAGCAGGAGCAGGCGCGACACGGGGAGGGCGCTGCCCTCCCCGGACCCCTCCCGCCAGGGGGCAACGGCCCCCTGGACCGCGAATCATGGCCCCGGTTCCAAGGGGCGGTTGCCCCTTGGTGGGGGAGCGCGAGGGGGCAAAGCCCTCTCGCCAGAACGCCCGCCCGACCGCCCGGTTCCCGGCGAAATCAGACGAAACGCGGCCTGTTCGCCACCGCCGCCATCCGCCTATCGCGCCTGGACCTTCGACAGCGCGTCCAGCATGCGGATATGGCTGTCGATGCCGCGTTCGAAGCAGGCGACATCGAACTTCTCGTTCGGGCTGTGCACCTGGTCGTCATCGAGCCCGAAGCCGACCAGCAGGCTATCGAGGCCAAGGATGGTCTTCATGCTGGACACCACCGGGATCGACCCGCCGCAGCCCATCAGCACCGGCGCGCGGCCGAATACCGCTTCCAGCGCCGGCACGGCGGCGGTGATCCACGGGCTGTCGGAGTGCACCTCGATCCCCTCGCTCATGGAGAACACCTGGATCTTCACCTGCGCGTCATCGGGCAGGCGCGCGACGATGAAGTCGCGCAACCCCGCCAGCACCTTGGTGGGCGACTGTCCCGGCACCAGGCGGAAGCTGACCTTGGCATGCGCCTGCGACGGGATGACGGTCTTGGAACCCTCGCCCGTATAGCCGCCCCAGATGCCGTTCACGTCCGCGGTTGGGCGCGCCCAGAGCCGTTCCAGCGCCGACCGGCCGACCTCGCCCGCCGGCACCGACAAGCCCACGCCGCCCAGAAAAGCCGCCTCGTTGAACTGCAGCGCATCCCATTGCGCGCGCAACGCAGCGGGCAGGTCCGGCACCTCGTCGTAGAAGCCCGGGATCAGGATCTCCCCGCCCTCATCCTTCAGGTCGCCCAGGATGCGTGTGAGCAGGTTGATCGGGTTGAGCGCCGACCCGCCGAACAGCCCCGAATGCAGGTCCTTGTTCGCCGCGGTGATGTCGATCTGGGTGTAGAGCATCCCGCGCAGGCGCGTGCTGATGGCGGGCGTATCCGCATCCCACATGTTCGTGTCGCTGACCACCGCGATATCGGCGCGCAGCTCCTCGGCATTGGCCTCCAGGAATTCGGGCAGGTTGCGCGACCCGATCTCCTCCTCGCCTTCCACCAGCACCGAGACACGGCAGGGCGGGCCGCCGGCAGCCTCGTGCCAGAAGCGCAGCGCCTCGAGCCAGGTCATGGTCTGGCCCTTGTCGTCCACCGCACCTCGAGCGACCACACGACCATCGACCAGTACGGGTTCGAAGGGCGGGCTGGTCCACAGTTCGAGCGGTTCGGGCGGCTGCACGTCGTAATGCCCGTAGAACAGCAGATGCGGCCCGGTCCCGGTCGGCCCGGGATGATGCGCGACCACCACCGGATGGCCGGCCGTCTCGCGGACAGTCGCGGTGAACCCGATCTGCGCGAGCTGCGCGCGCACCCAGTCGGCGGCGCGGCGGCAATCGCCCGCATGCGGCGGCTGCGCGCTCACGCTCGGGATGCGCAGCAGGTCGAACCACCGCGCGCGGCTCGCCTCGCGCTGCGCCGCAGCCAGTGCCAGCACCGTGTTCACGTCAGTCATTCGTCCCTCGCCTGGCTGCGCAGCACGTGTTTCTGGATCTTGCCCGTCGATGTCTTCGGCAATTCGGCGAACACCACATGGCGCGGCACCTTGAACCCCGCGAGCCGTTGCTTAGCGAAGGTGATCAGCTCCTCCGCCGTGGCGGATGCGCCCGGCTTCAACTCGACGAAGGCGCAGGGCGTCTCGCCCCACTTCTCGTCCGGCCGCGCCACCACCGCCACCACCGCGACGGCCGGGTGCTTGTAGAGCGCGTCCTCGACCTCGATCGAACTGATGTTCTCGCCGCCCGAGATGATGATGTCCTTCGACCGGTCCTTCAACTGCACGTAGCCATCGGGGTGCTTCACCGCGAGGTCGCCGGTGTGGAACCAGCCGCCGGCGAAAGCCGCATCAGTCGCCTTCGCGTCCTTCAGGTAGCCCTTCATCACGACATTGCCGCGCATCATCACCTCGCCCATCGTCGTGCCGTCGGCCGGCACCGGCTGCATCGTAGCGGGGTCCATCACATCGAGGCCTTCCAGCGCGAGATACCGCACGCCCTGGCGCGCCATCAGCGCGGCCTGCTCCGGCGCGGGCCTCGCATTCCAGTCCAGATGCCACTCATTCACCACAGCCGGGCCATACACTTCGGTCAGGCCATAGACGTGGCAGACCGCGAAGCCTGCATCCTTCATCGCGGCCAGCACCGCCTCGGGCGGCGGCGCGCCGGCCACCACGAACTGCACCTGCCCGGGCAGCGCGCGTTTCTCGGCCTCGGGCGTCGCCAGCAGCGTCGCCATCACGATCGGCGCGCCGCACATGTGGGTCACGCCCTCGTCGCCCATCAGCCGCCACATGTCGGGCCCGCGCACCGCGCGCAGGCAGACATGCACGCCCGCCTGCGCGGTCACGGTCCAGGGGAAGCACCAGCCGTTGCAATGGAACATCGGCAGCGTCCAGAGATAGACCGGATGCCGGCCCATCCCCGCGCTCAGCACATTGCCCACCGCCAGCAGATGCGCGCCGCGATGGTGGTATACCACCCCCTTCGGCTTGCCGGTGGTGCCGGATGTGTAGTTCAGCGTGATCGCATCCCATTCGTCGCGCGGCATCGGCCAGGCGAAACCCGCATCGCCCTCGGCCAACAGCGTTTCATAGGCGACGCCGCCCAGCGTCTCGTTCTGCACCGCCGCGGGCGCCAGCGGGTCCGCCACCTCGATCACCAGCGGCGTCGCCTTGCACTGCGTCAGCGCCAGGCGCAGCACCGGCATGAACTCGCGGTCCACCACCACGACCTTCGCCTCGCCATGGTCGAGGATGTACGCGATCGTCGCCGCATCGAGCCGCGTGTTGATGGTGTTCAGCACCGCGCCGGCCATCGGCACGCCGTAGTGGCATTCCAGCATTTCCGGAATATTGGGCAGCAGCGCCGCCACCGTATCGCCGCGCCCGACGCCGCGTTGCACCAGCGCATGCGCCAGTTGCACGCAACGGTCGCGCAGCGCGCGATAGGGTCGGCGCACCGCGCCATGCACCACCGCCAACTGGTCCGGAAATACCTGCGCGGCACGTTCGAGGAACAGCAGCGGCGTCAGCGGCTGGTGATTGGCCGCGACCTGCGCGAGCCCCGTCTCGTAGTCGGCCATCAGCGGTCTTCCCACACCGGCTTGCGCTTGCCCACGAAGGCGCCGATGCCTTCCGCCGCGTCGCGCGCCATCAGGTTGTCGGTCATCACGCAGGCCGCCTCGCGATACGCATCCGCCAGCGGCCGTTCCACCTGCGCGTAGAAGGCGCGCTTGCCCAGGCGCACCGTGAGCGCCGAGCGTGCCGCGATGCCGCGCGCCAGCCCCAGCGCTGTCGCCATCACCTGGTCCGCCGTCACCACGCGGTTCACCAAGCCGATCCGATGCGCCTCGGCCGCGTCGATCATCTCGCCGGTCAGCAGCATCTCCATCGCCGCCTTACGCGGCACCGCGCGTGCCAGCGCCACAGCGGGCGTCGAACAGAACAGCCCGATATCCACCCCCGGCGTCGCGAAGCGCGCATGGTCCGATGCCACGGCCAGGTCGCAGGTCGCGACGAGCTGGCAGCCGGCCGCCGTGGCCACGCCCTGCACGGCGGCGATCATCGGCTGCGGCAATGCCACGATCGCCTGCATCACCCGCGCACAGGTCGACATCGCCTGATCGTAGAAGCCGCGCCCGCCATCGGCATCCGCGCGATGCGCGGTGATCTCCTTCAGGTCATGCCCCGCGCAGAACACCGGCCCCGCCGCCGCCAGCACCACGCAGCGCACGCGTACATCCCGCCCGATCTGCGCAAGCGCCTCCTCCAGGGTCTCGAGCATCCGCAGCGACAGGCTGTTGCGCGCTGCCGGGCGGTTCAGCGTCACTACGCTCACGCCATCGGCGCCGTCCTCGCGCAGCAGCAACGGCGCCGCGCCCTCGGTGTTTTTCGCTGCGCTCATGCCGCCTTCCTCCTGCGCCGGGGGCGGACCATAGCGCGCCGCCACGGCGCCGCGAAACCCGGCCATGCGGAACGCCCCCCTTGCCGTCGCGCTGCGCACCGCTAGCCTGCGCGCCGGAAACGTCACGGGACGCGCGTCACGTCCCGCCCACCGGCAAACGCCCCATCCGAAGGATCGACACCATGGCCTGGACCGCGCACACCATCATCCAGAACGGCCGTGCAATCCCCTTCGAGGACGCGCGCATCCATCCGCTGTCCGTCGGGCTCGCCTATGGCGCGGCGGTGTTCGAGGGCATCCGCGCCTACATCAACCCGGCCACCGGCAGGCTCTCGGTGTTTCGGCTCGAGGAACACCTGATCCGCCTCGACCAGGGCATCAAGTTCATGCGCTTCGACGACCCGCCCTCGCGCGACGTGCTGCGCCAGGGCGTGATGGACGCGATCATGGCCAATGCGCCGGACGACGATTGTTACATCCGCCTGCAAGTCCACATCGAAAGCCGTGGCTCCATGGCCACCACCGGGACGGTCGGCTGGGTCTGCGCCGCCATCCCGCGCGAACGTTCCACCAAGCGCGAATCCGGTCTGGCCGCCGGCGTCTCCTCCTGGGTGCGCATCTCCGACAACACCATGCCCGCGCGCATCAAGGCGACTGCCAACTACCACGCCGGTCGCATTGCCACCCAGCAGGCCAAGGCCGATGGCTACGACACGCCCATCCTTCTTACCCGCGAGGGCAAGGTCAGCGAGACCGCCGGCGCCTGCCTGTTCATGGTGCGCGACGGCGTCGTCATCACCCCCGCGCGCGACAGCGACATCCTGGAATCCGTGACCCGCGACACAGTGCTGGAACTGGCGCGCGAGAACGGCTTCACCACGCAGGAACGCCGCGCCGATCGCACCGAACTCTATGTGGCGGACGAGGTCTTCGTCTGCGGCACCGGCCAGGAATTGCTGCCGGTCACCAGCATCGACCGCCTGGCGGTCGGTGACGGCAAGCCGGGTGTCATCACGCTGCGCTTGCAGGCCGCCTACGAGTCGGTCGTGCGCGGCACCACCGACGCCCACGCTGCCTGGCGCACGCCGGTCGCCTAACAGGGATTCGACCTGGCGCCCGAGGGCACGACACCAATCGGATCGCGCTCAGCGCGATCCGGGAGCGCACAGCGCGACCGCGCCCAGCCCGCCAGCCGCGCCCGGCACGCCAGCGCACGGCGCGAAAGCCAAGCCCGCGCATGCGGGCGCCCAGCACCTGAGGGCCGAGATAATGGCGGAGCGCGGCCCTGCCGCGATCCGGGAGCGCACAGCGCGACCGCGCCCAGCCCACCAGCCGCGCCCGGCGCGCCAGCGCGCGGCGCGAAAGCCAAGCCCGCGAAGGCGGGCGCCCGGCGCCTGAGGGCACAACAAAAGAGGCGCAGGCCGGCGGGGGATGCCGACCTGCGCCAGGTTGAAGGGCGCGCCGCCAGAGGGCACGGGCGGCGAAGTCCCGCCCTTCAAGGTCGCCCGGACGCGAGGGGGATCGTTCGCTTCCGGGGGACTGTCCGGTTACGCCGCGCGCAGCGGGATCGCCACGAAGCGGCGCGCGCCATCGCGTTCCACCTGCAGCGCGATCGACGGGCGCCCGGCATCGCGCGCCGCGCTCACTGCATCCACCACGTCGCGCGGCTGGGTGGCGTCACGGCCATCGGCGCGCAGCACCACGTCGCCCTCGCGCAGCCCGCGCTCCGCGGCCACGCTGCCGGGTTCGACGCGGGTCACCGCCACGCCGCCCTGCGGCCGCGGCGCCAGGCCGAGCCCCAGCGAGGGCTGCGCCGGCTGGCCCGGCTTGCCCGCCGCGGCGATCGCCGGGTTGGTGCCGATCTCGACGCGCTGCTCCATCGCCGCACCGTCGCGCAGCACCGCCAGGGTCGCGCTGCGGCCAGGCGCGACTTCCGCCACGCCGGTCGCGAGATCCCGCGGGCTTTCCACGCGGCGGCCATCGATGCCGGTGATGACGTCGCCGGCGCGCAGCCCCGCCGTCGCGGCCGGGCTGTTGGGCTCGACGCTGTTCACCACCACGCCCTTGGCATCGCCGACACGCAGCGCCGTCGCCAGGTCGCGGTCGAGCGGCTGCATGCTGACACCCAGCCAGCCGCGCTGCACCGCGCCGTGGTCACGCAGCTGCGCCACCACCGACTGCACCATCTTCGACGGCACCGCGAAGCCGATGCCGATGTTTCCGCCCGACGGCGAGAAGATCGCGGTGTTCACGCCGACCACCTCGCCGGCGGCGTTGAACAGCGGGCCGCCGGAATTGCCGGGGTTGATCGACGCATCCGTCTGGATGAAGTCGTCATAGGGCCCCGCGCCGATCTGCCGGCCGCGCGCCGAGACGATGCCCGCGGTCACGGTGCCGCCCAGGCCGAAGGGGTTGCCCATGGCCATGACCCACTCACCGACACGGGTGCGGTCGCTGTCGCCGAAGGACAGCGCCGCCAGCGGCGCGCCGGCCTCGACCTTCAGAAGCGCGATGTCGGTCGCGGTGTCGCGGCCGACCACGCGGGCCGGCAGCTCGCGGCCATCGGCCAGCTCGACCTTCACCTCGGTGTTGTCGCCGACCACATGCGCATTGGTCACGATGAAGCCGTCGGCATGGATGACGAAGCCGGAACCCTGGCCGGCGCGGCGCTGGCCCTGCTCGGGCTGCGGCGCGGGCCGGCCGAAGCGGCGCATCATCTCCTCCTGCGGGGAGGCACGCTCGCGCGCCGGGGTCGCGCGCTCGCTGGTCATCACGCGCACGACGGACGGCCCGACGCGGGCGGCCATGTCGGCGAAGTCAGGCCCGGCGGCGCGCGCCAGCGCCACGCCCGCCACCGGCGGGGTCGGCTGCGCGGTGCCCGGCAGCGCGGTCAAGGCGGTGGTGCCGAGTGCGAGGGCCAGCACGCCGGCCATGATCGCGGGACGGCGACGGTTGAAGAAGGACGGCATAGCAGGTGTCTCCCAGTCAGGATGAGGGGGCTCCGCCGGCTTGGCGGGGCGTGCATCGCAGGAAGCGCCTTTGCCCTTCCCGGCCCCCTGTCGCCGCGCTTACCGATCCGTATGCTGAGCGCCGTTGCGGACTGCGCCAGAAGGCGCAGGCCCCCTGCACCGGACTGTCGCCCTGGAGGCCCGCTTGCGAATCCTGGTCGTGGAGGATGATGCCGAGACCGCCGCCTATATCGTGCGCGGGCTCGAGGAAGCCGGCCATGTCGTCGACCGCGCGGCTGACGGCCAGGACGGGCTGTTCCACGCCACCGGCGGCGGGCACGACGTGATGGTGGTGGACCGCATGCTCCCCAAGCTCGATGGCCTGTCGATGGTGCGCGCGGTGCGCGCGGCGGGCATCGCCACACCGGCCATCTTCCTGACGGCGCGTGCCGGCGTGGGTGATCGCGTGGAAGGGCTGGAGGCCGGCGGCGACGACTACCTGGCCAAGCCCTTCGCCTTCGCCGAGCTGCTGGCGCGCATCAATGCCCTGGCGCGCCGCCCGCCCTTGCAGCAGGAACTGACGGTGCTGCGCGTGGGCGACCTCGAGATGGACCTGATCCGTCGCATCGTCACCCGCGCCGGGAAGCGCATCGACCTGCAGCCGCGCGAGTTCCGCCTGCTCGAATACCTGATGCGCCGCGAGGGCCAAGTGGTGACGCGGACCATGCTGCTGGAAGGCGTGTGGGACTTCCACTTCGACCCCAAGACCAGCGTGGTGGAAACCCACATCAGCCGGCTGCGCGCCAAGGTGGACCGCGGCTTCGACCGCGATCTGATCCATACCATCCGCGGCGCCGGCTACGTCGTGCGTGCCGATGGCTGAACCACGCTGGGCCTTCGCGCGCACCACCGCGTTCCGCGTCACGCTGCTGCACCTGCTGCTGACCATCGCCGGCACCCTCCTGGTCGGCGGCGGCGCCTGGTGGGCCACGGTCGGCTTCGGCGCCCGCCAGGCGGCGCAGGAGATCGAGCGCGGCATGGGCGTGCTGCTGCAGTCCGGCGCGCTGTCCGGGCCGCGCGGCATCGCCCTGTCGATCGAAGCCCGCATGGCCGCCGACCGCACCGGCGCGGAATTCTATCTGCTGGCGGGGCCGGACGGGCAGCGCATCGCGGGCAATCTCTCGGGCGTGCCGCGCGACCCCGGCTGGCGCGAGGGCACCATCCGCCTGCCACAAGGCGCCGAGGCGCCGGTGCTGATGCTGGCCGCGCCGCTGCCCGGCGGCGGCGCGCTGGTGGTGGGGCGCGACCTTTCCTCGGTGCGCGCGCTGGAACAGCGCCTGGTCTCGGTCGCAGGCTGGGTCGGCGCTGCGATGCTGCTGCTCGGCCTGGGCGGTGGCTTGCTGATCGGGCGGTCCGTCGCGCGCCGCGCCGCGGCGATGGATGCGGCACTCGCCGCCGTGCAGGGCGGCGACCTCGACCGGCGCCTGGCGGTCGGGCGCGGCGGCGACGAATTCGACCGCCTGGCCGCGCGCATCAACGCCACGCTCGACCGCCTGCAATCGCTGATGACGGCGCTACGTGGCGTGACGGATGATATCGCGCACGACCTGCGCACGCCGTTGACGCGACTCCGCACGCGCCTCGATGCCGCCGCCGTCGCGCCCACCGGCGAGGCCATCGCCGCGGCGCAGCAGGAAGCCGATGCGCTGCTCGACATCTTCGCCGCGCTGTTGCGCATCGCGCAGGTCGAATCCGGCACGCAGCGGGCGGGCTTCACCCGCGTGGATCTCTCCGCGATCGCCACCTCGGTCGCCGAGGTCTTTGCCCCTGCCGCGGAGGATCGCGGCCAGATCTTTGCCACCGATATCGCGCCTGGCATCACCATGACCGGCGACCCTGCACTGCTGACCCAAATGCTGGCGAACCTGGCGGAGAACGCGGTGCGCCATGGCCGCAACGGCGGGCACATCCTGCTCGCGGTCGGCGCGGCGGGACTCACCATCACCGACGACGGCCCGGGCATCCCGGCCGACCAGCACGAACGCGCCTTCCGCCGCTTCGGCCGGCTGGACGCGGCACGCTCCACGCCGGGCAGCGGGCTCGGCCTGGCGTTGGTGCGTGCGGTCGCTGAGTTGCATGGCATGACCATCACGCTGGAGGACGCGGCGCCGGGGCTGCGCGTGCGCATCGCACTGCCGGGCGTGCGATAGAAGGGCACGTGGCAGCGGTCGCGCAGGGCGGCCCGGTCCCCGTCAGTTTAGGAGTATCAGCTACATTTCATTGAACATGGTGCGATCTGATGCCGGGGCTTCTCCGGTTAGCGTGCCCTCAAGCCATCCTGGGATATGCTGCCCCATGCGCCCCAGCCTGCCCGGAGCAGCCATCGCTCTGCTGCTCGCCCTCGCCCTGCATCCCGCCTCGGCCGAGGACGCACCCGCCTGCGCCGAGGGCGTCGCCCTCGCCCCCGGCCTGTGCCTCTCCACCGAGGCCACGCTCGATTCCATCGCCAACCTGCGCGGCGGCGTGCGCAGCGGAGTCGCGGCCATCGGCCAGGTCTGGTCCGACCTCGATGCAGATTTCGAACGCCTGGCCGGTCTCGAGGGCTGGCGCGGCCGCGCCTCGGTCATCGCCATCTATGGCCGCCAAGCCACCGCGACCCTGACCGGCGGCCTTGCGCCAGCCAGCAATATCGAGGCGCTCTCCACCATCCGCCTGTTCGAATTCTGGCTCGAACGCTCACTCGGGGCGTGGGGGTCGCTGCGCGTCGGCCAGCTCGCGGCCGACATGGAATTCGCCACGCTCGATGGCGCGCGCACGCTGGTCTCCGGGACCTTCGGCTGGCCGGTGGCCCTCGCCAGCACCTTGCCCGCGGGCGGGCCGGCCTATCCGCTCGCCACACCCGGCATCCGCCTCACGCTGGGCGAGCCGGACACGCATCACGGCCTGCGCCTCGGCCTGTATTCCGGCAATCCGGGGGGGCGCTACGGCGCGGATACCGATCCGCAGCGCCACAACCGCTACGGCACCACCTTCAGCTTCAGCGGCGGCGCCTTCATGATCGCCGAGGGCGTGGTCGGCGCCGCACCGCCCGAAGCGGACGCGCCGCGCCCCTGGGTCGTGAAGCTCGGTGCCTGGTACCACAATGCCAGCTTCGATTCGCAACGCTACGACACCACCGGACTTCCCCTCGCCGACCCTGCCTCCTCAGGCGTACCGCGGCGCTACGGCAACAACCACGGCGCCTACGCGGCGGCCGAGGCGGTTCTCTGGCGCGCGGAGACGCAAAGCCTTGCGCTGTTCGCGCGCGGCTTCGCGCAGCCGCAGGACCGCAACGCCGTGGCCTGGCAGGTCGATGGCGGGATGGTCTGGCGCGGGCCGCTCGGGCGCGCGAACGACACGGCGGTGCTCGGCATCTCGCGCGCGCAGGTCGGCGCCTCGGCCCGCGGCTACGACCGCGACCTCGGCGCCTTCGGCTCACCCACGCCGACACGCCGCTACGAGACGATGATCGAGCTCAACTACGACGCGGCGGTGATCGAGGACAGGCTCTACCTCCGCCCGCTGGTGCAGGTCCTGGTCAACCCCGCGGCGCGGCAGCCGGATGAACGGCGCAGCGCCACCGAACCATTGCCGAATGCGACGCTGGTCGGGCTCAGGGTCGTGGCGAAGTTCTGATCCCCCCCGCCAGGGGGCAGTGCCCCCTGGACCGCCGAAACCTCAGCGCGCGTCGGGCCAAAAGCGGACGCCGGCGCGGGCAAGGCCGCCGCCGACGCCGACCGCGGTGCCGTCGGCACGCCAGCAGGCGGCACCCTCCATCGCACCGTCATCGTCGAAGCGAATGGCACACATGCCGCCGCCAATGTGCGGCATCCGCGCCAACACATGACCGCGCGATTCCAGTGCGGCGCGGACATCCTCGCCGAAGGCGGGCTCGACCTCCACGGCATCGCCCTGCGTCCACAGGCGCGGCGCCTCCACTGCCTCCTGCAGCGACATGCCGTGGTCCACCAGGTTCAGCATGCCCTGCATGACGCACCCGAAAATCCTCAGGCCGCCAGGCATGCCCAGCGCATAGGCCGGCTTCCCACCGCGCAGCACGATCATCGGCGCCATCGAGGTCGTCACCCGCTTGCCGGGCGCGATCGACAGCGCACGGCCCGGGCGCGGGTCGAAAGTCGCCAGGTAGTTGTTCGGGATCATCCCCGTGCCATGCACGATGAAGCGCGCGCCGAAGGTGGAATTGATCGTCTGCGTCATGCAGGCGATCCGCCCCTCGCCATCCGCGACCGTGATGTGCGTGGTGTTCGGGCTCTCGGCACCGGCGATCCCCGCCGACCAGTCCTGCGCCCGCGCCATGTCGATCAGCGCCCGCCGCTCGGCGCCATACGCTGCCGAGATCAGCCGCTCCACCGGCACATCCACGAAGGCCGGATCGCCCGAGGCCACCGCCCGGTCCGCGAAGGCCATCTTCAGCGCCTCCGCCAGCAGGTGAAGCGAATCGGCCGACCCGAAGCCCAGCGCGCGCAGGTCCCACCCCGACAGGATGTTCAGCATCTGCAGCACATGCACGCCGGAGGACGCCGGTGGCGGCGGCAGCACCACCTCGACATCGCGATACGGCCCGCGCAGCGGCGCGCGTTCGATGGTGGCGTAGTCGCGCAGGTCAGCCGCTGTCACGATGCCGCCTGCGCGCGCGATGCCCGCCGCCACCGCATCGCCCAGCGCGCCGTCGATCGCCGCGGCACCCTCGCGCGCCACCAGCTTCAACGTCTGCGCGTAATCCCCCTGCACGACGCGATGCCCGGCCTTCAGCGGCACGCCGCCGGGCAGGTAGATCGCCGCGATCGCCGGGTCCCGCGCCATGTCCGGCGCCGCCTCCGCCGCGCATTCCGCCAGATACGGCGTGGCGCGGTAACCGCGCTCGGCATGGCGGATCGCCGGCGCCATCACATCGGCCAGCGGCAGGGACCCGAACCGCGCCAGGATCTCGCACCACGCCTTGAGGTTGCCCGGTGTCGCCACCGAAAGCCCACCCACCGCGTTCACTCGCCCCACCGCTTCCAGGTTGCGCGGGTTGCCCGGCTGCGCGGGGGTGAACATGTCTGGCCGCGCCGCGGCGGCGCAGCGCGCCATCCCATCGATGATGGTGTGCGTGCCGTCGGCCAGGCGCAGATGCGCCGTCCCGCCCCCCAGCAGCCCGACCATCATGGGTTCGACCACACTCAGCGCGAACAGCGCGGCGATCGCGCCGTCGAAGGCGTTGCCGCCTTCCGCCAGCATCTCCGCCCCCGCGGCAGAGGCCAGCGGATGATTCGTCACGACCATCCCGCGCGTGCCCATGGCCGGGCGCTTCGCGGTGGTGAAGCGCGTACCCGCACGGGTGGTCCAGTCGGTCGTCATCGGGGCGTGTCCTTCACGGTGTCAGGCGGATCATGCGCTGCGCCTGGCACAAATCCTCGCGCGCGCGATCCTCGACGCGCCCATCGGCCCAGCGGATGCGCAGGTCGTTCAGGCAGGGCGTACCGGCCGGCGGTGTGAGATGCAGCGCGCTGCCCGGCGGCAGTTCCACGCGCCCGAGCAGCGATGTCCCGAAGCGCGCCTGCCCGCTCGGCGAGAGTTCCAGCGCCACCACCGGTGCTGCGCCGCCATTCATCAGCATGAAGGGGCGTGGCCGCGGGTCCTGCGCAACTGCAGGCGCCGCCAGCAGGCCTAGCGCGACGGCGACCCAGCGGCGCCTTTGCTTCCCTCGAAACGCAAATCGGGTGCGGCGCACAGGTCAACCCCCGGACGATCCTCGGTCCTGCCGCCAACATAGACGACGCGAATGTTGAACAGACAACCCTGCCCGGCCGGAGCGCGCAACAGCACGGCGTTGCCCGGCGTGAGTTGCGCCTGGCCGAGCCAGTCCTCCCGCCCCACGCCCTCGTCCAGGCGGGCGACGAAGACCTGGGTGATGGTCTCGCTCGCGACGTTCAGCACGCGCGCGGCCGGCTGCGGCCGGGGCGGCGGCGCCTGCGTCATGCTGCGCGGCGCCGAGGGCGGTTCCACGCCGGCGAAGGGTGCCGGGGCCGGGGGCAGCGGCAAGGGCACGGGCGCCAGCCCCGCGAGCGGCCCCGCCGTGCCGGCCAACCCGCCAGCCGGCGGTGGCGGCGCGGCGGCAACGGCGGCCTGTGGCGCCGGGCTGGCGGGCCGCGTGGGCTCCGCGGCAACGACCGCTGCCGCCACGGCACCGGTCGCGCCGCGCGCATCCGACCCGAACAGCGCCTTGATCTGCGGCTCGAAGTACCAGGCGGCGGCCACCGCCGCGCCCAGCACAGCCACCACCCCCGCCACCACCGCAATACCCAGGCCACGGCGCGGCGCCGGCAGATGCGGCGCGGGCGCGGCCTTCGCCCCGTCGGCGCGGGGCGCCTGGGCGGCGCCCGCGGGCGGACGCGGTGCGGCGGGCCTGGCCGGTGCGGCGGAATCGGGCCGCGGCGGCGCGCCATCCTGCCGCGGGGCGGCCGCGCGGGCCGCGGCCACCATGGCAGCTGCCTGGGCGCGCGGAATCTCGATCGTGGCATCGGCCGCAAGAGCGATCCGCACGCCGGCCGCCAGCACATCGGCGTGCTGGTCGATCGGCGGGGGGAACACGTTCAGCCAGTGCGACCCCGCGAGGTGCAGCCGCAGCGCACCGCCCGGCTGGCAATCCTCGATCCGCACCGGCACCAGCGCGAGGGACTGCGAGACCGCCGTCACCACCTCGTTCCTGACATGCACGGAGCCCGCGGTGTGCCGCGACAGCACCAGCACCATGGCATGCGCCCGGCCGATCGCGGTCAGGATCGCCTCGCCCCAGTCGGCGCCAGCCGGCACGTCGCGCGGGGCGATCCAGCAGCGAATGCCGCGCGCTTCCAGCGCCGCGCAGACCGCATCCGCGGCGGCGCGGTCGGCTGACGCGTAGCTGAGGAAGACATCGTGAGGCATGGCGTCGTCCGGGACGGTTGCGTTCTCGCACAGGCCGGGCGGGTGCGCCATGCGTCAGCGCACGCAACGGAGGGGTCGGGTGCCGGTCAGCCATCCCCACTGGCAGGGAAACCACGCCGGCCGCCCACCGACGCGCCACGTTGCCGCGCGGTGACGTCCCCCCTAGGATGCCATTCCAATTCCGCGCCGAGGCCCGATGTCCGACCCGCTCGCGGAGGTCCTGGCGCTGGAGGCCGAGGGCCTCCTGTTTTCCGCCCATGACAGGGCCATGGCAGCGCTGGCCGAGCATCCCGACGATGCCGCGCTGCGCTATCGCGCCACGCTGACCATTGCGCGCGCCGGGGCCACGGCCATGGCGCTCGACCTGTTCCACCGGCTGCGCCTGGACGCCGAGCCGGACCCCGAGATCGCAACCCTCGGCGCCCGCCTCATCAAGGACCGCGCCTTCGAACAGCCCGCCGCGGTGCGCGGCCCGCTGCTGGCCGAGGCCGCGCAGCGCTATGCCGCCCTATGGCGCATCCACGGCGCCGGCTGGCACGGCGTGAACGCCGCCGCGTTGCGCCTGCTGGGCGGCGACGCGCCGGGCGCGGCCGAGGTCGCCCGCCAGGTGCTCGAGAGCCACCGCGACGCCGGTGACTATTGGTCGGCCGCAACCCAGGCCGAGGCGCTGCTGCTGGCCGGCCGCGTGCTCGAATCCCGCCGCGCCCTCGAGGAAGCGGAATCGCGCGCCGGCGCCGACATCTCGGCCCGCGCCACCACCCGGCGCCAGATGCGGCGCGAGGCCGCCGCCCTCGGCCTCGCCCCTGGCTTCGTCGATGCGCTGCGGGTGCCGGCCGTGCTGCACTACACCGGCCACATGCCGAAGCCCGGCCAGGACGACCCGGGGCTCGAGGCGTCCATCGCCGCCATGCTGGACGCCCGCATCGCCGAGGAGAATGTCGGCGCGGCCTTCGGCGGGCTCGCCGCCGGCTTCGATATCCTGGCGGCGGAGGCGCTGCTGCGCGCGGGCATCAGCCCCACCGCCGTGCTGCCCTGCGATCCCGAGACCTACGAGGCCGATTCCGTCGCCCCCGCCGGCGAACGCTGGGTGGCGCGCTTCCGCGCCCTGCTGCCGCGGGTGCGCGTCATTCAGCTCGACGAACGCCCCTTCCCCGACGACGACCTGCACCTGGCCCTGGCCGGGCGCCGCGCCATGGGCCTGGCGCGCCTGCACGCGCGCCATCGCGACGGGCCGGCTGTGCAGGTCGCGTCCTGGGACGGCCAGCCGGCACGCGGCGCGGCGGGCACCGGTGCGGATGTTGGATCCTGGACCGCGGCCGGCGGGCGGTCGCTGCACATCCCCTGGCCCTGGCCGCGCAATGGCAGCGGAAACGGCCTGCCGGCGGCGCGCCGCCGCGCCATGGCGGTGCTGTTCGGGGACCTGCCGCGCTTCAGCGCGCTGGACGATGCCGGGCTCGCCACCTTCTACGAAGGCCCGCTGGCGGCGATGGGCGCGGCGCTCGACCGGCATCCCGCCACCTATCGCAACGCCTGGGGCGATGCGGTGCAGATCACCTTCGACGACGTCGCCGCCGCCGCCGCCTGCGCCTTCGACATGCGCACCGCGCTGGCGGCACAGGACCCGCCGATCCACCCCCGCTTCGCGATCGACTTCGGGCCGCTGCTGCCGGTGCACGATGCGGTGCAGCGCGCCGACAAGTTCTCCGGCCGTGCCATGACGCGCGCCGCGCGCATCGAGCCCGTCACCCCCCCCGGGCGGATCTTCGCCACCGAGGCCTTTGCCTGCGAGGTCGCGTTGCTGCCGCATGGCGCGGGCCTCGCTTGCGACTATGCCGGACGAATCCCGACCGCGAAGGGGTTCGGGTCCCTGCCCCTGTACGCGCTGCGCCGGTCCGGCGCCGAGGAGGAACTGGCATGAGCGATACGCGCCTGGCCGAGGAACTCGGCCGCATCGCGCTGTTGAAGGACCTGCCCGCACCCGCGCTGGCGCGCCTGGCCGACGGCGCGCGCCGCGTCGCCCCGCCCGATGGCGCGCCGCTGTTCTCCCAGGGCGACCCGCCCGATGCGGTGTATGCCGTGCTCGAAGGCCGCGGGCGCGTGCGCGTGGGCGCCCCCGACAACGCGGCCAAGCGCCTGATGGTCGAGGTATTCCGCGCCGGCGATGTGTTCGGCGAGATCGGCGTGCTGGATGGCGCGACCCGCAGCGCCGATGCGGTGGTGATCGGGGAGGTGAAGCTCGTGCGCATCGCCGCCCCCGTCTTCCTGGAGACCGCGGAGACGGAACCGGCACTGGGCCTGGCGCTGGCGCGGCTGCTTTCGGTGCGGCTGCGGCGCACCTTCGGCCTGCTGCAGGACGCCACCTTCGCACCGCTGGAAGTGCGGCTCGCGCGGCAGGTGATGTATCTGCTCAAGGCCGACAGTGTGAAGACCGAGAAGGGCACGCGGCTCGCGGCACGGTTCCGGCAGGGCGACCTCGCGGACCTGCTGGGGGCGACCACGCGAAGCATCATCTCGATCCTGAATGCCTGGCGGGCAGCGAACCTGGTCGCCTACGACACCGAGAAAGCCTTCCTGTTCGTGCTGGACGAGGCCGGGCTGGCCGCGGTGGCGGCGGGGCCGCGGGACGGGACGTGACGCGCGCGCCGGCATCCGCGCGGCGGCTGGCGTTTTTGGCGGCGCTGCTGGTCATGGCGCCGCCGGCGCTGGCGCAGCCGGGGCCGGACAAGTCAACGCCGCAGCCGCGCATGCCGCAGGTGCTCTCGCCGCTCGACCCGGCGCCTCAGGGGCGCGGGCTGCCGCGGGTCATCACCCCCATGGACATGGCGCCCCCGGGCGGCGGCGCGCCGGACACCGCGCCACCGCAGCCGGCGGCGGCACCCCGCGCGGCGCAGCCGAACGCGGCGGGCACCGCGTGCACCCCCCAGCAGGTGGCGGCCATCACCGCCGCCCTGGTGCAGGCGCGCAGCAGGATCACGGCCGGCGTCCGCATGCTCGCCGAGGAGCCGGACCATCCGCATGTCCGGATGTGGTTCGGCACGGCGTCGCGCACCATGGTGATGAACGTGCTCCAGCGCACCGGCACGCGGCTGTCGAGCACCGCCGGCGTTGAGCTGCACTGCAACGACACGTCGCGCTGCGTCGGCGCGGTCACCGCCTATGCCCAGTACCTGACGCGCACGCTGGTCGATGCGCAGGGGCGCCCCGCCGCGTCCTATCGGCTCGACGAAGGGCAGGTGCTGGGCGTGTGCCCCGCCTTCTTCCGCGCCGGCATGGAGGGGACCGGCACGCGCTGGGGCATCCTGGTGCACGAGGCGACGCATTTCGCCGCTGCGACGAAGGACCACGTCTATGGCCGCGCGGCCGCGCTGGCGCTGGCGCGGACCGACCCGGCGCGCGCGCTGGAGAATGCCGACAACTACATGCTGTTCATCGAGACGTTGCCGCGGCGGTGAGGACAGGCGGGGCACGCCGGCCGGCCCGATGCGCCGCGGTGCGGCGCGCGACCATGAAGGGCTTCGTGGCGGTGCGGGCCACGGCGTGCTTCGGTGCGACACCATGCGCCTGACCCAGCCGGCTCCGCGCCCCCACGCTTGGCTTCTTGCCGCGGCGGTGGCCTTGTTCGTCCTGCCGGCTGCGGCCCAGGCACCACTGCCGGACGCGCCGCCGCCCACCGTCACGCTGCCAACCGACAAGCCCCCCGCGCTCGAACCCAACCGCCAGGTCCTGGTCGTCGAGGCGCCGCGCGACAAGCCGCCGCCGCTGGAGCGCGGCCCCGCCGACATCGCCGGCCCGGCCTGCGACGCCCAGCACCACCAGCCGCTGATCGAAGAGGCCCTGGCCACCGCACGCACCCGCATCCAGGACGCCATCCGCCTGGTGCGCGACGAACCCGACCACCCGCATGTCCGCCGCTGGTTCGGCGATGCGCCGCGCAAGACCATCCGCATCACGCTCGAACTGACCGCGGCGCGGCTGCAGGACATGACGGGGGTCGAGATCCGCTGCAACGACCCGCCCGGCTGCCCCGGCGGGCGTTTCGCCTATGCCAATGAACGCAGCATGGTGATGGGCCTGTGCCCGCCCTTCTTTCGCGCGCGGATGGAAGGCACCGACAGCCGCTGGGGCATCCTGATCCACGAGGCATCGCACCTGGCGGCGAATACGCGCGACCACGCCTATCGCCCGACCGGCGCGCTGACCCTGGCGAAGGAAAGCCCGGCGCGCGCCGCCGAGAACGCCGACAACTACGAGTATTTCGTCGAGACACTGCCCCGGTAGCGCCTGCCTGCCCGCCTGCATCGGACCGCGACCCACCCGGCTACCGTCGCGCCGCAGGCGCGCCCTCGCGTGGCGGCCGCAGGCGCGCCCTCGCTTGGTAGCCGCAGGCGCGCCGTGGCGGGATGGCAGCAGGCGCGCCGTCGCGGGATGCATGACGACAGAAAGCAGGCGCGGGCCGGTGGCGGAATCCACCGTCGACGCTCAGCGTGCTGGCATGCGCAGCGCGAACAGCGCCGCCACCGCCACCGCGCCCAGCCCCGCCGTCAGCCACAGCGCCTGTGCCCCCACCGCATCCACCAGCAGCCCGAAGCCGAAGGGGGCCAGCGCCTGCGCCGCGCGCGCCGGTGCGGTGATGAAGCCCTGCCGCTGCCCATAGCCGACCGGTCCGAACACCGCGAGCGGCAGCGTGCCGCGCGTGATGGTCAGCATCCCGTTCCCCGCGCCATGGATCAGCACGAAGACCGCCGCCATCGGCGCGCCGCCCGCCAGCAGCACCACCACCGCGATGGGGTGCAACGACGCCGCGATGCGTGCCGAGACCAGTGGCGAGACCTTGCGCAGGAAGGTGAATTCCAGGATGCGCGCCGCCACCTGCGCCGGGCCGAGCAGCGCGCCAGCCGCCACCGCCGCCACCGCCGTGGCCCCCGCCGCCTGAAGCAGTCCGGGCAGATGCGCACCCAGTGCGGCCGCGCTGAAGCCCGCCGTCGCGAGCACGAAGGCGATCAGCGCCATGTCGCGCATGCGCGGCGGCGGCCCGGCATCGCCCGCCGCGGCGGAGGCACGCTCCGGCGGCGGCGCGCGCGGCACCAGCAGGCGGTTCAATGGCAACCCCAGCACGACATGCAGCGCTGCCCACCCGAGGCAGGCCCCGCGCCAGCCCCATTCCGCCTCCATCAGCGCCGTGGCCGGCCAGCCCACCGTGCTGGCGAAGCCGGCGATCAGCGTGATGCCCGTGATGCTGTTGCGCGCTTCCTTGCCATAGAGCCCGGCGAGCGTCGCGAAGGCGGCGTCATACAAGCCCATCGCCATCGCCACGCCCATCACGGCCCAGGCCAGCCCGAACACGACGGGCCCGGGTGACAGCCCCATCATCAGCAGCCCGACGGCGAAGACGATGTTGGACACCGCCAGCACGTCCCGCCCGCCACGCCGGTCGATCGCGCGCCCCGCCATCGGTCCGAGGAAGGCGGTCAGCAGCAGCGCCCCGGAGAAGACGCCGAAGATGGTGGCGCGGGAGACACCGAATTCTGCCGCGATCGGCGCCGCCAGGATGGCCGGGATATAGTAGGACGACGCCCAGGAGAGGGTCTGCGTCGTGCCCAGCACGGAGACGGTCAGCGGGCGGGAGGTGGCCATGGCCGCCATCCTCCCGCGCGCGCGCCGCCGCGCCAAGCCGGATCAGGTCACGCGTGGTCCGTGATGTCGCGCCCGAGCGCCGCGCGATAGCGTTCCGCCACGCGCGCCTTGACCTCCGGGTTGATGATGCGCGGCGGGAAGCGGCCCGCGGCAAAGGCGGAGAAGGCCTCGGCCGCGATGCGCGTGATCATGGCGCGGCTCTCATGCGTGACGCCGGCGGTGTGCTGCGTGCAGATGACGGCGGGGTGCGACAGCAGCGGGTGGTCGGCCGGCGGCGGTTCCTGTTCCCAGACATCGAGGCCCGCCGCGGCGATGTGGCCGGATTGCAGCGCGGCCAGCAGCGCGCCCTCGTCATGGATCGACCCTCGCGCGGTCGTCACCAGCACCGATCCGGGCTTCATCGCGGCGAAGCCGTCGGCTGCCATCATCGCGCGCGATTCGGGGGTCAGCGGGCAATGGATGGACACGATGTCGCATTGCGCCAGCATCGCCGCCAGGTCGTCGCATTTCTCCGCGCCACGGTCGGCAACTGTCGCGGCATCGACATAAGGGTCATAGGCCAGAACGCGGCACTGGAAGGCGGCATGCAGGATGGCGGCAGTCCGCGTGCCGACATTGCCGATGCCGATCAGCCCGACGGTCTTGCCGAGCAGGTTGCGGCCCATGAACTCCTCGCGCCGCTGGGCACGGCCCTCGCGCATCGCGGCGTGGCATTCGGGAAAGCGCTTCAGCAGCGCGAGCATCATGCCGACGGCGTGTTCCGCGACCGCCTCCGCATTGCCACCGGCCTGGTTGACCAGCAGCACGCCCGCACGGGTGCAGGCGGCGGGTTCGATGGTGTCGTAGCCGGCGCCCTGGGAGGCCGCCATCAGCAGGTTCGGCAGCCGCGCCAGCAGCGTGTCGTTGACATGGAAGGGCTTGGGCAACTCGTCGCGCGACGCACGCACATAGTAACCCTGGCAGGTGGCAAGCTGCGCCAGCGCGGCGTTCTCGCCCTCGTCGAGCGTGAGGCGCACGAGTTCGAGCGCCGGGTCCTTCGCAGCGGTTTCCAGGAAGGACTGGTGCGGCACCTTGATCAGGTAGCCGATGCGGAAGCGTTCATTGGACACGCGCGTTTCCCCCAAGGATGTTCCGCTTTGGGTAGCGCGGGATTCGCGGCGGCGCCAGCGGGGGGGCTCAGCGCCGCAGGGACAGCAGGTATGCCACCAGGTCGTCGAGCTGTTCGCGCGTCAGGTGGTAGTCCGGCATGCCGGCATGCGGGGTCTGCAGGAAGACCCGCAGCGACATCGAGGTGCTGGAGGGCATCGCGGCGATGGACGCGAAGGGCGCGGCCACATCGGTCGCCGGCCCCGGGCCGCCGGGCGCGATGCGGTGGCAGTTGGCGCACCAGTTGGCGGCCAGGCCGCGTCCGGCACGGACATCGCCCGGTTCGGGCTGCGCGAGCGCCGGCGCGGCCAGGGCCGCCAGCGCGGCGAAAACGGCAAGGGAACGCATGGGCACCTCCATCGACAGGGGGGCAGTCTCCCGTGCCGGGCGGAGGCGCGCCTTGCGTCAGGCCAAATAGACCCCGCCGTTGATGTGATAGACTTGGCCGGTGATCCATTCCGCAGCGTCCGACGCCAGGTAGGCCATCAGCCCCGCGATCTCCTCCGGCCGGCCCATGCGGCCGAGCGGCAGGGCCTTCGCCATCTCCGCCAGCTCCGCATCGGTGTTGCCGTAGCGCGGCTGCGCCGTGTCGGTCAGGCCCGGTGCGATGGCGTTCACGCGGATGCCATGCGGCGCCAGCGCCAGCGCCATCGACCGCGTGATGCCGATGATCCCGGTCTTGGTCGCCGAGTAGTGCACGCCCAGCACCGCCCCGCGCACCGAGGAGGAGGAGAGGTTCAGGATCACGCCCCTGATGCCGTGCGCGACCATGTGCCGCGCCGCCGCCTGCGCGCAGAAGGCGCTGCCCTTCAGGTTCACGTCCAGCACACGGTCCCACTCGCCCTCGGTCATCTGCAGGAATTCGACGCGCGGGAAGATGCCGGCATTGTTCACCAGCACGTCGATTCGCCCCAGCGCATCGATCGCGCCCTGCACCAGCGCGGCGCATTCGTTGGCGGTGCCGACGCTACCCTGCAGCAGCACCGCGCGGCGCCCGGCGGCGCGGATCTCGGCCGCGACAGCCTCGGCGGCGGCCTGGTCGTCCAGCCAGTTGATCGCGATGTCGTGCCCCGCCGCCGCCAGCGCGCGCGCCGCGGCGGCGCCGATTCCCTGCTGCGCGCCGGTCACCAGCGCGGTCCTGACGGTCATGCGGTCTCTCCTGTTTCGCACCGCAGCATCGCGGGGCTTGCGGGGCAGCGCAACGGGTGGCAGGCAGGCGGACGGGAGCATGGAACGCATGGACATCGCCGGGCTGTTCTCGCTGGAAGGCCGCCGCGCGCTCGTGACCGGAGCCTCCGGCGTGCTGGGGGCGCATTTCGCACGTGTGCTGCATGACGCGGGGGCGCAGGTGGCGCTGGCCGCGCGGCGCGTGGACGCGACGCGCGCGCTGGCCGCTGAACTCGGCCCGCGCGCCGCCTCCGTGCCGCTGGACGTGACCGACGCCGCGACCATCCCCGCCGCCTTCGATGCGGCCGAGGCCGCGCTCGGCGGACCCTGCGACATCCTGGTGAACAATGCCGGCATCGCGGTGACGAAGCCGCTGCTGCAGCAGGACATCGAGGATTGGGACGGCGTCATGGCCGTGAACCTGCGCGGCTGCTTCCTGGTGGGGCAGGAAGTCGCGAAGCGCCTGGCCGCGGCGAAGCTGCCGGGGTCGATCATCAACATCGCGTCCGTGCTGGGCGAGCGCATCATCCCCGGCGTGGCAGGCTACACCGCGGCGAAGGCCGGGCTGCTGCACCTCACGCGCCAGATGGCCGTGGAACTCGCGCGCTACGGCATCCGCGTGAACGCGATCGCGCCCGGATACGTCGCGACCGACATCAACCGTGACTACTTCGCCTCCGAACCCGGCCAGGCGATGGTCAAGCGCATTCCGCAGCGCCGGCTGGGGTCGCCCGACGACCTCACGGGCCCGCTGCTGCTGCTGGCCTCCGCCGCCGGCGCGCACATGACGGGTGCGACGGTCACGGTGGATGGCGGGCATTCGGTCAACGCATTGTAGGAACGCCCCGCCATGGACTTCGTGCTGCCGCCCGAGATCGAGGACATCCGCATCCGCATCCGCCGTTTCGTGGATGAGCGGCTCATCCCGCTCGAATCCGATCGTGCCAACTATGACGAGCACGAGAACATCGGACCGCACGTGCTGGTGCAGATGCGTGCCGCGGCGAAGGCGGAAGGTCTCTGGGCACTACAGATGCCCAAGCGCCTGGGTGGCCTGGAACTCCCGCGCATCGGCATGGCCGCCTGCTACGAGGAAATGAACCGCTCCATCTTCGGCCCCGTGGTGTTCAATTCCGCGGCACCCGACGACGGCAACATGATGATCCTCGACCGCGTGCTGCCCGAGGCGATGAAGCCCGAATGGCTGCAACCGATCGTGGACGGCCAGGTGCAGTCGGCCTTCGCGATGACCGAACCGGATGGCTGCGGCTCCGACCCCGGCCTGACCTACACGAAGGCGGAGCGCGTCGGGAACGACCGCTGGCGCATCACCGGGCGCAAGTGGTTCATCACCGGCGCGGGCAATGCGCGGATCTTCATCATCATCGCGCGCACGTCGGACGACGAGCGCAAGGGCCTGTCGGCCTTCCTGTTCAAGGCGGACACGCCCGGCTGGAACATCGTCCGCCGCATCCCGATCATGGGGCCGGAGGAACATGGCGGGCATTGCGAACTTGTCTTCGACGGGCTGGAAATCCCGGACAGCCAGCGCCTGATGGGCGTCGGCGACGGGCTGAAGCTCACGCAGATGCGCCTGGGCATCGCGCGCCTGACGCACTGCATGCGCTGGACGGGCCTCGCGCGGCGCTGCCTCGAGATCGCGATGGAGCGCATCAAGCAGCGCGATTCCTTCGGCCAGAAGCTGGTCGACCGTGAAAGCGTGCAGGGCCTGGTGGGGCAAGCCGCGATGGAGATCGAGATCGGCCGCCTGCTGACCATGCGCGCCGCCTGGGCGCTCGACCAGGGTTCCTTCGCGCGCAAGGAGGTGTCGATGGCGAAGATCGTTGTCGCCGACGCCTTGCATAAATCCGTGGATACCGCGCTGCAGCTGCTCGGCGCGCGCGGCTATTCCAAGGACACGGTGATCGAATGGATCTACCGCTACGCCCGCCAGGCGCGGCTGGTTGATGGCGCGTCCGAAGTGCACCGCATGGTGCTGGCGAACATCCTGCGCGCCGAGGGCGACGGCTTCTTCCGCTGGGGCCAGGCCGGGCATGGATGAGGCGCGGCTGACAGCGTGGCTTCGCGCGACGACCGGCGACGCTTCGCTGGCCATTGAACGCGCGTCGCTGCTATCGGGCGGCGCCATCCAACAGAACTGGGCGATCGACGTCAGCGGCGGGCGGTCCTGGGTGCTGCGCACGGACAATGCCGCCACGCTCGCCGTCAGCCACGGCCGCGCCCAGGAATTTTGCCTGTTGCGCGCCGCCTTCGCCGCCGGCGTGACGGTCCCCGAACCGCTCTTCCTGTGCGAGGACGGCGCGGTGATCGGCGCGCCCTTCTTCGTCATGGCGCGTGTCGCCGGCACCGCAGCGGCGCATCGCGTGGTGCGCAGCGATACGCTGGGCGGCGGGCGCGAAGCCTGCGTGCGCGCGCTGGGCCGCGAGTTGGCGCGCATCCATTCCATCACGCCACCACGCGCGGACCTGGCGTTCCTCGGCCCGCCGCCGGACGATCCCTGCCGGGCCTTCATCGCCGACCAGCGCGCAGCGCTCGACCGCCAGCGCCATCCACGCCCGGTACTGGAATGGGGCCTGCGGCACCTCGAGCGTACGGCCCCGCCGCCGGTCGCGCCTGTGCTCGTCCACAACGACTTCCGCACCGGCAACATCATGCTCGACGAGGCCGGCGTCACCGCCGTGCTCGACTGGGAATTCGCGTTGTGGTCTGACCCTCACGCTGACCTCGGCTGGCTCTGCGCCAAGTGCTGGCGCTTCGGCAATGACGCGAATGAAGCCGGCGGCATCGGCCCGCGCGCCGCGCTTTACGAAGGCTACGGCGCGGTGGACGATGCCCGCGTGCGCTGGTGGGAACTCGCCGCGCACATCCGCTGGGCGTCGATCGCGGTGGACCAGGCGGAACGTCACATCTCCGGCGTCGAGCGCAGCCTGGAACTGGCACTGACCGGCCACATGGTGCCCGGCCTGGAATGGGAAATCCTGCGCATCGTGGAGGCCCGTGATGCTGCGTGAACCGCCGGATGCCACCGACCTGCTCGCCACCGCGCGCGACGTATTGCTGAACGAATTGCTACCCGCCCTGCCGGCGGAGAAGGCCTTCGCCGCGCGCATGGTGGCCAATGCCATGGCCATCGCGGCGCGCGAGGCCGCGCAGGATGACGCCTGGCAAGGTGCCGCGCTGGCGCACATGGGCGGCGACGTACGCACCTTCGCCGCCGCCATCCGCGCCGGCGCACATGATCCCGGCACGCCGCGCCATACCGAGGTCGCGACCCTGCTCGACGACGTGACGCGCGCGCGCTGCGCCGTCAGCGCGCCCAAGGTGATCGCGCGATGATGGCCGACGACCTGCCGCCCAACGCGGCGAACCACGTGCCGCTCTCGCCGGTGTCGTTCCTCGCGCGGGCGGCGCGCATCTGGCCGGGACGCACCGCCATCATCCATGGCGCGCGGCGCGTGACCTACGCGCAGTACCTGGATCGCAGCCGGCGTCTGGCCTCCGCGCTGCGCCAGGCCGGCGTCGCAGCGGGGGACGTGGTGGCGGCGCTCCTGCCCAACATCCCCGAAATGCTCGAAGCGCATATGGGCGTGCCGATGGCCGGCGCGGTGCTGTGTCCGGTCAATACGCGGCTTGATGCGCCGACCGTGCGGTTCATCCTGGGTCACTCCGGCGCGAAGCTGCTGCTGGTCGACCGCGAATTCGCCGCGCTGGCGGCCGCCGCGCTGGATGGCGCGGAAGCCCCGCCGCGCGTCGTCGTCGTGGACGACCCGGAAGGTCCCGGCGGCAGCGCGATCGACGCCACGCCCTACGAGGATTTCCTCGCCACCGGCGACGCCGCCTTTCCGGTTGTGCCGCCGACCGACGAATGGGCGGCGATCTCGCTCTCCTACACGTCCGGCACCACGGGGGACCCGAAGGGCGTGGTGGTGCATCACCGCGGCGCCTACCTGAATGCCTGCGGCAATGCGCTGGCCTTCGGGCTGAACCCGACCAGCGTCTATCTCTGGACGCTGCCGATGTTCCACTGCAATGGCTGGACCTATACCTGGGCCGTGACGTTGCAGGGCGGTGTGCATATCTGCCTGCGCCGCGTCGATCCGGCGCGCATCTTTGCGCTGATCGCCGAACATGGCGTGACGCACCTGTGCGCCGCGCCCGTCGTGCTGACCATGCTGATCCATGCGCCGGCTGACCAGCAGCGCGCCTTCGCAAATCGCATCGGCATCGCCACCGGCGGCGCCGCGCCGCCCTCCCCGGTGATTGCGGCGATGGAGCGCATGGGGTTCGACGTCACGCACCTGTACGGTCTGACCGAATGCTACGGACCCTCGCTGCTGTGTGCCTGGCAGCCGGAACTCGCGAACCTGGCCTTGCCGGACAAGGCGGCCTTCATGGCGCGCCAGGGCGTGCCGCTGCCAACACTGGAAGACGCGACGGTGATCGACGCCCAGACCGGCGCGCGCGTGCCCGCCGATGGCGCGACGCTCGGCGAGATCGTGCTGCGCGGCAACACGGTGATGAAGGGCTACCTGCGCAATCCGCGCGCCAATGAAGCCGCCTTCGCCGGCGGCTGGTTTCGCACCGGGGACCTCGGCGTGCTGCACCCCGACGGCTACATCGAGGTGAAGGACCGCGCCAAGGATATCGTGATCTCCGGCGGCGAGAACATCAGTAGCCTCGAGGTCGAGGAAGCCCTCTACAAGCACCCCGATGTCATGGAGGCCGCCGTCGTCGCCCACCCCGACCCGAAATGGGGCGAGGTGCCGCACGCCTTCGTTACGCTCAAGCCCGGTGCCAGCGCGACGACCGCCGACATCATCGCGCATTGCCGCGCGCATCTCGCGCATTTCAAGGCGCCGCGGCACGTCACTTTCGGCCCGCTGCCCAAGACCGCGACCGGCAAGATCCAGAAATTCGAACTGCGCCGCGCGCTGACAGGCTGACGCCAACGGCCGATGTCGTCGACCGCTGGCATCGGCTGTTCCGCCCCACAAGGTTGGGCGAAGAGATCCGACTTGCGCGGCTTCGCGCGACGCTGCGCGGCGCCCATTCGGGCGCTGCTGCGTGTGGCAGGATGCGGCCGGCGACGCCATGGCTGGCCGGGGGGAATGCCTGCGGCCCGCCCGCTACCCCCGGACCGGCCGCACCGTCGCCAGGATCACCGCCCCCAGCGCCAGGAACACCAGGACCGTCGACATCCCGAGCGCTTGGCTGCCGGTGGCGGCCGTGACCGCCGCCAATACCGCCGGCCCCAGGAAGCCGGTGATCCGCCCCGACAGCGCGAACAGTCCGAAATGCGATGCGCATTGCCCGTCCGGCGCCATCTGCGCCATCAGCGTGCGCGACGCCGCCTGCGCCGGCCCCATGAAGATGCCCAGGGCCATCGCGAGCGCCCAGAACCAGGTCACACTGGCGGTCAGCAGCAGCGCCGCCCCCAGGACGACCATGCATACCAGCGCGATCATCACGACGCGCTTCGCACCGATCCGGTCATCGATCAGGCCGAATCCCGCCGCGCCCAACCCGGCCGTGACGTTCAGCGCGATGCCGAACAGCAGGATATCCTCCATCCCCATGCCATGCACGCCGGCGGCATAAATGGCGCCAAAGGCGAACAGCGTGTTCAGCCCATCGGTGTAGAACAGCCGCGCCACCAGGAATCGCAGCATGTCCGGCCGCTGCGGCAGGCCCTGGATCAGCCGCTTCGTATCCGCCAGGCACGCCGCCACCGCCTGCCCCGGCGGCAGGCGCGCGCCCGGCCTGTCCGGCACGAACATCAGCACCGGCCAGGCGAACACCAGCGTCCAGGCGCCGACCAGCAGCGCGGTGGCGCGCACATGCTCGCTCTCGGCGCGATCCAGGCCGAACAGCGCGGGGTTGGGCTGGATCAGCAACACCAGCGCAACACCCAGGCATACCAGTCCGCCCGCATAGCCCAGCCCCCAGGCCAGGCCCGACACGCGTCCCAGGTGCTCCGGCGTCGTCACCTCCGGCAGCATGGCGTTGTAGAAGACCGTGCCGATCTCGAAGGCGATGGTCGCAAGACCGACGCAGACCAGCACGTACAGCGTCCAGGACGGGTCGGGCAGCGCGAACCAGACCAGCGCCGTGCAGGCCGCGGTGACCAGCGTGCAGGCCGCCAGCATCATCCGCCGCCCGCCATTGTCCGCCAGCGCGCCGAGCACGGGTGACAGAAGCGCGATGCAGACCGCCGCGACGGTCTGCATCCAGCCCCATTGCGCCTGGCCGGTGGCCGGGTCGGGCGCGATGCCCTGGGAGAAATAGGCGGCGATCACGAAGGTCGATACGACCGTCGGAAAGGCGCTGTTCGCCCAGTCGAAGGTGGCCCAGGCGATCGCCTTGCGGTTCATCTGCCCGGCGTGCCGGAAACGCGCGGCGGGCGCAAGCGCGGCATTATCCGCGCGGGGGCTTGGGCAGGCCGCGCCCGCGTACCACCGCGCCCTCGCCGAAGCGCGCCCGCAGCGATTCCACCGCCGCCCAGCGCGCGGCACGCTTGGGTGCCTCGGGGTCGGCGAGGTCGCCGCGATCGGCCTGGTCCGCCGGCGCGAGAGGCTGCGCGCCGATGCCGATCAGGCGGAAGGCGGTGCCGTCCGCCTCGCGCGCCAGCAGCGGGCGCGCGGCGGCAAACAGCACGTCGGGCAGGGTGGTCGGCTGCGCCAGACGGGCGGCGCGGGTGCGAATGGCGAAGGCGGCGGTCTTGAGCTTCAGCGTGACGCCGGCGGCGGCCAGGTCCTTGTCCTTCAGGCGGCGCGCGAGCTTCTCGCACAACCGCCACAGCGGAGCCTCGAGCGCGGCCTGCGTCGTCATGTCGGTCTCGAAGGTGGTCTCGGCGCTGACCGATTTCGTCTCGCGCGACGGGTCGACACGGCGGCTGTCCTCGCCGCGCGCGCGCGCGGCCAACGCAGGCCCGTCCTCGCCGAAGCGCGCCGCCGCGTCGCGCGGGGACAGCGTGCCGAGCTGCCCCAGCGTGCTGAACCCCGCCGCCTGCAGCCGCTTCGCCATGGCGGGCCCGACGCCCGGCAGCAGCGAGACCGGCTGCGGCGCGAGCCAGGCCGCGGCTTCATCGGCACCGATCACCGCGAAGCCGCGCGGCTTGTCGCGTTCCGCTGCCAGCTTCGCCATCAGCCGATTGGCTGCCAGGCCGATCGAGACCGTCACCCCCACCTCGCGTTCCACCGCAGCGGCGAAGCGCGCCAGTACCAGCGCCGGCGGCGCGCCGTGCAGCGCCTGCGTGCCGGACAGGTCGAGCACCGCCTCGTCGATCGACAGTGGCTGCACGAGCGGCGTGAGCGCCTCCATCATGGCACGGATGCGCCGACCCTCGGTCACGTATTTCGCCATGTCGGGCTTGATCACAACGGCATCGGGGCAGGCCGACAGCGCCTTGAACATCGGCATCGCACTGCGCACGCCGCGGGTGCGCGCGATGTAGCAGCAGGCCGCCACCACGCCGCGCTTCCCGCCCCCCACGATCACGGGGCGGGTCAGCAATTCGGGCCGGTCGCGCTTCTCGACGCTGGCGTAGAAGGCATCGCAATCGACATGCGCGACCGACAGCGCGAACAGGTCCTCATGCGTCACCACCCGGCGCGACCCGCAGGACGGGCAGCGCGCGAAACCGTCCTCGGCGGCATGCAGGCAGTCGCGGCACAGCGCGGGCATGGTGCGGGGACCGCGCTGGCCGTGGCGGCGCCGCTAGAGCACCACCCGCTCAAACAGGATCGCTTGAGCGGGTAAAGGTGCTCGCAAAAACAAATGGGTAGAGTGCATCAGGTGAGCCCTTGCGAACGGAAGGCGCCGCTATGCCGGCACCGCGCGGCGACGCACCACGAAGGGCATGGCCGCCAGCCACGCGAGCAGCACCAGTCCCAGCACCTGCGTCGCGAGGCCGCGCGGCGCGCGCGTGCCGGCCAGTCCGCTCGCGTCCAGCAGCAGGCCGAGCGCAACGTCGCACGCAACCACCAGGGCGAGTGCCACGCCCGCCACCAGCGCCCGCGCGCGCGGCGTCGGCGCCGCCAGCCGCGCCACCACCCATCGCGCTGCCAGCCAGAGCAGCACCGCCATCGCGACGGCCTCTGCCAAAGCGGCGGGGACGGCGCCGAAGGTCGGCGCGAGCAGCAACTCCCGCACGGGACCGAGCGCGCCGCCCGCCGCGAAGGCGAGCGCCCCATAGGTCAGGCCTGGCGTGATGGCCGCCGCGCGCGGCCCGGGATCGGCGCGGGAGGGTTCGCCGGTCATGCCGAATCCCACAGTCGCGCCGCGCCGAACACGCCGGAGGAATCGCCGTGCCGTGCCTGCACGATGGGCGTGCGCGCCACGTCGCCCAGCACATGCCGCGCCATCAGCGGCGGCACCTTCGCGTACAGATGTTGCATGTTCGACAGGCCTCCACCCAGCACGATCACGTCGGGATCCAGGATATTCGCGATCAGCCCGAGCGCCCGCGCCAGCCGATCCGCGTGCCGGGCGAGCGCCGCCGCGGCGCGGTCCTCGCCGGCCGCGGCGCGCGCCGGGATCGCCCCCGCATCGCGCGCGCCAGGCCCGTCGCAATCCGCCGCCAGCGCCGGACCCGACAGGAAGGTCTCGAGACATCCATGGCGCCCGCACCAGCAGCGCGGGCCAGGAAATTCCGCGGCGGTCATCCAGGGCAGCGGCGTGTGGCCCCATTCGCCAGCGGTGCCGTTCGGCCCATCCAGGATGCGACCGGAACTCACGATGCCGCCGCCGCAGCCGGTGCCGATGATGACGGCAAACACCGTGCGGTGTCCGGCGCCGGCGCCGTCCGCCGCCTCGCTCATGGCCAGGCAGTTGGCGTCGTTGGTCACGCGGACCTCGCGCCCGATCGCGGCGGCCACGTCGCGGTCCAGCTTCTGGCCGTTCAGCGCCTGGGAATTCGCGTTGCGCACCAGACCAGTGGCGGGGCTGAGGCTGCCGGGGATGCCGATGCCTACCGTGCCGCGCGTGCCGGTCTCGCGCTCCGCCTGCGCCACCAGCGCGGCGATCGTCTCGACGATGCCGGGATAGTCGGGCGGGGTCGGGCGGCGATGACGCAGCCGCAGTGCGCCGTCGCGGTCGAGTGCGACGATCTCGGTCTTGGTGCCGCCGAGGTCGATGCCGAAGCGCATCCGCGTCAGGCCCAGGCCCGCCGCGCCGGGCCTGGCCGTGGCAGCGGAACCTGGCCGGGCAGCGGTGCCCGCGCGCGAGTCGAATGGCCCATGATTCGGCACCTCCGCGCACAGTCTGCACCGACATGCCTGCCGCGCGGAACCCTGTGCTGGACGCGCCCGGCCCGCGGTGGTGCAATCGAGTGCATGAGTGAGACGCTGCTCGACGTGAAGGGCCTCACCTGCCCGCTGCCGGTGCTCAAGGCCAACAAGGCGCTGCGCGGGCTGCCGGCCGGCGCGCGGCTGACGGTCCTCGCGACCGACCCCGCCTCGGTCGCCGATTTCCGCGCCTTCTGCAAGGAAACCGGGCACGCGCTCGTCGCCTTCGGCGAGGAGGCCGGCGCGTATCGTTTCGTGATCCGCAAGCGCGAGGACCCACCGGCGTGAGTGTCCTGCTGCTGACCCACCGCGCCTGCCTGCACCACGACCCGGGGCCGCACCATCCGGAATGCCCCGACCGGTTGCGATCCGTGCTCAAGGCGCTGGATGCGGGGGAATTCGCGGACCTCATCCGCGACCAGGCGCCGCTCGCCACGATCGAACAACTGATCCGCGTGCATCCGGAAAACTACGTCTCCGCCATCCTCGGGATCCGCCCGGAACCGGATGAACGCGTGCCGCTCGATGGTGACACGCTGATGTCCTGGGGCAGTGCCGAGGCCGCGTTGCGCGCCGCGGGCGCAGCCGTGGCCGCGGTGGACGCCGTGATGAAGGGCGAGGTTCGGCGCGCCTTCTGTGCCACGCGCCCGCCGGGGCACCATTGCGAACCCGGTCGGCCGATGGGATTCTGCCTGTTCGCCAACGCCGCCATCGCCGCGCGCCATGCGCAGGCGGCGCACGGCGCGGCGCGCGTCGCAGTGGTGGATTTCGACGTGCACCACGGCAACGGCACCCAGGCCTGCTTCGAGGCCGATCCCTCGCTGTTCTACGCAAGCAGCCACCAATGGCCGCTCTATCCCGGCACCGGCGACGTGAGCGAACGTGGCGTCGGCAATATCCTGAACGTAACGCTGCCGCCCGGCGCCGATGGCGCGGCGTTCCGCGCCGCCTGGGCAGATCAGATCATTCCCGCGCTGGAGGAATTCGCGCCCGACCTGCTGGTGATCTCGGCCGGCTTCGACGCGCATGCCGCCGACCCGCTGGCGCAGCTGCGCGTGCGCGAGGCCGACTTCGCGCAGGTGACGGAGGCACTGTGCGGCGTGGCGGAACGCCATTGCGGCGGGCGCGTCGTGTCCCTGCTGGAAGGTGGCTATGACCTCGAGGCGCTGGGACGATCGGCCGCGGCGCATGTGCGCGCGCTGATGCGGGCGTGACCCGCGCCCTGTTGCGCCGCAGCATCAACCCTGCCTAGCCTTCGCGAGGAACCAGCGCGAAGGGGATCGACGATGCGACGGCGTCTTGCGGGCCAGGTACTGGCCATCCTTCTCCTGGCCGGCCTGGTGCTTCCGGCCGCAGCGCGCGCGCAGACCGTCACCGCGGTGCTGGAAGCCGAGATCGTCACGCTCGATCCGCATTTCACGCCTGCCTACATCACCCGCACCTTCGGCTACATGGTGTTCGACACGCTGTTCGCGATGAACGGCCAGGGCCAGGTGCGCCCGCAGATGGTGCAGGACTGGACCAGTTCCCCAGACGGGCTGACCTGGACCTTCACCCTGCGCGAGGGGTTGCGCTGGCACGACGGCACGCCCGTGACGGCAGCGGATTGCGTGGCATCCCTGCGGCGCTGGGGTGCGCGCAGCGCGCTCGGCAGCCGGCTGCTGGCGGCGACGGCGTCGATCGAAGCGCGCGATGCGCGGACCTTCGTCCTCACGCTGAAGGAACCCTTCGGGCTGGTGCTGGACACGCTCGGCACGACGTCATCGCCGGTGCCGTTCATGATGCCGGAGCGCCTGGCGCGCACGCCGGGCACGGAACGCATCACGGAGATCATCGGCTCCGGTCCCTTCACCTACAGCCGTGCCGACCACCGTACCGGCGACAGGATGCTGCTGCGCCGCAACGCCGCCTACGTGCCGCGCGCCGAGCCTTCGGACTACCTCGCGGGCGGCAAGGTGGCGCGCATCGATGCGCTCGACATCCGTGTGATCCCGGACGGCGCGACGGCGGTGGCCGCGATGCGCGCGGGCGAGATCGACTATATCCAGTACGCGCCCTTCGACCTGCTCGGGCAGCTCGAACGCGACCGCCGCGTGCGGGTGCAGTCCTTCACCGGCCTCGATCAGTTCACCGGGCACTATCGCACCAATGCGGCGTCGGGGCCCTTCGCAGACCCGGCCATCCGCCGCGTGCTGCTGCACCTGGTGGACCAGGCGGAAGTCATGGCCGGCTTCGGCCTGTCGGACCGCTATGCGCGCACCTGCAACGCCTTCTTCATCTGCGGGTCGCCGTATGAATCGGCGGTTGGCACGGAACCCATGCAGCGCCCGTCCATCGAGGCCGCGCGCGAGGCGCTGCGCCAGACGCGCTACGCCGGTGAACCCGTGGTGGTGCTGGTGGCGAATGACCTCGAGGCGGCGAAGATCTCGAGCGAGATCCTGGCCGACCGCCTGCGCCGCGCCGGCTTCAACGTGGACATGCAGGTGATGGACTGGGCGTCGGTGCTGGCGCGCCGCACGCGCCGCGACGGCTGGTCGGTGTTCGGCGTGCATGCGCTGGGCGTGGACCTGCACAACCCGCTGACCAATTCCGTGATCGGCTTCAACTGCACCAATGCGTTGACCGGCGGCTTCCATTGCCAGGAAGGCCTGACGCCGCTGTTCGCGCAATTCGCCGCCGCGCCCACGCTGGAAGCGCGCCAGGCGCTCGCGGCGCAGATGCAGCAGATCGTCTATGGCCAGGCGATGGCGGTGCCGTGGGGGCAGTTCGCACAGCCGGCGGTGCATCGCGTGCAGCTCAACAACCTGATCCCGTCTGCCATCCCGCTGTTCTGGAACGTCGAGAAGCGTTGATCCCATGTACGACGTGATCGTGGTCGGCGCCGGGTCCGCCGGCGCACCTCTGGCGGCCCGGCTGTCAGAGGACCCGCAGCGCCGCGTGCTGCTGCTGGAAGCCGGGCGCGACTGGCGTTCGGCCGATGCGCCGCACGCGCTGCGCAGCGCCAACATCATCCCCTTCATGCACGACCCGCGACACCAGGCGGAGTGGCAATGGCCGGGGCTGATGACGCGGCGCACGGCAGCCCAGGAACCGCGCTTCTACTGGCGCGGCAAGGCGATGGGCGGGTCGTCGGCGGTGAATGCGCAGATCGCCATCCGCGGCGTGCCGGCGGCCTTCGACGCCTGGGCCGAGGCCGGTTGCGAAGGTTGGTCGGCGGCCGATGTCCTGCCCATCTACGATGCCATCGAGGACGATACCGATACGGGCACCGTACCCGGCGTGCGGCGCGGCGGCCCGCTGCCGGTCTTCCGCATGCCGCTGGACCAATGGGGCGCGGTGGACCTCGCGCTGCGCGACGCGGCGCTGGCGGGCGGCTATCGCTGGAAGGGCGACCTGAACGCCCCCGAGGGCGAGGGCATTTCCTGCAACCCGATCAACCTGCGCGACGGCAAGCGCATCACCACCAATGACGGCTACATCGAACCGGCACGCGGCCGGGCGAACCTGACCATCCGTGGCGGCGCGCTGGTCGATCGCGTGCTGTTCGACGGCACCCGCGCGCGCGGCGTGCGCGTGCGCTTCGGCGAGGCGTGGGAGGAGATCGCGGCGCGCGAGGTCGTGCTGTGTGCCGGCGCGATCCATTCGCCCTGCATCCTGATGCGCTCCGGCATCGGCCCGGCGGCCGCGCTGCGCGCGCTGGGCATCACCGTGCTGCACGACCTGCCCGCGGTCGGGCAGCATTTGATGGACCACCCGATCCTGCGTGCGTCGATCGCGCTGGCGCCGGCGCATCGCGCGCAGGGGGCCGATGCGCGCCACACGAATTGCTGCCTGACCTACAGCAGCAACCTGGCGGGCGGCGGCGAGCGCGACATGATCATGATCGCCTACAACCACCGCGGCCTATCCGCGGATGGCGCACCCGCGCCGGGCGGGGCCGTCGGCATCGCGTTGTATGATGCCTTCTCGCGCGGGGAATTACGGCTGAGCTCCGCCGATCCCGAAGCGCAGCCCGAGGTGGACGAGAACATGCTCGCCGACCCGCGCGACCGCGAACGTATGCGTGATGGCGTCCGGCGATTGGCGCGGCTGACGGCGCTTGATCCGCTCGCACGGCTCGGCGCCGTCACCTTCGGCGAGACCCGCCTGCCCATGGCCGAGGCCGCCGCCCTGGCCGACGACGCGCTGGACGCGATCATGCTGCGCGACGCCGCCGACATTCAGCACGCCGCCGGTACCTGCCGCATGACCGCGCATGAAGACCCGCGCGGCGTGGTGGACCCGGATTTGCGCGTGCGCGGCGCGAGCGGCCTGCGCGTGGCGGATGCGTCGATCATGCCGACCGACTGCCGGGCGAACTTGCATTTCACCTGCGTGATGATTGGGGAGATGGCGGCGCGGAGGATGCGGGCGGGCATTTCGCCTGGGGTGTGATCCGTCGCACAGCCGCAATGCCCTCAAGTTTGTTCGCCTATCGCCGGCCGCGCCCGATCGCTGGGCACGGCGATAGGGAGGCGCGACCGATCATGCCGCAGCACGGTGACGTCCTTGTTCGACCCAAGACCGGCACCACGCTGTTCGCCGGCGGTGCCGCCGAGGCACTCATCCGGACTGCGACCGGACTTCAACCCCTCACCGCGAAGATCTCGGTGGATACGGCCCGGCTGTATGTGCAGGTCCGGGTGTCGTCGGGTGACTTGGCCGGGCTTCCTCACCCCACAGGAAACCTCGAGGTCGAGGACCCGGTGACCGGCTGGCAAGGCTCCGTTTCAATCTCCTAGGGTCGAGTCGCGCCTAAAGCGGCGGAGCCGCCTTGCTCGCGGCCCGGTGGCGTTCTAATGGCGCGCCGTTCCGGGAGAACGCAAATGATGAACCGCCGCACCCTGCTGGCCCTTCCAGGCGCTGCCCTGCTGCCCGCCGCCGCCCACGCTCAGGCCGCTTGGCCCACCGCCCCCATCCGCGCCATCGTCCCCTTCGCGCCCGGTTCCGCCACCGATACGGTCGGCCGCCTGCTGGCGGAAGGCATGCGCGCCAGCCTTGGGCAACCTGTCGTGGTCGAAAACCGCGCCGGCGCCAATGGCCTGATCGGCGCCGAGGCCGTCGCCCGCGCCACCGCCGACGGCAACACGCTCCTGGTCGGCACGAATTCCACCAACGCCGCCGCCCGCGCCCTGTTCCGCAACGTGCCCTTCGACATGGAGGCCGGCTTCGCGCCGATCTCGACCATCGCCACCGTCCCGCTGCTGGTGGCCGTGAAAGCCGACAGCCCCTATCGCACGCTGGCCGACCTGATCACCGCGGCCCGCGCACGGCCGGAGGCGATCACCTACGCCACCGCCTCCTCCTCGCAGGAAGTGGCGGCCGCCTCGCTCGCGGCCATGGCGAATGTCCGCATGCTGGCAGTGCCTTACCGGTCCTCGCCGCTCGCGGTGCAGGACATGCTCGCCGGGCGCGTCGACATGTTCATCGCCGACCAGGCGGTAATCCTGCCGCAGGCCCAGGCCGGGTCCCTGCGCATCCTGGCCGTCACCTCGGCCGAACGCTCGGCCGCCGTGCCGGACGTGCCGACCGTGCGCGAGGCCGGGGGCCTGCCCGACTACGAGGTCATCGCCTGGTTCACCCTCTTCGCCCCCACCGGCACGCCCGCCGACCGGATCGCGCTTCTCAACCGCGCCGTGCAGGCCGCCCTGGCGACCGAGGAGATGCGCACGCGCCTGGCCGGGGCTCTCGGCATGACCATCCGCGGCTCCACGCCCGAACAGGCGGCCGCCTTCGTCCGCGCCGAGACCACCAAGTGGACCAATGCCATCCGCCAGGCCGGGATCGAGCCGCAATAGCCTTCGCCCCGGCAGACTGTTAACCTCGCCTGACATGGCCAGGACCCCGACCGAGGCGCGCGAAACGCCGCCCGACATTGCAACCCTGTCCTTCGAGCAGGCACTCGCCGAGCTCGAAGGCATCGTGAAGGCGCTGGAAAGCGGGCAGGGGGCACTGGAAGCCTCGGTCGCTGCCTACCAGCGCGGCGCCGCGCTGCGCGCGCACTGCGAACGCAAGCTCGCGGAAGCCGAACAGAAGGTGCAGGCCATCGTGGAAGGCCCGGCAGGCCTCGCCCTGCGGGACGTGGAGTAGGCATGGAATCCATCACGGCCTCCTCCGAGGGCCTGCGCGCCGCCATGACCCAGGCAGCGGCGGATATCGACGAGGCGCTCGACATCCTGATCCCGCGCCCCGAAGGCCCCGAGGCCAAGCTGTTCGAAGCCATGCGCTATGCCGCGATCGGCGGCGGCAAGCGCCTGCGCGGCTTCCTGGTGCTGGAAGGTGCGCGGCAGTTCGGCGTCGCGCGCGACCCCGCCCTGCGCACCGCCGCCGCCATCGAGATGCTGCACGCCTATTCCCTGGTGCATGACGACCTGCCCTGCATGGACGATGACGACCTGCGCCGCGGCAAGCCCACGCTGCACAAGGCTTTCGACGAAGCGACCGCGGTGCTGGCCGGCGATGCGCTGCAGGCCAACGCCTTCTACGTGTTGGCCGAACCCGACACGCATTCCGACAGCTACGTGCGCGCCGAGCTGTGCCGCTGCCTCGCGCGCGCCTCCGGCCCGCGCGGCATGTGCGGCGGGCAGATGCTGGATATGCTGGCCGAGGAAGCGGGCGAACCGCTCGAGGAAGCCGAGATCGGCCGGCTGCAGCTGCTCAAGACCGGCAAGCTGATCGAATTCGCCGCCGAGGCCGGGGCCATCCTGGGCAAGGCACCGCTGCAGATGCGCCATGCCTTCGCCGCCTATGGGCGCGACCTGGGCGCCGCCTTCCAGATTGCCGACGACCTGCTGGATGCGACCGTCAGCGCCGAGGAGGCTGGCAAGCGTACCGGCAAGGATGCCGAGGCCGGCAAGGCCACGCTTGTGGGCCTGCTTGGCATCCCGCGCGCACGTGCGCATGCGGAACGACTGGCCGCGCAGGCGGCCGCACATCTGGACGCTTTGGGTGAACGTGCCGATCTGTTGCGGGCGCTCGCCGACTACGCGATCGCGCGGAGGACCTGATGAACCGCCCGGCCACCCCCCTGCTGGATCGCGTGAGCGTCCCGGCCGACCTGAAGAACTTCTCCGGCGACCAGCTCAAGCGCCTGGCGGAGGAATTGCGCGCCGAGACGATCGACGCGGTGTCCTCCACCGGCGGTCACCTCGGTGCGTCGCTCGGCGTGGTGGAACTGACCGTCGCGGTGCATGCGGTGTTCGACACGCCGACCGACCGGCTGATCTGGGACGTCGGCCACCAGGCCTATCCCCACAAGATCCTGACCGGGCGGCGCGACCGCATCCGCACGCTGCGCCAGGGCGGCGGGCTGTCGGGCTTCACCCGGCGCAGCGAGAGCGAATACGACCCCTTCGGCGCGGCGCATTCCAGCACGTCGATCTCGGCCGGCCTCGGCATGGCGATCGCGCGCGACCTCAAGGGCGACGACCGGCACGTCATCGCCATCATCGGCGACGGCGCGATGAGCGCCGGCATGGCCTACGAGGCCATGAACAACGCCGGCGCGTCCAAGGCGAACCTGATCGTCATCCTGAACGACAACGACATGTCGATTGCCCCGCCGGTGGGCGCGATGTCGGCCTACCTGTCGCGCGTGGTGTCGTCGCGTCCCTTCCTCAGCCTGCGCGACCTGATGGCGCGCGTGGCCAAGCGCTTCCCCGCCCCGCTGGAACGCGCCGCGCGCCGCGCCGACGAATACGCGCGCGGACTGCTGACCGGGGGAACGCTGTTCGAGGAACTCGGCTTCTACTACGTCGGCCCCGTCGACGGGCACGACCTCGACCACCTGCTGCCGGTGCTGCGCAACCTGCGCGACACCGACCATGCCGGCCCCATCCTGCTGCATGTCGTGACACAAAAGGGCAAGGGCTACGCGCCGGCGGAAGCCAGCGCCGACAAGTACCACGGCGTGCAGAAGTTCAATGTCGTGACCGGCGAACAGGCCAAGGCGCCGCCCGGCCCGCCGACCTACCAGAAGGTCTTCGCCACCGCGCTGATCGCCGAGGCCGAGCACGACGACCGCATCGTGGCGGTCAACGCGGCCATGCCGTCCGGCACCAGCCTGGACATGTTCGGCAAGAAATTCCCGAAGCGCTGCTTCGATGTCGGCATCGCCGAACAGCACGCCGTCACCTTCGCCGCCGGCATGGCGACCGAGGGGATGAAGCCGTTCTGCGCGATCTATTCCACCTTCCTCCAGCGCGCCTACGACCAGATCATGCACGACGTCGCGCTGCAGTCCCTGCCGGTGCGCTTCGCCATGGACCGCGCCGGCCTGGTGGGTGCGGACGGCGCGACGCATGCGGGCATCTTCGACATCGCCTATCTCGGCTGCCTGCCAGGCATGGTGCTGATGGCCGCCGCTGACGAGGTCGAACTGATGCACATGGTCGCCACCGCGACCGCGATCGACGACGCGCCATCGGCCTTCCGCTATCCGCGCGGCGAGGGCTTCGGCTTCGAATTGCCGGCGCGCGGCAGCGTGCTCGAACTCGGCCGCGGTCGCGTGCTGCGCGAAGGCACCTCCATCGCCATCCTGTCCTACGGTGCGCGCCTGCAGGAATGCCTGAAGGCGGCAGATGAACTCGCCACCCACGGCCTGTCCTGCACCGTGGCCGATGCGCGCTTCGCCAAGCCGCTCGACACCGCGCTGGTCGAACGCCTGGCGCGCGAGCACGAGGTTTTGATCACCATCGAGGAAGGCTCCATCCTCGGCTTCGGCGGACTCGTGATGCACCACCTGGCGACTCGCGGGTTGCTCGATGGCGGCGTGAAGTTCCGCCCGATGTGCCTGCCCGACCGCTTCATCGACCACGACGCGCCGCGCAAGCAGTACGACGAGGCCGGGCTGAACGCGCCGCAGATCGCCGCCACCGCGCTCGCGGCCCTCGGCCAGCAATCGAAGGCACAACCGGCGCGGGCCTGATGCGGCCCGCGTCTTCACCGCACATGTCGACGCACGGCGCCGGTGTTGCGGCGGCGGGAACACCGCGGTCGTTTCGCGGCCGTTTCCGCAACTGTCGTCTGCGTTTGACGACCCCATTGTCACCCGTCGCGGGGCGAGGCTAGGCTGACCTCTGACGATGGTTCCGCAGCGCTCGCGGACCGAGGCCCGTAACCGGGTTGGCGCACAATCCTGGCGCCTTCGCCGGACAAGATTCACCGCATCGGCAGCGTCATGCCGGCGGTTGGGGGAGGGTCGAGACGTGGCTGTGCTGGACCGAGATGCCCGACAGGCACATCAGCTTCGCCCGTCCGGCCGGCTCACGACCCACCATCGCGCCACGCTGATCCACGACATCGCCAGCCGCCTGCTCGTGCCCGCTCTCGCGGTCCGCTTCGGCACGCCGCCCGTGGGCACCTGGCGGCGCGATGCGGCCGCGCTGGCCGCCACCCTCGCGGACGGTACGCTGGACGAAGGTGTCGCCGCTCTCGCGGCGCTGAACCCCGACGGGGTGATGTTCCGCCCGATCTGCCGCGACATCATCCTGCCAGCGGCGGTCGCGCTGCGGCGCCGCTACGACCCCGACGCCTTCGACCAAAGTGAGCGGCTGTCGAAGGTCTGGCAGCTGCGCATGTGCCTGCTCTCGCTCGACGACGCCGACGCCGATCCGCCCGGCATGGACCCGCACACCGCGCAGACCGCGCTGACGCTGTCCAGCACGCATGACGACCTGCCCAGCGTCGAGCACGGCGTGGCGCTGCGCTTCTTCGACCGCGCCGGCTGGCAGGTGCGGGACTGCAACAGCCACGCCGCCGAAGAAGCGCGCGATTCGGCGCATGACCAGCGCTTCGACGTGGCCTGGATCAGCCTCGAACCAGGCCAGGCCGAGGACGAGATCCGCGCCACCGCGCAGGGGCTGCGCCGCGCCTCGCGCAATACCGCCATCCTGGTGCTGGCCGGCGGGCCGCCGGGGCTGCTGCCGACCGATCCCGGCGTGCTCGACCTCGATGGCTATACCGGCAGCGCGACCGAGGCGGCGGAGGTCTCCGCTTCCGTGCTGCGCCTGCGCCGGGCCGGCCTGCGCCCCTGATCGCCGTCATGGGCGGCAGCCGCGGCCGGCTGCGAGCCGATGTCCTGATGGTCGAACGCGGCCTTGCTGCCTCACGCGAACGCGCGCAGGCGCTGATCCTCGCGGGCAAGGTCTTTTCCGGTGAGCGGCGCATCGCCAAGGCCGGGGACCTGCTGGCGGCGGACCTGCCGCTCGACCTGCGCGGGCAGGACCATCCCTGGGTCAGCCGCGGCGGCATCAAGCTGGCGCATGCGCTGGCGCATTTCGGGCTGGATCCGTCCGGGCGCATCGCGGTGGATGTCGGTGCATCGACCGGCGGCTTCACCGACGTACTTCTGCAGCACGGCGCCGCGCGGGTCTTCGCAGTGGATGTCGGGCACGGGCAGCTCGACTGGAAGCTGCGGCAGGACGCGCGGCTGGTGGTGCTGGAACGCACCAATGCGCGCCACCTGACCGCCGACCAGGTGCCTGAGGCGCCCGGCGTGGTGGTGTGCGACGCGTCCTTCATCGGGCTGCGCACGGTGCTGCCGGCGGCGCTTGCATTGGCCGCTCCCGGCGCCTGGGCGGTCGCGCTGATCAAGCCGCAATTCGAAGCCGGGCCCGACCGCGTGGGCAAGGGCGGCGTGGTGCGCGACCCGGCCGTTCATGCGGAGGTCTGCGCCACCATCCACGATTGGTGGGCGGCCCTGCCCGGCTGGCGGGTGCTCGGCATCGAACCCAGCCCGATCACCGGGCCGGAAGGCAACCGCGAATTCCTGATCGCCACGACGAAGGACGCCGCGGCCGCGTCCTGACAGCGCCGCTCCGGCGGCGCGGACCCCATGGCTACCCTTACCGCCGCGCCGGCTCCGGCGGCCGGGCGAGTTCTGCCAGCAGGACCCAGACCCGGTGTGCATCCATGCGTGTCTCGGGGTCGTTCAGCAGGCGGTCCAGCTCGGCCATCCGCCGCTCGGTTTCGGCTTCGGACATGCATCCTCCGTTCGCCACATCGGGCAACGCTGCCACTCTCACGAGGCAAAGCGCCCGAATGTGGGAAAGGTTGCGGCGGGGGCGTGGCGCGCCGCGGTGACGCGGTTCATGTCGCGGGGCGCGGCGATCCGGAACGCGCCCGCCCGCCCGCGCCTGCAGGACGCCCCGAGCGGCGCCTCAGCCGCGGCAGAGCACCTGGAACACCGCCGGCGCCACGGTAGCCGACACCGCCCGTGCCCCAGTGCCGCCCTGGGCACCGCGCGCCGGGCGCACGTTCTGCTCGGCCAGGAAGCGTTCGACTTCGGTGGCGCGGATCGCGAAGTTCACGCCCTGCGGCAAGGACCCGGTGGCGCGCAGCACCGCCAGGTCGTTCAGCCGTCCGACCGCGACCCCCAGCAGCAGCCCGGCATCATCCACCGCTGGCCCGCCGGAATTCCCCGGCTGAACCGCGGCATTCATCTGGAAGCGCGAGACGTCGCCCCCCGGCCCCGCCAGCCCGGTCACGATGCCATTGGTCACGTTGATGCCGGTGCCCAGCGCCTGGCCATAGGGGAAGCCGAACACCAGCACGGTCTCCCCCAGGTCGACCGCCGCCTGCGGGCGGAACCGCACGACCGACCCGAAGCCGCGCCCGGCGTCGATCAGCGCCAGGTCGCGCTGCCGGTCGGTGGCCACCACGCGAACCGCGCGGCCCTGTTCGTCGAGCACCTGCGCGCAGCCCTGCACGACATGCGCATTGGTCACCGCCAGGCCATTCGCTGTGACCGCGAAGGCCGACCCGGTGCCGATCGCGCGGCCTGCCCGTGCCCGGGGCGGGGCGGCGGCCTCGCCGGCCGGCTCCCCGCCGCCCTGCAGCGGCTTGCCAGCCGCGCCAGGCGCAGCGGTAGGGGGCGCACCGGCCGGTGGTGCCTCGACGGGCATGGCGCGGCCGTCCGGCAGGCGCACGTAGCGCGCGACGGGTGCGCTGCCGCCGCCATAGTCGGCGACGATCGTCCCGCCCTGGCCTTCGCCCGGCAGGGCGGCCTCGGGCGGGGGCTCCGCCACGCAGGCGCCGAGCAACAACAGCAGGGGGAGGGCGGGACGCATCACCGGCAGAGATTGGGTGGCGCGTGCGCGCGCGAAAGGGCGCACCGCGTCATGCCGCCAGTCGCGCGGCCGGCACCGCGCGCATCCGCCCGCCGGGCACCGCGCCGGGAATCGCGGCCGCCATATCGGCCGCGACCAGCAGGCGCGGCCAGTCCACGCCGGTCTGCACGCCCATGCGGGCGAACATCCAGGCCACGTCCTCGGTCGCGACATTGCCGGTGGCGCCGGGCGCGAAGGGGCAGCCGCCGATGCCGCCCGCGGCGGAATCGAACACCCGGCAGCCGGCCTCCCAGGCCGCGGCCACGTTGGCAACGCCCATCCCGTAGGTGTCGTGGCCATGGAAGGCGAAGCGGTGACCCCAGGCGCCGATCGCGTGGCGGAACACGCGGTTCACCTGGTCGGGGCTGGCATTGCCGGTGGTGTCGGCCAGCGCGATCTCCATCTCCGGGTTCAGCGCCACGATGCGTTCGACCCAGTCGAGCGCCTCGGCCTCCGGCACCACGCCATCGAAGGGGCAGTGAAACACGCAGGACAGGTTGAAGCGGATCAGCGTGCCCTTCGGCGTGTCACGCACCAGCGCGGCCAGTTCGGCAAAGGATTCCTCGCGCGTGCGGTTGAGGTTCGCCTTGTTGTGCCCAGCCGTGGCCGACATGAAGAAGCCCAGGCGATGCGCGCCGTGCTGGATGGCGGCATCGAAGCCGCGGCGGTTCGGCACCAGCACGGTGCATTCCAGGCCCGGCATCGCCTTGGCGGCTTCCAGCACGGGTTCGGTGCCGGCCATCTGCGGGATCGCCTTGGGCGAGACGAAGGATCCCACCTCCATGCGCCGCAGCCCGGCATCGTAGCAGGCCCGGATCAGCGCGACCTTGGCCTCGGTGGAGACAGGCTGCGCGGGGTTGATCGACTGGATGCCGTCGCGCGGGGCGACCTCGCTGATGATGGCGGTCTCAGGCATGGACGTGTCTCCGCGGTGCTTGGGTCCAGGTGTAGTCCCGGGGCGGGGCGCGGGGCAACGCGGGGTGGTTCCGGGGCGGATCCCGACCGGATGGACCCATCCGATCGGGTGAGGATGCGCGCGAAAACAAGTCCCTGAAGCCGGTGCAGCGCGCCGAGGCGGGCGGAGAAGGTTCCAGGCGGTCCAAACCCGATCATTTGCCGGGCGCGTGGCCGGTCGCGTGCGGCAGCCGCGGCGTCAGGCCGCTTGCCGATGCCATCAGCGCGTCCGTCCTGGCAGTGGCCCAGCGATCCGCGGCCATCCGCCGCGGGGTCTGGACCCTCAGGCCTCCGCCAGCGCCGCCACCAGCGCCCCGAAGGCCTGGTCCGGATCGCTCGGTTCCCCCTTCGCCTGCGCCAGCACCTGTTCGATGGCGGGCGCCAGGCGCACCGCCTGGTCCGCTTGCGGGTCGTGCCCCACGCGATACGCCCCAAGCCGCACCAGGTCCTTCACCTCGGCATAGGTGGACAGCAGCCGCCGCGCTTCCTGCACCAGCGGGCGTTCATGCGCGTCCAGCACGCCCGGGGCCGTGCGCGACAGGGACCGCAGCACGTCCACAGGCGGATAGCGCCCGCCTTCCGCGATGCGCCGGTCCAGCACGACATGCCCGTCCAGGATTCCGCGCACCGCGTCGGCCACGGGTTCGTCATGGTCGTCGCCCTCGACCAGCACGGTGAACAATGCGGTGATGGCGCCGCCGCAGCCGTCCGGGCCCGGGCCGGCGCGTTCCAGCAACCGTGGCAGTTCTGTGAAGACCGAGGGCGGGTAGCCGCGTGTGGCCGGCGGTTCGCGCACGGCCAGGCCGATCTCCCGCAGCGCCAGCGCGAAGCGCGTTACGCTGTCCATCAGCAGCAGCACCTGCCTGCCCTGGTCGCGGAAATGCTCGGCCACGGTCATGGCGGCATAGGCGGCCTCGCGCCGCATCGGCGCTGCGGCATCGGAGGTCGCGCAGATCACCACCGACTTCGCCAGGCGTTCGGGGCCCAGGTCGTCCTCGATGAATTCGCGCAACTCCCGCCCGCGTTCGCCGACCAGCGCGAAGACGATCACATCCGCCGCGACCCCACCCGCCAGCATCGCCATCAACGTGGATTTTCCGACGCCCGAGGCCGCGAACAGCCCCAGACGCTGCCCCTGCCGCACCGGCGCGAACAGGTCGAGCGCCCGGACGCCCAGCGCGAGCCGCGGCCCCAGCCGCGCACGCTGCCCGGCCGGCGGTGCGGGGGCGTGGGTCGCGCGCGGCAGCGCGCCGCGCGCCGGCGGCGGCTGCCCATCCATCGGCACGCCCATCGGGTCCAGCACGCGGCCGAGCCAGGCGTCGCTCACCGGCAACGCCGGGCGCGGTGCGAGCACCGCCCGCGCGCCCGCCGACAGGCCATTGATCGGGCCGAGCGCGATGGCCTCGGCCCGCCCGTCGCGGAAGGCCGCGATCTCGGCCAGCACGGGCGCGCCGGATGGTGGTTCGAGCCGCAGCCGGTCGCCGATCGCGGCCAGCGGCCCCAGCCCCTCGAGCGTGATGGCGAGCCCGCCGAGCCCGGTGACGGTGCCGTGCACCGCCTGGGGCTGCAGGCTGCGCAGGGCGGCGGCGGTGGCAAACAGGTCAGGGCGCATCCCCGCACCATGCCCCGCGCGGTATTGGCGCCGCGTTAGCGCGCTGTCCGATCGGACGGCGCGCGCGCCGCCATCCAACGACGACATCCGGGATCGGTGGCCGGGCGGGGCACCAGGCCGCTGCCGATACGGTCGGTTCGGCAGCGCGTTCGCGCCCCCGCCGTCCGCGGTGGCGGGCGGCGAAACCTCCGGCCTTGAGCCGCACCCGACCAGACCAGTCGACCTGTCCGTGACCTAATCCCGCAGCCGGCACGGACAGCCGCGCGACCGTCGCTTTTCCGCATCACTGTGTCCTGCGTGCCCTTGCGCGGCGGTGTCCCCCGCTTCCATTCTGCGCGCCACATCCCCCCGGAAGACCCCGCATGCGCCTGCGTTTCATGGCGATGGCCGCCTGCCTTGCCCTGGCCCCCATCGCCGCCCTTGGCCAGCCCGCGCCGCGGCAGGCCGCCCCCGCGCAACCCGCCCCGCGCGAGCGGGAGGCCAGCATCATCAACCAGTCCGGACAGACCCTGCGCGAGCTCTATGCCGCCCCCGCCGGCGGCGAGGCCTTCGGCCCCGACCTGCTGGGCGCCGATACCGTGCCCGACCGCGGCACCTTCCGCGCCCGCATCCAGGGCGCCGACTGCACCTTGGAATTCCGCGCCGTGTTCCAGGACGGCACCGAGGAACGCAGGCGCCAGAACGTCTGCCAGAACCGCCGCGTGCAGTTCGGCGATCCCGCCATTCCCCTGCGCGAAGCCACCATCCGCAACGAGACCGACACCACCGTGCTGCAGGTGTTCGCTGCCCCGCCCGGCGCGCCCAGCCGCGGCCCGGACCGGCTCGGCGAGAACGTCGTCGAGCCGTCGCGCGAATTCCGCATCCGCCTCGGCCGCACGCGCGACTGCATCTTCGACGTGACGGCGGTGTTCGACGATGGCGAGGAAGACACCCGTGCGGCGATGAACCTGTGCCGCGACCCGCGCCTCACCTTCGGCGACCCCAATGCGCCGCGGCGCGAGACGCGCATCAGCAACACCGCCGATCGCACCATCCGCGAATTCTATGCCTCGACCCGCGCGCCGCTCGCCTGGGGCGCGGACCGGCTCGGCAACACCGTGCTGCAGGCCGGGGGCAACTTCACGCTGCGCCTGCGCGGTGCGGCCTGCCTGTGGGACCTGCGCGCGGTCTATGACGACGACGCCGAGGAAGTGAAGCAGGGCATCGACCTATGCACCACGCGGGAGGTCGCGTTCGACGGGTCCGGCGCGCCGCGCCCGCCCGAACGCCGCGTGACCCTGGTGAACCGTCACGGCGCCACCATCCAGGAAGTCTATCTCTCGGGCACCTCGGAGGAAGACTGGGGCCCCGATCGCCTGGGCGAGGAAGTGCTGCCGCGCGGCCAGCGGCGCGAGGTCGCCGCCCGCCTGCGCGACTGCGAGGCCGACCTGCGCATCGTCTTCGAGGAACGCCGCGCCGCCGAGGAACGCACCAGCATCAACCTGTGCGAGACCGCGACCATCGTGCTGCGCCCCGGCTGGACGCTGGCCGACCGGCTGGACGAGGGCGAGGACAGCGCCGACACCAGCCCACGGCCGGGCAGCGTGCGCCTGCGCAACGCCGCCGAGGTGCCGGTCGCCGAGCTCTACGCCGATGCGCCCGGCGCGCCGCGCGGCATCGACCGGCTTGGCCGCACCGTGCTCGGCGTGAACGAAACGCTGGATTTCGCACCGCCGGAAGGCACGCCCTGCCTGGTCGACCTGGTGGCGGTGTTCCGCGATGGGCGCGAGATGATCCTGGCCGGCACCGACATCTGCGCCGGCGTGGAATTGGAACTGCGGTGAAGCGCCTGCTGCTGGCCCTGATGCTGGTGGGCACGCCCGCTGCGGCGCAGGGCATTCCCGACGCGCTGCGCGGCACCTGGGGGCAGGGTGCCTGCGCCACCCCCTCGGCGCTGCTGCACGTGACCGCGCGCAGCGTGGCGCGCCTGCCGGCCGACGGACCCGCCCGCCTGGTGCGGCTGCGCGGCCTGCGCCCCTTCGGCGACTGGACCTTGGGGATAGGTGCCGGGGCCGAGGCACCGCGCGTGCTGCTGCGCGCCGCCGGCGATGGGCTCGAAACCATGGAACCCGACGCCAAGCTGCGTGACGACCGGCTGCCGGGCGACACGCCGGTGCTGCAGTGGCAGCGCTGCACCACCCCGCCACCCGGCCTGGCGGCACTGCATGGCGAAGGCCTCGCGGTGCTGGCGGCGCTCGAAAGGCTGGAGGCCGCCTGCCAGGGCGGCACGACGGCACCCTGCATCGCGGCGCTGGTGGCGGTCGGCGACGTGTCCGGCGACGGCATGCTGGGCGTGGCCGAGGTCGCGCGGCTGCTGCGCGGGACCGCCTGGGCCCTGGCCGCACAGGATGGCGCGACGCCGGCGGCGCTGGCCGGCGCCACGGGCCTCGGCGCCGCCGCCGCGCTGGCGCTGGCGCGCATCGCGGTCGAGGGGCTGGATTTCGACGGCGACGGCCGGCTGTCCGTGGCGGAACTCGGGCAGGACCGCGCGCAATGGCCGGCCGGCACCGGCGACCCGGCGGGCCGGCCGGGGGCGCTGGAAGCGCTGGGCGAAGGGGCCGGGCTGCTGCGCGCGCTGCTGGAGCGCGTCGCAGGCCCATAGAGACCGTGCCAGGGTGCGGGGTCCCGCAGCCCAGCCGGCCACGTCGCGGTCATGGATGTGGCGGGCAGGCTTCGGGCCGCGCCGCCTGGTCCATCCGCGGCGGTCTTCTGCACCGCGCCAGATTTCGCCTGACGGTTTAATTATGCGGTGATATTCTCGCGCTGTGCGAGGCATCCTCCTCCTGCTGCCCGTCCTGCTGCTCGGCGCCTGCGGCAACACCACCGCGACCGACGTCGTGCGCGTGATGGTCTGGCCCATCCCGATCCCCGACGGCCTGTTCGAAACCTCCGAGGCGATCCCGCAGGCCGACTGGGACACGCCCGGCGGCGCGGTACGTGCCGAGACCGCGCTCGGCCTGTCGCTCGGGTCGCGCCGCGGCATCGCCACCCTGGTGCAGGAGGAAGGCGAACGCCGCATGTGGCGCACCGCCGGCGGCGTGGTGGTCGCGACCGAAGGCCCGCGCATCGTCGCCACCGCCGGGCTGCGCGAAGTGGTCGCCGCCACGCGCTTCGACGGCATCGACCCGCTGACCCGCATCGGCGACCTGACCGACACGCCGGTCAGCGGCGCGCGCGTGGTGGACGTGATGCGGTCGGAGACCGACCCGGCGCGCATGCGCTTCGGCCTGCGGCTCAACTGCCGCGTCAGCGCCGGCCCCGCCGAGGTCGAGGACACCGTCCTGGTGCGCGAGACCTGCCGGGGTGCGGCATCCTTCACCAACCGCTTCTGGGCCGATGCGCGCAGCTACGCGGTGTTCCGGTCCGAACAATGGGTCGGCGACGGGCTGCCGCCGCTGGTGATCGACGTGCTTGGCCCCGGCAGCGCGCCCACGGACTTCATCACTCTGCCCAGGTGAGCCCGGCGCGCCGCATCCGCTGCAACACATAGGCCAGCCACACCGCCTGCACCGCCAGCGCCGGCAGCACGACCAGCGGCTTCAGGCCCGACGGTAATTCAAGGAACAGCGCCACCAGCGCGCCATGCACCAGCACGAAGCCCCAATGCACGCCCGCCACCGCCCGCACGCCCAGACCGCTGCGCTGCGCCATCTGGTACAGGTGCGTCCGGTGCGCCGCCGCCACGCGCCGCCCCATCGCCGCCCGCCGTACCAGCGTGAAGGCCGCATCGAACAACAACCCGAACAGCAGCAGCGGCACGATCAGGAACGACACCGACGCCGCGTCGAACCCCGCCGCCGCCACCGCCAGCACCGCCATCATGAAGCCCAGGAACTGGCTGCCCACATCGCCCATGAAGATCCGCGCCGGATGCAGGTTGAACGGCAGGAACCCCGCCAGCCCCGCCGCCAACAGCAAGGCCGCAGCATAGACGAACCACCCGCCCTGCCCGCCCGCCACGACGCACAGCATCACCGCCGCCAGGAACACCGATCCGCCGACCAGGCCATCCAGCCCATCCATGAAGTTCAGCGCATTGGTGCACCCCACGATCCAGAACAACGTGAGCGGCACACCAAGCCACCCCAGCGGCACCTCCCCCACCCAGGGAACGGCCAGCCTTTCGACCACCAACCCACTGCCGATCGCGACCAGCGCCGCCAGCGCCTGCGCCCCCAGCTTCACCGAAAACCGCAGGTCGGCCACATCGTCCCACAAGGACACCAGGGCAATCGCCACCGCCGCACCGATCACACCGCCGAACTGCAACGGCGGCAGCCGCGCAAACGCCGCCCCGAAATACAGAACGACCATCCCGACCACGAAGGCGACCACCACCCCGACGCCACCACCCCGCGGCGTGGGACGCACATGCGACGACCGCGCATTGGGATGATCGAGGATCGGATAGGCGATCATCAGACGCACCACGACGGCCGACACCAAGGCCAGCACGACCGCAAACCCCAGATGTCGGAATACCGCCTCGATCAACATGCGAGGGCGCTATGCCCGGCGCGGAGCGAGGCGTCCAGGCGGGGAGGGGCGCAAGGCGGGGGGCCAGTCCCCCGGACCCCCCGCTGGGAGGCAACCGCCTCCCAGACCCTGGGTCAGATGGCTGGATTGGGGGAGGGGCTCGTCGGCGGTACCGACGCGAAGGGCGCTCCATGCCCCTCCCCCAATCCGGCCATTGGTCTCCGCGGGTCCGCGGGCACGTATGCCCCCGGCGGGTGGGTCCGGGAGGGCAGAGCCCTCCCGCGCCGCACCCTCACCGCGTGAACCACCCCGCCCCGCGCCGCAGCGAGTCCTCGCGGCCGTCGCGGGTGGTTTCCCACAGGGGGCTGGGGGTTGCCAGGCGTTGGCCGCCGTCGCGTTGGGTGGGGCGGATAACGGCGCCGACGGCGGATCGGCTTTGAACGCCGAAGATGTCGAGTGGAACGCGGATGAAAATGCCTTTGTCGAAGGATCCTTCGCCGAAGCGGCTGTAGGAGACGTCGGTGAAGGTGGCGAAGGCACCGACCTCGATGCCGGAATCGAAGCGGCGGGCGACTTCAACCGTGCCGCCCCAGTCGCCGGCCAAATAACGGCCGCCGCGCAGCGTGGTGGTCAGGTTCCACCAGGGCAGGTCGAGGTAGAGCGAGAGGTGCCCGGTGGTGACGCGGTAGTCCTGCAGGCCGAACCGCTGGTCGTAGTCGCGCTGCGCCACGTAGTTCACATCGAGGCCGATCGCGTAGGGTCGGTCATGCGGGCGCCACAGCACTTCGCCGGACACGCCGGCGAACATGGGTTCGAGGTATCCGACGGTGCCGCGGGCGAAGATGTCGGGGGCGACCGACCACATGCGTTCGGCATACAGCGACGTGACGGCGAGGTTGCGCCCGTCGTCGGCATAGAGCGCGTAGTCCGACCGCACGCGCGGCAGCACGGAATCCGATGCCGCGGCGCCGTCCATGTTCTGGGCGAGCACCTGCGTGATGGCGCCGCCGATGGCGAAGCCGGCGCCGAGTTCGACGCGCGCATTGGCGCCGATGCCCACCTGGTACAGCGCGGTGCGGGACGGGTCGCCCAGGATCACGCGAACCAGCGGGTCGATGCCCCAGTCGATGAACGGGCCAGGCGCGCGGGCCGCGCCTTCGAAGGGTTCTCCCGGAGGCATCAGGATGGCGGTGGCGAAGATTTCCTCGGCGCTGCCGTGGCCGCGCGCCGCGGCCTCGATGGCCGATCGCAGCACCATCAGCCGCGCGATCTCGAGCCCGTCGCGCGACCAGGCGATGACGATCCGCTCGACCTGGCGCGGCAGCACCGGCTGCACCGCGCGCACGACGCGGCCGGCGACCTGCGCCAGGGTGCGGAAGGGGCCGCCGGAGACGGCAATGCGCGCTTCCTCACCTTCAATGGCGAAGGCGGTTCCGCGCAGGCGTGCCTCGCGCAATGCGGCGAAGATGCGTGGCGCCAGCGCGGCGGACTCGGCCGAGCCACCCTCGGCGCGCTCAGCCATCGCCGGCGGCGCGGGCATGGGCGCGCGCGGCGGGTCGTGCGCGTCCATCCGCACGCTCGCGCGCAGCAGCAGGTCGGTCCCGTTCACCCAGTGCACGCCGACATCGAGCCAGTCATTCGTCCATTGCAGCCCGGCATTCACGCGGCTCGCGGAATACCCGCGCAGGTTCGTGGTGCGTCCGGGATAGCCGCCGCGTTCGTCGCGCAGCCGGTCGCCACTGAACTCGACCTTCGCGCGCAGGCCCTCGAAGTCGCCCCACGGCGTCGGGATTGCCGGCACGTTCCACTCGATGCCGCCGAAGATCGAGATGTCCTCGCCGCGGAAATACGACTGCCAGCGCAGCGTGCCGCCCTGCCCGACATCGCGCGTGCGTTCGCCGAAGCCGCTCCAGATGTCGGTCAGCGGGTTGTTGCCATCCGCATAGGTGCCGAGCCGACCCCAGCCCATTCCCAGCGTCACGTCGAAATCCCAGAAGCGCTTCGACGCCACCAGGTATTCGCCCGCATAGATGCCGGTGCCGGCAATGTCCTGGATGCCGACCGCCAGCGCCGGACGCCATTCCTGCTCGTCCCACAGCCGGATTTTGATGTCGAAGGACCGGTCCGAAACGATCCCCGACCCCGTCGTGCCGTTCAGCCGCTCACTGACCCGGAACGTCGTCTCCAACCACGGCAACGCCTGGAACCCCACGAACCAGAACTGCCGCTGGTGCCGCCAGGCCACCCCCGCCTCGATCACGCCATCGGCCCGAAACCGCGCATTGCGCATCTCGATCAGCCCGACCCCACCCCAGTCCGACCCGGTCCCGTCCCCACCGAGGCCCTGGGCGTGCGCGGGCGCGGAGAGCAGCGCCAGGATGGCAAGCGCGTAGCGGGAGGGCGCTGCCCTCCCGGACCCTCCCGCCGGGGGGCAACCGCCCCCCGGACCCGGGGTCAAATGGCCGGAATGGGGGCGGGGCATGGCGCGCCCGTCGCGCCGGTGCCACCGACGAGCCCCTCCCCCATTCCGGCCATCCGGTCTGCGCGGGTCTGGGGGCACGTATGCCCCAAGCGGGGGGTCCGGGGGGCTGGCCCCCCGGCACGCGCCCGCCATCTCAGCGCTGCGCCTCGCGCGCGATCACCGCCAGGGCAGCGGCCGAGACCGAGATCTGGCCGAGCACTTGCGTGAGGTCGCGCACGAAGCCCCAGGTTTCGTACGGCGATGGGTCTTGGGGAACGACCACCAGGCTGCCGGGTGGCACGGGTGGGCCGCCTTGTTGCCAGGCCGAAAGACCCGCCGCGGTGGATTGTCCGTTGGGCAGCACGATGAAGGCGCGGGAGGGGTCGGCGAAGCGTTGCGTGCCGCCCGAGGCGCGCACGTAGTCGGAGGCGCGCCACCCGGTGCGGAACTGCAGGGAGCCGGGGTTGAGCACGGTGCCCACGACCGTGACCTCGTTCGGTCGCTTGGGCATGGCGATCACGTCGCCCGGTTCGAGCAGCACGTCCAGTTCGGGGCGCGCGGCGAGGATGACCGGGTTCGATTCCACCACCATGCGGCCTGCGGCGCGGGCTTCGCGCAGCGAGTTCGCGAGTTCGCGCCCGGCGTTGATGGCCGAACCCAGGTCGGTCTGCGCGCCGCGCGTGCCGGCGACGGCCTGGCCGGCCGCGACCTGGATCAGGCTGGTCTCGAGTTCGCGCGCGGTGCGCTGGAAGCCTTCCTGCTGGCGCTGGCGCACCGATTCGCGGGTGAAGACGGCGCCGTAGGGGTAGGCTTGCGGCGTCAGCCCGCCGGCGCGTGCGATGACTTCGGACAGGCGCTCGCCGCGGCGGATGTCGTAGGTGCCGGGGCGCAGGAATTCGCCCACCAGGATGACCGGCCCGGTATCGCGGTCGCCGAAGGCGCGCGGGATGCGGATGGTGTCGCGGGGTGAAAGCCGCACCGCCGCGAAGTTGCGGCTGGTGAGGTCGAGCCGCGTGCGCGCGAGGGGAATGGCCCCGGTCTGGTCGGCCGGCTCGCGGGCGAATTCCACCACGCGCAGGTCGGCGGCATCCGACAGCCCGCCGGCGGACGCAATGGCTTGATCCAGCCCGGTATTGTCCACGATCGGCAGCAGGCCGGGCGTGCGCACCTCGCCGGTCAGCACCACCGTCTGGTCCAGCAGGAAGGCCGCCAGGTCCGGGTAGTCCACCATCACCTGCGGGCAGGTGGGTGCGCCGATCTCGGGGAAGCCGGCGCCCTTGATGTGCGCGAAGCGCTGCGGCGATGCGCGCGAGGCGAGTGCCAGCGGCGTGAGTGCCGCGCAGTCGAAGGGGGCCGCGCCGGCCTGCTGAGCGGTATTCGCCGGCGCTTCCCCGCGCAGCGCGCGCTGCACCACCGGCGATGTCAGCCAGGCGATGTCGCCGCGGCCAAGGATGATGACCTCGTCCCCTTCGCGCAGCGCCAGGTTCGCATGCCCTTCCAGCACGCGGCCGAGGTCGAAGGGCACGAAGCTGCGCGACCCGGTGCGCGCATCGGCGCGCCACACCGCACCCAACCGCACATAGGGGTCGTTGCGCAGCAGCCGGCGGTCGCTGATCAGCCCGCGCAGGGTCTGGGATTGCCGCCCGCCGGCGGCTGCGCGCGTGACAGGGATGGCGACATGCCCCGCCAGCCGTACCGTATTCGCCACCACGTCGGCGCCGGGCTGCACCAACACCGCGTCGCCGCGGCGGATCATGGATGTGGGCGCCAACTCGGCGAAGGATCGCCGCCCGGCGCCGTCGCTCTGCTGCCCCAGTAGCCGGTTGCCGCCGGGCCGGATGGTGCCGCCGGCCAGGGCCAGCATGTCCGCCAGCGGCGCGGCGGTGGCGCGCGCGGGCAGTTCGTAGATGGCCGGGCGCGCGACATCGCCGGCGACGGCGACGGTGCCGCCCACCGGCGGCACGATGATGCGCTCGCCCTCCCGCAGGGACAGGTCGGCATCGCCCGGCGCGTCGGCGATCACGCTGTACAGGTCCACCACGCGGCGCCCGCGCGGGCCCTCGATTCGGATGGCGCGCAGCGATCCGGTCTTGCGCACGCCCCCGGCGGCCGACAGCGCATCGAGCACGGAGGACAGCGCATTCAGCCCCTGGAAGCCCGGGCGCAGCACCTCGCCGGCGACGAAGACGTTCATCTGCCGCACCTGGCCGATCGAGACGAACACCTCCGACCCCGCCAGGTCGCGCGCCGCCAGGCCTTCCAGGTGCGCACGCAAATCCTTCAGCGACTTCCCCGCCGCCGGAATGGGCGCGAGGTCGGGCAGCAGCAGCATCCCGTCGCGCCCGATGCGCAGCGTCAGCGTCTGCCGCGCCCGGCCGCGGAAGGCCAGCACCAGCTCGTCGTCGGGGCCGAGCACATAGTCCTCGGGCAGCGCGCCAAAGCCCTGCGTCGGGGCAGGGCCGCTCCGAAACGTGTCGTAGCCGAATTGCCGCAGCACCGGCGGGTCGAGCCGCGCGGCAAAGAAGGCCTCGGCGGCCGAAAGCGGGTCCTGCGGCTCGGCGGCGGGCGGCAGGGGCTGCGCCTGGAAGGCGGGCAGCGGCGCGGTGCGCGGCAGCCCCGCCGGCGGGCCCCGCGTGGCACCGGCATCGAGCAGCCGCTGCAGCGCATCCTGCTGGCCGGGCGGCAGGCCCGGCAGGGGCGTGCCGTTCGGCAGCACCGAGGGCAGTGTCGGCGGCGCCAGCAGCGGCGAACCGCCCGGCAGCGACTGCGCCAACGCCGCCGGCCCGGCCATCGCGACGGACAGCAGGACGCTCAGAAAACGGCAGCGGCGCAACAGGCCGAGCATCGGCGGGTCGGCAACCTCCCGGAAACGTCAGGCGCTCATGTCATCGCCTGTTTACAACTTATTGGTGATTCTGCCTATTGTCCCGCGTTCATTCGCGGAGCGTCGCGTGACGCGCAGCGCCGTCCTCGCCGAGACACCACCGAGGCCCGCACCAGCAGCCCGCCGCTGGTGGCTGGTGGCCGATGCCGCCTGGCGGCTCGGGCCGCGCGCGGTGGCGCTGTTCGCCTGGCACCGGGCACGGATGCGGTTGGGGCTGGCGCGGCGCGCGCTGCCGGATGCGCCGGTCGCGCCGCGCGCTGCCTCGCCGTGGCATGGCCCCTTCGACGGCGCGGCACATGCGCTCGACCTCGACCTGTTCGCGCCGGGCGACATCCGCCCGGTGTGGGAGGCAAACCGGCTCGGCGCGCTGGTGGCGCCGGGCGCGGCGACGACGGATGCGCTGCTGGCCGACTGGATCGCGGCGAACCCGCCCTTCCGAGGCCCCGCCTGGGCCTGCGGGCAGGAAGCCGCTCTGCGCGCGCTGCACCTGTGCCTGTTCGGGGCGCTGCATGGCCCGGACCGCGTGCCGCGTGCCGTGCTTGCCGCGCATGCCCAGCGCATCGCCGCCACGCGTGCCTATGCCGCCGCGCAGGACAACAACCACGCGGTCAGCGAACCGGCCGGGCTGTTCGTGCTCGGCCTTGTGCTGGATGACGCCGCCATGGCGCGGCGCGGCGCGCGCGACCTGGCCCGCGCGGTGGCGCGGCTGGTCACGCCGGATGGCGCCTTCGCGCAGGCCTCGCCGGGCTATCACCGGCTGCTGCTGGACACGATCGCGGTCGCCGAGTGGTTCCGCCGCCGCCACGGCGCGCCCGGCTTCGCCGCGCCGTTCACGCAGCGCGCGCGGGCGGCGACGGTGTGGCTGCACCGCGTGGCCTCCGAGGGCGGCGCGCTGCCGCGTGCAGGCGCCTGCGACGATTCCGCCCTGGCCGACCTGTCGGGCGCCGGGCCGGCGGATGCGCGCGGCAGCCTCGAGCGCGCCGCGCGCCTATTCTGCGACGCGAGCGCGGGCCACCCCGATGATTTCGGCTGCGGGATGCTGGGCATTCCCTGCCCCGACGCGGTGCTGCCGCGCGGCGGCGCCTGGCGCAGCGCCGGCTGGCGCGGGGAGACGCGCGGCGCGCTGTCGGTCCTGCTGCGCAGCGGCGCGCCGCTGCGCTTCCGCCCCGCCCAGGCGGACCTGCTGCACCTCGACTTCCGCATCGGCGAGACCGTGCTGCTGCGCGACGGCGGCACCGGGTCCTACAACCCGCCGCCGGGCGGTACCTGGTGGATCGAGGCGCTGGCCGGCACCGCCGGGCACAACACCATCGCCTTCGATGGCGAGGACCAGATGCCGCGCGTCTCGCGCTTCCTGTTTGCGCGCTGGCCGCGCTGCCGCACCCTGCCGGACGGCGCCGTGCTGCGCGACTGGCGCGGGCGCCGCCACGCACGGCGTTTCACGCTCGACGATCGCCGCCTGACGGTGCGCGACGAGGTCGGCGGCACTTTTGCCGCGCTGACACTGCGCTGGCGCCTCGCCCCCGGCGATTGGCGACTGACTGCGACGGGCGTGGACGGCCCGGCGGCGCGCATCGCCATCGCAGCCGATGGGCCGCTGCGCCTGCGCCTGGCGCAGGGCTGGGAGAGCCCAGCCTACGGCGTGGTGGTCCCCGCACCGGTGCTCGAAGCGACGGCGCGCAGCCTGGTGTCGCGCCTGACCACCGTGGTGGACCTGACATGATGCCGCTGCCGCTGCTGCTGCGTGGGCTGTGGGGCGTGCGTCGCGGGCTGTGCATCGCCGCGCTGGTGGCCTGGGCCGTGGGTGCGGCGGTGGTGTTGCTAATGCCGCGCGCACATGTCGCGCAGGCGGTGGTGGCGCCGGCCGAGACGACGTCCTTCGCCGTGTCCTCGCTGCTGTCGCCCTCGCCCTTCGCGCCGGGCGGGCTGCTGGACACGCGGCCCACCGGCAATTTCGCGGTCTACCTCGGTGCCATGCGCAGTCCGGAAGCCGCGGCGTTGCTGGCGCGCGAGACCACCCTGCCCGCATGGATCGAGGCGCGCCGCGCGCAGGGCCTGGGCGGCACGCTGCGCGCCGTCCTCGGCGGCGCGCGCCCGGCCGATGCGGACGACGTGCAGGATTGGCTCGAGCGCAACCTCGCGGTGACGCAGTCGCTCGCCTCCGTCACCTGGACCATCGAACTGGCGCATGCCGACCCGGCCCTGGCGCTGGATGCGCTGCGCCGCCTGCACGGCTTCGCCGAAGCCAAGGTGCGCGCCGACCTGGCCGAACAGGCGGCGCGCCGCGTCGCCGCGCTGGAACGCCGCCTGGCGCGCGAAAGCGACATCTTCCTGCGCAACAGCCTTTACGAATTGCTGGCGCAGCAGCAGCGCGCCGGCCTGGTGGTCGCGGCGGACGAGGCGGTGGCCGCGCGCCTGGTCTCGGCCCCGATGGTCGAGGCGCGGCCGTCCCTGCCGAACCGATCGCTGCTGCTGGCGCTGCTGGCGGTGGCGGTGCCGATCGCGGTGCTGGCGCTGGGTGCGGCGCTGCTGCTGCTGCGGTACGACCCGGTGGCGACGGTGGCTGCCGCCGCGCCGTCGCCGCGACGCGAACCAACGGTGGCGCGCCCGCAGCCGGAACGCCCGCCGGTGCTGCCGCAGGTGCCGGGGGAATGACGCGGCGCGCGGCACCGGCTTCGGCGCGCGCGTGGCCACCGCCCGATGCGCGCGGAATCACGCCGCCTTGGTGCCGTGCGACGCCCGGCGCACGTGGCGCCCGGGCAGGCCAGCCGCGCATCGCGCCGGCCGCGCCGGGCACGGCGACGCGGATGCATCGTGCGGACGGGCCGATCGAATATTGCGGTGCGGCGGCGCGGGGCATCCGATCCGTCGCGACGCGTCGCGCGGTGCGACCATGAACGCGGTCGCGCTCGGCACCGGCGTGCTGGCCGCGACGCTGCACTTTGCCGGCGCGCTGAAATCGGCGCCACTGCTGGCCGGCCTGCCCTTCGACCTGACGGCGGCCGCGGCGGTCGGGCTGTTGGCAGTCATGCCGGTCTTCCTCGCGTCGCGCGGCTGGCGCGCGGACCCCGCACTCGGACTGCCGCTCGCGGCCTGCGCGCTGCTGTGGCTCTGGATGGTGCTGGCCGGGGCCTGGAGCCCATCCTCGGTCATACTGCACGCCAAGTTGACGGATGCGGTGCTGCTCGGTCCGGCCATGCTGGCGGCGGGGCTGGCGATGGCGGGCGATAGGCGCGCGCTGTGCGCCCTGGCAGATGCCACCATCGGCATCGGCGCCTTTGTCGCCGGTGCGATTGCCTGGGGCCTCGCGACCGACCGCGTGGTGCTGGGCGGCGCACCCGGCGCACATCCCGACCTGGTGCGGGTGCAGTACCAGATCGCGGGGCTGGCGATCGCCTCCGCCGCGGCGTTGGCCGCCGTGCGGGCGGCCGAGGCGCGGCGCTTCGCGCCCCGTGCGGGCTGGCTTGCGCTGGTCGCGCTGTTGGGCGCCGCGGCGCTGCTGCCGGGCGGGCGGGCGGCACTGGCTGCACTGGCGTTGGCGCTGGCCGCGGCTCCGGCCATCGCGCTGTGGCGCGCGGGGCGGCGCGGCCTCGCACTCGCTTGGCCGGGCGCGGTGCTGGGTGCGGCGGCGGGCGTGCTGGCGCTGATCCTGGCCGACCCCACGCTCGCGGCCGGGCTGCGCACGGTGGAGCGCCTCGCGGAGGGCGATGTCGCGCAATCGTCGGGCCGGCTGGCGCTGTGGCGCGCCGCGCTCGACCAGGGTGCCGCCGCGCTGCCCTTCGGCCTGGGCACCGGCGGCTTCACCACGGCGGCCGGCTTCGGTGAGCGGCGCGGCATGTACCCCCACAACCACGCGCTGGAGGCGCTGGCCGAAGGTGGGCTGCCCGGCCTGGTGCTGTGGCTGGCGGCCTTCGGCGGCAGCGGCGTCGCGGCGATGCTGCTGGGCGCGCGCGCGGAAGGCTGGCGCGCCGCACGCATCGCCGCGCTTGTGTTGCCGGTGGCGCTGTCGGTCATGGTCTCGACCGATCTCGGCAACCGCATGGCGTGGTTCGCGCTGGGCCTGGCGCTCGGGCTCGGGCTGCGATCGCAGGAGGGCGGCGATGTACGCGCGCTTCGGCAAGCGGGCGCTTGATGTCGCCGGCGCGGCGGCGTTGCTGGCGCTGCTGGCGCCGGTGCTGCTGCTGCTGGCGGTGGCGGTGCGCGTCGGGCTCGGCGCGCCTGTCCTGTTCCGCCAGGTGCGCGCCGGGCGCGGCGGCGTGCCCTTCGCCGTGCTGAAGTTCCGCACCCTGCGCGATGGCCCGGGCGAGGATGCCGCGCGCATGACGCGGCTTGGCGCCGTGCTGCGCGCGCTGGCACTCGATGAACTGCCGCAGCTGGTCAATGTGCTGCGCGGGGAGATGAGCCTGGTCGGCCCGCGCCCGCTGCCGGTCGGCTATGTCGCGCTGTATTCGCCGCGCCAGGCGCTGCGGCTGCGGCCGCGCCCGGGTCTCGCGGGCTTGGCGCAGGCCGCCGGGCGCAATGCGGTGGGCTGGGACAGCCGGCTCGAACTCGATGCCCGCTATGCCGAGGCACCGCTGTGCCTGTCGGCCGACCTGGCGCTGCTGCTGCGCTGCGCGGCGCTGGCGCTGTCGGCGCGCGGGGCGGCGGCGACGGGGCATGCGACGATGCCGGCTTTTCGTGGATCGAAGCGATCATAACTCTTGGTTGAATTAGTTTTTTCATAATACACTCTGGTGGTGAATTACCTGGTCTCGTCCCGACCGCCGCCCACCCCACCGAATATCGGCGAGCGCGGCGCGGGCCGGCGCATCCACCTCTCCGCACCGCATCTGGCCGGCGACGAGCTGGACCGCCTGCGCCAAGTGCTGGAGAGCGGCTGGGTCGCACCGGCCGGCCCCACCATCGCCGCCTTCGAAGCCGCGATCGGCGCCGCCACCGGATTTCCCCATGTGCTCGCGACATCGTCGGGCACCGCTGCGCTGCATCTCGCCTACCGCGTGCTCGACATCGGTCCGGGCGACGAGGTCTGGGCGCCCGGCTTCACCTTCGTCGCGACCGTGGCGCCGGCGGTGCAGATGGGCGCGGTGCCGCGCTTCCTCGATGTCTGCCCGAAATCCTGGACGCTGGACCCCGGCCTGCTGCGCGCCGAATTGCGCGCCGCGTCCCGGCGCGGGCGGCTGCCGCGGGTGGTGGTGGCGGTGGACATCTACGGCCAGGCGAGCGAGCTCGACGCCATCCTGGCCGCCTGCGCGCGCTACGACGTGCCGGTGCTGAGCGACAGCGCCGAGGGGCTGGGCGCGATTGCTTGCGGCCGGCCAGCCGGGCGGGGGGCGCGGGTCGCAGCGTTCTCGTTCAACGGTAACAAGATCGTCACCGCCGGCGGCGGCGGCGCGCTCGCCACCGACGACCCGGTGCTGCTGGCGCGCGCGCGCCACCTGGCCAGCCACGCTAAGGACCCCGCGCCGCACTACCAGCATTCGGCCACCGGGCATGCCTACGGGCTGTCATCGGTGCTGGCGGCGGTGGGCCTGGCGCAGGTCGCGGTCCTGCCGCAACGGGTGGCGGCGCGGCGCGGCATCTTCGCGCGCTATGCCGCCGCGCTGGCCGACCTGCCGGGACTGGCTCCGATGCCCGAGCCGCGCTGGGGCCGTTCGACGCATTGGCTGAGCGCCATCCTGGTGGACCCCGCCCGCGCCGGGACCAACCGCGACAGGGTGCGCATCGCGCTGGAGGAAGCCGGCGCCGAATGCCGCCCGGTCTGGAAGCCGTTGCCCGAGCAGCCGGTGTTCCGTGACGCGCCGCGCGCCGGCGGGGCGGTCGCGCGCGGGCTGTTCGCGCAGGGGCTGTGCCTGCCCTCGGGCACCGGCATGACGGTGGCCGACCAGGACCTGGTGATCGACGCGATCCGCGGCTGCTGGCGCGCGTGAGCGCATGCGCATCCTGTACCTGCACCAGCACCATTCGGGTCCGGGCGGCAGCACCGGCACGCGCAGCGACGGGCTGACGCGCGCGCTCGCGGCGCGCGGCCATGCGGTGACGCTCGCCTGCGGGCGGTACGAGGGCGCCGTGAGCGGCCTCGATGGTCCGTTCCGCCGCGGCCGGCGCGAGGGGCGCGTCGGCGCCGTGCGCGTGGTGGAATTCGACATCCCCTGTGGCAATGCCATGGGCCTGCGCGCGCGCGCCATCGCCTTCCTGCGTTTCGCCGCGCGCGCGACGCACCTCGCGATGCGCGGGGATTTCGACCTGGTGGTGGCGTCGTCCACGCCGCTCACCGTCGCGATCCCGGCGCTGGCCGCCCGGGCGCTGCGTTCCACACCCTTCGTGTTCGAGATCCGCGACCCCTGGCCTGAATTGCCGCGCGCGCTGGGCGGCGTGCCGCGCCCGGTGCTGGCGGCGATGGACCACATGGCCGATGCCGCTTGCCGGCGCGCCGCCGCTATTGTGGCGCTGTCGGACGGCATGGCGCAGACCGCGCGTGCCCGCGGTGCCGAACCGGCGCGCGTGCATGTGGTGCCCAATGGCTGCGACCTGCACCTGTTCGGCCCGCATGTCGCGTCGTGGCGGCCCGCCATCGCGGCACCCTGGGAATGCCTCGCGGTCTATGCCGGTGCGCATGGGCGGGCGAATGGGCTCGATTCGCTGCTCGACGCAGCGGCCGTGCTGCGTGACCGCGGCGAAACGCGCCTGCGGATCCTGTTGGTGGGCGATGGCGGGGCGAAGCCCGGCCTGGTCGCGCGCGCGCAGGCCGACGGGCTGTGCAACGTCACCTTCCTCGACCCGATGCCGCGCGCGCGACTGGGCGCGCTGTACGCCGGCAGCCAGGTCGCGCTGCACCTGCTGGCCGGGCTGCCCGAATTCGCCGAATGGACCGCGCCCAACAAGATCATGGACGGGCTCGCGGCCGGGCTGCCGGTGGTCACCAACCAGGGCGGGCGCGCGGCGCGCATCGTGGCGGAGGGACCTTCGGGCATCGCCGTGCCGGCGGGCGATGCGGCCGCGCTGGCCGATGCGCTGGCGCGGCTGGCGGACGATCCGGCGCTGCGCGTGCGCATGGGCGCGGCGGCGCGGCGCCAGGCAGTGACGACCTGGGATCGCCGCCTGCTGGCCGAGCGCTTCTGCACCGTGGTCGAGGATGCCGCACGGCCGGTGCCCTCCGCACCCGGCGCGCTGGCCGGCGCGCCGCGGTGATGCGCGCGGTGCTGCACATGGTCGCGGCCGCGCGGCCGAACCTGCCGAAGCTCGCCGCGCTGTGGCATGCGCTGGCCGAGGCTCCGCCGGTCTGCACGCCCGTGCTGGTGCACACCGGCCAGCACCACGACGCGGCGATGTTCGGCGACCTGCTCGACGACCTGGGCCTGCCCGCGCCGGGGGTCTCGCTGGGCATCAGTGGCGGGTCGCATGCCGAACTGACCGGGCGCACCATGATCGCGGCCGAGGCCGCCTGGCAGCGCGACCGCCCGGCCATGGTGGTGGTGGCGGGCGATGTCGATGGCGCGCTGGCGGCGGGCCTCGCAGCGCGCAAGCTGCGGATCCCGGTGGCGCATCTGGAAGCCGGGCTGCGCTGCGGCGATGCCGACATGCCCGAGGAGATCAACCGCCGCGCGCTGGATGCCATCAGCGACGTGCTCTGGGCGCCGGACGACGCCACCGCGGCGCGGCTGCGCGCCGAGGGACACGGCGCGGCGCGCGTGCGCGCGGTGGGCAACGCCATGGTGGACAGCCTGCTGCGCCACCTGCCCGCGGCCCGCGCGCGTCCGCTCCCCGCCGGGCTGCAGCCCGGCGGCTATGGTATCGTGACGCTGCATCGCCCGGCCAATGTGGACGACGAACCCGCCCTGCGCGCGCTGGTCGCGGCGGTCGAGGACGCGGCGAGGGCACTGCCGCTGGCCTGGCCGCTGCATCCGCGCACGCGCGCCCGGATGGACCGCTTCGGCCTGGGGCCGCCGCGCGGCGTGCGGATGCTGCCGCCGCTGCGCTACCTCGATTTCCTCGCGCTCATGGCCCATGCGCGGCTGGTCGCGACCGACAGCGGCGGCGTACAGGAGGAAGCGGCGGCACTCGGCCTGCCCTGCCTGACGCTGCGGCCGTCCACCGAGCGTCCGGCGACACTGGACGCCGGCGGCAATCGGCTGGTGACGGCGGCAGGTCTGGCGGACGCGATGCGCGATCCGCCCGGCCGCGCAGCGCCGATCCCGCTGTGGGATGGGCGCGCGGGCGCGCGGATGCGCGACCATCTCGCGGAACTGCTGGCGCCATGACGACTGCGGCGCGGCATGGCGCAACGCGCCGACCGGCGGGCGTGTCGGGCGCGGATACGGCGCGCATGGACACGAGCGTGCCGCAGTTGCGCGGTCCGGACGGCGACGGCGCGATGCGCCCGCGCGAAGCGGCACCACCGGACGGGACGCGCAGCGCGCGCGGCGCTGCCGCATCGCACGACGCCGCCGCGGCACGCGTGCTGCTGCTCTCGGCCGCGCATCCGCCCGCCGACACGCGCGTGGTGCGCAAGGAAGGCGCGGCCCTCGTGGCCGCAGGTTTCGATGTCTTGCACCTGGGCCCCGGCGACACCGATGCGCCGGCGCAGGTCGATGGCGTGCGCATCCTGACGCACCGCCACCGCCGGCTGCGGGGGCTGCTGGCGTTGGCACGCGATGCCGCGGCGCTGCGGCCCGATGCCATCCATGCCTCGGAACCCGATGCCTGGCTGGCGGCGCTGCTGGCGGCGCGGCGCTGCGGCGCGCGCGTGGTGCTGGACGTGCACGAACACTATCCGTCGCGCCTTGATGCGCGGCTGCCGGCCTGGTTGCGGCCGGTCGCGAGCGCCGCCATCGCGCGCGCCTGCAGCTGGATGGGCCGCGCGGCGGATGCGGTCGTGGTGGCGAAGGACGGGCTCGATGCGCCCTTCGCGGGCGCGCGGCTCGTGGCGGTGCGCAACTACGCGCCCGCCCCTGTGGTGCCGCCGCGCGCGCACGCCGCCGGGCCGGTCACGCTGGTGCATCTGGGCGCGCTGGGGCGCGCACGAGGCTGGGCACAGATGCTCGATGCGCTGGCGCTCGGCTCGCCCGCCACGCGGCTGCTGCTGGTCGGCCGCTTCACCGATGGCAGCGAGGACGCCTTCCGCACGCGCGCCGCGGCACTCGGGCTGGCCGACCGCATCGAGGTCACCGGCTGGCTGCCGCAGGATGCCGCGCTGGCGCGGCTGCGCGGCGCCGACATCGCGCTGGTGCTGTTCCAGCGCGGCGAGGAGAACCACCGCCTGGCGCTGCCGCACAAGCTGTTCGACGCCATGGCGGCCGGGCTGCCGGTGATCGCACCGGTCTTCGCCGAGGAAGTGGCGCAGGTGGTGCGCACAGCCGGCTGCGGCCTGCTGGTCGAGACCGGCGACGCGGCGGCGGTGGCGCAGGCGGTGGCGGCGCTGGCCGACCCGACACGGCGCGCGGCGATGGGCGCGGCCGGCTGGCAGGCGGCGCGGACGCGCTTCGCATGGGAAGCCGAGGCAGCGCGGCTTGTTGCGCTGCATCGCGACCTGGCGGCGCGACGCCCGGCGGTCTGACGGCGGGAGGCCGCACAGCGGGAAAGACGTGCGGTCGTGTCGAGCAGTATCGTGGCCGGTGCCATCGGGCAGTGGCTGGACGCTGCGGCAGGCGGCGGCCCTGATCGCGGATGGATTCGCGCGCCGGGCTTCCGGAGAATTGTGCGGTGCCGCCGCGCGACAGCGGACCGTGCGGCCGGCGACCTGCGCTGCCGCGGTTTGACCAGCGCACCGCGCCGGCCGACCTTGCGGCCATGCGGGATGGAATTGCCTGGTCGAACGACCTTCTCACACTCGCGGCGCGCTTCGGTTCGCGTGTCGCGGTCACCGATGGCGTGGCGCGGATGGACTTCGCCGAACTCGCCGCCCGCGCGCATGGGCTGGCGCATGCGCTTCGCGTGCCACCCGGCGCGCCGGTCGCGACCCTCGTGCCCAACGGCGTCGATGCGCCCTGGGTCAGCATGGGCGTCACCATCGCGGGCGCGGCGGAGGTGCCCGTCAACGCGCATTCGACCGATGCCGAAATCGCGTGGTTCGCGCAGCTCGCGGGATTCCGCCGCGTGCTGGCGCCGCGCGCGCAGGCGGGCCGCCTGGCCGCACTCGGCCTCGATCCCTGGCCGATCGAGGATGTGGCGCCCGACGCCGCAGCCGCGCCGCTACCGCCGGTGCCGGCCGACGCCTGGGGGCGCATCCTGTTCACCTCCGGCACCACCGGGCGGCCCAAGGCGATCGTGCATACGCATGGCGGGCGCTGGACCGCGCACCTGCTGCAGCGCGCCGTGCTGCCCTTCACACCCGGCGCGGGCGACCGCGTGCTGTTGATGACGCCCTATGTGCATGGCGCGTCGCTGATCGCCGCCGCCTGGCTCGAACAGGGGGCGGAAGTGGTGCTCCAGGACGGCGTGCGCGCGGACGCGGTGGAACCCATCCTGGCCGCCGGCTGCCCCGCGATCTTTGCGCCGCCCACGGTGCTGGCGAAGATTCTTTCGCTGTTTCCCGGCCGGCGCTTCGCGGGCACGCGGGTGATCTTCACCGGCACCTCCACGCTGTCGCGCGAGGTGTGGCGCCGCGCCGCGGAGGCCTTCGGCCCGGTGGTGCGCATCACCTACGGCATGAGCGAATGCTTCAACCCCATCACCGTGCTGGAACCGCCCGAGGTGGCGGAGGTCATGGCCGCGCCCGACAGCGGGCTTGGCGCCTGCCTTGGCTGGCCCGCGCCGGGTGTCGAGGTCGCGGTGCGCGGCGAGGACGGCACGCCGGTTCCGCCCGGCGACGCCGGCGAGATCCATCTGCGCGCGCGCCACATGAATGCCGGCACCATCACCGGCGCCGGCTTCGTCGCGCGCCCGCCGGGCGCGTGGCACCGCACCGGCGACCTCGGTGCGATCGACGCGCGCGGGCGGCTGCACCTGTCGGGCCGCGCGGCGGATGTGATGAAGTCCGGTGGCTACCGCATCCATCCCGGCGAGATCGAGGCCGCGTTGGATGGCGCGGCCGGCGGGCGCGCGGTCTGCGTGTTCGGCATCCCGTCGGACTATTGGGGCGAGGTGATCGTGGCGGTGGCGGAGTCCCCGCCGGAGGGCTGGGCGGACGACGCGGCAGCGCGGGTCGCGCCGTTGGCGCGGCACAAGCGCCCGCGCGCCTGGCTCGCGCTGCCCGAATTGCCGCGCAACGCGCAGGGCAAGGTGGTGCGCGCGCGCGTGCGCGAGGCGCTGCTGGCGACGCATGCCTTCGAGGACGGACCGCATCCGCGGCTGGTGGCGCGCTGATTCCACTGGCGAAGTCGTCGACCGGTTGAAGCCACATGTACCGACCCTCAGACGCGTCGTGCCTGCGGCACGCCTCCAGACACGTCGTGCCGCGGAAACCTCCGGGTCCCTCGGTGTCGTCCTTCTGGCGCTCGGCACGAGTCAAAGCCGCGTGCGGTTGGTGCGGGTTCGCGCGCGGGCGCAGCGACGCTGTGGCCTGCGCGCCGCAGTCGCCGCCGCGCACACCGTATCTTCACGGCGCCGGTGCAATTTCGCCTTGCCGCCGCGCGATGCGCGGATGAAATATCCCGACCGACGCAAAACCGGAGGATCAGCTATGTTTTCGAGACGCACTCTTGCCGGCGCCGCCGCACTGGCCCTGGTCGCCGGCGGCGTCGCCGCGCAGAACTACAACCTGCGCCCGTCCTTCGGCACGGCGAACCTCCGCTTCAATTTTGCCCCCGACCCCTTCGTGGTGAACGTGACCGCCGGCGGCACCATTCCGGCCGAACGCATCGGCGGGCCGGGCTGCGTCGGCACCATCGCGCAGGCGCCGGATGTGCGGCTCAATTACCAGGCCGGCGGCGGGCTGCCGCTGTGGATCGGGGCGCGGTCCAACGCCGACGTGACGCTGGTGGTCAACCTGCCGAACGGGCAGTGGATCTGCAACGACGACTTCCAGGGTACCAACCCGGGCATCGTGCTGCGCCAGCCCATGTCCGGCCAGTACGACATCTGGGTCGGCAACTACGATCGCGGCCGTGGCATCCCGACGCAGGTGTTCTTCTCGGAAGTGCCCCCGCGCTAGACCACACCCCCATCAGACGGGCTCGTCCGATCGGGTGACGATGTTCGCTCATGCAACTGGCTCGATACGCTGCAGCGAGCCAAGGCGAGCGGAGGCGCCCTGGGTGCGTGCTTGAAGCGCGCGGCACCGGCCCGCCCCATCCCGGGCATGGTCGCGCGCCGGGCTTGTCGCGGCGGGCGCGGCATGCTCAGACAATGGCAACGTGCGGGGAAACCGCCCGGATGACTGGGAGAAATCGCCCAATGCGGATCGATCGCCGCGCGACGCTCGCGCTCATGGCCGCCACCCTGCCCACGGTGAAGGTCGCGCACGGTCAGGCCGCGCCCTGGCCCAACCGGCCGATACGCATGGTCATCCCGTGGCCGCCGGGCCAGGCGACCGACCTGGCCGGGCGCGTCATCGCGCAGCGGTTGACCGAGAAGCTTGGCCAGCCCGTGGTGGCCGAAAACCGGGCCGGAGCCGGCGGCACCATCGGCACCGATGCGGTCGCGAAGTCGGCGCCCGACGGGTACACGCTGCTGGCGGGGTCCTCGGGGCCCTTCACCATCGCGCCGCTGCTGCAACGCCTGCCCTACGACACCACGCGGGACTTCGCGCCCATCGCGATGTGGGGCGTGTCGCCCTACCTGCTCGTGGTGCGCCCGGACTTCCCGGCCAACACCATCCAGGAGTTCATCGCCCTGCTGAAGGCGCGGCCCGGGCATTACACTTTCGGATCGTCCGGCCGCGCCGCCACCGCGCACCTGATCATCGAGGCCTTCAACGCCCGTGCCGGGGTCGATGCGCTGCACGTCCCCTTCGCCGGCAGCGCGCCGTCCATGACCGCGCTGATCGGCGGGCAGATCAACTATTCCATCGAAACGCTGGCGGCGACCTTCCCGCTGGTTCGGCAGGGCGCGCTGAAGGCGCTCGGCATTTCGCTGAAGGATGGCAGCACGCTTGCTCCGGACATCCAGCCCTTCGCCCGCGTGCCCGGCTTCGAGGGCTTCGACGCTGGCGCCTGGGTGGGCCTGGTGGCGCGCGCAGGCACCCCGACCGCGATCGCCGAGCGCCTGGCGCTGGAGGTCGAACAGGGCATGGCCGACCCCACCGTGCGCAGCCGCTTCGAGAGCATCTTCGTCGAACCCGTGCCGCGTGGCCCGGCGGCCTTCGCGACCTACCTGGCGGAACAGCGCGACCTGTTCCAGGGCATCATCGCGCGGCAGAACATCCGGCTCGACTGAACGGATTGCCAGGGCCGGCACCTCTGCCGGCCTTGGCAGCGCAAGACGCCCGCGCCACCCCGGGCATTTGCCGGAGGCCGGCGCGTGGCCGCCGGCCGCATCAGGCGAGCAGGCTGGCAGCCGCCAGCAGGATCACGGCCCACAGCGCCAGCGACGCGAGCACCACGAGCCCGAGGCGCACACCGACCGGTCGCCGCTCGAACCAGCAATTCAGCCCATCCCACCAGCCGTGCATGCCCCGCGGTCCGGTCGATCCCTGATTGAAGGACCGGGCGGTGGAGCCGGTCGTGGTACGCGGAGACTTTTCCGGCGCCATGACAGCGTAATTCCCGCAGTGACGATACAAATTGATAGAAGATTTCTCGCAAGACAGGCGACTGAATTCCCTATCGTTGCGCAAATAGCTTGCATGCATCTTACGCATGTGCAGCAAAACTTCGGCCGCAGCGCGCTTTCGAGGCGGCGGGGGCGCAGCAGGGGCGCGGGTCAAGGTGCAATACAGGCGCGAGCTCGCACCGCTTCATTCCCCGAGCGATGCAATCATGGGTATCCCGAAGTCTCGATCACTCGATGGCAAATCTACAGATCACTTGGATACGTGATCGTCCGCCATTACGCCGGGGGGACTTGACGGGATGCGAACGCCCAGCCCGTGCCACCGCACCGGCGGTCGGGAGGTCAGCGCGCGCGCGCAATCCCCTGCCCACCCAGCAGCCCGGCGGCCCCGCCGCCGAGGCCCATCGCCCGCGTCGCGAAGAAGCGCTTGAGCCCCGGCAGCCGGTCCACCGCCGCGATGCCCAGGCGCCGCGCGATGCGCACAGGCGGCAGGCGGGAGGAGAACAGGCGCTCGAGCACATGCGTCGCCCCCAACATGACCAGGCTGTCCGGCCGCCGCACCGCCTGGTAGCGCGCCAGCACCGCCCCACCCCCGGGGTCCTGCCCGGCATTGACCGCCTCGATCACCGCCTCGGCGAGCGCGGCCACGTCGCGGAAACCGAGGTTCAGCCCCTGCCCTGCGATCGGATGGATGCCGTGCGCGGCATCGCCCACCAGGGCCAGGCGCTCGGCCGTGAAGCGGGCGGCGTGCATGGCGCTCAGCGGGTAGGACCAGCGCCGGCCGATCGGCGTGATGGCCCCCAGGTGGTCGCCCATGCGCGCGGCGATCTGCCGGCCATAGGCGGCATCGTCCATGGCCAGCGCCGCCTTCGCGATGGCAGTACGTTCGGTCCAGACGATCGCGCTGACATTCGGATGGCCCGGGATGCCGTTCATCGGCAGCTGCGCGAAGGGGCCATGCGGCAGGAACTGCTCAAGCGCGATGTTGCGGTGCGGCTTCTCATGCGCCACCGCGCCGACGATCCCCATGGCGTGGTAATCAAGCCGAGCGGCGGCGATGCCGGCGGCGCGGCGCAGCGGGGAATTGCGGCCCTCGGCGCCGACCACCAGGCGGGCGGTGACGCGCTGGCCGGTGGACAGGCGCAGCGACGCGCCCTCGGGGCCGCGCTCCACCGCCGCCTGGGCGGGGGCAAACACGTGCAGGCCCGGCGCCTGCGGCAGGCGTGCGTTCAGCGCCACACGCAGGGACCGCGCCTCGACCATCCAGCCGAAGGGTTCCTCGCCCACCTCGGCATGGTCGAAATGCAGCGACAGTGGGGAGGCAGGCTCGCCCGGCCTGCCATCCGCCACGCGGATGCCCAGGATGGGGCAGGGGGCCTCGGGCAGCCGGTCCCACACGCCGGCCGCTTCGAGCAGCCGCTTGGATGACAGCGCGATGGCGTAGGCGCGGCCGTCGAACTCAGGCAGTTCCATCGGCGGCAACGGGGCCGCGTCGACCACCGCGACGGTCACGCCCGCGGCGGCGAGGGTGGCGGCGAGGGTCGCGCCGACCGGCCCGGCGCCGATGATGGCCACGTCGACATCGAGGGTGCTGTCCATGCGCCCAATCTAGGCGCCCGCGGCAGGAGCGCCAGCCCGCCCGCGACGCAGGCATCTGCACAATTCGCGGTCATTCAGCCGGGGGCGCGGCCGTCCTCCGGCGGCTGCCCGCCGCGCGGCGGTCTGGCACGGCTCTTGGAAGCCTTGAGGTCGCGTTTGCCCCAGAGAGGAAAAGCACGGGCCATGAAACTGGTGATGGCTGTCATCAAGCCCTTCAAGCTGGACGAGGTGCGCGAGGCGCTCACCCCGCTCGGTGTCCAGGGGCTGACGGTGACCGAGGTGAAGGGCTTCGGCCGGCAGAAGGGCCAGACCGAAATCTACCGCGGCGCCGAATACCATGTGAGCTTCCTGCCCAAGGTGAAGATCGAGGTCACGGTGCCGGACGAACTGGCCGACGCGGTGGTCGAGGCGATCGCCACGACGGCCCGCACGGGCAAGATCGGCGACGGCAAGATCTTCGTGCTCGATGTGGAGCGCGCGCTGCGCATCCGCACGGGCGAGACCGACGGCTCGGCGCTGTGAGCCCCCGGGACATGCACGGAAAGGATGATACGACAGTGAAGCGCATCTTCGCGCGCTGCGGGCTCGCCGCGGCAACCCTGCTGTTCGCGGCACTGCCCGCGCTGGCGCAGGACGACCCCAAGGTCGACACCGGCGATGCCGCCTGGATGCTGACCTCGACCGCGCTGGTCCTGATGATGACCGTGCCCGGCGTGGCGCTGTTCTATGCGGGCATGGTCCGCAAGAAGAACGTGCTCGCCACCATGATGCAGTCCTTCTTCATCTGCGGCCTGGTGTCGGTGCTGTGGATGGTGGCGGGCTATTCCATCGCCTTCGGAAATGGCGGCACCTACGCGCCCTATATCGGCGACTTCTCGAAGGTGCTGCTGGCGGGCATCGCGGAGAACTGGGACAAGCCCTTCACGCTGGGCAGCGGCGACGCGACGGTCGCCTTCACCATCCCGGAATCGATCTTCGTGATGTTCCAGATGACCTTCGCGGTCATCACCGCCGCGCTGATCACCGGCGCGGTGGCGGACCGCATGAAGTTCTCGGCCCTGGTGTTCTTCATCACGCTCTGGACGCTGCTGATCTACAGCCCCATCGCGCATTGGGTATGGCACCCGTCGGGCTGGCTGTTCGTCGATGGCGCGCTGGATTTCGCCGGCGGCACGGTGGTGCACATCAACGCCGGCGTCGCCGGCCTGGTGGCGGCGATCGTGATCGGCAAGCGCGTGGGCTACGGCAGCGACAACATGTCGCCGTTCAACCTGGGCCTGGCCGTGATCGGCGCTTCCCTGCTGTGGGTGGGCTGGTTCGGCTTCAACGCGGGGTCGGCCGGTTCGTCGGGCGGCGGGCGCGCGGGCATGGCCATGCTGGTCACGCAGCTTGCGGCCGCGGCGGCCGTGCTGTCCTGGGTGTTCGCCGAGTGGATGATCAAGGGCAAGCCGTCCGTGCTGGGCGCGATCTCCGGCGCAGTGGCGGGCCTGGTAGCCATCACCCCGGCAGCGGGCTTCGTGCTGCCGGGCTCGGCCGTGATCATTGGTATCGCGGCCGGTCTGGCAGGGCTGTGGGGTGCCACGGCGCTGAAGCATGCGCTGGGCTATGACGACAGCCTCGACGCCTTCGGCATCCATGGCATCTGCGGCATCGTCGGCGCGCTGATGGTGGGCTTCCTGGCCTATGGCCCACTGTCCGCCACCACCGCCGCGCCGGACGGCGTGTCGGGCTCGATGGAGCAGTTCATCAAGCAGTGCACCGCGGTCGGTGCCACCATGGTGTTCACGGCGATCGGCACCTTCATCCTGCTCAAGATCACCGACCTGGTGATCGGCCTGCGCGTGAGCGAGGAGGAGGAGCGCGAAGGCCTGGATGTGACGCTGCATGGCGAGCGGCTGAACTGAAGCACCGCGGCGCCACGTGGGCGCGGCGGGAAGGCGCGGCGGGCAACCGCCGCGCCTTTTTCATTTGCGTCCTGCTTGGCTGCGTCGGCGCTGCGCCGCAGCGGCCACGTACGGCGATCGCCCAAGCAGGCGCCTGATCCACGCGACAGGGCCTTAGAGCCGTGTTCGTTCGCCTTGGCTCACTGTAACGACTCTAGCCCGTTGTTTTCGCGAGCATCTTCGCCCGACCAGATGATTCCATCTGGTCGGGATCTGCTCTAGGCGGGCCTGATGAGAAGCGTCTCGCGCCCGACCACGTCAGGGTTGACGCCACTTTCGTGGCGGAGCGCGATCCGAAACTGCGCCCAGGTATCTCGGTCCTCCGCCATGGCGTACGGCAGCGCCGACCGGAGCACGTCGAACAGATCGCCAGCGGTCCCGATGGTGGCCTTTTCGGCCGGGACACCGAACGCCTCGTCCACGTCATGGATCGCATAGACCTCATCGAGGTCACCGCGCAGGGAGAGGTGGGGCAGCACGAGACAGTCTCCTGAGCGGGATCGTATGCGACGCCGCCAGGCGTGGTGACCGGAACCGACACTGATCCGATCAGGCCGCCTCACCCGAAGGACGACCAGCCCGTGTCGATCCCACCGAAATTGGCGGCAGCGGTGCCACGCAGACCAGCGCTACGGGAGCGTTCCCACCGTCGCTGACCGAACACATCCGCCCTTCCTCATCGCGCACGCCGCGATGCGTTCGCGTGGCGAAAGCGCGCCGGCTTCACCCCCAGGGATTGCGCTTGCCGCCGCTCCACGGCCCGGGCGCGTTGGGCGCGGCGAGCCGAGGCCCACCCCCACCCTGCCCCATCCGTGCCGCCAGCTGTTCCAGCGCCGCGACGCGGTTGGCCGTGCGCGGATGGGTCGAGAACAGGTTGTCCATCCGCGCCCCGCTAAGCGGGTTGATGATGAACATATGCGCCATGGCCGGCGTCGCCTCGGCGCGCTGGTTCACGATCTGATGCGCCTGGTATTCCAGCCGCTGCAATGCACCCGCCAGCGCCAGCGGGTCGCCAGTGATCTCGGCCCCCACGCGGTCGGCCTCGTATTCGCGGGACCGGCTGATCGCCATCTGCACAACGGCGGCGGCGATGGGTGCCAGGATCAGCATGAGGATCATGCCGATCGGGCCGAACGGGTTGGAATTCCGATCGCGGTTCGCGCCCCCGAAGATCATGCCGAAATTCGCCAGCATCGAGATGGCGCCCGCCACCGTGGCAGTGACCGTCATGATGAGCGTGTCGCGGTTCTTGATGTGCGCGAGCTCGTGCGCGATCACGCCGGCTACCTCATTCTCCGGCATCAGGTTCAGCAGCCCGGTATTCACCGCCACCGCCGCGCTCGCCGGGCTGCGGCCGGTGGCGAAGGCATTGGGCTGGTCCTCATGGATCACGTACAGCGCCGGCATCGGCAAGCCTGCGCGCTGCGCCAGCATGGCCGTCATTTCGTAAAGCCGTGGCGCATCCTGCGGGCCGATCGGCTGCGCGTTCTGCATGCGCAGCACCATCCGGTCGCTGTTCCACCAGGCAAACAGGTTCATGCCGCCGGCGAACAGCAGCGCCAGCACCATCCCCTGCTGCCCACCGATGGCGAAGCCGAGCCCGCCGAACACCGCCGTCAGTGCCGCCAGCAACACCGCGGTACGCGCATAGCCGCCCATGTCCAACTCCCTCGCGAGTGCCTACATCAGGATGGCCATGACACAGACGCCAGACAACGACCCCGTGCCCGCGCCGCCCCCGCCGGCCGCGCGCCCCGCCGCAACGCCAGCCCCGGCGCCGAAGTTGCCCAAGGAGATCGGCGGCCCGACAGGCCCCGAACCGACCCGCTTCGGCGACTGGGAACGCAAGGGCCGCGTCAGCGATTTCTGAGCGGCTTCATTCGTCCCCGGGAGGTGCCGTGCCGAAGGCACGCCTCCGGCATGCCGCGCCCAGGCACGCTTGCAGCGTGGAGCGCCGGCCTGCGCAGGCCTGGCTTCGCGCCGTGCACTGCCGCGCTGGCCGCGGCTGATGGCCTGGGCGCGGTCGCGCCATGCACTCGCCGGGTCACGGCACGATCCGGTGTTCGGCCCTCACGCGCCCGCTTGTGTTCACCCCGCGCGCTGGTGTGCTGCACGCCGCTGACGCGCCAGGCGCGGTCGCGCCACACGCCGCCGGATCACGACGCGATCCGCTTCGGAAGCCCTGCAATCGGCTCGCCCGACTCGGCCGCGCGGCCCGGACGAAGCGCGAACGTCCTGGTGGCCCATACCCCGCGCGCACCACAAGAGGTTGATGCGGGTCCGTGCCGCGCGCCCCGTTCCCGCCGCGTGCCAACTCGCGCCGGAACAGAGTGATCGCAGCCACGATCCACGCCGGCGCGACTCGGCGCCGCGCGCCGCACGAAGCGCGAACGCCCTGGTGGTCCTTGCCGCATGCGCACCACAATCCCTTGATTTCAGACGCTTGCGCGACTCGGCCCCTGCGCGTCAGCGATTCGTTCGCGCGACTCGGACCAAGTGCTTGATTCGACATAGGTCGATTCTCCCGACCCGACGGACAGAATCATGGTCTGTTCCAAACCGCCGGTGGCGATGCGCAGGCGATCCCGCCGTCAGGCCGGGCGCCGCGCCAGCATCCAGGCGAGGCCGAACAGCAGCACCGCTGCCACCGCCAGCGACACCCCCAGGCCCACCACTGCCCCGCCCAGCCCAAACACCACCGGCCCCAACGACTGCCCACTGAAGAAGGAAAATGCGTGCAGCGACACCGCGCTGCCGCGGAACTGCTGCGAGAGTTCGGTCGCCCGCGTCTGGATCGCGTTGTGGATCATGTAGAAGGCGATGCCGAGCAGGAACCCCGCCGTCGCCATGACCCAGAAGGCCGGCGCCACGGCAAAGCCCAGCAGCGCCAGCGCGCCGATCCCACCGCCAATCCGCACCACCCCCGCCTGGCCGAACCGCGCCAACAGCGGCCGCGCCATGGCCGCATATGCCAGCCCCCCCACGCCGAAGGCGCCGATCGCGAGCCCCGCCTCGGTGGTGCCGCCGATGCCGCGCGCGATCATCAGCGGCGCCAGGAAGGGGAAGGACCCGAAGACCAGCCCGCCCTCGGCCGCAACCGTCAGATACAGCGGGATGGCGTTGGGGTTGGCCAGGATGGTGCGGTATCGCTTGGCCGCCACCACGGGGTCGTAGCGCGTGACCGGTTCCGGCGCCGCGCCGCGCGCCGCCAGCAGCAGTGCGACCGCCCCCGCCACCGCAGCCAGTGCACACAGCAGCAGCATCCCGCGCCAGCCGAACACCGCCGCGACCGGCCCTGCGATGGCCCCGCCCGCGATCTGCCCCGAGATGCCGAAGACCAGCATGCGCGACAACGCCACCTGGCGGTCCTTGAGCGGCACCGCATCGGCCATGATCGCGAGCGTGAGTGGCATCATCCCGCCCGCAGCCGCGCCCGACAGCGCGCGGAACGCCATCAGCCACCCCAGCGATGCCGCGATAGCCGAAGCCACCAGCATCACCGCCAGCAATCCCACGCAGATGGTGACCACGCGCCGCTTGCCCACCGAATCCGCGACCGGCCCCAGGATCGGCTGCACCAGCGCGAAGGGCAGCGTATAGGCCGTGCCGAGCAGCGCCGCCTGCGCTGCCGTGGTACCGAAATCCAGCGCGATATCCGCCACCACGGGGTCCGTCGCGCGCGTCGCCAGCGCGCCGGCAAAGACCGCCGGCCCATACATGGCCAGCACCCGCCGCATATTGGCATCGCTGCTCGGGGGTGCGGTCACCGTGGCGTCCCTGCTGCCCTGGTGACAGCCAAAAGAAGGAGGGGGTGCGGGGGAGTTCTCTTCCCCGCCCTTATGCTGTGCATGCCGCGATGCTGCGCCGCAGCGCCCCGCTTCACAACCCGTGGGCGCCTGGTGCTAGGCTTTCGTCCATGGATGACCCCGCGCATCGTGCCGAGCATTTCGATGTCCTGATCGTGGGTGCCGGCATTTCCGGCATTGGTGGTGCGCATCACTTGCAGGAACAGTGCCCCGGCCGGTCCTTCGTGGTGCTCGACGCGCAGGAGGGGTTCGGCGGCACCTGGCGCACGCATCGCTATCCAGGCATCCGATCGGACAGCGACCTCTATACCTTCGGCTACCGCTTCAAGCCCTGGGTCGGCCCGCCCATCGCGACCGCGCCCGAGATCCTGAAATACATGGAGGAGGTGATCACGGAGGATGGGCTCGATCGCCACATCCGCTATGGCCACCGCATCCGCACCGCATCGTGGGACTCCGCCACGGCGCGCTGGAGCATCGAGGCCGAGCGGCGCGACGGCACCACCGCGCGCTTCACCGCGAATTTCCTGTGGATGTGCCAGGGCTACTACCGGCACGCGGAAGGCTACACGCCCGACTGGCCGGGCATGGACCGCTTCGGCGGCCGCATCGTGCATCCGCAGGCCTGGCCGGACGACCTGGATCACGCCGGACAGCGCGTGGTGGTCATCGGGTCGGGTGCGACGGCCGCGACCATCGTGCCGGCCATGGCCGATACCGCCGCGCATGTGACCATGCTGCAGCGATCGCCCACCTTCTTCCGCACCGGGCGCAACGCCATCGAGATCGCGGATGAACTCCGCACCCTCGGCATCAACGAGGACTGGATCCACGAGATCGTGCGGCGAAAGATCCTGTTCGAGCAGGCGCGCTTCATCGCCCGCACGCACAGCGAACCGGAAAAGGTGAAGGAGGAGCTGCTGACCGAGGTCCGCCGCCACCTCGGTCCCGACTACGATGTCGCCACGCATTTCACGCCCCGCTATCGCCCCTGGCAGCAGCGGCTGGCATTCATCCCGGATGCCGACCTGTTCCGCGGCATCGCGCAGGGCCGCGCGAGCGTGGTCACGGACGAGATCGAGACCTTCACCGAGAACGGCCTGCTGCTGAAGTCAGGCGCCACGCTCGATGCCGACATCATCGTCACCGCCACCGGGTTCCACCTGAGCGTACTGGGCGACATCGCCTTCAGCATCGATGGTGCGCCGCTCGATTTCGGGCAGACGGTGACGTATCGCGGGATGATGTTCACCGGCGTGCCGAACATGGCCTGGGTGTTCGGCTACATCCGCGCCGCCTGGACGCTGCGCGCCGACATGGTGGCGGATTTCGTCTGCCGGCTGCTCAACCACATGCAGGCCCGCCAGGCGCGGCAGGTGGAAGTGGCACTGCGGCCCGAGGATGCCGGCATGGCGCTCGGCCCCTGGATCGACCCGGACGAATTCTCATCGGGATATGTCGCGCGCGGCCAGCACGTGCTGCCACGGCGCGGCGACAAGCCGGAATGGGCGCATGCGCACGACTACTGGGCGGAGAAGGATGCGATCCCGGCGATCGACCTGACCGACAGCGCCTTCGTCTATCGGTGAGGTGCCGTCAGAACGACGCCGCCACCAGCGAGAACTGGCATTCGCGCGGCAGCGCGGCGACGAAGCGCCGCAGGGCCAGCAACAGCGGCGGATCGTCTTCCGCCGTGCCATAGACGTCATCCAGCAGCGCGTGGAGCTCGCCCGGTGAAACCAGCGCGCACCAGCAGGCACCCGCGGTCTGCCGGCCGGTCAGTGCGCCGCCGCGGATGCGCTCGACCACCTCGTGGAAGACATCCCGCGCCGAAGGCGGGAAGAAGGGGCTGATGCGATAGGGCGCACCCTCCAGCGGCGCAATCACGCCGCGCAGCACCGGCGCTACCAGGTCGGGTCCCGCAATGTAGACGTCCCGGTAGCGCCTGGTGGCCATGCCGCTATCCGACCTTGTTCTCGATCAGCTCCTGCACCACGCCGGGGTCGGCGAGGGTGGAGGTGTCGCCGAGGCCCTCGGTCTCGTTCGCCGCGATCTTGCGCAGGATGCGGCGCATGATCTTGCCGGAGCGAGTCTTGGGCAGGCCGGGCGCCCACTGGATGGCGTCGGGTGTCGCGATCGGGCCGATCTCCTTGCGCACCCAGGCGACCAGTTCCTTGCGCAGTACCTCGGTCGGGTCGATGCCGGCCTTCAGCGTGACATAGGCGTAGATGCCCTGGCCCTTGATGTCGTGCGGCATACCCACGACGGCGGCTTCCGCCACGGCGGGATGCGCGACCAGCGCGGATTCCACCTCCGCCGTGCCCATGCGGTGGCCGGCGACGTTGATCACGTCGTCCACGCGCCCGGTGATCCAGTAGTAGCCATCGGCATCGCGCCGCGCGCCGTCGCCGGTGAAGTACATGCCCGGGAAGGTCGAGAAATAGGTCTGCCCGAAGCGCGCATGGTCGCCATAGATGGTGCGCATCTGCCCCGGCCAGGAATCGAGCAGCACCAGGTTGCCCTCGGTGGCACCCTCGAGGATCTTCCCCTCGCTATCGACGATGGCGGGCTTCACGCCCGGCAGCGGCAGCGTCGCCGACCCGGGCTTCTGCGCGACGGCACCGGGCAGCGGCGAGATCAGGATGCCGCCCGTCTCGGTCTGCCACCAGGTGTCGACGATGGGGCAGCGGCTGTCGCCGACCACGCGGTAGTACCACAGCCAGGCTTCCGGATTGATCGGTTCGCCCACGCTGCCGAGGATGCGGATGCTGCTCCGGTCGTGCTTCTTCACCGGCGCCTCGCCGTCGCGCATCAGCGCACGGATGGCAGTGGGCGCGGTGTAGAAGATGTTGACCTTGTGCTTGGCGCAGACCTGCCAGAAGCGGCCATTGTCGGGCCAGGACGGCACGCCTTCGAACATCAGCGTGGTCGCGCCATTCGCGAGCGGGCCATAGACGATGTAGGTGTGCCCGGTCACCCAACCCACGTCCGCGGTGCACCAGTAGATCTCGCCGTCGCGGTAGTCGAAGACGTTCTCATGCGTGAAGGACGCCCAGACCATGTAGCCGCCGGTGGTGTGCAGCACGCCCTTCGGCTTCCCGGTGGACCCCGATGTATAGAGGATGAACAGCGGATCCTCGGCGTTCATCGGCTCGGGCTCGCAGGTGGTGCCCTCGCCGGCGGTGATCGCGTCCCACCAGTGGTCGCGGCCCGCCATCATGTCGACCGCACCGCCGGTGTTCTTCGCCACGATCACGCTGCGGATCGACGGGCAGGACAGCAGCGCCTCGTCCGCATTGGCCTTGAGCGGCACCTTGCGGCCACCACGCCGGCCTTCATCGGCGGTGATCAGCATCGCGCAGTCGGAATCCTGGATGCGGGACGCCAGGCTGTCGGGCGAAAAGCCGCCGAAGACGATGGAATGGATCGCGCCGACGCGCGCGCAGGCCAGCATCGCGACCGCCGCCTCCACGATCATCGGCAGGTAGATGCAGACGCGGTCGCCCTTGCTGATACCCAGGCGCCGCATGGCGTTCGCCAACTGGCACACGCGCGCATGAAGTTCGCGATACGTCACCTTCGCGTCGGTGTTCGGATCGTCGCCTTCCCAGATGATGGCCACCTGGTCGCCGCGTGTGGCGAGGTGGCGATCGAGGCAGGAGACCGAGGCGTTCAGCACGCCATCCTCGAACCACTTGATCGAGACGTCGCCGGTGAAGTCGACCGCCTTGATCTTCGTCGGCGCCGTCATCCAGGCGATGCGGTTCATCTCGGTGCGCCAGAAGGCGTCGGGGTCGCGCGCCTCGGCGGCCACCATCGCCTCGCGCTTCGCGGCATCGATGCGCGCCCGCGCGGCGATTTCCGGCTTCACCGCAATGAGTTCGTCCGCCATGGACCGGTCTCCCTGACCAGATGTGTTTCTGGCCAGGGATTTGCCGCAGCGGTTTGATTCAGGTCAACCTTGGCCGTCCAGACGCATGGATTCGGCGCCATCTCCCGAACGCGGGTCCGCCCGCCCGGCGGGGGCCGGGCGGGCGGGGGAGCAGGGTCAGGGAGAGAGCAGGGTCAGTTGGTGCGCACCGGCGCCGGCGCTGCGGGCGTCGCCTGGCTGCGCTGGTCGGTGCGCGGCGCGGGCGTGCCGGCCTGCGGCGCGGCGGGTACGGCCGGGCGCTGCGCGGTGCCGGCCGCGGCGCCACCCGGGTTGGCCGGCGTGGCGGGGCGCGCGGCCTGGGGCGCGGGCGTGGTGGGCGCCGAGGCGTGCGGCGCCGGCGTGGTCACCGCGGGGCGCGCCGGCGCGGTGGTGCCGGGCGTGGCCTGGCCGGACGCGGTGCTGGGGCTGGTGCCCTGGGCGAAGCCGCTGCCCGCGATGAGCATCAGGCCGGTGGCGAGAAAGGCGGTGCGGTAGGTCTGGCGCATCTGGTCCTCCTGTGTTGGTCCGAGCGCAAGACCAAGAAGACCCTGCGGGCGCGTCGGCCGAAGGGCGGCGGCAAGGTGCTTTCGGGGCGATCGCGGCGGCGCCGCGGCAGGCGTGGCAGGATCGCGGCAGGGACGCAGCGCCGCGATGGCGCGCAGCTACAGCCCCGCATCCTCGGGCACCAGCACCCGCCCCTGGTCATCGATGCGATGCGGCACGGCTTCCAGCGATTCGCCGTAGCAGGGGCCCGACGTGCAGAACCCGTCCTCGATCCGAAAGCGCGCACCATGCGTCGAGCAGATGATGTTCTGCTTCTTCCCATCCAGGAACCGGTCCGGCACCGGGTCCAGCGGCACGCCGATATGCGGGCAGGAATTCACGTAGACCCACACGCGATCCCCGCGCCGCACCGCGAACAGCCCGGTGAAGGCGCCCGGCACGGCCGGAAAGCCCTTCGACTGCCCATCCGGAATATCCGCCAGCGCACACAGCACGCGTTCGGCCACGACCGGCTTCACTTGCCCTTCCACCCGCCCATCTTCGCCAGCACCTTCCAGTGCTCGGCCGAGATCGGCATGACCGACAGCCGCGACATGCGCACCAGCGCGATGCCCTCCAGCTTCGGCTCCGCCTTGATGGCCGCGAGCGTCACCGCCTTGGGCACCGGCCCGACCGCCTTCATGTCCACGCAGACCCACGGGCTGCCCGCCTCGGCGGTGGGGTCGGGGTAGGCCTCGCGCACCACCTCGACCACGCCCACGATCTCCTTGCCGATGTTGGAGTGGTAGAAGAAGGCGCGGTCGCCCTTCGTCATCGCGATCAGGTTGGCCTTGGCCATGTGGTTGCGCACGCCGGTCCAGGGCTCGACCCCGTTTGCCACCTGCTGGTCCCAGGAAAACGCATCCGGTTCCGACTTCACCAGCCAGTGCTTCATTCGGCGAGCACCCCGTCCCTGAACACGATGCGATAGGGGTTGATCGACACCCGCGCGAAGCAGCCGGCGCGGGCGAAGGGATCGCCCTCGGTCAGGGCATCGACCGCGGCACGGTCGGGCGCATCGACCACGCGGACCGATCCGATGGAATTGCCCTCCGCATCCATGATCGGGCCGGCCAGCACGAGCATGGCGCGATGCCGCTCCAGCCAGGCGATATGCGCATCCCGCACCGCGCGGCGCGTCGCGGCCATGCCGGGCTTGTCCTCGATCGTCACGGCAAACAGCATCGCCACCCCCCGGCGCGCCCCGCCGCAGCGCCATGCGTCGAGGTAGCCCCGCCCGCGGCCGGCATCAACAGCCCTCCGCGGCGAGGCCCGAAGGGGGCGGGTTCCCGGCGGACTCTCCGGCGCTTACGTGACAGCACGTAACGGTCGGCTGACACCGACTTCAACAAACCGAGCCGATCCCCTAGGTTGGGGGCGTGGATGGACGCCTGACTGCCGGCACCGGAGCCACCGACGCGCCGAGAACGGCTGCGCGGAGCCTCCACCGTTTTGCCAATCCCGGCCGCTTCCTGCGGGCGACAGGCAGGCTCATGCCGTTCCTCTGGGCGGCCGCGCTGCTGGTGCTTGGTGCCGGCTTGCTCTGGGGCCTGGTGCTGTCGCCGCCCGACTGGCAGCAGGGCGAGACCGTGCGGATCATGTACGTGCACGTGCCGATGGCCTGGCTGGCCATGGGCGGCTACACGGGCCTCGCGGTGCTTTCCATCATGTCGCTGATCTGGCGCCACCCGCTGGCGGACCTGACGGCGCGCGAACTCTCGCCGGTCGGCGCCGCCGCCACCGCGCTGTGCCTGGCCACCGGCAGCCTCTGGGGCAAGCCCATGTGGGGCACCTGGTGGGTGTGGGATGCGCGGCTGACATCCGTGCTGGTGCTGTTCTTCCTGTGGCTCGGCCACGCCGCGCTGGTGCGCGCCTTCGACGACCCGGAGCGCGGCGCGAAGGCCGGCGCCATCCTCGCGCTGGTGGGCATCATCAACGTGCCGATCGTGAAGTTCTCGGTCGACTGGTGGAACACGTTGCACCAGCCGGCATCCGTGACCCGGCTGGACGCACCCGGCATGCACGTGGACATCCTGTATCCGCTGCTGACCTGCGCGATCGGCTTCTCGTTGCTGTTCGGCGCGGTGGTGCTGGCGCGCACGCGCGCCGCGGTGATGGAACGCCGTGTCCGCGCGCTGCAACTGGCCCGCGCGCGGCGCGAGGACGCGGTGGCATGACCCTCCACTGGTGGCACATCACGGCGTCCTACGTGCTGGTGCTGGGCACCTTCGGCGCGCTGGCGATCGGCGCCGCGCTGCGCCATCGCGCGGCGAAGCGGCTGCTCGCGACGCTCGATCCCCGGGGGGATCGAGCGTGAGTTTTTCTGTGCCCTCAGGCGCCGGGCGCGGCCATCCGGCCGCTTGGCTTGCGCGCCCTGAGCTGGAGCGCCCGGCGCGGCGGGCGGTCTGGGCGCGGTCGCGCCGTGCGCTCCCGGATCGCGCGGTGCGCGATCCGAGTCTTTTTGCGCCCGCAATTGCGGGACGCGATCCGCACGGCATGGCAAAGCGCGCGCCCCAGGCCCCGAACCCTTTCGGATTGCGCAGCGATCCGGGAGCACGAATGCGCGACCGCGCCCAACCTGCCCGCCGCGCCTGGCGCACCAGTGCGTGGCGCGAAGCCAAGGCCGGTGGATGCCGGCCGCCCGGCGTCTGAGAGGTCACGCAGTGACACACAAAAAGAAGCGCCGCCTGATGGTCCTGCTGCTGGCCGGCCTCGGCCTCGGCACCGCCACCGCCCTGACCCTGACGGCCTTCCAGGACAACATCGTCTTCTTCTTCTCGCCCTCCGACGTGTTGGCGAACAAGCCCTCGGCCGACCGCGCCTTCCGCCTCGGCGGGCTGGTCGAGGCCGGGTCCGTCGAACGCCGCACCGGCTCCGACGGCCGCCCCGCCGCCACCTTCCGCGTGACCGACGGCGCACAGGCCATCAGCGTCACCTACTCCGGCGTGCTGCCCGACCTGTTCCGGGAAGGCCAAGGCGTCGTCACCCTCGGCCGCCTGCTGCCCGACGGGACCTTCCGCGCAAGCGAAGTGCTGGCCCGCCACGACGAAACCTACATGCCCCCCGAAGTCGCCGACGCGCTGCGCCGCGCCGGCCACTGGAACCCCGCCGACGGCGCGGCACCACCGGCGGAGACATGGAACACGGCCCCACGACCGGGACGGAGCGGCGGATGATGCGGGCGGCGCCGGTGCGCGTGGGGCTCGGCCAGGGGGCGCTGCCCCCTGGACCCCGCCGTGAATGGGCAGGGATGACGGAGGGGCTCACGCGCGCGCCCTCGATCACGCGCGCGACCTGCCCCTCCCTCATCCCTGCCCATCAATCCCGCGGGTCTGGGAGGCCGCAGCCTCCCAGCGGGGGGTCCGGGGGGCTGGCTCCCCGACATACCCACCGCCACCGGAGCGCCCTCGCATGATCCCCGAGCTCGGTCACTTCGCGTTGGCCCTGGCCTGTATCCTTGCCGTCGCGCAATCGGTGTTGCCCATTGTGGGTGCGCATCGGCGGGATCTGCGCTGGATGGCGACGGCGGGGCCCTTGGCGGCGGGCCAGTTGGTGTCGGTGGCGGTGGCCTTCGGCTGCCTGTTGTGGGCCTTCGCGGTGAACGACACGACGGTGTCGAACGTCGTGCAGAACAGTCATTCGGCCAAACCGATGATCTACAAGCTGTCCGGCGCCTGGGGGAACCACGAGGGGTCGATGGTGCTCTGGGTCCTGATCCTCGCGCTGTGCGGCGCGGCGGTGGCGGGCTTCGGGCGTGACCTTCCTTCCGCACTGAAGGCACGCGTCATCGGCGTGCTGGGCTGGGTCGGGGTGGGCTTCCTGCTGTTCATCATCCTGACGTCCAACCCCTTCGACCGCATTTGGCCGCCGCCGCCGGACGGGCAGGGCCTCAATCCGGTGCTGCAGGACATCGGCCTCGCGCTGCATCCGCCGATGCTCTACCTCGGCTATGTCGGCTATGCGGTGACCTTCGCCTTCGCCGTGGCCGCGCTGCTGGAAGGGCGCGTGGACGCCGCCTGGGGGCGCTGGGTGCGTCCATGGTCGCTGATGGCCTGGTCGTTCCTGACGCTCGGCATCGCGCTGGGGTCCTGGTGGGCCTATTACGAACTGGGCTGGGGCGGCTACTGGTTCTGGGACCCGGTCGAGAACGCCTCGCTGCTGCCCTGGCTGGTGGGCGCGGCGCTGCTGCATTCCGCGATCGTGGTCGAGAAGCGCGACGCGCTGAAGATCTGGACCGTGCTACTGGCGATCATGGCGTTCGCCATGAGCCTGCTCGGCACCTTCCTGGTGCGTTCAGGCGTGCTGAACAGCGTGCACGCATTCGCCAACGACCCGACGCGCGGCGTGTTCATCCTCGCGCTGCTGATGATCTACGTCGCCGGCGCCTTCGCGATCTTCGCCTGGCGCGCGCACAAGCTGGCACCGACCGGCATCTTCGCGCCGATCTCGCGCGAGGGCGCGCTGGTGCTCAACAATCTGCTGCTGTGCTCGATCGCCGCGGTGGTGCTGGCCGGCACCCTATGGCCGATGTTCGCCGACATCCTCACCGGCGCGAAGATCTCGGTGGGCCCGCCCTTCTTCAACACCGCGACCGCTCCGCTGGCGATCCCGCTGGTGCTGGCCATGCCGATCGGCGCGATGCTGCCCTGGAAGCGCGGCGATGTATGGGCGGCGCTGCAACGGCTGTGGTGGGCGGCCTGCGCCGCGCTCGCAATCGGCTTCTTCTACCTGGCGGCCATGGGCTACCCGGTGTGGCCCGCCATCGGCATGGCGCTGGCAGCCTGGCTGGTGGTGGGCGCCAGCGCCGACGTGGCCGACCGGATCGCACTGTTCCGCCGCCCGCACCAGGCCTGGCAACGCGCTCGCGGCCTGCCGCGCGCGGCCTGGGGCGCCGCCATCGCGCATGCCGGGATGGGCGTGACCATCGCCGGCGTGGCAGGCATGGGCATCGCCACCGATACGCTCATCGCACTCAAGCCCGGCGAGAGCACGCGCCTTGCGGGCTACGAATGGCGCCTCGACAGCCTGACCGACGCGACCGGCCCGAACTACACCGCGCGTCGCGCCACCGTGACCATCTCGCGCGACAGCGCCGTGGTCACGGTGCTGGAGCCCGAACGCCGCACCTTCACGGTGGACCGCCAGACCACCACCGAAGCCGCCATCCACACCAACGCCATGCGCGACCTGTACGCCGTGCTCGGCGAGGAACGCGACGGCGCCGGCGTGCTCCGCCTGCACCACAACCCCCTCGCGCCCTGGATCTGGTTCGGGTCGATCATCATGGCGCTCGGCGCCGGGCTGTCGCTGTCCGACCGCCGCATGCGCGTGTCCGCCCCCGCCCCCAAAGGCGCGGCAGCCCCGGCATGAGCGACACACCCGCCCCGCCGGCGCGGCCGCGCCGCTGGATGCTCTATGCGCCGCTCGGCTTCGCCGCGGCCGCCGGCGCCGGCTTCTACGCCATGCTGCGCGGCCTGCAGACCGGCGAATACGACCCGCGCGGCGTGCCTTCGGCACTGCTCGGGCAACCTGTGCCCGACTTCAGCCTGCCGCCCGTCGAAGCCACCGGCCTTCCGGCTCTCAGCGCCGCCGACCTGCGCGGCCCCCTGCCGGCCCCCGTCATCGTGAACTTCTGGGCCTCCTGGTGCGTGCCCTGCATCGTCGAACACCCGCAACTCATGCGCCTGCACCGCGACGGCATCCCCGTTCTCGGCATCAACTACAAGGACCGCCCGGCCGACGGCGCCGCCTTCCTGACACGCCACGGCAACCCTTTCGCAAAACTCGGCCGCGACGAACCCGGCCGCATCGCCATCGACTGGGGCGTCTACGGCGTGCCCGAAACCTACCTGGTCGACCGCCAAGGCCTGATCCGCTGGCGCTTCGCCGGCCCGATCACCCCAGACGTGCTGGACCGGGACCTGAGGCCACTGCTGCGGAGGTATGCGTGAGCGCGGTCAGGGCGCTCGGGGCGGGCTCTGCCCTCCCCGGAACCCCACCCGCCAAGGGCCTAAGGGCCCCTGGACCCCTCGACTTGATCGGGGAGATTGGGGAGGGGCATGGCATGCCCACAGGGCAGGGCGGCGCCGACGATGCCTATCCCCAATCTCCCCGATTGAAGGCCCGTGGATCCGAGGGGCCGTTGCCCCTTGGTGGGGGGAGGTCCGGAGGGGGGCAAAGCCCCTCTCCGTCCGCCCTGCCCCGCCTCATCGCAACCCTCCCGCTGCTCTGGGCCTTGGCCGGTCCGGCCACCGCGGCCGTGGGTCGGCCGGAGGATCGTCTGCCGGATCCGGTGCTTGAGCTGCGTGCCCAGGAGATCGGGCGTGAGTTGCGCTGCATGGTTTGTCAGAACCAGTCCATCGAGGACAGTGATGCGGATTTGGCGCGTGATTTGCGGCGGATCGTGCGCGAGCGGATCGTGGCGGGGGATGATCCGCCGGCGGTGATGCGCTTCGTCCATGCGCGTTATGGCGATTTTGTCCTGTTGCGGCCGCCCTTCAACCCGGTGACGGCGTTGTTGTGGGCCATGCCGTTGATTGCGGTGGGTGGTGGTTTGGCGGTGATCATCCTGCGGCGCCGGCGTGCGCAGGCGGGGGTCGAACCGGTGCCGTTGAGCGAGGCGGAGCGTCGGCGGCTGGCTGAGCTGGAGCGTGGCGGCGGCGCATGACCTCCTGGATTCCGTTGGTGCTTCTCGCGCTTGCCGCGTTGTTGCCGCTTGGCGCAGCGGTGTTGCGCCCGGCTGCAGCGCGCGGGCGGCGCGAGGCCGATGTGGCGCTGTATCGCGCGCAGCTCGATGAACTGGATCGCGAGCACGAGGCCGGCCGGCTCGACGAGGCCGGCCACCGTGCCGCGCGGATCGAGGTACAGCGCCGCCTGATCGCCGCGGCCGACCAGGCGGAGGAAGCCGCGACCAAGCGCAGCCCGGCGCTGCTGGTGGCGATCCTGCCGTTGCTGGGCGCGGCGGGCTTCGGGATCTACCTGCTGCGCGGGTCGCCCGGCATGCCGTCGGCGCCGTACCAGGTGCGGGCGGAGGCTGCGGCGCGCGACGACCAGGTCCTGTCGGCGGTGCGCGCGCGGATCGAGGCGCTCGACCAACGCAGCGACCAGGCGCGGCAGGGCTGGGTGCTGCTGGGCAATGCCGAGCGTGGCCGCGGCAACCCCGAGGCCGCGATCGCCGCCTGGACCCGTGCGCTCGATATCCGCTTCGAGGCCGAACTGGCTGGCGACATCGCGGAGATGGAGATCGCGCGCGGGTCGCCCGCGGCCGCCGCGCCATGGCTCACGCGCGCGCTGGCGGCGGAACCCGGCGACCCACGGTTCCGCTTCCTGGCCGGCCTGGCCGAGGCCGAGAGCGGCCGCCCGGCCAATGCGCGCAACCTGTGGCAGGCGCTACTGGCGGAAACCCCGCCGGATGCGCCCTGGCGCGGGCTGCTGGAACGTCGGCTCAGCGCGCTGCCCTGACGGGCAGGGCGGGCGGCAGGGGAAGGCGCGGCGGCGCGGGACCTGTCGGCGGCCCGGCCGCCACCGCTGCGCCAGCCCCGGTGACAGCGTCCGGCGCGACAGTCCGCGCGTGAGGCGCAGCGGCAGGCCGCGGCGCCGGCGCCATCGCCACCTCCTCCATCGCCGCCAGCACTTCGGCGTGCAGCACGGCGTTCTTGTCGATCGACAGGTGGCTTTCGTCGTTCACTTGGCGGTTGTCGATCCGTCCATCGAAGCCGGGGCCTGGTGACAGGCGCCGCGCGTAAGTGTCGCGGTCCTGGTGGAAGTTCAGCACGCGCTTCGGCCCCGGTGGTACCGCCAGCACCCAGGACGGGTCGAAGGTGACCAGCAGGTCGACCGGCACGCCGGCCGCGCCCAGCCGCCCCGCCAGCTGGATGGCGTCGTCCGCGCCAAAGGAATGCCCCACCACCGCGAGCGGCCGCGGCACCGTCCCGGCCAGGGCCTCGCGCGCCGTACGGTCGGCCAGCCCGCGCCATTCGGCATGGTTGTGCACCGTCGCGTCGAAGCCCGCCTGGCGCAGCGCGAGCGTCAGCGTGGTCATGCCGGTCGAGAAGATGTTGAGCAGCCCGCGCAGCAGCAGCACGCGGCCGCGCGGCGCCTGCGGCAGGGGCGGCACGGGCGTTGGCGCGCAGGCGGCGAACGCGGGGAGAAGCGCCAGGGCCATGCGGCGCTGGAAGGGCGAAGGCTCAGGGGTCATGGTCGCAGTGGGACATGAAGCCGGGCTTTGGCGACAACATGGCAGCGGGCGGCGCCGGGTCCATGCAGCGGTCCCGCTGCACAGGCAGGGCCGGCGTGGCGTGGGTGCCAGACCGACGGTACGAGCGCTCGATGCGCGCCGAGCGCGCGAACGGCTGCCGCGCGCCGTCGCGCGACGCCAAGGCCGCCGAAGGCCTTCGCGTCATGCCGATGGCGTGCCTCCGGCACGATGCGTCCGAGGGGCGGAACACCCGAAACCATCGGTCGATGAAATCGGCGGTTGGCGTCAGGCCGCGCGGCGTGGCGCGCGGCGCGGCGGCGCCACCGGATGCGTGGCGTCCAGCAGCGCCACCACTTCGCGGTGCAGGGCCGGGTCCTTGTCGATGGTGAAGTGGTTGTCGCCGCGCACGGGCCGGTTCTCGAGCACGCCGGAAAAGCCGCGCGCGGCGGTCAGGCGCCCACCGCCCCACAGGTCGGATTGCTGGAAGTAGTTGCGCACCAGCGCGGGGCCGCGCTGCACGTCGCGCACCAGCACCGGGTCGAAGGTGACCACCACGTCCATCATGCCGGTGGCCTGGCCGAAGCGCGCGGCGAGGCGGATCGCGTCATCGGCGCCGAGCGAATGGCCGACCACCGCGAAGGGCCGCGGCAGCGTCCCGGCGCGTGCGAGGCGCAGCGCCTCGTCGGCCTGCGCGCTCCAGTCGAGGTGGTTGAACACCTCGGCGTCATAGCCATCGCGGCGCAGCGTCTCCTCGAGTTCGTCGATGCCGGTCGAAAACACATTCGCGAGCCCGCGCAGCAACACGACGCGCCCGCGCGGCGGGCCGGCCAGCGGGATTTCGTTGTCGCCGCCGGCGCAAGCGGCAGCGGTTGCGGCAAAGCCCAGCAGGGCTGTGCGTCGGGTCGGGTGCGGCATGGCGGTCAGCGGGCTCTCGGCGGCGGGGCGAAGGGGATGATGCGCGGCGTGCGCGCTGCGTAGGAATTCCATTCGGAGCCGAAGGTTTCACGCATCAAGGCTTCCTCGCGCCCGACACGCAGCAGGTAAAGCGTGCCGAAGCCGATGATCCCGGCCGGGCCGGCCAGCCAGTTCTGCAGCGTCAGGGATTGCGCGATCGCCCACATCCAGAAGGCCGTGTACATCGGATGGCGAACGAAACGATAGACCCCGCCGGTGACGAGCGAGTGTTCGGCCCGCACCGCCAACGTGACCGACCAGTTGCGCCCGAGCGCCTTGTGCGTGGCGTAGAACAGGCCCAGCGCCGCGACGAACAGCAGCAGCCCCGCGATGGCGCGCACGGGCGAGAACGCCTGGTCCAGCGCCGCCGGGAAGCCGGTCGCGATATAGGCGAAGGGGATGAGCCCGAGGCCGGTGAAGGACACGCCGAGCACCGCCTTCTCGCGCAGGTCCATCGCGTCGCGCAGCAGGACGTTGCGCTTGGACTTGCGTTCGAAGGGCCGGCGGATCACCCACCACGCCACCATGCACAGGCCGTGCAGGAGCTTGGCTACGAGCGGCGTCATGCGGCGGCGCCCTGGGGCGCGTGGCGCAGCGCGCCATCGGGGCCGATCAGCATCTCCGGGCTGGGATCCCGCCCCGCCGCGCCGGGACCGCAGGCCAGCATCCCCCAGTCATAGAAATACCGCCGTCCGTTGCCGGTGACGTAGATGCGGTGCGCGCGCAGCATCGACAGCCGCACGCGTTTCCAGCCGGTGGCGTCGAGCATCGCACGCGGGTGGATGCGCTCCATCCGCGGCCCGCGCCCGGGCAGGCCGAGCACCGCCACCGGATCGGCGCGATGGAAGGACACCAGGTCGCGCCGCGAGGTGTATTCCAGCCAGGTCAGGCCCGGCGCGGTCGCGATGCGGGCCACACCCGCGCGCAGCGCCCCCGCCTGCGGCATCAGCGCGATCTTGAGCAGCGAGGAGCCGAGCCCCACCAGCACCAGGCGCGGCGCCGGGCGCGGCGGATCGGGGTCGTCACGCAGCGCCTGCGCCAAGGCCTGCGCCAGCAGCACCATGCCGAGGCTGTGGCCGGTCAACACGACCTCGTCCACTGCGCGCGCGCGGCGGGCGGCGGCGATCTCGGTGGCGAAGCGGGCGATGCGGTCGGCGATATCGGGCCGCGTCCCGGCCGCCAGGTCGCGCGCGAAGGACCAGTCGGCGAACAGATGCCCCAGATGTGCGCGCCGGTCCGCCAGCAGCACCAGGCCCAGCGCCAGCACGACGCCGAGCACGACCCCTGCCCAGCCGCCCAGCGCCATCCCGGCGAGCAGCCCCGCCGCCAGCGCCCCACCCAGCAGTGCGACCGGCAGCGCCACGAACAGCAGGTAGCGCCAATGCGCCGCGCCGTAGCGCACCAGCGTGCCATCCGCCAGCAGCCGTGCCAGCGCCGCCGCGCCGCGCAGGATGCGCGCGGGCAGCGGCACCGCCAGGTCGCGCGCGATCAGGTCGTCCCAGGCCAGGATGCGGATGTCGGCCTCTGTCGCCCAATCGGGGCCGGCCAGGCGGGCGTGGACGGTCCGCACCACGCCATCGGCGGACTCCGTGCCGGCGCCGGTCTCCGCCGCCAGCCCCCAGGTCGCGGCCGTGCGGTCCAGCGTGCGCGCCAGTCGCCGCTGCTGGGCGACGGCGCTGAGCGGTTCGTAGCCTGGCACGTGCAACACCAGGCGGCGGCGGACCGGCATCAGGGGGGTGGGCGGCGCGATGCTCATCTGGGCTGACCCGTCCCGTGTGGCGGAGGGCGTGTCAATCGGATTCGGTGCCGGGGGCGTGGCCGGGGGGCCAGCCCCCCAGACCCCCCCGCTGGGAGGCTGCGGCCTCCCAGACCGGCGGATTTGATGGGAGGGCTGAGGGACGGGCAGGGCGTGCCCATCATCGCGGGCGCACGCCCTGCCCGTCCCTCATCCTTCCCCATTCACGGCGGGGTCCGGGGAGGCACTGCCTCCCCGGCGGGGGTCAGGGCGCAGCGCCCCCTGCCTTACGCTCCGCGCGTCGGCGCCTCGGTGGCGCTGCGCCCCACCAGCCGGCGGATAGCGGCGACGAATTCCGGCGCATCCCAGGCGGCGTCGCCTTCCAGCCGCGCGCGTTCCTGCCCGGCACGGTCCACGATCACGGTGGTGGGTAGGCCGCGCGCGCCGAGGGCGCGTGCCGCCGCGCCGCGCGGGTCGAGCCAGATGCGCAGGGATTGCAGCCGGGTGCGGTCGTAGAAGGCCTGCACGACCTCGCGCCCGCCGCGGTCTGAGGAGAGCGGCAGGACCTGGATGTTCTCCCGCTCCAGCGTGGCGGCCAGGCGGTCGAGAGCCGGCATTTCCGCCACGCAGGGCGGGCACCAGGTGGCCCAGAGGTTGATGACCAGCCCTCGCCCCGCGAAGTCCGCGAGGGTGTGGGGGCGGCCTTCGGCGTTCGTGAAGGACAGTTCGGGCATCGCCGCGACGCCCTCCCGCAGGCGGTTCAGACCGTGCGGGGCGGCCATGGCTGGACGGGCCGGAAGCCCGGCCTGTATCAGGGTGGCCGTCGCCAGCGCCGAGGCGGCGGCCAGGACGGAACGGCGCGAACGGGACAGCACGAAAGACACCCCCACAGGTGAGCAGCAACGCCAATCGGCAATGGGGCGGGCGCTTCGCGGAAGGCCCCTCCGCCATCATGGAGGCGATCAATGCCTCGATCGGCTTCGACCGCAAGATGTGGCGGCAGGACATCCGCGGCTCGCTCGCCCATGCCGCGATGTTGGCGCATGTGGGGATCATCTCGAAGGATGACGAGGCCGATATCCGTCGGGGCCTGACCGACATCGCCGCGCGCATCGAGAAGGGGGATTTCCCCTTCGACGAAGCGTTGGAAGACATCCACATGAACGTCGAGGCGCGGCTGTCGGCCGCGATCGGCGATGCGGGCAAGCGCCTGCACACCGGGCGCAGCCGCAACGACCAGGTGGCGCTGGATGTGCGGCTGTGGGTGCGGGACGCGATCGACGGGCTGTCGGGCCAGATCGAGGACGTGATGCGCGCCCTGGTGGCCCGCGCCGAGGAACATGCCGGCACGGTGATGCCAGGCTTCACGCACCTGCAGCCGGCGCAGCCGGTCACGCTCGGGCATCATTTCCTGGCCTATGTCGAAATGCTCTCGCGGGACCTGTCGCGCCTGCGCGACTGCCGCGCGCGGATGAACGAATGCCCTCTGGGCGCGGCGGCGCTGGCCGGCACGGGCTTCCCGATCGACCGGCACATGACGGCCAAGGCACTGGGCTTCGACGGCCCAACGCGCAACAGCCTGGATTCCGTGGCATCGCGTGACTTCGCGGCGGAATTCCTGTTCGCCTGTTCGATGTGCGCCACCCACCTGTCGCGCTTCGCCGAGGAGATCGTGATCTGGACGAACCCCTATTTCGGGTTCGTGAAACTGTCGGATTCATTCACCACCGGCAGTTCCATCATGCCGCAGAAGCGCAACCCGGACGCGGCGGAGCTGGTGCGCGGCAAGACCGGGCGCGTGATCGGCGCGCTGGTCGGGCTGCTGACGGTGATGAAGGGCCTCGCGCTGACCTATTTCAAGGACATGCAGGAGGACAAGGAAGGCGTCTTCGACGCCGCCGAGACCATGACGCTGGTGCTGGCCGCCACCGCCGGCATGGTGCGCGACCTGAAGCCGGATGTCGGGCGCCTCGCCTCCGCCGCCGGCGCCGGCTTCTCCACCGCGACCGACCTCGCGGACTGGCTGGTGCGCGAATTGAAGATGCCCTTCCGCGACGCCCACCACGTCACGGGCGCGCTGGTGCAGAAGGCCGAAGGCCTCGGCGTCGACCTCGCGGGCCTTACCATCGAGGAAATGCGCGAAGCCGAACCGCGCATCCACGAAGGCGTCTACGATGTGCTGAGCGTCGCGGCCTCGGTGCGCTCGCGCACGTCGTATGGCGGCACGGCGCCGGCCAATGTCGCGGCCATGGCGGCGGAATGGAAGGCGAAGCTCGCGTGACCCGCGCCCGATCGCCGGAGGGCGCAGGCGTCGCCGGGCACCGGAACCGCGGATCTGCCGCGCCCGCGGCCTTTCGCGCGGCGTTCGGCGCGCTCGCGCTGATCCTGCTGCTCGGCGCCTGCGGCAAGGTCGGGCCGGTGCGCCCGCCCGGCCCCGCCGACCAGATCACCTATCCGCGGCTCTATCCGAACCGCTGACCAGCGTGGTTGGCGCGCAGGGGCGAGGTTCGACCACGCCCCAGCCATAGACCGGGTCGCGCCCGGGCGTGCCGGCATCGCGCGCCAGCGCGGCCAGCGCTTCGATCCGCGCCGCTCCGCTGCCGGGCACCATCGCCAGCGTGGCGCTCACCACCGGCGCTGCGAAGGACGTGCCCGACCAGCGCCGCGGCCGTGCCTGCGCACCCTGCGCGATCGGCACATCCACCCCCACGGCGGCGAAGGTGATGTGCGGCCCCGCCGCCGCGCGCGGCCAGGGGCGCCCAGCCCCGTCCACCGCCGTCACTGCCACCGTCCAGCCATAGGCGGCCGGGTACAGCGGCGCGGCCCGCGGCCCGTCATTGCCCGCCGCGGCCACGAACACCGTGCCGCGCGCGGCGGCCTCGCGCCCCAGCCGGTCCAGCACCGCATTGGCGGGGCCGACCACCGATACGGTGGCGATTTCCGCGCCGATCTCGCCCGCACGGGCCACCGCGGCGGCCAGGTCGTAGGCATCCGCCGCATCGCCATCGGGGCCGAGGTGGAAGGCATCCAGCACCGCGATGCGTGGGCCAGGCACCGCGGCCGCCAGCCGCGCAGCCACCGCCGTGCCGTGGGTGGTGCGCGACGCGCGCCGGCCCGGGCCGCGCAGCACCTCCTGCCGCTCGATCCGCCCGGCCAGCGCCGGGTGGCGCGGATCGACGCCGGTATCGATCAGCGCGATCAGGCCCGACGGCGACGCGCAGCCCGGCGCCGCGGCGGGGGCCTCGGCTTCGGCCTCGACCTCGCCAGCCAGGCGGTAGCGATGGTTGCGATCCACCACCGCGGCCGGGGCGGCGGCGCGCAGGCGTGCGAAGGCCTGCGCCTCCGTCAGCCCCGCCGGCCCGCGCAACCGCACCAGGCCGACCGGCGTGCGTTCCGCCACCACCGCGAAGCCCTGTGCCCGCAACGGGCCTAGCGCTGCCGGCGGTATGCCGAGCGCCACGATCTCGGCGCGCGGCGGCGCGGCGCGGGCGGGCGCGGGTGCCGGGGTCACGCCGAACAGGTTGTCCAGCGCTCGCTGCCAGGATGGCGGCATGGGAATGCGCCCGGGATTCGGGCCGAGCCCGCCGCGATCCGCCGCGGAGCGCCCGGCGCCGTCGCCGCTGCTGCCCGGCCCACCGCCGCCGCCGCCGCCACCGGCGCCGCCCGCCCCCGCGCCGCCGCCCCCGCCATCATCGCCGTCGTCATCGCCCCAGGCCGGCGCACCGCCGGACAGCAACAGCACGGCCAGGACCGCCAGCAGGCGCGGGGCTCGCCTCGTCATCGGCGTCACGATCCGGTATGTGCGCGCGACAAGGGCGCAACAAACCCCTGCGTCGGGAGCAGCCATCGCGTGTCGACCTTCCAAGCCGACCTTGTCGCGCTGCTGCCGCGGCTGCGGCGCTTCGCGCGGGCCCTGGCCGGCAACCCCGACCGCGCCGACGACCTGGTGCAGGAAGCCTGCGAACGCGCGCTGCGCAGCCAGGACGGCTTCACGCCGGGCACGCGGTTCGATTCCTGGATGTTCCGCATTCTTCGCAACCTCTGGCTGGATGGCCACCGGCGCCGCGCGGCGCGCGGCGGCATCCATGAAACGCTGGACGACGCCGAATCCATCCCCGGCGCCGACGGGACAGGCATTGCCATGAACCTGCTCGAATTGCGGGATGCCGAACGCGCCCTGCTGCGTTTGCCCCAGGAGCAGCGTGAGGCGTTGGTGCTGACATGTATCGAGGATCTGAGCTACGCGGAAGCGGCGGCGGTGCTGGGCGTCCCGCCGGGCACGGTGATGAGCCGCGCGGCGCGGGGACGGATCGCGCTGGCCCGCTCGATGGGCGCCCCGGGGGACCCCAAGCCATGAGCATCCCGGACGAGACCCTGATGGCCTTCGCCGACGGCACCCTGCCCGAGGCCGAGATCGAGCGCATCGCCGCCGCCATCGACGCCGACCCGGCCCTGGCCGAACGCGTCGCGCTGCTGGCGGACGGCCGGCACATCGCCGCCAGCGCCTTCCACGACGTGCTGGCGGAACCGCCACCGGCCCGGCTGCTGGCGGCCGCCTCGGCACCGGCGGCGCGCCCCGCCAACGACAACCGCAGCAGCTGGCGCATCGCCGCCTTCTCCGCGGCCGCGAGCCTTGTGGTCGGCGCCTTCCTCGGCACCTGGCTGAAGAACGACGGCGCCACGCCCGGCCTGCTGCCCCCAAGCGTCAGCGCCGCGCTCGACCACGGCCGCACAGACACCGGCGTGACGATCGCCGGCACGCACCTGGTCGAAGGCGGCGCCTATTGCCGCCGATTCGCCCTGCCGGACGGCACGGGCACCGTGCAAGGCCTGGCCTGCCGCGAGCCCGACGGCTGGCGCCTGCGCGTCGCCGTGGCACGCAACACCACCGCCGGCAGCTTCCAGCCGGCCAGCGGCGACGACCCGGTGATCGCCGAAGTGCTCGAGCGCCTGGGCGCGGGGCCGGCCCTGGACGCCACGGCCGAGGCGGAGGCACAGCGCCGCGGCTGGCGTTCGCGGTGAGGGCGTGGCGGGAGGGCTCTGCCCTCCCGGACCCTCCCGCCGGGGGCATACGTGCCCCCGGACCCGCGGTGAGTGAAGGGCTGGTTGGGAGGAGGGGCTCGACGGCGGCACTGACGCGACGGGCGCGCCATGCCCCTCCTGCCAACCAGCCCTTTGACCCAGGGTCTGGGAGGCGGTTGCCTCCCAGCGGGGGGTCCGGGGGGCTGGCCCCCCGCCTCGCGCCCTACGCGCAATGCCGGGCCGCCTCGCGGCGGCCCGGCGTCGCTGGTCCGGTCGGTCGTGGTCAGCCGAAGGAGAAGTCGTCGGTCGACAGCGATGCCACCGCGACGTCGAGCAGCGTCACCGATCCGCCGGTGGTGGGGCTGCCCCAGGCGATGATGGCGTCGCCGTCGGCAGTCTGGCTGAAGCGCAGGTCGTCGAAGTCGTCCACGCCTTGCACGGCGATCTGGATCTTGTCGTTGGTGACCGAGAAGTCGGTGATCACATCGGCGAAGGTGCGGCCTTCGAATCGGAAGGTGTCGTCGCCTTCCCCGCCAGTCATGAGGTCGTTGCCCGCCCCGGCCAGGAACAGGTCGGAGCCTTCGCCGCCCAGCATCGTGTCGGCGCCGGCACCACCGTCGAGCGTGTCGTGCTCGGCGCCGCCGTCCATCAGGTCGTTGCCGGCGCCGCCCTTCAGCACGTCGTCGCCATGTTCGCCGAACATGCGGTCGTTGCCCACGCCGCCGTCGAGCGTGTCGTTGTCGGCGCCGGCGAACATCTGGTCGGCGCCCGCGCCGCCCAGCAGCAGGTCGTTGTCGCGCCCGGAGCGCAGGATGTCGTTGCCCGCGCCGCCATCAAGCGTGTCGTTGCCGATGTCGTCGGTCAGGCGGTCGGCGCCGTCCTCGCCGAAGGCCACGTCGTTGCCGTCGCCGCCGTTCAGACTGTCGTTGCCGAGGCCGCCATACATGGTGTCGTCCTCGCCGCCGCCGAGCAGCGTGTCGTTGCCGGATCCGCCGAACAGCTCGTCGTTGCCGGCCTCGCCGGACAGGATGTCGGCGCCGTCATTGCCGAAGATCTCGTCATTGCCGGACCGGCCGAGGATGCGGTCGGCCAGGCTGGTGCCGAACAGACGGTCATTGTCCTCGGTGCCGAAGATGGTGGGCATGGTGGTGTCTCCCGTTTGTGGCGCCGCGCCGGGGCATTCCGACGGCGGCTGCGGGGACAACGCGGGCCGCGGAACGTTTCTTCCGCGTCGCCGCGCCCTGCAGTGGCGGTGCCGCGCAGGCTCCCGGGCGCGGCGGATCCCGGGCGGGCGGGATCATTCGATCGGGTCAGAATGCGCGTGAAAACAAGGACCTGGCGGCGTTGCGGTGCGCCGGCGCGCGCGGCTGCAACGCCCCGCAAAAGGCTGGTCTGCGCGGGTCGGAGGCCAGACGTCGGTGTGAAGCATTTCACGGACGGCGCCGCGCCGCAGCACCGCCCGACAGCGCAGGATGCGTAAAGGGCGCAGGCGGCGGCGGTCGCTCAGCCCTCGCCCAGTTCCAGTGCGCGGCGATACACGTCGCGTCGCTTCAGCCCGGTCGCCTCGGCCACGCTGGCGGCCGCGTCGCGCAGCGACAACCCGGCGGCGAAAGCGGCGCGCAGCGCGGCATCCAGTTCGTCCGCGCCGGCTTCCTCGATCGGCGCGGGGCCGACCACGATGCAGATCTCGCCGCGCGCCTCGGCGGTCGCGTAGTGCCCGGCCAGCTCGCCAAGCGTGCCGCGCCGCACCTCCTCGAAGCGCTTCGTCAGTTCGCGTGCCACTGCGGCGGGGCGCGACGCACTCAGGCCCTCGGCCAGCGCGGCCAGGGCCTCGGCCAGGCGATGCGGCGCCTCGTAGAACACCACCGTCGCCGCCAGCCCCGCGCGTTCCAGCTGGCGCAAGCGTGCCACCTCCGTCGCGCGTGGCCCGGCCCTGGCCGGCAGGAAGCCAAGGAACAGGAAGGGGTGCGGCGGCAGGCCCGACAGCGACAGCGCCATCACCGCCGCATTCGGCCCCGGGATGGCGGAGACCTGAACGCCCGCATCGATCGCCGCGCGCACCAGGCGGTAGCCAGGGTCGCTCACCAGCGGGGTGCCGGCGTCGCTGACCAGTGCGAAATGCTCGCCCGCCACCATGCGGTCGACCAGGCGGGGGGCTTGCGCGGCCTCGTTGTGATCGTGCAAGGGGATCATGGTCGCCGTAACGCCCTGGCGCGCAAGCAGGCCGCCTGTCACCCTGCTGTCCTCGCACAGCACGGCGTCGGCGTCCCGCAAGGCTGCCAGGGCACGGGGCGCGAGGTCGCCGAGGTTGCCGATCGGCGTCGCTACAAGCACAAGGCCCGGCCGCGCCGCCGGACCACCGGGAGGATCCGATAACCGTGTCCCTTCTGCCGCATCGCCTCCCACGCCGCTTCTCCGCGCTTGCCGTGCTGGCCCTTGTGGGCCTCGCGGCCTGCGGCCCGCAAGGGGCGGGGCCGATCTCGTCGCGCCAACCGCTGCAGGAGACGCCGCGCGACCGCATCGCGTTGCTGCTGCCGCTGTCCGGGCCGCAGGCCTCGCTCGGCCGCGCCATGGAGCAGGCAGCGGAGCTGGCGCTGTTCGAACGCGGCGGGCGCAGCGTGGACTTCGTGCCGATGGACACCGGCAGCACCGCGTCGGGTGCCGCGGCCGCGGCGCGCCAGGCCGTGGGCGCCGGCGCGCGCATCATCGTGGGCCCGCTGACCGCGGCCGAGACCTCCGCCGCCTCGGCCCCCGCGCGCGCGGGGCGCATCCCGATCATCGCCTTCACGAACGATGCCGCGCAGTCCGGCCCCGGCGTCTGGACGCTGGGCGTGACACCGGCGCAGCAGGTGCGCCGCGCGATGGGCGCGGCGATGTCGTCCGGCGCGCAGCGCTTCGCCCTGGCCGCGCCGGATGATGGCTTCGGCCGCGCCCTGGCCACCGCCATGCGGTCCGTGGCCGCCGAATGGGGCCTGCCGGACCCCACCATCGTGCTGCACTCGGCGCGCGCCAGCGGTGGCGCCGTGGCGCAGGATGTCGCGCAGCGCAGCGGCGGCGGCGTCGATGCGGTGCTGATCGGCAGCACGGGTGCCGCAGCGCGCGGCGTCGCGGCGGGGCTCGGCGCGGCCGGGCTGAACGCGCCGGCGCCCCGCATCCTGGGCCATGCGCTCTGGGCGCAGGATGCGACGCTGGGGCAGGAACCCGCGCTGCACGGCGCGATCTTCGCCGCCCCCGACCCGCGGTCGCGCGCCAGCTTCGATGCGCGCTTCGAAGGCGCTTTCGGCGAACGCCCGCCGCGCCTGGCGGGCATCGCCTACGACGCCGCGGGCGTCGCCGCGCGCGTGGTGCTGACCCCACGCGGCCAGTCCGGTCCCAATACGGGCGAGGTCTTCGATGGAGTCGACGGCCCCGTGCGCCTGCAGCCCGAAGGCCTGGTGCAGCGCGGCCTGGCACTGTTCGCGGTGGAACCCAGCGGCGAACCGCGCATGGTCGAACGTGCGCCGGCGCCCGGCGCGGCAGGGTCCTGACGCGCCGGTACGCCGCGCGCCATGTTCGGTGAAGCGCCGCGCGCGGGGGCCTGGATCCGCGCGACGCTGGTCGTCGCCGGAGCTCCCAGCACCGCGCTGCTGCTGCTGATGGCGACCGGCGCGCTGGCGCCTCGGCCCGGCAGCGCGGCGCTGTTGGTCACGCTGGCGGGCAGCGCGGCCGTTGCGCGCATCTGGCTGGGCAATCTCGGGCGGCTGGCGCGGCAGATCCGCGCCGCATCGAACGGCGACGGCGTGCCGGACCTGACGGTGGCACCGCTGCTGCCCTCGGTGCAGGACGTGGCGGATGGCGTGACGCGCCTGGCGCGCAACCTCGCGGAGCGCGGCGCCCTGGTGGAAAGCCTGCGCCGCGCCGACGCCGCCATCCTGGAAGCGCTACCCGACCCGCTGCTGGTGCTCTCGGCCGACCGCACCGCGCTGCGTGCCAACCGCGCGGCGCGCGAGATGCTGGGCGGCCGGCAGGGCACGGATTCGCGCAACGCGACCACTGCACCACCCGACGCCGCCGCGCTGCTGCGCCACCCCGCTCTGGCCGAGGCGCTGGACCAGGCGATGGCAAGCGGCGAACCCGCGGTGGCCGACCTGGTGCTGCCCGTGCCGGTGATGCGCGACGTGGCGGTGCAGGTGATCCCGATGGACCCGCCGCTGGCCGATGGCGGGCGCGTGATTGTCCTGCTGTCCGACCGCACGCGCGAACGCGCGGTGGAACGCATGCGCGCCGATTTCGTGGCCAATGCCAGTCACGAATTACGCACGCCGCTCGCCAGCCTGATCGGCTTTATCGAGACGCTGCGCGGCCCCGCCGCGGACGACCCCGCGGCACAGCAGCGCTTCCTGCAGATCATGGCCGAGCAATCCGACCGCATGCGCCGGCTGATCGACGACCTGCTCGGCCTGTCGCGCATCGAACTGACGGAACACCAGGCACCATCGGGCCGCGCCGACGTGGCGGCAATCGCGCGTGCGGAAGCCGACGCGATGGCGCCCATCCTGGCAGCCCGCAAGGCGAAGCTGGTGCTGAACCTGGCCGAAGGCACCGCCGAACCGGCCGACGCCGACCAGGTCGCGCAGGTCATCCGCAACCTGCTCGACAACGCCATTCGCCACGGGCGCGACCGCGGCACCATACGCCTCGCCGTTGCACCCGGCCCCGCACCGGACGGCCGCCGCGGCATGGTGCTGAGCGTGACCGACGATGGCGCCGGCATCCCCCGCGACCACATCCCACGCCTGACCGAACGCTTCTACCGCGTGGACAAAGGCCGGTCCCGCAACGCCGGCGGCACCGGCCTCGGCCTTGCCATCGTCAAACACATCGTGAACCGGCACCGCGGCACGATGGGCATCGACAGCGAGGAAGGCTCGGGAACCACGTTCCGGGTTTGGTGGCCGGGGGGGTGAGGGGCGCCGCCGGGAGGGCTCTGCCCTCCCGAACCCTCCCGCCGGGGGCATACGTGCCCCCGGACCCGCGTGACCGAAGGGCCGGTTGGGAGGAGGGGCAGCGTGCTCCCGACGCGTCGGTGGCACCGACGAGCCCCTCCTCCCAACCGGCCCTTTGACCCCAGGGTCTGGGAGGCGGTTGCCTCCCAGCGGGGGGGGGTCCGGGGGGCTGGCCCCCCGCCGCGCCCTTACCCCCCGGCAAACCTGTTCCCGGGAACCGGGATTCCAAGACTGTCGCGCAGGGTCGGGCCGGGGTAGCGCGTGCGGAACAGGCCGCGATGTTGGAGTTCCGGCACCACCAGGCGCACGAAGTCGTCGAGGGGCTTGGTGTAGAAGGGGAACAGCAGGGTGAAGCCGTCGCAGGCACCTGCTTCGAACCATTCCTGCATGGTGTCGGCGACGCGCTTGGGTGTGCCGATGATGAGCTGGTGGCCGAGTGCGGTGCCGAGGTAGCGCGCGACCTGGCGGATGGTGAGGTTCTCGGCGCGGGCTTTCGCGACGAGGTGCTCCTGGCGGGCGCGGGCGGCGTTGGACGGTGGCAGGTCGGGCAGCGGGCCGTCGATCGGGTAGCTGTGGATGTCGAGGTCGCCGCACAGCCGCGCGAGCAGGCGCATGGCGTTGGCTTCGTCCATCATGTCGGCGAGCGCGCCGGCGATGTCGTCGGCTTCCTGCTGCGTTTCGCCCAGGATGGTCATGAAGCCGGGCATGACGCGGACGTGGTCGGGGTCGCGGCCGTGGGCGGCGGCGCGGGCGCGGATGTCCTTGTAGAAGGCCTGGCCTTCGGACAGGACGGATTGCGCGGTGAAGATCATGTCCGCGACGCGCGACGCCAGCTTGCGGCCGTCGTCGGATGACCCGGCCTGGGCGATGACGGGGCGGCCCTGCGGCGTGCGGGGCAGGTTCAGCGGCCCGCGCACCCGGAAGAACTCGCCCTGGTGGTTGAGGATATGGCCCTTGGACGGGTCGAGGTAGCGGCCCGAGGCCTTGTCGCGGATGAAGGCGCCGTCCTCGAAGGAATCCCACAGCCCGGCGCAGACGTCGAAGAATTCCTCGGCGCGTTCGTAGCGGTTGGCGTGGTCGGGGTGGCGGTCGAAGCCGTAGTTGCCGGCCTCGTCCTCGATCTGCGAGGTCACCAGGTTCCAGCCCGCGCGCCCGCCGGAGATGTGGTCCACCGACCCGAAGCGCCGCGCGATGGTGTAGGGGTCGTTGTAGGTGGTGGTGGCGGTCGCGACCAACCCGATGTGCTTCGTGACCGGCGCAAGTGCGGCGATCAGCGTGGCCGGCTCCGGAAACACCTGGCGCCCCATGCCGGGCCGCCATGGCGATGCGCCGTCCAGCCCCGCGCTGCCGTTCACCGCGGCGGTGTCCTGGAAGAACACGCAGTCGAGGCAGCCGCGCTCGGCGGTCTGCGCCATCTGCACGTAGTGTGCGAAGGACATGTCGGCTTCGGCAACGGCGAGGGGATGGCGCCAGCCGGCAGAATGACTGCCCGGCGTGAAGAAGAAGGCGCCGAGGTGAAGTTGCTTCGTCATGGTGCGGGCCGGATCTCCGTGGCCATGGTGTACTGGTCGGCACGCGGCGTCATGACCAGGCCGCGCTTGGCACCCCAGGACGCGCCGACATGAAAGACGGGCGCGAGCGGCACGTTGTCGGCGACCCAGCGGATGGCTTCCTGGGTCAGGCGTTCGCGCGTCTCGGGGTCGAATTCGCTGTCCACGCGGTCGAGCATGGCGTCGAATTCCGCGTTCGAGAAGCGCGTGCGGTTCCACCCGCCATGCGCGCGCGCGGCGTTCGGCGTGCGCAGCAAAGCGGTGAGGCCCTCCGACGCGATGCCGGACGACGAGCCGAACATCGCGAGATGCGCGGAGAGTTCCGGTGCGCCGCCCGGCGTGAGAGTCGCGCTGCGGCGCAGGTAGATCGGCATGGGCAGTGCTTCGACCACCGTGCGGATGCCCACGGCGGTGAGCATCTGCCCGATCGCCTGGCAGGTGCGCGCATCGCCGGCAAAACGGTCCTGCGTGCAATGCACGGTCAGGGTGAAGCCGTTGGGGTAACCGGCCTCGGCCAGCAGGGCGCGGGCGCGGGCGGGGTTGAATTCCGGCAGGGCCAGGTTCGGCACATGGCCGATCAGGCCCGGCGCGGCGATCTGCCCGGTGGCGGTGGCGCTGCCTTCCATCACGCGGTCCGCAAGGGCCACGCGGTTGATGGCGTGGTTGATGGCGCGGCGCACGCGCAGGTCGCGCAATGGGTTGCTGGGCAGCGGCTGGCCGTCGGCGCCGGTGGCGTTGGGGATCTGGGCGCTCATCGCATCCAGGTAGAAATAGTGGGTGAAGACCGAATAGCCGTTCACCAGCTGGAGGTTGGCGTTCTCGCGCACGCGCTGATGCAGGCCGGTGGGAACGTTGTCGATCACGTCGACATCGCCGGCCAGCAGGCCGGCGACGCGTGCACTGTCATTCGGCACGAAGCGGATCTGCACGCGCGCCCAGGGCTCGGGCGCGCCGCGCCAGTTCGGGCTGCGTTCGAAGGTCACGTCCTGCTGCGGCGTCCAGCGGCCCCAGCGGTACGGGCCGGTGCCGATCGCCGCGCGCCCGCCATTGAAATCGGCATCCACCGCGCCTTCTGCGGCGCGGGCGTTGAGGATGGCGATCGCCGCCAGGAAGTCCGGCTGCAGGGGCGTGGGCACGGTGGTGCGGACGATCAGCGTATGGGCATCGGGTGTCTCGACGCCGGCCACGTTGCGCACCGCGGCGGCATAAGTGCGCGGCCCCGTCGCGGCGCGCGCGCGCAGGATGGAGAACGCCGCGTCCGCGGAAGTGAAGGGCGACCCGTCATGGAAAATCGCGTCGCGCCGCAGCTTGAATTCCCACGTGACAGGATCGACCGCGCGCCAGGATTCCGCGAGTAGCGGCCGCGGGCGCAGCGTCGCATCCTGTGTCACCAGCGTTTCCCACACATGCAGCTGCGCGTTGCGATTGGGCGTGAAGGTCTGGTGCGGGTCGGTGCCGTCCATCGACGCCTTGAAGGCGATGCGCAGCGTCTGCGCCTCGGCGCCCGCGGCGGCAACAAGCAGGCCCGCGGCCAGAAGGGACAGGCGAAGGCGGGGCATGATGGGGGCTCCAGGATTCGGCGCAGCCACGACGGCCACGATGTTCGAGCCTGCCGGGTTTGCAATCGATGTGCCAGGGGCGCATCGCGTAGCGCGCCGGCTTGTCGGCGCGCGCGCCCCGCGTCACCTTGCGGCGCATTCCAGGAGATCACGCATGGCCGCACGCCAGATGCATCTCGGTGTCTTCGTGCTCGGCACCGGCAACCACATCGCCGGATGGCGCATGCCCGGCGCCTATGATTCCTTCCAGTCCCTACCCGTCATCCAGCACATCGCGCGCATCGCGGAACGCGGCTGCTTCGACCTGCTGTTCCTCGGTGATGGGTTGGCGGCCGGCGTGAACGACCACCCGTCCTTCACCGCGCGCTTCGAACCGATCACGATGCTGGCCGCACTCGCTGCGACCACCACGCATCTCGGGCTGGGTGCGACGATGTCCACCACCTATGAGGAACCGTTCAACGTCGCGCGCTTCTATGCCTCGCTCGATCACCTGTCAGGCGGGCGGTCCGCGTGGAATGCCGTGACGTCGTCCAACCCGCGCTCCGCGCCGAATTTCGGGCGCCAGCATCCGCCGCATGACGCGCGGTATCGCGTTGCGGAGGAATTCATCGATGTCGTGATGGGGCTGTGGGATTGCTGGGACGACGGCGCGATCGTCGCCGAGCGCGACACCGGCCGCTACATCGACGGCGCGAAGATGCGCGCGCTCGACCACGAGGGCGAATTCTTCAAGGTGAAGGGTCCGCTCAACATCGGCCGCTGCCCGCAGGGGCGGCCGATCGTGCTGCAGGCGGGGTCGTCCGAACCGGGGCTGAACCTGGCGGCGCGCACCGCGGATGTGGTGTTCTCGGTGGTGCAGGACCTGGACGAGGCGAAGGCCGCCTATGCCTCGCTGAAGGACCGCATGCCGCGCTACGGGCGCGCACCGAACGAAATCGCGGTGCTGCCCGGCGTCATGCCCATCCTGGGCCGCACGCGGCAGGAGGCGCGCGATACGCTCGACCAGCTGCAGTCCTTCGTGACCTCGACTAACGCGGCGTCGCTGCTGTCGGGGCGCCTGGGCATCGATGTCTCAGGCTTTCCGCTGGACGAGAAGGTGCCGGACCTGCCGCTGCCCGACACCTCGCACGGCTTCGCCCGCGCCATGCTGGCCAAGGCGAAGCGCGAGGGCATGACCTGGCGCGACATGCACAACCTGACCGGTGCCGCGCGCGGCCACTGGGTGATGGCCGGCACCGTGACGGACATAGCGGACACCCTGCAGGAATGGTTCGAAGGGGGTGCCGCGGACGGCTTCAACATCCTCCCCGCCTGGTTCCCCGGCGCCTTCGACGGCTTCGTGGACGAAGTGGTGCCGGAGTTGCAGCGCCGCGGGCTGTTCCGCAAGCAATACACTGCGACGACGCTGCGCGGGCATCTGGGCCTGGAGATGCCGACGAACCGGTTCTTCCCGCGCTAGAGCATCGCCCGCTCGACTGAGCGGTGGACGATGCTCGCCTGACCGGAATGCCGGAGAGCATGGCCTGCGCGCTGGCGAATGCCATGCGCTCCAGTTGCCGCCGGGCGGTGCCGCCGCTATGCGGCACACCTCATCCCGGCAAGGCGCTCCTGCATGACCACCCTCGACATCCTCGGCATCGGCAACGCCATCGTCGACGTCCTCGCCCGCGCCGACGACGCCATGCTGGCCCGCCACGGCATGGCCAAGGGCGGCATGGCACTGATCGGCACCGACCAGGCCGAGACAATCTACGCCGACATGGGCCCGGGCATGGAGAGCAGCGGAGGGTCCGCGGCCAATACCTGCGCCGCCGCCGCCGCGCTGGGGGCGAAGGTCGGCTACCTCGGCAAAGTGGCGGATGACACGCTGGGCCAGGTCTTCCGCCACGACATCACCGCCGCCGGCGTGCACTTCCCGACCGCGCCGCTGACCGGCGGCGCGCCCACCGCGCGCTGCCTGATCCTGGTCACGCCGGATGGCCAGCGCACCATGAACACCTTCCTCGGCGCCTGCGTGACTTTCGGCGAGCAGGATCTCGATGCCGCCGCGATCGCCGGCGCGCAGGTGACCTACCTTGAAGGCTACCTGTTCGACCCGCCGGCGGCGCAGGCGGCCTTCCGTGCCGCGGCGCGCATCGCCCATGCCGCGGGCCGCAAGGTGGCCATCACCCTGTCGGACGCCTTCTGCGTGGAGCGCCACCGCGACGCCTTCCTGGCCTTCGTGCGCGAGGAAGCCGACATCCTGTTCGCGAACGAGGCCGAGATCCGCGCGCTGTACCACGCGACATCGTTCGAACAAGCCGCCGCCGCGGCGCGCGCCGATGTGGGCCTGGCGGCGCTGACGCGCTCCGAACACGGCAGCGTGGTCCTGGCAGGCGAGGCCACGCACGCGATCGCGGCCGAACCCACCAAGGTGGTCGACACCACCGGCGCGGGCGATGCCTACGCGGCCGGGTTCCTCGCCGCGCTGACGGCCGGCCACCCGCTGCCGGAATGCGGCCGCTGGGCCTCGGTCGCGGCGGCGGAGGCGATCAGCCATTTCGGCGCCCGTCCGCAGGCGGACCTCAAGGCGCTGGTCGCCGGCGGGCCGAAGGGCGTCGCCGCCGCGCTGGGCTGACGCGCGTCGGCGGCCATCTCTCGCGACCGGTTCGCGGCACCGCCGCGTCGCGGGAGCGGGGGGATATCGCGGGTTTGTGAACCCGGCGCCGCCCCTGAAGGTCGTCCGTTTGCCTGCCTGCCGCGTTCTGTCTGCAGTCCCGCTGACAGGAGCAACACATGCACGGCAACTCGATCCGATGGGCGGTGATCGGCCTCGGCCTGATGGTCACGCCGGCGCTGGGCCAAGGCGACGGCACGATGAAGCCCGGGGCATCGCCCCCGTTGGTGCCGCCGGGGGCCAGCGTTCCCCTGACGCCCGTCGCGCCAGCGCCGATCGTCCTGGCGCCGGTGGTGCCCGGCCCTGGCGTAGCGGGCGACTCCGCCCTGAATGGTGGTGACCGCACAGCCGCGGTTGCCGATGTCGTCTCGACGCACAGCGTCGACCAGCTGTTGCAGCAGGCCGGGCAGGCGCTCCGCCAGAACAACCCGGCGCTCGCCAACGAATTGATCGAGCGCGCCGAGGCGCAGGTTCTGACACGGTCCACGATCGCCGGCACCGAGACCATCCCGAACCGTGTCGGGCCGATTGGCCGCATGGCCGAGGCGCGGGCGGCCATCGCGCGCCGCGATACATCGAGCGCGCAGGCGCTCATCGCCGAGGCCGGCAGCATGGCGCGCGCGCAGGGCATGTAGGCCACCGGTACGCCGGCTGCGTGCCGCCATTCGTCGCCCACATCCCGCGGCGCGCCGCCCCCCGGCGCGCCGCGGCTTTGCGTGCGCCGGGGTGGCAGGGTGCTTTTTCCCTCGCCATTCCGGTGACGGCGCACTATGTGTGCGCCGCAACACCCGCCAGGCAACACGCCGCGCCGCCCGCCCACGATCGGGGCAGGGGTGCGGCTTGCCGCGCGGCGTGCCGACAACCAGGCGTGGCCGGACCTGCATCGCAGGGGCCGCGCTGGCCAGACAGAACGAGGTGCGCCATGAGCGCCGCCACTATCCGCAACGTCGCCATCATCGCGCACGTCGACCACGGCAAGACCACCCTGGTGGACCAGCTGCTGCGCCAGGCCGGTGCCTTCCGCGCCAACCAGCAGGTGGCCGAGCGGGCGATGGACCGCAACGATCTCGAACGCGAGCGCGGCATCACCATCCTCGCCAAGTCCACCGCAGTGGAATGGAAGGGCGTGAAGATCAACATCGTGGACACGCCCGGCCACGCCGATTTCGGCGGCGAGGTGGAGCGCATCCTGTCGATGGTCGATGGCGCCATCGTGCTGTGCGACGCGGCCGAGGGCCCGCTGCCGCAGACCAAGTTCGTGCTGACCAAGGCGCTGGCGCGCGGCTTGCGCCCGATCGTGGTCATCAACAAGGTGGACCGCCAGGACGCCCGCCCGCACGAGGTGCATGACGAGGTGTTCGACCTGTTCGCCGCGCTGGGCGCGACCGACGAACAGCTCGATTTCCACACGCTGTTCGCCTCCGGCCGGCAGGGCTGGGCGGATCTGGAGCTGGAAGGTCCGCGCAAGGACCTCTCGGCCATGTTCGACCTGATCCTGTCGCATGTGCCGGCGCCGACGGTCGATGTCGACGCGCCCTTCGCGATGAACGCGTCGATCCTGGAATCCGACAACTTCCTCGGCCGCATCCTGACCGGGCGCATCGAACAGGGCGTCGCCCGGCTGAACATGCCGGTGCGCGTGCTGCGCCAGGATGGTTCGGTGGTGGAATCCGGCCGGCTGACCAAGCTGATGACATTCTCGGGCCTGGATCGCGTGCCGGTCGAGGAAGTGAAGGCGGGCGACATCATCGCCATCGCCGGCCTGTCGGAAGCGACCATCCCCGACACCATCGCATCGCCCGAGGTGACCGTGCCGCTGCCCGCCGTGCCGGTCGATCCGCCGACGCTGGCGATGACCTTCCGCATCAATGACGGCCCGCTTGGTGGCCGCGAGGGCAAGAAGGTCACCTCCCGCCAGATCCGCGACCGCCTGATGAAGGAGACCGAGGGTAACGTCGCCATCAAGGTGAAGGTGAGCGAGGAAGTCGACGCTTTCGAAGTGGCGGGCCGCGGCGAATTGCAGCTGGGCGTGCTGATCGAGCAGATGCGCCGCGAGGGCTTCGAACTGACCATCGGCCGCCCGCGCGTGCTCACGCGCGACAACCCCGAGACGGGCGAGAAGGAAGAACCCTTCGAGGAATGCCTGATCGACGTGGACGAGCAGTATTCCGGCGTGGTCGTCGAGAAGATGTCGATCCGCAAGGGCATGATGCAGGACATGCGGCCGTCCGGCGGCGGCAAGGTGCGCCTGACCTTCCACATCCCCTCGCGGGGCTTGATCGGCTACCACGGCGAATTTCTCACCGACACGCGCGGCACCGGCATGATGAACCGGCTGTTCCTGGGCTATCAGCCCTGGGCCGGCGTGATCGAGGGCCGGCGCAACGGCTCGCTGATCAGCAACGCCGATGGCGAGGCGATCCAGTACGCGCTGTTCTACCTGCAGGAACGCGGCACGCTCTTCGTGAACCCGGGCGACAAGGTCTATGTCGGCCTGATCCTGGGCGAGAATTCGCGCGACAACGACCTTGATGTGAACCCCATCAAGGAGAAGAAGCTCACCAACATCCGCGCCGCCGGCAAGGACGAGGCGCTGCTGCTGATCCCGCCGCGGCGCATGAGCCTCGAGCAGGCCATCGCCTATATCGAGGACGACGAACTCGTCGAGGTGACGCCCTCCGCCGTCAGGCTGCGCAAGCGCTACCTCGACCCGCATGAGCGCAAGAAGCACGCGCGCCGGGCGGAGAGCGAGGCGGCGTAAGGCCGCCCCCGACGCAGACACGAAAAAACCCGGCCGCCTTGCGGTGGCCGGGTCGGTACCAGGACACGGGGAGGGCCAGGCGCCCTCCCCGTTCTGCGTTCAGCCCTGCGCGGGGCGTTCGCCCTCGGTCGGCGGTGCCGCGGGGCGCGACCGGCGATCGGTCATGAACTGCTCGAACTCCGCACGGTCCTTGGCGAAGCGCAGGCGCTCCAGGAAGGCGGCGAAATCCTGCTGCTCCTGCTCGAGCCGGCGCAGCGTATCCACGCGGTATTCGTCGAAGGCCGCGTTGCCGGAGGTGCCGCCGCGGTCATCGTTCCAGCTGCACCAGGCGCCCCCGCCCTCGGGGCCCATGCCGTAGCGGCGCGCCCAGCGGCGGCCCAGCCGGCCGGAGCCGATCATGAAGCCCAGGATCAGCAGCCCGATGGGGAAGAACAGGATGAAGGCCAGGACCATCACCGCGATCATCACCGGCTTGGGCGCGGTCCAGGGGCTCCAGCGGGAGGGGCGGAACCCGTCGGCGCCTTCGTCGCGCCAGCGGCGGTCGTGGCGGCGCTGCTCCCGGCGGTCGCGGCGGCTGGGGAAGGCGGCGTCGTCGGGATAGGCGGTGGCGGACATGGCGCTCCTCGCGTCAGGGGATGTAAATGCAAGCGACATTTACATTGGGGATCCGCTGCAGCGTGGTCAACAGGAATCCGCGGCCGCGATGATTCGTTACGTGGCGCCCAGGCCCAGGCTCTGCAGGTAGATCAGCAGCCCCGCCTCCAGCAGTTCCTCCGGCGCCATGGGAAGCTTGCGGCGCGCCTGGTCGGGCCGGCAGAACAGCGATGCGATGCCGTGGCACATCGACCAGACATGCAGCGCCACCATCAGCCCCGGCGGGCGCTGCCCCTCCGGCAGGCGCGCGATCAACCGTTCCGTCGCCTCCCGCAACACGCCGAAGGCGCGGTCGGAGGCCAGTTGCAGCCCGGCATGCGCCGCCGGGTCAAGCCGCGTCTCGAACATCGCCGCGTAGTAGGCCGGTTCGCGCCGCGCGAAATCGAGGTAGGCCCGCCCGAGCGCCTCGAAGCCACGCGCCGGGTCGGTGCCAGCGCCGGACCAGGCGCGCGACAGCACCTCCGTGAAGCGTTCGAAGCCGCGCAGCGCCACCTCGGCCAGCAGCGCCTCGGCATCGCGGAAATGCCGGTACGGCGCACCAGGTGAGACGCCGGCCAGGCGCGCGGCCTCGGCCACCGTGAAGCCGGCCGGGCCGTGCTGGGCAATGAGTTGCACCGCGGCCTCGACCAGCGCTTCGCGCAGGTTGCCGTGGTGGTAGCCGCGCCTTTCGCCGAACCGGGACATGTGAGGATCATTTGCATCGCCCGGCCCGGGGCGCCAGCCCTCGACACCGGAACGATCCGGCTGCCGCACTGCGCTTGCGGGTCCCGCGGCGCTTGGCCTAGCACACGGGAATGCGCACCCGCCCCCTGATCGGCGTCACCCTCGATTCGGAACCCGCCGGCGGCTGGTCGAAGCTGCCCTGGTATGCGCTGCGGCAGAATTATTTTTCCGCCGTGGTCGCGGCCGGCGGGCTGCCGGTGGCACTGCCGCACGAACCCGCGCTGGCAGCCGCCTATATGGATGAGGTCGATGGGCTGCTGGTGACCGGCGGCGCCTTCGATGTCGACCCGGCGCTGTGGGGCGGCGGCGCGCCGCATCCCAAGGTGACGCTCAAGCCCGGCCGCACCGACTTCGAACTCGCCGCGACGCGCGCAGCGCTGGCGACCGACAAGCCGGTGCTGGGCATCTGCGGCGGGCAGCAGCTGCTCGCGGTCGCGCTCGGCGGAACGCTGGTGCAGCACATCCCGGACGAGGTGGCGAACGCGCTGCCCCACGAACAGCCCAACCCGCGCACCGAACCGGGGCATGAGGTGGCGATCGCGCCGGGCACGCTGCTCGCGCGTATCGTCGGCACCACGCGGATGGCGGTGAATTCGGCGCATCACCAGGCGGTCGCCACCGCCGGCAGCGGCGTGGTGAACGCGCTGGCCCCCGATGGCGTGGTGGAGGGCGTCGAACACCCCGGCCATCGCTTCGCGCTCGGCGTGCAGTGGCACCCCGAATACGCGGTGGACCCGCGCGACCCGGCGATCTTCGCCGCCTTCGTGGAGGCCTGCCGGTGAGCGAGGACGACACCGACGACGCGCGCCGCGGCGAACGCATCGCAAAATGGCTGGCACGCGCCGGGATCGCGTCGCGCCGCGACGCCGAGAAGATGATCGCCGAGGGCCGCGTGAAGCTCGGCGGCAAGGTGGTGGAAACCCCCGCCACCTTCATCACGCCCGGCGACCACGTCACGGTGGACGGCAAGCCGGTGGCCGCGGCCGAACGAACGCGCCTGTTCCGCTACCACAAGCCCGATGGCCTGGTGACGACGCATCGCGACCCGCAGGGCCGCCCCACCGTGTTCGAGAAACTGCCCCCCGGCCTGCCGCGCCTGGTCAGCGTCGGGCGGCTGGACCTCACGAGCGAAGGCCTGCTGCTGCTGACGAATGACGGCGAATTGGCGCGCAAGCTGGAACTGCCGTCCAACGGCTGGCTGCGCCGCTATCGTGTGCGCGTGCATGGCCGCGTGGACGAAGCCGCGCTGGCGGCACTGATCCGCGGCGTCACGGTCGAGGGCGTGAAGTACGGTCCGATCGAAGCCGGGCTCGATGCGCGCCAGGGCACCAATGCCTGGCTGACCGTGTCGATCCAGGAGGGCAAGAACCGCGAGATCCGCCGCGTCATGTCGCATCTGGGCCTCGAGGTGACGCGGCTGATCCGCACCGCCTATGGCCCCTTCCAGCTCGGCATCCTGCCGCGCGGCGCGGTCGAGGAAGTGAACGCGAAGGTGCTGCGCGATCAGCTCGGCCTCGATGCGCCCAAGCGCCTGCGCGAGACGGCGCTGGCCCCGCTGCCCGAAGCACCGCCCGAAGGCCCGCGCCGCATGCCCCGCGCGCGCAGCGCCACCATGGGCACGCGCCGGCCCGTGCGTGGCCGCGACAATCCGCGCGGGCGCGAATGACCTGCCGGGTGCACCCCGCGCGGATCGCGGCCCGGCCCCCGCGCCCGAGGACCACAACCGCGGATCGCGCAACCGCGCGATCCGGGAGCGCACGACGCGACCGCGCCCAGACCATCAGCCGCGCCGGGCGCAGGCACGCGTGGCGCGAAGGCAAGCGGCCCGTATGGGCCGCGCCCGCCGCCTGAGGGCCCGGAACCATGCGCATCATCGCCGGGCGCCATCGCGGCCGCACGCTGGTCGCACCACCCGGCGAGGCCACGCGCCCGACCGCCGAGCGCGTCCGCCAGGCGCTGTTCGACATGCTGTGGCACGCCCCCTGGGGTGGGCGCACCACCATCCAGGACCAGCTGGTGCTCGACGCCTTCGCGGGCACCGGCGCGCTGGGGCTCGAGGCGCTATCGCGCGGTGCGGACCACTGCACCTTCCTCGAGACCGCCAAGCCCGCGCTGACGGCGCTGCGCGCCAATATCAGCGCGTGCAAGGAGGATGCGCGCACCGCCGTGCTCGTTGCGGACGCGACGCGCCCGCCCCGCGCGCGCGTGCCTTGCGGGCTGATCTTCCTGGACCCGCCCTATGGCCAGGGCCTGGTCGAACGCGCCCTGACGGCGCTGGGCGGTGCCGGCTGGATCGCGCCGGAAGCGCTGGTGGTGGCCGAGGCAGGCCTCGACGAAGCGCTCGACCTGCCGGCCTTCGTGCCGGTCGCCACGCGCAGCCACGGCGCGGCGACACTGCACGTACTGCGCGCGCCATAGCGGAGGTTCGCCGCGCGACGGTTCACCGCTGGATCTTCGACTGATCGTCGTCGCGATCATCCTTGCCTGATCCGGTGCTTGCATCCGGTCGGCCTTGCCATCCGTTCGGCACAGCCGTCATCCGTGTGCACTCCCGAGCAGCCGCCCCTTCCAGGATACGGCCATCACGCGAAGCGCGCGCCCTGGTCATTACGCGACTTGCGCGCCCCTGGCGCGACGATGACCGGGCCGGATGGGGGCCGGCGCCGCCCTTTGAGAATGCGCCAAAAGGCGCATTCTCGAACCGACACGCGGCGGACCCCGGACGATGCGCATCCTGATGACCAACATCTGCCTGACCGGCCGCACCGGCACCGAACTGGTCACGGTGGAATGCGCACTGCGCCTGGTCGCGGGCGGCGACACGGTCGCGGTCTATACGCCCGAGAAGGGTGCGACCGCCGGGATGCTGCTGCCGCGCGGCGTCATGGTCACCGACCGCATCCGCGACCTCGATGGCTTCGCACCCGACCTGCTGCACGGCCACCACAACACGCCCTTCCTGGTCGCGCGCGCCGCCTTCCCGGACGTGCCAGCCACCTGGTCCTGCCACGACTTCCGCAGCGTGTGGGACCGCCCGCCGCCGGCGCACACGGCGCAGGTTTTCGTCGCGCATTCCACCGAGACGGCGCAGCGGCTGCGCATCGAGGGCGGCGTGGCGGAAGCGCGCATCCGCATGCTGCCGAATGCCGCCGACCTCGCGGCCTGCTCGCCGCCGGCCGTACCGCCGACGCCGCGCAGCGCGCTGCTGGTCGGCAAGGGTGGTGCGCCGGGCGCCTTTCCCGCGCTGGCGGAGGCGCTCATCGCGCGCGGCTGGCAGGTCACGTCGGTCGGCCGTGGCCTGGGCGAGACGGTTTCGAACCTGCCGGACCTCATGGCCGCGCATGCCGTGGTGGTCAGCTCCGGCCGCGCCGCGCTCGAGGCGCTGGGCGCGGGCTGCGCCGTGGTCTGCGCCGATGCGCGCGGCCTGGCCGGGCTGGTCACGACCGAAAACTTCCACGCCCTGCGGCGGCGCAATTTCGGCGGCGCCACGCTGCTGCGCCCGCTCGACCCCGCGCTGGTGCTGGCCGAGATCGACGCCATCGACGCCGGGGACCAGGCCGCCCTGCGCGCCTTGGCAGTGCCCGAGATCGGGCTCGACCTGTACATGGAACGCCTGCGCGCCATCCATGCCGAGGCCATCGCGCTGGCCGGGCAGCCCAGCCCCGGTGATGCGATGCGCGGCGCCGAGACGATGGAAGCCATGCTCGCCTCGCCGCGCCCGGGCGGCTTCGGCCCCACCCACGTCGCGCGACTGCGGGAGGAACACGCGGCGCGGCTGGCCCGCGTCGAGGGCGAGGCCGCGCGCCTGGCGCTGCGGCTACGCCTGGCGACGCTCAAGCCGGGGGAAAGGCTGCGCATCGCGGAATGGCGCCGCGGCCCCGGCGCGGCCCTGCTCGGCGCCGGCTGGGCCCGCGGCGATGGCGGGCGCGTGGCAATTGCCGGGCGCGCGCAGCTGGACTTGTCCGAGGCGATGGCCCAGCGCCGGATCGCGCGCATCGTGTTGCACCTGGCCTGCGCCGCACCGGCGCCGGAGGGCGCGGTGATCGAGGTGCTGGACGGTGCGCGGGTGATCGCGACCGTGCCGGCGCAGGGGCTGCAGGTGGTGGTCGACCTCGACACGCGCCTGATCACCGCCGAGGGCGCCAAGGCCTTCGCCCTGTGCCCGCGTGGCGAGACCGCCGGCTGGGCGCTGGCCGAGGCCGAGCTGGTGCCCGAGGCCCCGCCGCCACGCGGCTGACGCTGCCCCCTGGCGCGCGCGGTTTCCACGTGTCAGCGCCTCTCGCTGCGCACCTTCACGCGCATCCGCACGCGACGGGATGACCGCATCCATTCGGCTTCTGCACCCGATGGCGCAAGCATGCTCGCCGGAGCGGATGATCCCGTTCGATCGCGATCTGTCCTCGATGAGACGACCGTCGTCACCCAGCCCGACGCCCCCATCCGAACGGGATCTGCCCTCGATCGACCGAGCATCTTCGCCCCACCGGATGATCCCGTCCGATCGCGATCCGCCCTCGAGAGCACGAGCATGTTCATCCGACCGGACGACCCTATCCGGTCGGGATCCGCCCTATCGCCGCCCGAACATCCGCTCGAGCGCCGCGGCATCCAGGCGCAGCACGGTGGGGCGCCCGTGGCTGCAGGTCGCCGCGCGCGGCGTGGCTTCCATGGCGCGCAGCAGCGCATCCATCTCGGCCGGCAGCAACCGCCGCCCGGCGCGCACACTGCCATGGCACGCCAGTCGCGCCACCGCGGCATCCACCCGCCGCTGCAGGGAGGCCGCCTCGCCCAGTTCGGCCAGTTCCTCGGCCAGATCCTGCAGCAGCGGCGCGGGGTCGGGCGCGCCGAGCAGCGCGGGCAGCGCGCGCACCAACACCGCGCCACCGCCGAAGCCTTCGATCTCGAGCCCGAGCCGCGCCAGCGCCTCCGCGTGTTCCAGCAGCCGCGCGGCGTCGGGCGCGGGCAGGTCGACCACGGCGGGTAGCAGCAGCGGCTGTGCGCGCACGCCGCCATCCACCAGTTGCGCGGCCAGCGCCTCATGCGTGAGGCGCTCATGCGCGGCGTGCTGGTCGACCAGCACCAGCGCGCCGTCGGGCGCCTCGGCCAGGATGTAGGTGTCCAGGATCTGCGCCAGCGCGCGGCCGAGCGGGTGATGCGCGGGCGCGCGCTCGGTGGCGGGCGGGGCCGGGCGCGGCGCCGCCGGCACAAGGCCCAGGGCGCGCTGCAGTGGCGGCGCCGGCAGAGGCATAGCGCCCAGGGATTCGGCGAAGCCGGGCGCGCCGCCGCCCGGCCGGCGGGTCGCACCGGCATCGCCATCCAGGCCGGCATGCGCGCCGTGATCATCACGCGCCGAGGACGGTATGGGGCTGGCGCCGAAGCCTTCGGTGAGCGGCGCGGACCCGCCCGCGCCGAGCCCGGGCACCGTTCCCGCCGCACCCGTCACGGGTGCCGTGCCTCCCGCGCCCGTCCCGGGCGACAGTCCCCCCGCGCCCGTCCCGGGCGACAGCCCCCCCGCGCCCGTCCCGGGCGACAGCCCCCCCGCGCCCGTCCCGGGCGACACCCCGCCACCCTCCGGCCAAGCCCCAGCCACCGCGGGCCAGGCCGCCGCACCCGGCACGAAGCCCGGCGCCGCCACCGCGGCGCCGGCGCCGACCGCCAGCGCGCGCCGCAGCGCCGAGATCACCGCCCCGCGCACCGCCTCGCCCTCGCGGAAGCGGAGTTCGGTCTTCATCGGGTGGACGTTCACGTCCACGCTCTCGGGTGGGATGTCGAGGAACAGCGCCGCCGCGGGATGGCGGCCCTGCGGAATCAGGTCGCGATAAGCGACGCGGAGTGCGACGCGCAGCAGCGGGTCGCGCACCGGGCGGCGGTTCACCACCAGGTGCTGGCCGATGGTGGTCGGCCGGGTGAACGATGGAAGTGCAGCCAGCCCGCGCAGGTCGATGGTGGCGCCGACATGCTCGACGGGCACGGCTGCGGCGGCGAAGCCAGGGCCGAGCACCTGGCGGATGCGCCCCTCCCAATCGGTGGCGGGCAGGGACAGCGCCTCGCGCCCGTCGCTCTCGACGCGGAAGGTGACCTCGGGCCAGGCCAGCGCCAGGCGGCGCACGGCGTCGATCGCGTGGTCGGCCTCGGTGCGCGCGTGGCGGAGGAACTTGCGCCGCGCGGGAGTGGCGAAGAACAGGTCGCGCACCTCGATCCGCGTGCCGGGCGCCCCGGCGGCGGGGGCGACGGCACCGACATGGCCGCCCTCGACCGTGATGCGGTGCGCGGCGTCGCGCGCCCCTGCGCGCGCGGGATGCACACCGGCCGGGCGGGAGGTGATCGACAGCCGCGCCACGGCACCGATCGAGGGCAGCGCCTCCCCGCGGAAGCCGAGCGTCGCGATGCGGAACAGCATCGCTTCCTCGGGCAGCTTCGATGTCGCGTGGCGTTCGATGGCGAGCGCCAGGTCCGCGGCATCCATGCCGCACCCGTCATCCTCGACCAGGATGCGGTCCATCCCGCCGCCTTCGAGGAGCACCGAGATACGCGCGGCGCCGGCGTCGAGCGCGTTCTCGACCAGTTCCTTCACGGCGGCCGCGGGGCGTTCCACCACTTCGCCGGCGGCGATGCGGTTGGCGGTGGTCTCGGAGAGGCGGCGGATGGCCGGGCGGAGGCGCGACTCGGCCGGGGGGACGGAGTCCATGGGGCTTGGTAGAGCAGTTCGGCGGCGGCGGGAATCACGACCACGGGCGCGACGGCCGGACACCGGACGCCGTCGAGAGCCTGGCGGTCCGGGGCGCCGGTGACCCGCGGCCGTCAGCGGGCCGCCAGCGCCGGCGGCCGGACCTGCGCGGTCGCATCTCGACGCGTCGCGGCATGACCTGTGCAGCGCTTCCTTCCGGCGCCGGCCGCGCTGCGCCATGCTGCGCGCCCTGGCAGGGGTGGGGCATGACCAACGAGGCAGACCGGCGACCGATCGCAGCGCGCAACCTCGGCATCACGCAGCGCATGGCGGCGGCGCTGGTGGCGCGTGGCGCCTCGCCGAACGGGATTTCCGTGGCGGGCATGGGGGCCGGGTTGCTGGCCGGGCTGTGCTTCGCCGCCGTCGCGTGGCTGCCCGGCGCGGCCTGGGTGTTCTGGCTGCTCGGCGCGCTGCTGGTGCAGGCGCGGCTGATGGCCAACCTGCTGGATGGGATGGTGGCGATCGGGCGCGGTGTCGCCTCGCCGGTCGGCGAACTCTACAACGAAGTGCCGGATCGCGTGTCGGACACGGCGGTGCTGGTCGGCCTGGGCGTCGCGGCGGGGTCCGTCGCGCTAGGGCTTGCAGCGGCGCTCGCGGCGATGCTGACCGCCTATGTGCGGACCACCGCCCGCGCCGGCGGTGCGCCGAGCGATTTCTGCGGCCCGATGGCAAAGCAGCACCGCATGGCGCTGGTGACAGCGCTGGCCGCCTGGTGCGCCTTCGTGCCGAGCGATTGGGGCGGCGCGGCCGCGGTCACCGCGGTGCTGGTCGTCATCACCATCGGGTCGGTGTTCACCGCCTGGCGGCGCCTGGCGCGCGCCGCCGCCGCGCTGGAGGCGAAGCGATGACCCGCCACGGCGCCTTCGACCACCCGGTCACCATCGGCATCGTCGCCGCGGCCGTCGCGGTGGTCGCGATCGCTTTCGGCGTGATCGGCGTGATGACGGCGCGCGGCCGCGGTTCGCCCGAACTGCGCCGGGAATTATGGCTGCGCACCGCCTCCTGGTGCCTGCTACTGCCGCTGATGATGGTGCCGGTGCTGCTCGGGCGCGAATGGGTGATCGGCGCGGTCACCGTGCTCGGCCTCGCCTGCCTGCGGGAATTCGACCGCGCGACGGGGCTGTTTCGCGAACCGCTGGTCGCCGGGATCGTGGTGCTGGGCATCCTCGCCGCCAACTTCGCGGCGCTCGACCACTGGTACGGCTTCTTCGTCGCCCTCTGGCCGCTGACGGTCGGCGTCATCATCATCGGCACCATCCCGCGCGATCGTCCACAGGGCTACGTGCAGCGCGTCGCCCTCGGCATCTTCGCCTACATGCTGTTCGGTGCGGCGCTCGCGCACCTGTCGTTCATGGCGAACGAACCCAGCTACCGGCCCATCATGCTGATGCTGCTGACCACGGTGGCGCTGTCGGATGTCGCGGCCTTCACCTTCGGCAAGCTGCTCGGCGGGCCGAAGCTGGTGCCCAATACCAGCCCGAACAAGTCCATCTCGGGCGCGGTCGGCGCGCTATGCGTCACCACGCTTTTGGTCGCCGGACTGTCGTCCTTCATCTTTGCCGGCACGCCGCTCGGACAATGGCATTGGCTGCTGCTGCTCGGCGTGATCGTGGGCATCGGCGCGCAGGCAGGCGACCTGATGCTGTCCTCGATCAAGCGCGACATCGGCATCAAGGACATGGGCACCATCCTGCCCGGCCATGGCGGCGTGCTCGATCGCTTCAACTCGCTGCTGCTGGTCGCACCCGCCGCCTTCCACTTCATCCAGTTCTTCGTCGGCTTCGGCATGGGCCAGCCGGCGCGGCTCGTCACGGGGCCCTAGCAATGGAGTTCAAGCTCCGCCCGGCGCGCGACCATGGCCTCGACCCGGCCGACCGGCTGCGCAGCCTGTCGCGCGAACGCGGGCTCGGTTCCGTCGTGCTCGGCAGCGCCTGGCGCGCGGCGGTGCGCGCCTACCTCGCGGCCTTCCACCGGCTCGAGGTGACGGGGCGCGAGAACCTGCCCCCCGCCCCCTTCGTGCTGGTGGGCAACCACGCCAGCCACCTCGATGCGCTCACGCTGTCCGCCGTGCTGCGCGGCGATACGGCGCGGCGCGCCCATGCGCTGGCGGCAGGGGATACCTTCTTCACCTCGACGCTGTCCTCCGCCTTCGCCGCCTATGCCGTCAACGCGCTGCCGGTCTGGCGCAAGCGCACCCGTGCCAGCGAGATCGCCACCCTGCGCGAACGCCTGGTCGAGGATCGCCTCGTCTACATCCTGTTCCCCGAGGGCACGCGCTGCCGCGACGGCGTGATGGCCGGCTTCCAGCCCGGCATCGGCGCGTTGGTGGCGGGCAGCGGCGTGCCAGTGGTGCCGTGCTACCTGGAGGGCGCCTTCGCCGCCTGGCCGCCGACGCGCCGCTGGCCGCGCCCGGGCAAGCTGCGCCTGCGCATCGGCGCGCCGGTCGCGTGCCACGACCTGCCGGGCGGGCGCACCGGCTGGGAGGCCACAGCGGCGCGTTGCGAAGCCGCCGTCCGCGCGCTGATCCCGGGTCAGCCCTCCGCCTGAAGCCGCAGGATCGCCGCCACACTCGCCGCCGTCGCCGCCTGCGCCGCGACGGCACGCCCTTCCAGCGCCGCCAGCGTGCCGCCCGCCAGCACCTTGCCCAGTTCCACGCCCCATTGGTCGAAGGGGTTGATGTTCCACAGAGCGCCCAGGCAGGCCACCTTGTGCTCGTACAGCGCCACCAATTGCCCCAGCGTGCCCGGCGTAAGCCGCGGCAGGATGATGACGCTGGACGGCCGGTCCCCGGTGAAGACGCGATGCGGTGCGATGGCGGCGATGCGCTCGGCGTCCGCGCCGGCGGCGGCCATCTCGGCGCGCACTTCGGCGGCAGATTTCCCGACCAGCAGAGCCTCCGCCTGCGCCAGCCCGTTCGCCAGCAGCTTGCGGTGGCTGTCGGCGAAGGGATGGTCGGGCTTCGCCACCAGGATGAAGTCCACCGGCACCGGCGTGGGTCCCTGGTGGATCAGCTGCATGAAGGAATGCTGCGCATTCGTCCCGGGTTCGCCGAACACCACCGGCCCGCTCGCGCGCGCCACCACGCCGCCATCCAGCGCCACGGCCTTGCCGAGGCTTTCCATCTCCAGCTGCTGCAGATGCGCCGGGAAGCGCGCGAGCCGCTCGTCATAGGGCAGCACGGCACGCGCGGGGTATCCCAGCCCGTTCACGTGCCAGACTTCCGTCAGCGCCAGCAGCAGCGGCAGATTCGATTCGGGCGGCGCGCTCGCGAAGTGCTCGTCCATGCTACGCGCGCCGGCCAGCAGCGCCGCGAAGCCGTCCCATCCCAGCGCCAGCGCGATCGACAGCCCGATCGCACTCCAGAGGCTGAACCGCCCGCCCACCGTATCCGCGAAGCCGAACACGCGTTCGCCCGGAATGCCGAATTCCGCCGCCGCGGGCAGGTTGGTGGACAGCGCCGCGAGATGCGTCGTGCCGGCCTCCCCCAGCGCATCTACCAGCCAGGCGCGCACCAGCGCGGCGTTGGTCATGGTCTCCTGCGTGGTGAAGGTCTTCGACGCCACCAGCACCAGCGTGCGGGCGGGGTCCAGCCGCGCGCGGATCTCCTGCCAGGCATGGGCATCGACATTCGCCAGGTAATGCGCGCGCATCGGCGCCGCCGGCGTCCACAGCGCGCGCGCCACCATAGCGGGGCCGAGGTCGGACCCGCCGATGCCGATATTCACCACGTCGGTGAAGCGCTGACCGGTCGCGCCGCACAGCGCGCCGCCATGCACCGCGCCGCAGAAGGCCTGCATGCGCGCCAGCGTCGCCTGCACCGCCGCATCGCCGCCGCCGCGCTGCGCCGCATGCAGCGCGGCGCGGCCCTCGGTCGGGTTGACCACGCCGCCACCCAGCATACGGTCCCGGAAGCCCGTGACGTCCCGCGCGCGGGCCAGGCGCAGCAGCGCCGCCAGCACGTCGTCCGACACGGATGTGCGCGAAAGGTCCAGCGCCACGTCTCCCGCGCGATGCGTCCAGCGCGCCGCGCGGTCCGCATCGGCGGCGAACAGCGGCCGGATGGCGCGCGCATCGGGCCGCCGCGCCAGTGCCATCAGCGCGGACCAGGCGGCATCGGCATCGTCGTTCGGCATGGCGTGTCCCGTTGGTGGCCCGCGCGAGACTGCCACAGGCTTGGCAAGCCGCGCAGCCGGCACCATTCAAGGCGCATGTGGCTTCGCCGAGGCATCCTCGCAGCCCTGGTCCTGCCCGCCGCGGCGCAGGCCGAACGGCTGCGTCCCGTCGCCGCCGACAGCGCCGAGGCTGCCCCGCTGGTCACCACCCTGCGCGCCGGCGGCCATGTCCTGTTCTTCCGCCACGCCGACACGCGCGGGGAGAATTGCGACATCACCTTCCGCGTCGGCGACCGCGCCGGGCAACGCAACATCTCGCCCGCCGGCCGCGCGCAATCGGCGCGCATCGGGTCGCGGCTGGCGGAACTGGGTATCCCGGTCGAACGCCCGGTGCTGGCGGGCCCGGTCTATCGCGCGCGCGACACGGCGGAACTCGCCTTCGGCGCCCGCCAGGTGGCGGTGACCGACAGCCTGCTGGCGGATGATTTCTCCGGCCCACGGCTCGACTGGGTGCTGGCGGAGCATCGGCGACTGTTCTCCGCGCCCGTCGCGGCGGGGGTGAACCGCGTGCTGGTCGGCCACCGCACGCCGGCCATCATGGTGGCGGGGGATGCGGTCGGGGGGCGTGCCTTCCCCGAAGGCGGCGCGCTGGTGATCGCGCCGCGGGGCGCGGGCGGCTTCGTCGTGCTTGGCATCATCGAATTCGCGCCGCTGCCCGGCGGCGGCTTCCACGGCTGCTGAGTGCGCGTTTGCCACGTCCGGTGCCGGGCTCGCCGGCCGACGCGCTGATCCGCCACGCCTCGGGGGTGCCCCAGGCCGCGGATGGTTCCATTAGGCAGCGTGCCATCTAGGGTCGATGCCATCCGCCTTGGCGCGCGTGAACGTCTCCGGTTCCACGGTCTCGCGCGCATCGTCACCCCATCGGACGCTTCCGTCCGTCCGGGGCCTTCACTGGAAGTCGGGAAGCCATGCCCGTCGACATCACCCGCCCCACCGCGCATGACGCCCTCAGCCTCGAGGAACTCGCGCTCCATCACCTGATGATGGACTACCGTGCGACGCTCGGTCTCGCCGCGATCCCGCTGTCCAAGGGCCTGACCGCGACCGCCGGGCGCCACGTGCTCGACACGCGGGAGAACATCTGGGCGGCCAACCTGGCGCTGCCGGCGGGTGCCAACCTGCATTCCTGGTCCGACGCGCCCTACTACGACGACCACCGCGCGCCGCAGGTGATGTGGGACGCGCCCGAACGGATCGGCACCGGCTACACCGGCAACGGCTTTGAGATCAGCGCGGCGGGCTATGGCAGCATCGCCGCGGCGCTGGCCGGCTGGCAGGGCTCGCCCGGCCACAACGCGGTCATCGCGCAGACTGGCGCCTGGTCCTCGCCGGCCTTCCTCGCCATCGGCATCGGGGTCGAGACCACCCCCGGCGCCGGCCCCTATGGCGGGCGCGTCTACCACGTGTGGTTCGGCCACCAGGCCGACCCGACCGGCGTGCCCGACATCCGCGGCAGCACCGCCGCCGACGCCGTCCGCGCGACATCCTTCGCAGATCGCATCCTGGGGCTCGAGGGCAACGACACGCTGCTCGGCGAAGCCGGCGCCGATACGCTCGATGGCGGCCGCGGCACCGACAGCCTCGTGGGCGGGGCGGGGGACGACGTCTATGTCCTGAACACCTCGCTCGATCGCGTGCTGGAACTGGCCGGAGGCGGGATCGATCACGTGATGTCCGCCGCCCATGTCACCCTCGCGGCCGAGGTGGAGAAGGCCACTCTGACCGGCGCCGCCGCCGTGCACGCCACCGGCAACGGCCTGGCCAATACGCTGGTCGGCAACCAGGCCGCCAACCGCCTGGTCGGCAATGCCGGCGACGACACGCTGCAGGGCGCGGGCGGCGCCGATACGCTGGCCGGCGGCAGCGGGCTCGACCGCCTGGTGGGCGGCATCGGCCCCGACCATTTCCGCTTCGACGGGCCGGGCCAGGGGATGGACCGGATCGTCGATTTCCGCGCGGAGGACGTGATCGCGCTCTCCCGCGCGGGCTTCGGCGGCGGGCTGGCGCTGGGTCCGCTGGACGATGCGCGGTTCAGCCTGGATTTGCCGCAGGGCAGCCTCGCGCAGCTGGTCTACGTGAGCGCGACCGGCGTGCTGCGCTGGGATGCCGATGGCGCCGGCGGCGCCCCCTCGGTCGTGATCGGCGTGCTGCACGGCGCGCCGGCGCTGGCGGCAGGCGATGTGGTGGTGGTCGCCTAGAGCGTCACCCGCTCAAACGGAATCGTTCGAGCGGGTAAAGACGCTCGCGAAAACAGGCGGCTGGAGTGCATGGCGTGGGCCGTTGCGAACGGAATGCGCTCTAGCCCAGCAGTTCCGCCACGGCGGGCACCAGCACGGCCAGGCCGGCGCCGACATCGGCCATGGCCAGCGCCTCCTGCGGGTTGTGGCTGCCATGAGGGTTGCGCAGGAACAGCATGGCCGAGGGCACGCCCAGCCCGGCGAAGGTGGCGCAGTCGTGCCCCGCGCCGGAGGCCATCTGTCGCACCGGCACGCCGGCCGCCACGGCCTGGCGCGCCAGCAGCGCCCGCAGGGTGGGATCCATCGACGCGGGCGCGGCATGGGTGGGCGGCCCGAAATCGAAACCGACCCCGCGCGCCGCGCCGATCCGCGCCGCCTCCGCATGCAGCCAGGCGTCCAGGTCCGCCAGCAGCGCCGCGTCCAGGCTGCGGATATCCAGGCTGAAGCGCAGCAGTCCGGGGATCTTGGTCGAGGTGTGGTGATCCGGGTCGGTCGCCAGGATGCCCGCAGTGCAGACCAGGTCGGCGCCTTGCGCCTCCAGCGTCGCCCAGCGCGCGTCCAGCGCTGCGACCAGCGCCACCCCGGCCATGGCGGCGTCGCGGCGGTGGCGCCGCGGCACCGCGCCGGCATGGGCATGCGCGCCGGTCGCGCGCGCCAGCGGGTAGCGCAGGCTGCCGCGGATGCCGGTGACGATGGCGACCGGCAGGCCGTCCTCGACCAGGACCGGCCCCTGTTCGATATGCGGTTCGATGAAGGCGTGCAGCCGCGCCGGGTCCAGCAGCGCTCGGCCTTCGCGGATCGGGGTGGGATCCAGGCCGTGGTCGGCCATGTGGTCCGCCAGCGTCCGGCCGGTATCGACGCGCCGCAGCGTGTCGGGCGCGGCGCGCGGCAGCAGGCCGAACAGCGCGCGCGAACCGAGGTAGTGGGCCGGGAACCAGCACATCTCCTCCGCCCGGATGCCGAGCACCAGCAGGTCGCGCGCCGGCCGCCGCCCTGCCGCGCGCAGCGCCGCGGCGATGGCCAGGCCGATCACCACCCCGGCGGCACCGTCGAAATTCCCGCCATGCGGCACGGAATCGAGGTGCGATCCCATCGCCACCGCCGGCAGGCCGCGGTCGCGGCCAGGCAGCGTCATGCGCAAGGTGCCGATGGCGTCGGTGGCGACCTCCAGGTCCAGCGCGCGCGCCGCGTCGGCCAGGATGGCCTGGGCGGCGGCCTCGCCCTCGCCATAGGACGCGCGCGTGATGCCTGGCGGGTCGGCGGTGGCGGCCGCCAGACGGTCGAACAGGTCGGTGGCGAGGGCGAGCGCCTCGGCCAGGGCGTGGTCTGGGACTGCGGACATGGCGACAGGCTAGAGCAGATGCCGGGCGCGTGGAATCACCCGATCCGGTGAAGATGCTCGCGAAAACAATGGCGTAGGGCGGATGGCGGCCGGTTGGACGTATCCGACCGCGCGACGATGCACGCGACAACGAAAGCCTGGCGGCGTTGCCGCGATCCCCCGCGGCGCCGGCACTGTGCCCCGGGGCACGCGAATGTCCAGGCCGGCGCCACGTCGCGACAGGCCTTGCGTTCCGGCGGCTCGACAAGACATCGCCTGGTACGCCGATGTTTTTCGGGAGCGATGTCGAAATGGGGGCTGGCCGGGTGTCACGGGGTCAGGCAGGCGACGCGCCCCTCCGTCCGCGGGGCGCCGCGCCGGCCCTCGCGAAGGATCCCGACGCATGACCACCCCTCACCCCGGCCAGGCGCTGCCCCGCTGGTTCATCCCCGCCGCGCTGCTCGCCCTCGCCTGGAACGGCTTCGGCGCGGCGCAGTTCGCCCGCACCGCCCTCGCCGACGAAGCCGCGATGGTCGCCGCCGGCATGACGCCCGCGCAGGCCGCGCTGATGGCCGGCCTGCCGGTCTGGATGACGCTCGCCTTCGCGGTCGGCGTGGCCGGCGGGCTGGCCGGCACCGCGCTGCTGCTGCTGCGCCGGCGCCAGGCGATCCCGGTGCTGGGCACCTCGCTCGTCGGCTATGTGGCGTTGTTCGCGGGGGATGCGCTGCATGGTGTCTTTGCCGCCTTCGGGGCGCCGCAGGTGGCGGTGCTCGCGCTGGTCGTCGCCATCGCCGCCGCGCTCGTCGTCATGGCCCGCCGCGCCGCGCGCGCGGGCGCCCTCGCCTGATCCCGAACCGAAGGATAGATCCCATGCAGTACATGCTGATCCTGAATGAGACCGCGGAAGACTTCGCCGCCCGCAACCACCCCGACCAGGCCGGCCCCTATTGGGGTGGCTGGACCGCCTTCATCGGCGCCATGGCGCAGGCCGGCATCATCGTGAAGGGCGACGGGCTGCAGGGTCCGCACACCGCGACCACGCTGCGCCTGCGCGATGGCCGTCGTCAGGTGCAGGACGGCCCCTTCCCCGACGCCAAGGAACAACTCGGCGGCTACTTCGTGATCGAGGTCCCGGACCTCGATGCGGCGCTGGACTGGGCGGCGCGCGCGCCCTGTGCCCTGACCGGATCGGTCGAGGTGCGCCCGGTGCTGCCGCCCATGGCCGCCCCGCCGGCATGAGCGAGGACGCCGCGCGCCGCGCCGCCGAGGCCGCGGCGCGCGGGTCCTACGGCCGTCTCGTGGCAATCCTGGCCGCCCGCACGCGCGACATCGGCGCCGCCGAGGACGCCCTGGCCGAGGCCTTCGCCGCCGCGCTGCGAACCTGGCCCGAGCGCGGCGTGCCCGCCTCCCCCGACGCCTGGCTGCTGACCGCCGCGCGCAACGCGCTGTCCAACGCGCGCCGCCACCACCGCGTGCGCGACGCGGCGGAGGATGAGGTGCTGCGGCGCTGCGAGGAGCTCGCCGAGGCGGGCCACGACATTCCGGACGAACGCCTGCGCCTGATGTTCGTCTGCGCCCACCCGGCGATCGACCGCGCGGTGCGCACGCCGCTGATGCTGCAGGCGGTGCTGGGCCTCGATGCCGCGCGGATCGGCGCCGCCTTCCTGGTGGCGCCCGCAGCCATGGGCCAGCGGCTGGTGCGCGCCAAGGCCCGCATCCGTGACGCCGGGCTGCGCTTTGCGGTGCCGGAGGGCCCGGACCTGGCCGAGCGCCTGGCGGATGTGCTCGACGCCATCTACGCCGCCTACGGCACCGGCTGGGATGCGCTGACGGATGCCGGTCTGGGTGGGCTGGCGACGGAGGCGATCCACCTCGGCCGCGTCGCCGCCGCCCTGATGCCGGCGGCGCCCGAGGCGCAGGGGCTTCTGGCGCTCATGCTGTATTGCGAGGCGCGGCGGGAGGCGCGGCGCGACGACGCCGGCCGCTTCGTGCCCCTGGCGCGCCAGGATGCGCGGCTGTGGAACCGCGACATGATCATCGAGGCGGAAGGCCTGCTGACCGCCGCCTCGCGCGCCGGGCAGTTCGGCCGCTTCCTGTGCGAAGCCGCGATCCAGTCGGTGCATGTCCAGCGCCCGGTCACCGGGCGGACGAATTTCGCCGCGCTGCGCGTGCTGTACGACCTGCTGGCACGGCATGCGCCGGGAGTGGGGGTCGAGGTGGCCCGCGCGGCCATGCTGTTGGAGGCAGGGGACGCGCCGGGGGCGGCAGCGGCGCTGCATGCGCTGCCGGCAGCCGAGGTCGCGTCCTACCAGCCCTATTGGGTGGCGCGGGCACGGCTGGCGGCACAGGCCGGGCAGGCGACGGCCGCCGCGCAGGCGCTGCAGCGCGCCATCGGCTTGACGGCGGATCCGGCGCTGCGGGATTTCCTGCTGGCCGGCGGGGACCTGGCCGGGTCCTGACACGACCCTGGCCGCGCAGCCTTCCGCCGCGCCGGCGCAGGCCAGCGGGGCCGACCGCACGGCGCGCCGAATTCCGTTCACTTCGACCCTGCCGCGGCGTAACGATGGGGCCGTCTTCACGAGGACGGGTCGCCCCATGTGGCGGTGCTCCCTTGCGATGGTGGCGTGCGGAATGGCCGCGCTGGCCCTTCGCATGGATGCGGCCTGGGCGCAGCTCCGGCCCGCCACGCCCTTCGTCCTGTTCGACCTGGTGTGGGTGACGCCGGCGGCGCAGGGGCAGCAGCCGCCCTGCAGCCGCTTGCTGATGCTGGAACTTCCGCGGGACTGGACGACCGGCGACGCGGCCGCGGTGCTGCTGACAGGTTCGCCGGACGACGAGACGGCGGCGCGCCGGGTCGCCGCGGCGCTGCTGGCCGAGCAGGCGGGCGTGCTGCACTACCCGTCCGGCCCAGCGGAATCCTGCACGAACCGCGACGTCGACCAAGTCGCCGAAGTGCTGGGCGCGCTGCGCACCCTGCGGAGGGAGTCCGGCGCGGGCGTGGTGGTCGCGATCGGGTTCGGTGGCACCGGGGCGGCCGCCACCGACGCGGTGCGGGAGGAGATCGCATCCCGCCACCTGGGCGCCGGCGGGCCGCGCCTGGCTGCCGGCGCGGCGCGCGACGCGACGGGCCACTGGAGATTCCGCGGCGGCGCCACGCCACCGCCACCCGAGGAACACTGGCACGTCCGCGCGCCGCGGCTCTGCCAGGCGCTGGCGGGCCCGGGCGGGACGCCGGACGCGGCGGCCTGCCTGGCCGCGCTGCGCGGCGCGCCGGGCGGGACCGCCACCGCCCTGCCGCCCCGGCGATGACCGCGCCGGCACGCCCCGCGCCGAAGCGCGCCTGGCCCGCACCTGCGCATGGCCCCGGGACGCGACGCTTGACGCCCCGCGCCGCCGCTCCGCATAACCCGGTGATGGCCTGGAACGCGCCCGCGCGAATTATTCTCCCGGTCCTCGTCTGAGGGCCGGGACCTCCCGCGCGCGATTTCCAACACCCGGAACGGGCACCGCACTGGCCCGCCGCCGGCGCACCGAGACAGGCACCGATGAACGACAACCCGACCGAGGGCCGCGACTACCGCGGCACCGTCTTCCTGCCGAAAACCGCCTTCCCGATGAAGGGCGACCTGCCGAAGCGCGAGCCCGCCATGCTGGAACGCTGGGCGCGGCTTGGCGTGTGGGACCGGCTGCGCACGCAGTCCAAGGGCCGCGAGCAGTTCGTCCTGCATGACGGCCCGCCCTACGCGAACGGCAACCTGCATATCGGGCACGCGCTGAACAAGATCCTGAAGGACGTCATCAACCGCGCGTCGCAGATGGCCGGGCATGACGCGAACTACGTGCCCGGCTGGGACTGCCACGGCCTGCCGATCGAATGGAAGGTCGAGGAGGAATACCGCGCCAAGGGGAAGGACAAGGATGCCGTCCCGGTGCTGGATTTCCGCGCCGAGTGCCGCGCCTACGCGCAGCACTGGCTGGGCGTGCAGAGCGACGAGTTCCAGCGCCTGGGCGTGGCCGGCGACTGGGCCAACCGCTACGCGACGATGGACTTCGACAGCGAGGCGATGATCGCCGGCGAGATCGGCAAGTTCCTGCTGAACGGGTCGCTGTATCGCGGGCTGCGGCCGGTGATGTGGTCGCCGGTCGAGAAGACCGCGCTGGCGGAAGCCGAGATCGAATACCACGACCATGTCAGCCCGACGCTTTGGGCGCGCTTCCCGATATGGGGAAAAGGTCGACCAAGCCTAACGCTCGATGTGGACCAGCTAATCGGTGCGAGTGTCGTAATTTGGACGACCACGCCCTGGACGATCCCCGGAAATCGCGCTGTCGCCTACGGACCAGATATCGACTACGCGATCGTGCATGTGGAAGGGGTGAGCGAGGGATCGCTTCTGCGTGTTGGCGAGCGCCTGATCGTAGCGCTTGCGCTGCTACCGACTTTTTCGAAGGACGCTGGGCTCGCGGCGCACACGATACAGCGCATCATCAAGGGTTCAGACCTCGACGGCACTCTCTGCCGCCATCCGCTGAGGGATTGGGAACCCGCCAACGGAGGCTACGGCTTTTCGGTCCCATTGCTACCCGGCGATTTCGTCACGACCGAAGCTGGCACCGGCTTCGTGCACATCGCGCCAGGCCATGGCGAGGACGACTTCAACCTCGGCCGGCAATTCGGCCTGCCGATCCCCGAGACCGTCAACGACGACGGCACCTTCACGCAGCATGCGCCGGGCTTCACCGGCCTGCATGTGTTCAAGGCGCATACCGCCGTCTACGAGGCGATGCGCGCGGCCGGCACACTGGCGGCGACGGGGAAGCTGACGCACTCCTACCCGCATTCCTGGCGGTCGAAGAAGCCGGTGATCTTCCGCGCGACGCCGCAGTGGTTCATCGCGATGGACCAGCCGGTCGCGACGGGTGCCGCGCAGGATGAGGGGACCATCCGCGAGAAGGCGCGCGAGGCGATCGCCAGGACGCATTTCGTGCCCGAGGCCGGGCGCAACCGGCTTGATTCCATGATCGCCGCGCGGCCGGACTGGTGTATCTCCCGCCAGCGCGCCTGGGGCGTGCCGATCCCGGTGTTCGTCTCCAAGCAATCCGGCGAACCGCTGCGCGACCCCGCCATCATCGCGCGCGTGGTCGAGGCCTTCCGCACCGAAGGCGCCGACGCCTGGTACAAGCCCGGCGCCGCCGCGCGCTTCCTCGGCCCCGACCGCGACCCTGCGCTGTACGAACAGGTCATGGACATCGTCGACGTGTGGTTCGAGAGCGGGTCCACCCACGCCTTCGTGCTGCCGCCGCGCGGGCTGCATTTCCCGGCGGACCTCTACCTGGAAGGGTCGGACCAGCATCGCGGCTGGTTCCATTCGTCCCTGCTGGAATCGGTCGGCACCAATGGCGTGGCACCCTTCAAGGCGGTGCTGACGCATGGCTTCGTGCTCGACGAGCAGGGGCGCAAGATGTCGAAGTCGCTCGGCAACGTCACCGCGCCGCAGGACGTGATGAAGCAGTACGGCGCCGACATCCTGCGCCTGTGGGTGATGAATTCCGACACCGCGCTCGACCTGCGCATCGGCCCCGAGATCCTGAAGCAACAGGCGGAACTGTACCGGCGCATCCGCAACACGCTGCGCTGGCTGCTGGGCAGCCTGGACGGCTTCACCGAGGCCGAGACGGTGCCCTATGCCGAACTGCCGGAACTCGAACGCTGGGTGCTGCATCGCCTGACCGAGATCGATGCGCGCGTGCGCCAGGCGGTGGCGACGCATGACTGGTCCGGCGTGTACCCCGAGATCCACGCCTTCTGCGCAACCGACCTTTCGGCCTTCTACTTCGATATCCGCAAGGACGCGTTGTACTGCGACCGCGCCGACAGCCTGCGCCGGCGTGCCGCGCGCACGGTGCTGGACGTATTGCATCGCTGCCTGTGCAAGTGGCTGGCGCCGGTGCTGGTGTTCACGGCGGAGGAAGCCTGGCTGGCGCGGTTCGGGGCCGGGGCGGGGGCGGCGGAAAGCGACGACGGCAGCGTGCATCTGCTCGACTTCGTCTTCGTGCCGGAGGGGTGGAAGGACGATGCGCTGGCCGCGAAGTGGTCGCGCGTGCGCGAATTGCGCGCGGTGGTGACGGCCGAGCTCGAGAAGGCGCGCGCCGCCGGCACGATCGGATCGAGCCTGCAGGCCAAGCCCACCCTGTTCGCACCGGGCCAGGATCATGCGCTGCTGACGCCGGACCTCTGGGCCGAGGTCTGCATCGTGTCCGATTTCACGCTGCTCGACGAAAGCGCCGAAGGTGGCGTTGCGGGTGCCGAGGCACCGGCCGCGAAGGCGGTGTTCCACCCGGCCCCCGGCACGAAATGCGCCCGCTGCTGGCGCGTATTGCCCGAGGTCGGCACCAGCGCGAAGCACCCCACGCTCTGCCTGCGCTGCACCGACGCCGTGGAGTCCCTGACGTGACGGCGGGGTCCGGGGTGACACTGTCACCCCGGCGGGGGTGTGGGGGCGGAGCCCCCGCCTCGCCAAGACAACTGACCCCGTCACCCCACCCGCGGCACGGCGGCCGCACCGGCGCATGAGCCTCCCCGCCGGCCTCGCGGTCGCCGCCGCCACCCTCGCGCTCGACCAGGCGCTGAAGGCCTGGGCCTCGTCCGGCGCCATGCCCGAGAACGGCTACGCCCCGATTGCCGAACTGGGCGGCCTCGGCCTCGGTGCCACGCTGGTCTACAATCCCGGGATCGTCTTCGGCATGGTGCTGCCCGAGGCCGACAGCCGCCTGCTGGTCATCGTGCTTGCGGCCGCCATCGCCTCGGTCGTGCTGGTGCGCATGGTGCGGTCGCGGCGCATCCTGCTGAACGTGGCGCGCGGCGCCGTGGTCGGCGGTGCGGCGTCGAACATCATCGACCGGGCACGGGTCGGCGCCGTGGTGGACTACCTGGTCGTGCATACGGGCCCGCAGGTGCGCTTCGTGTTCAACCTGGCGGATGTCGCCATCATCGCCGGCGCGTTGCTCCTGTTCGCCGCGGCCGCCGCCTATGCGCTGTTGCCGGGGAAGCCCGCATGAGCCTGCGTCTCGGCCTGCCCATCGCGGCCGGCATCCTGGTCGCGGACCAGGTCAGCAAGTGGTGGATCCTCGAGGTCGCGCGCCTGCCCGAGGTCGGCCACATCCCGCTGCTGGAGGCCGGCCCCTTCGGCCTGGACCTGACCATGGTCTGGAACCGTGGCGTGACCTTCGGCCTGCTGTCGGGCGAGGGGGCCTGGAACCACATCGTCCTCGCGGCGCTGGCGGCGGCGATCGCCGCCTTCCTGCTGCGCTGGATGGCGCGGGCCGAGAACCGGCTCACCGCGGTCGCGCTCGGCGCCGTGGTGGGGGGTGCCATCGGCAATGTGATCGACCGCATCCGTTTCGGGGCCGTTGTCGATTTCGTGGACACCCATGCCTGGGGCTGGCACTGGTATGTGTTCAACGTGGCGGATGCCGCCATCGTCTGCGGCGTGCTGGCGCTGGTCGCGGATGCCTTGTTCCGGCCCAAGCCCGGGCCTAAGGAGGGGCCATGAGGATGCGCCACACCCCCGTCCTGGCCGCCGCGGCGGCACTGGCAGTCGCGGCCTGCGGGCCGAACACCACCCGATCGCTCGGCCTGGTGCGCGATGCACCGGACGAATTCCAGGTGACCACCCGCGCGCCGCTGTCCATGCCGCCCGACATGACCTCGTTGCCCACGCCGCGCCCGGGCTCCCCGCGGCCGCAGGAACGCAGCGCGCGCAACCAGGCCGAGGCCCTGCTGGTGCCCGGCCTGTCGCTCGACGACCCGCGGCGCGCACCGAACCAGCGCAGCACGGTGGGCGAGACCGCGTTGCTGCAGCGCGCCGGCCCCGACGCCCCGGACGATATTCGTCGCCGAGTCGACGAGGAGAGCCTGCGCCTGGATCAGCCCAACCGGGCGCTGACCGACCGGCTGATCTTCTGGCGCGACCCGCCGCCCCCCGGCACGCCGGTCGACCCGCGGCGGGAGGCTGAGCGCCTGCGCGAGAACGCCGCGCTGGGCCGCGACGGCAATATCGGCGAGACCCCGGTGGTGCAGCCCCGCCGCCGCAGTTTCTTCGAATGGCTGGGCTTCTGACGCAGCCCGCGGCGGCGCCGGGCGGGTCGGCGCGCGCGGTGCGGCGCGCCCGCCGCGATGGCGCTCCGCGCTGGCGCGGTTGAGCGGCTCGACCGGAGCGTTCCCGCAGGCCTCGTCACCCGACCTGCTGATGCCGCCCGATCCGGCGTTTCGCGGGCCGGCGGACAACGCAGCGTGATCCGGGCCCATTACGCGAGCAGTGGCACCCGATCAGGCGTTTCCGTCCCATCGGGACCTGAACGCCGGCTCGCACCGCGCCGGCGCGGAAACGCCGAAACGGCCGCCCGCAAAGGCCAATCCGTGCTCTCCGGTCAGGCCTGCGCCGGCGTTGCCGCCTTGCGGGCCGGTCGGCGCCGCGGGGGCGGCGCCTGCCGCGCGGCCACCACCGGCGCCAGCACCGCCGGCCGGCCGCTGACAACCGCCGCAGCGCGAAGCGCGGCGAGGTCGGGCAGCCGCAGCAGCGACGTGCGCATCAACAGGTCTCGGCGGATGGACATGACTTCGCGAATCCAAGGCGTCGGGCTGCGGGGAGAGCGTTCCACACCGTCCACGGTTGCATCTGAAGCATTCCACCATGGCGGAACGGTGACATTGCGCACACGGCGCGAACCGGGCGTGCCGCGTCAGGTCACGCCGCCGGGCGAGGAGACGGGCTGCGCCGCCGCCTGGCGCCGCGCCTCGTCCCGCAGCGCCGCCATCGCCTCCCCGCGCAGGCGGATCCCGGCGACCGGAACCGGCAGGCCCGCCGCGGCCAGGGCCTCCATCACCCAGGTGTTGCAGGTGAAGCCGAGCGTGTAGCCGCGCCGCGCCGGCAGCAGTAGCCAGGACCCACCGGGCGGTGCGGCGACCGGCGGCGTCGCGATGCTGCCGAGGATGAAGGCGGCGATCGCCTCCGCCCCGCCTCGCGGCAGGCGCAACGCCACGCTGTCCTCCGCACCGGGCGGCAGGGGGCCCGGCGTGGCGCGCACCGACACCACCGCCGGCCCGCCCGAGACGGCGCCGAGCACCTCGGCCAGGCTGGGCCGGTCGGCGCGCATCCAGGAGTCCAGGCCGAAGCCGAAGGCGAAGCCCTGGGCGGCCGGTGCCGCCCCGGCAAAGGGCGCGAGCGGGCCGGCCCGCAGCAACCCGGCGGGCAGGCAAAGGTCGGTGTGCCAGGCCTCCGCCGCCACCGCGATGCCGCCCGGCGCAGGCACGGGCAGCAGCGGGGCCGGCACCGGCGCGGCGCAGGCGCCGAGCAACGCCGAGGCCAGGAGGGAACGTCGCGGCGTCATGCGCCCGCTTCATCATGCCCGGTGCTGGCCTGTCCAGCCGGATCGCGGCGGAGGCGCCGCCGCGGGAGTCGCGCTCGCGGCGGTCATGCCGCGCGCCGCCGGCGCGTCATGCACGATGCCGGCATGCACGGGGCCCGGCTGCGCGGGTCCAGCCCCGCCGACGCATGCTTGTACCGCGTGCGGGGCGCCGGGCTGCGCGCGATGCCCGCCGCGTCATGTCACCCGCGCCCCTGCACATCATTCGCCCCTGCACATCATTCAAGGCGCGCCCCTGCGCGTCATTCAAGGCGCGCCCCTGCGCGACGCACCACCTCCGGCCAGCGCGCCGCCTCCTCCCGCACCAGGGCAGCGAAGCGGTCGGGGCCTTGGGCGGTCACGGTGAAGCCCTGGCGGGCCAGGTCGTCCGCCACCTCCGGCAGGGCCAGCACCGCCGCGAGTTCAGCGGCGAGGCGCGCCACCGCCGGCCCCGGCGTGCCGGCCGGCACCAGGATTCCCTGCCAGGTCACCACGTCGAAGCCGGGGAAGCCTGCCTCGGCCACCGTCGGCACCACGGGCAGCGCCGGGCTGCGCTGCGCACTGGTCACGGCGATCGCGCGCAGCCGCCCGCCGCGGATATGCTCGATCGCCGCGGGCAGGGTGACGAACAGCGCGTCGACATGGCCGCCCACCACGTCCAGCACCGCCGGCCCGCCGCCGCGGTAGGGCACATGGGTGAAGCCGACGCCCGCCGCCTGCGCGAAGATCGCCTGCGCCAGGTGGCCGATCGACCCGTTGCCCTGCGAGGCCACCGTCATCCGCCCCTGCGTCTCCCGCGCCCAGCCGATGAACCCCGCCAGGTCCGTCACCGGCGAGGCCGGGTTGACCACCAGCACCTGCGGCGCGCGCACCGCCTCGATCACCGGCGCGAAGTCCCGCACGGGGTCGAAGCCCACGCGCGGATACACGGCCGGGTTGATGGTCAGCGGGTCCGACCCGACCAGCAGCGTGAGACCGTCCGGGCGGGCGCGGGCCACCGCCTCGAACGCGATGTTGCTGCCCGCGCCGGGCAGGTTCTCGGCCACCACGGGCTGGCCGATGCGCGGCGCGAGGTGCCGCGCCAGCAGGCGCCCCAGGATATCCAGGCTTCCGCCCGGCGCCACCGGGATCACCACGCGAAGCAGCCGGTCGGGCGACCAGGCGGTGCCCACTGCGCCGGCGCCGCGCGGCAGGGCGGGCATCGCGAGCAGGGTGGCGCTCACCAGCAGGTCTCGGCGAAGCGTGGTCATGACGGCGGGTCCCATAGGATAATGGAAGACTGTTCTCCCGATGCGCCGATACCTTGCAAGAGAAAGATTTTTCTACTATCGAAGAACAGGAACCAGCCAAGGTCTTGCCCGTGAGCCGTAAATTTGAACCGGACCACACCGACCGCGCCATCCTGCGCCTGATCCAGAAGGATGCCGCCCTGTCGCTCGCCGACATCGCGAAGGAGGTCGGCCTCACCCCCACCCCCTGCTGGAAGCGCATCCGCCGCATGGAGCAGGAGGGTGTCATCACCGGCCGCGTCGTGCTGCTGGACCCGGAGAAGGTCGGCCTGGGTGTGTCGGTCTTCGTGGCGATCGAGACCGGGGACCATTCGGCCGCCTGGATCGAGCGCTTCGCCGCGACCGTGGCGAAGCTGCCCGAGATCGTGGAGTGCTGGCGCCTGGGCGGCGACGTCGACTACCTGCTGCGCGTGGTGGTGCCCGACATGGCCGCCTTCGACACCTTCTACCGGCGGCTGACGGCGGATGTGCCGTCCCTGCGCAAGGTGACGTCGCGATTTGCGATGGAGCGGGTGAAGAGCACGACGGCCTTGCCGCTTTAGTTTGCCCTCAGGCGCCGGGCGCCGGCATCCGCCGGCTTGGCTTGCGCGCCGTGGACTGGTGCACCCGGCGCGGCTGATGGGTTGGGCGCGGTCGCGCTGTGCGCTCCCGGATCGCGGCAGGGCCGCGATCCGAGTGTCTTTTTGCCCTCAGGCGCCGGGCGCCGGCATCCGCCGGCTTGGCTTGCGCGCCGTGGACTGGTGCACCCGGCGCGGCTGATGGGTTGGGCGCGGTCGCGCTGTGCGCTCCCGGATCGCGGCAGGGCCGCGATCCGAGTGTCTTTTTGCCCTCGGGCGCCGGGCGGCCGGCATCCGCCGGCTAGGCTTGCGCGCCGTGCACAGCTGCGCCGGGGAACACTGTTGGTGTGGGCGCGGTCGCGCAGCCGCGCTCCCGGATCGTGCGGCGCACGATCCGCAGGGGGCGCGGGTGGCGGGTGGAGCGCCGCCCCGGGTCCAGACAGACCCTCGCACCCTTCCGCGCGTATCGGAGCCCGCGCGGCATCGCCGCAGCGCTTGGGCTCGATCCCCGGCCGCGCTAAGGCCCCTCCATGCCCGACACCACACAGCTCGCCCTGTTCCTCGCCGCCGCGCTGCTGCTGGCCCTCACGCCCGGCCCGGGCATTTTCTACGTCGCGGCCCGTACCCTGGCGGGCGGACGCGCGGAGGGCATCGCCTCCTCCTTCGGGACCGGCATCGGGGGCATGGTGCACGTGCTGGCCGGCGCGCTCGGCGTCTCGGCCATCGTGCTCGCGAGCGCAGAGCTGTTCGCCGCGCTGAAGCTGGTCGGCGCGGTTTACCTGGTTTGGATCGGGCTGCGCACGATCCGCGCGGCGCGGCGCGACGCGGCTCCCGGAGCAGCCGCCGCCCCGCCGATCGGCCCCCGTCGCGCCTTCCGCGAGGGCATGGTCGTGGAAGCCCTGAACCCCAAGACCGCGGCCTTCTTCCTGGCCTTCGTGCCGCAATTCGTGGACCCCGCGGCGGGGTCGGTCGCGCTGCAGTTCGTCGTGCTCGGCTTCCTGTCGGTCGTGTTGAACACGCTGGTGGATGTCGGCGTGGCCTTCGGCGCCGGCCGGCTGCGCAGCGGGGCGGCGGCGCGCCCCGCATTGGTGCGGAGGCTGCGCGAGGCCTCGGGTGCGGCGATGATGGCGCTGGGGGTCGGCCTGGCCTTCGCGCGGCGGCCTGGCGGCTGACCCGGCGCGCCGCGCCGCACATGCGTCCACGTCACACTTGAAAAAAGGAATCTTTTCATATATCGTGATTGGGTTCCTTTCGTCGAGCCCGCCCATGCCCGCCGCTGTCGCCCCCCACCCCTTCCGCCCCCTGACCGACGACGAATTCACCCTCCTCGACCGCTACCTGCCGCCCACTGAGGGCCGCCCCGGCCGCCCCCCGCAGGACCGTCGCCGCACGCTGGACGCCATCTTCTGGGTCGCCTGTTCCGCCGGCCCCTGGAAGGACCTCCCCGAGCATCTCGGCCGCGCCGACACCGCCTCCCGCGCCCTGCGCCGCTGGGCGGCCTTCGGCCACATGAACTTGCTGCTCCACCAGGTCGCCACAGCCGACCGGGATGATCCCTGGCGTGCCCTCGCCTGGCGCATCGCCCGTGCCTGGCGGCGCATCTCGCGCGTCGTCACGCTGTCGATGCTGCTGCTCGCCAAGCGCTTGCGCGTGGCCGCCGCCATGCCCGCCGCGACCCGCTGGCTGCCCGACCCGGTTTTGTCCGAAACCATACAATCCAAGGTCGTCGCCGCGCTGAATCTGCGCCACCAGGCCCCCATCGGCCTGTTCGGAACCCTCGCCCGCGCCATCCGAAGGGCCGGCGGCAACCGCCGCTACTGGCGGCTGCGCTGATGCCAAGCGCCACCGCACCGACCCCATCCACACGTCGGCACCACCCCCACCCCCTGCACGCCCTGCGGATTGCGGCCCTGCCGCGATCCGGGAGCGCAAGTCGCGACCGCGCCCAGACCGCACGCCGGCCCGGGCGCACCAGTGCACGGCGCGCAGCCAAGGCCGCGGATGCGGCCGCCCGGCGCTTGAGGGCGAAGCACAGACTCTCTGCCCGGCGGGCACGATATTGTCCCCCTTCGTCACAAACCGCTACAACCCACCCGTGCCCGCGCCGCTGATCGCCCCCTCGCTGCTCGCCGCCGACTTCGCCCGCCTGGGCGAGGAAGCCGCCGCGGTCGCGCGCGCCGGCGCCGACTGGCTGCACCTCGACATCATGGATGGGCATTTCGTGCCCAACATTTCGTTCGGCCCCGTCGTGGTGAAGGCGCTGCGCCGCCACGCCGCCATCCCCTTCGACGTCCACCTGATGATCGCCCCCGCCGACCCCTACCTGGCCGCCTTCGCGGACGCAGGCGCGGACATCATCTCGCTGCATCCGGAAGCCGGGCCGCATCTGCACCGGTCGCTGCAGACCATCCGCGCGCTGGGCAAGAAGTCGGGCGTGGTGCTGAACCCCGCCACGCCGGTCGAATCCGTGGCCCATGTCCTCGACATCACCGACCTGATCCTGGTGATGTCGGTGAACCCGGGCTTCGGCGGGCAGTCCTTCCTGCAGTCGCAGCTGGCCAAGATCGCGATGCTGCGCCGCATGATCGATGCCTCGGGCCGCGACATCCGCCTGCAGGTCGATGGCGGCGTCACCGCGCAGACCGCGCCCGACTGCATCGCGGCGGGTGCCGACGTTCTGGTCGCGGGCACCGCGGTGTTCGGCCAGCCGGACTACGCCGCCGCGATCGCCGGGCTGCGCAGCCCACGGCGGGCCGCCGCATGATCAACATCCTGCGCGGCGCGCGGCAAAAGCTGGCGCGGCTGCGCCCGGTCCGGGTGCCGGAAGCGCCGGCCCGCGCCTTCAGGGACCTCTGGCCCGGCGATGCCGCGCGCGGCGCGCGGCTGCTGCGCGGGGAATTCGAAACCGCCGGCACCGCCCGCCCGCTGCGCATCGGCCTGGGCGGCGCGGAGGGGTGGGACGTGGCCTCGGGCTCGCCCACCTGGCGCGCCGCCGCGCATGGCTTCGCCTGGATGCGCGACCTGCGCGCGCTGGGCACCGACGCGGCGCGGCTGCATGCACGCGCGCTGACGGCGGATTGGCTCACCCGCGGCGCCGAGGAAGCGGTGGCCGACGCGCCCGAGGTTATGGGCGCGCGCCTGTCCGCCTGGCTCGGCCATTGGGATTTCTTCGCCGCGACCGCCGAGGACCAGTTCCGCCGCGCGGTGATGACGCGCATGGCGCAGGATGCGCGCGACCTGTCCGCCGCCCTGCCGGCCGAGGCCGAGCACCGTGGCGCGCTCGCCGCCCTGAAGGGCGCGATGGCGGCGGCGATCGCGCTCGAGGAAGACGCCTACCTGCAGCGCGCCGCGCGCTTCCTGCCGGCCGAGATCGACCGCCAGTTCCACCCCGATGGCGGGCATGTCGAACGCTCGCCCGCGATGCAGCTGCTCGCGCTGCAGGACCTGATCGAGATCAGGAACTTGATGCATGGCGCGGGCGTCGAACCCCCGCCGCATCTGGCCGCGCTGCTGGATCGCGCCGCACCCGCGCTGCGGCTGTTCCGGCACGGCGATGGTGGGCTCGCGCTCTTCAACGGCACGCGGGACGAATCCTCCGCGCTGATCGACCTGGTGCTGACGCAGGGCCAGGCACGCGGCCGCGCACCCTTCGACCTGCCCGAGACCGGCTTCCAGCGCCTGCAGGCCGGCCGCACGCTGATCATCGCCGATACCGGCGCGCCGCCAGCCGGGCGTGCCGCCGCCGCGGCCTCCGAGGGCGGGCTACCGGCGGGGGCGGACCGCTTCGCCCATGCCGGCACGCTGGCCTTCGAGATGTCGGTCGGGCGCGACCGGCTGATCGTGAATTGCGGCGCCGCCCCGGCGGCCGAGGAAGCCTGGCGCGACGCGTTGCGCGCCACAGCGGCGCATTCCACGCTGATCCTGTCCGACACCAACTCGGCGGAACTGCGCCCCGAGGGCCTGGGCCGCCGGCCCGAACAGGTCGAGACGGCACGCCATGAATCGGCCGGCGCGCAGTGGCTGGAAGCGAGCCATGACGGGTGGCGCCGCGCCTTCGGCGCGCTGCATCGCCGGCGGCTGTATTTGGCGGAATCCGGCGACGATTTGCGCGGCGAGGACATGGTCGAGGTCGGCGGCGACGGCACGGTGCGGCCGTTCACGCTGCGCTTCCACCTGCATCCGGGTGTCGTCGCGTCCCTACTGCAGGACGAAAGCGCGGCGCTGCTGCGCCTGCCCTCCGGCATCGGCTGGAAGCTGCGCGCCAAGGGCGCGCGCGTGTCGCTCGAGGAGAGCGTGTATATCGGCGGCGAGCCGCGCCGGTCCCAGCAGGTGGTGCTGACGGCCGAAGACGGCGAGGCCTCGGTCCAGTGGGCGATCACCCGCGTGTCGATGGCGGGGCCGGGTGAGGGCTGAGGCCCGCACCCCGCATCAGCCCCACGAGCAGCGCGCCCGGCTTCGTCCGCACCCGACATTCGGGACCCGCGACGGGGTGCTCCACCGCATGGTGTCTCCGGCGCAGTCCGCAGGCCGCGTCAGGCGCCGTAGAGCCCCGCCACCTCCGGTGCGAAACCGGTCAGCGTGCGGGCGCGATGCGCGCGCGGGTGGCGCGGCATCAGCCCCGCCATCGCTTCCGCAAGCCGCACCGCGGCCTGTGTGCCATCCACCAGCGGCACCGCCACGCGCGGCTGCAGCAGCGGCGCGACGCCCGCGAGCGGACCGCCGGCCAGGATGATGCACTCCGCCCCGTCCTGCTCCGCGCTTTCGGCGCACAGCGCCGCCAGCAGGTCGAGCCGGTCCTCCGCCACGGTGCCGGGGTCGCCGCTGAAGGCCGGGCCCATGCGGAAGCCGGCGCAGCGTGAGGCCAGGCCGTGATGCGCCAGGCATTCCTCGAACATCGGGCGCAGGGCCGCGGTGAAGGACACCACGCCGAAGCGTCGACCGAGCATGGACGCCGCATGGAAGGCGGCCTCGCTGATGCCGAGCACCGGCACGTCGAGCAACTCCTTCGCGGCATCGAGGCCCGGGTCGCCGAAGCAGGCGATCACCGCGGCGTCGTAGCGGCCGCGATGCTGCGCCAGCGCCGCCAGCGTGGCCGGCCCCGCCGCGAGCCAATCCGCGCGCGTGACGATCAGCGGCAGGCCGAAGGGGGCACTGACCGCGGTGATTTCGGTACCGGACGAGGCCACCGCGCGCGCCGCGGCGCCGATGCGATCGGTGACCGACGGCGTGGTGTTGGAATTGACGACCAGGATCCGCATCGGGGCTCCGTTAACCATGTTGCACCGCACACCTACCCCGTTGACCCGACCCTTAACACACTGTCACATCGCGGCGCTCAGTTCGGGGCAACGTCCAGGAAACGGCGCCGGTCAACGGCGACAGGCCCGCTCCGCCGGAAGGTGGAGCGGGCCTCGTGTTTCCGGGGCCCCACACGCCGGAGGATCCGCCCCATGAAGCCAGCCGCCCTCGTCACCGGCGCGCGGCGCGGCATCGGCCGCGCGACCTGCGTGGCCCTCGCACGGAAGGGCTTCGACATCGTGGGCGCCGACATCAGCGAGGACGGCGTGGACGAGACCCGCGCGCTCGTGCGCGATGCCGGCGCCGGCTTCTCCTTCCTGTCCGCCGATGTCGGCGACGTCGATGCGCATGGCGCGCTGGTCGATGCCGCATGGGCGGCGTTCGGGGGCATCGAATGTCTGGCGAACATCGCGGGCGTGCAGGTGCGCAAGCGGCAGGACATGCTGGAGACCACGCCGGAGTCCTGGGACCGGCTGCTGGACATCAACGCGCGCGGCGTCTTCTTTCTGTCCCAGGCGGTCGCGAAGCGCATGATCGCGGATGGCGCGCCGGTGCGCGGGCATCGTTCGCTGTGCTTCGTCTCCTCGGTCAACAGCGTGATGGCGTCGTTGAATCGCGCGGAATACTGCGTGTCGAAGGCGGGTGTCACGATGATCGCGAAGCTGTTCGCGCTGCGCCTGGCGCGGCACGGCATCAACACCTACGACATCCAGCCGGGCATGATCCGCACGGACATGACGCGCGAGGTCTGGGACAGCTACGCCGCGCAGATCGAAGGCGGCCTCACGCCCATTCCACGCTGGGGCGAACCGGAGGACATCGGCGGCGCCATCGCGACGCTGGCGGCAGGTGCCATGCCGTTCTCGACCGGGCATTCCTTCCCGGTCGATGGCGGTCTGCTGATGCCGCGGTTCTGATTCGTCAGGCCGCGCGCGCCGCACGCCGCAGTGCCGTGAGGTACATCTGCGCGAACACCGCGACCGCGACCGCCTGCGCCGCCAGGAAGGCGATGCCCCAACCGTTCGGCGACACCAGGCCAAGCAGCGGCAGCACCGCGCAGTCCACCGCCCAGACGGCGTTGCCCACCGCGAGCACCCAGACCAGCCAGCGCGGCAGGCTCTCCCGCGTCAGGCCCCAGGCCAGCAACGCGGTGTAGGGCAGGAACAGCACGCCGCAGGCGAGCAGCAGCGGCGCCGGCAGCGACGTGATCGCGGCGATGGCGCCCGAGGCGGCGACAAGCGCGAGCGCGGTCGCGCCGCTCATCACGGCATCGAGGCCGAGCGCGATGCGCAGCAGGCCGCCGGTGGGGATCGTCGTCATGGCTGTCTCTCCGGGCATGACCGCGGGGTTGCGGCTTGCCGGGACATGGCCTGCGGCGCGCGATGATGCGATTACCTCGCGGGTCATCGTCGTGACGCCGTGCGCCATGGCAGGATGCGCCCATGACCGCCTTCGGACCCCTGCTGCGCGAATGGCGCACCCGCCGCCGGCGCAGCCAGCTCGACCTCGCGCTCGAGGCCGAGGTCTCGCAGCGACACCTGTCCTTCGTGGAATCCGGCCGCGCGCGACCGAGCCGCGAAATGGTGCTGCGCCTCGCCGAACGGCTTGCGGTTCCGCTGCGCGCGCGCAACGCGCTGCTGGTCGCGGCCGGCCATGCGCCGGAATACGCCGAGCGCGCCATCGACGACCCGGCGCTGCGCCCAGCGATGGACGCGGTGCGCCTGATCCTCGATGGCCACGAACCCTATCCGGCGCTGGCGGTGGACCGGCACTGGACGCTGGTGGCCGCGAACCGCGTCGCGCTGCGGCTGATGGATGGCGTGGCGCCGGTGCTGGCGAGCCCGCCGGTGAACCTGCTGCGGCTCAGCCTGCATCCGGACGGGCTCGCGCCGCGCATCGTCAACCTGCGCGCCTGGAAGACGCACATCCTCGACCGCCTGCGGCGGGACGCGGATGCCTCCGGCGATCCCGTGCTGCTGGCGCTGATGGAGGAGATGGCGCGCTACCCGGCCGGGCAGGACCCGCCACCCGGCCTGGCCGAGCGCGAACGCGCGCTGATCGCGACACCGCTGCGCCTGCGCGTGCCGGGCGGCGAGCTTGCGCTGATCGGCACCATGACGGTGTTCGGTACGGCGACCGACGTGATGCTCTCGGAACTCTCGCTCGAGACGTTCTTTCCCGCCGATGGCGAGACGGCGGCGGCGCTGCGCGCGATGGCGGCGGCGTGAGTCAGAAGCGCCCCTCGTCCGGGATGTTCAGCCGCGTGCCGCAGGCCTTGCAGTGGACCGCATCCGGTTCGTGGCGCTGCAGCCCGCAGGTGGGGCAGGCGAAGCGCACCTTGGACGGCCGGAACAGCGCCTGCGCCAGGCGCAGGAACAGCGTGACGCCGGCGATCATGATGACGACCGAGATCATCCGCCCCGTGGTGCCGGGCAGCGTGATGTCCCCGAAGCCGGTCGTGGTCAGCGCGGTGACGGTGAAATACAGCGCATCGGCGTAGTTGCCGATATGCGGGTTGCTGCCGTGCTGGGTCTCGTAGACCACCGCTGTCATGATGAAGATGAACACCGAAAGGTGCGTCGCACACAGGATGGCTTCCTCGTGCTGGCGGAAGAAGGCGAAGTCCTGCCTCAGCGTGCCCAGCATGCGATAGGAATGGATCAGCCGCAGCGTGCGCACCACGCGCAGGAAGCCCGCCCCTTCACCAGCCAGCGGCGCGAGGAAGGACGCGATGGCGATGACGTCGGCGATCGATGCCGGGCGCAGCGCCTCCCGCCAGGGCATCCGGCTGCCGGCCAGGCGCGCGGCGAATTCCGCGACCAGGACCAGGCCGATCAGCACGTCGATCGCCTCGACCACCGGTGAACGCGGCAGGAACGACGTGACGACGACGAAGCCCATGGTCGCGATATCGAAGGCGAGCACGCCATAGCGGAAGCGGCAGGCGTCCTGCGCCGTGCCGTAATACAGGTGGTGCAGCCGTGCCCGCAGCGTGCCCGCCTGCTCCACCGGTCAGTCCTTCAGGCCCGACAGCTCCGCCACCAGCGCACCGAGGCTCGCGCAGTCGTCGCCACCGCGCCCCGAATTCACCACCGCCTCCATCATCTGCGCGGCGAGCGCGGTGGCCGGGGCGAACACGCCATTGTCCCGCACCGCACCGAGTGCCAGGCGCATGTCCTTGCGCATCAACTCAGCGCGGAAGCCCGGCTTGAAGTTGCGGTCGAGCATGCGCTTTGCGTGGTTCTCGAGCACGAAGGACCGGGCCGAACCGCCCAGCAGCGCCTGGCGCATCAGCATGGGGTCGAGCCCGGCCTTGCGGCCCATGGCGAGCGCTTCGGCCGCGGCCTGCATCGCACTCACGATGATCAGCTGGTTGGCCGATTTGCAGACCTGCCCGGAGCCGGCGGGACCCAGCAGCGTGATGGTCTTGCCCACCGCGTCGAACACCGCCCGCGCAGCCGAAAAACCGGCATCGGCACCGCCCACCATGCAGGTGAGGGTGCCATCGATTGCCCCCTGCGGCCCGCCCGAGACCGGGCTGTCCAGCAGTACGATCCCGCGATCCGCCATGCGCGCGGCGAAGGCGGCCGAGGCGGCGGCCGCGATGGTCGAGAAGTCGATTACCACGGTGCCAGGTGCCGCGCCCTCGATCACGCCGTTCTCGCCGAACAGCACCGCCTCGACATCGGGCGTATCGGGCACGCACAGGCAGACACAGTCTGCGCCATCGGCGGCATCGGCGGCGTTCGCGGCCCATTGCGCGCCGGCGGCGACCAGCGGTTCGGCCTTGGCGCGGCTGCGTGTCGCGACCGTCAGCGCGAAGCCGGCCCGCAGGATATTGGCGGCCATGGCCGCACCCATCACCCCCATGCCGATGAAGGCGATACGCGCAGGTGGCGTGATGGGGGTCATGGCGGTGCCTCACAAGTTCCCGGGACGGGCGAAACCATGACGCGGCTGACGCGTTGCGCCAAGGCGGGGCAGGTTTTCAGCCGCCCTCTGCACAAGGAGCCATGTCCATGTCATCGACCCGTCTTCGCCTCGCCGCCATTCTCGCCGGCGCGATCGCCGCGGCGCCCGCCATGGCGCAGACCCCGGCCCCCGGCACACCGAGCCCCACCGGCGGCCAGGCCGCGCAGCAGACCGGGCGCGTGAGCATCGGCTCGTTGCGCTGCGACGTCGCTGCCGGCACCAGCTTCATCTTCGGCTCGACACGCCAGGTGACCTGCCTGTTCTCCCCGGCGCGCGGCAATCCCGAGCGCTACACCGGCGAAATCCGCCGCTTCGGCGTCGATATCGGCTTCACCGGCGCGGCGGTGATGCTGTGGGGCGTGCTGGGCAGCTCGGGCGATACGCGCCCCGGCGCGCTGGCGGGCACCTATGCGGGTGTCTCGGCGGGTGCGACGGCCGGGGTGGGCGTGGGCGCGAATGTGCTCGTGGGCGGCAGCGACCGCGGCATTGCACTGCAGCCGGTCAGCGTCGAGGGCAATACCGGCCTGAACATCGCGCTGGGCGTCGGCGAGCTGGTGCTGACGGCGGCGCCGTAAGCCTTCAGTAGCCGGGCGCCGCCTCAGGCGGCGCGGCTGCGCGCCATGCACCGGCGCGCCCGGCAGGACTACAATCCTGGGCGCGGTTGCGCCGTGCGCTCCCGGCTCGCATCGCGGGCCGCGGAGGCTGCACGCTCAGCGGGTGGGCGTCGGCGGCGTGGTGGAATAATCGTAGAAGCCACGCCCCGATTTCCGCCCGAGCCAGCCGGCTTCGACATACTTCGCGAGCAGCGGCGATGGCCGGTACTTCGGGTCGCCCAGCCCTTCGCGCAGCACCTTCATCACGCTCAGCAGCGTATCGAGGCCCACGAAATCCGCGAGCTCGAGCGGCCCCATCGGGTGGTTCGCGCCAAGCTTCAGCCCGTCATCGATGGCGCGCACATCCCCCACGCCTTCCATCAGCGCCTGGATCGCCTCGTTGAGCATGGGGCACAGGATGCGGTTGACCACGAAGCCCGGCCAGTCGCCGGCGGGTACCGCCACCTTGCCCATGCGTTCGGCCAGCGCCGTCACGGCGGCGGCGGTAGCGTCATCGGTGGCCAGGCCGCGGATGATCTCGACCAGCTTCATCATCGGCACGGGGTTGAAGAAGTGCATGCCGATGAAGCGCGCGGGGCGGTCGGTGGCGGCCGCCAGGCGCGTGATCGGGATGGATGACGTGTTCGACGCCAGGATCGCCTCGGGCTTCAGGATCGGGCAGAGCGCGGCGAAGATCTTGACCTTGATCGCCTCGTTCTCGGTCGCCGCCTCGATCACCATGTCACAGCCGGCGAAGGCGTCGTTGGTGGTGGCGGTGGTGATGCGCCCCAGCGCGGCGGCCTTGTCCTCGGCGGTCAGCAGGCCCTTCTTCACCTGCCGGTCCATGTTGCCGGACATGGTCGCCAGCGCCTTGTCGAGCGCGGGCTGGCTCACATCCATCAGCACGACTGACAGGCCCGACTGCGCCGCGACATGCGCGATGCCATTGCCCATCAGCCCGGCGCCGATGACGCCGAGGGTCTTGATCTCCGCCATGTCCGTGTCCTCGTTGGAAAGAAGAAGGGCGCCCCGAGGGGCGCCCCGTGCCGGTCAGCCCTTGGCCAGTTCCGCTTCGAGTTCCGGCACGGCCTTGAACAGGTCCGCCACCAGGCCGTAATCCGCCACTTGGAAGATCGGCGCTTCCTCGTCCTTGTTGATGGCGACGATGACCTTGCTGTCCTTCATGCCGGCCAGGTGCTGGATGGCGCCCGAGATGCCGACCGCAATGTAGAGGTCCGGCGCGACGATCTTGCCGGTCTGGCCGACCTGCATGTCGTTGGGCGCGTAGCCGGCATCGACCGCGGCGCGCGACGCGCCGACCGCCGCGCCGAGCTTGTCGGCGACCTTCTCGATGATGGCGAAGTTCTCGGCCGACGCCATGGCGCGGCCACCGGAGATGACGATGCGCGCCGCGGTGAGTTCCGGCCGCTCCGACTTCACGATCTCGGAGCCCAGGAACGTGGACAGCCCCGGATCGGCGGCGGCGGGCGCGGCCTCGATCGCCGCAGACCCGCCCTCGGCGGGGACGGGGTCGAAGGATGCGGCGCGCACGGTGATCACCTTCGTCGCGTCGGACGACTTCACCGTGGCCATCGCGTTGCCGGCATAGATCGGGCGCACGAAGGTGTCGGCATCCACCACGCCGGCGATGTCCGACAGGATCTGCACGTCCAGCAGCGCGGCGACGCGCGGCATCACGTTCTTGCCGGCAGCGGAGGCGGGGGCGAGCAGGTGCGAATAGCCAGGCGCCAGCGCCACCAGCAGTGCCGCGAGCGGTTCGGCCAGCACGGGGCCCTCGGCGCCGGTCAGCACCTTCGCCACGCCGGGCATCTTCGCTGCGGCGGCTGCGCCGGCGGCGGCGCCATCGCCGGTGACAAGCACATGCACCTCGCCCAGCGACGCGGCCGCCGCGACGGTGCTGCGGGTGGGCTGTGAGACGGCGCCGTCCTTGTGGTCGGCCAGGATCAGGACGGTCATGGTCAGATCACCTTCGCTTCGGTGCGCAGCATCGCGACAAGTTCCTCGACCGACCCCACCTTGCGGCCGGCCTGGCGCTTGGCCGGTTCCTCGACCTTCAGCACGGTCAGGCGCGGGGTCACGTCCACGCCGAGGTCGGCCGGCTTCACCGTCTCGATCGGCTTCTTGCGCGCCTTCATGATGTTCGGCAGCGACGCGTAGCGCGGTTCGTTCAGCCGCAGGTCGGTGGTCACGATCGCCGGAAGCTTCAGCGACACGGTCTCGAGCCCGCCATCGACTTCGCGCGTCACCTTCAGGGTGTCGCCGTCCTTCTCGATCTTGGACGCGAAGGTGCCCTGGCCCCAGCCGAGCAGCGCGGCCAGCATCTGTCCGGTGGCGTTCATGTCGTCGTCGATCGCCTGCTTGCCCAGGATGACCAGCGCGGGGTCCTCCTTGGCCACGATCGCCTTCAGGATCTTGGCGACGGCGAGCGGTTCCAGCACGCCGTCATGTTCGACCAGGATGCCGCGGTCGGCCCCCATGGCGAGCGCGGTACGGATCTGTTCCTGCGCCGCGGTCGGGCCGGCGGAGATCGCCACGATCTCGGTAGCCACGCCCTTTTCCTTGAGGCGCACGGCTTCCTCGACCGCGATCTCGTCGAAGGGGTTCATCGACATCTTGACGTTCGCCGTCTCGACGCCGGTGCCGTCCGCCTTCACGCGGACCTTCACATTGTAGTCGACCACCCGCTTGACGGGGACGAGGACCTTCATGGCGCGACCGTGTGCCTTTCGGTGGTGTTGGCGCGGCGTGCCGCGCGGGGGTGTTGGCGCGGCGGGCCGCGCAGGTGGCAAGGGCGATGCGGGCGGAAAATACGGGGCGAGCCCTGCCGCGGCAAGGCTGGCCCTAGCGTTTCAGCAAGGTCAGCAGGATCGCGAAGAGCCCCAGGGCCAGGAATTGCAGCCCGATGCGCCAGCGCATCAGCCGCTGGGCGCGGCCAGAATCGCCGCTGCCCCCGGCCATGCCCAGGATGCCCGCGAGCAGCACGCCGACCGTCGCCAGCATGGCGATGCCGACCAGGATGGTGAGGACCGTGGTCATGCCCGCCACCTAACCCCGATTCAGCGCTTCGCAACACCCCCGCCGCCGCGGATCAGCACTGCGCCCAACAGGGCGGTCCCGACGCATAGCCCGAAGCCCAGTGCATAGCCGCCCGAGGCCTGGACCAGCGCGGTGAAGGCCGGCGGGCCCACCAGCATGCACGCGCCGAATACGAAGCCCGCCGCCGCCGTCGCGGCGCCGACCTGGCCGGCGGGTGCGAGGCGCGCCGTCTCGGCCAGGAACACGCCGTTCCAGCCGATTGCGGTCGCGCCCATGCCCATGCCCGCCAGCGTCAGCAACAGCCCCGGCCAGTCCGGCCCGGCCAGTAGCAACGCCGCGCCGGAAGCCGCCGCGCCGACCCCTAGGCCGGTCAGCACGGGTCCGGCCCCCACCCGGTCCGCCACCAGGCCCCACAGGATGCGCCCAGCGACGCCCGCGGCCTGCGCCATGGCCAGGCGCAGCCCGGCTTCTGTCAGCGGCACGCCCAGGGCTTCGACCTGGAACACCACGAAGAAGGAGGAAAAGCAGAACTGCGAAACGCCATAGAGCGCCGACATCAGCGTCATGCGCCGCAGCACCGGTACGTCGCGCAGGATGCCCAGGCTGCCCAGTGCCGCCGCCCAGGCCGCGCCCAGGCTGCCGATCGCGGCCGTCCGGTCCCGTTCGGCATCGAGGGCGGCGCGCAGCGGCTGGAGCACCAGCGCCGAGACCGCCAGGAACGCCGCCACCGCCAGCACCCCTGCCCGCCAGCCCCATGCCGCCGCGATGGCCGGCGTGGCGGCGGCGATCAGCATGGCCCCCGCCGGCACGCCGCATTGCTTCAGGCTGAAGATCAGCGCGCGCCGGTTGGGCGGCGCCTTCTGTGCCAGCAGGTGGCTGCCCGCCGGCGTGACCGGCCCATGCCCCAGGCCACCCAGCAGCGCCGAGGCCGCCAGCGCGACCGGATGTCCCAGCGCCGCCACCGCCACCGCGGCGCCGCAGACCACCAGGCCCGCCTGCAGCACCCGGATGCCGCCATAGCGCCGGATGAAGGCCCCCGCGAGCGGCCCCGACACCAGCGCCCCGCCATAGACCAGCGCCGTATGCACCCCGGCCAGTGCCGCAGGAATGCCCACTTCCGCCGCTATCGCCGGGGCCAGCACGGGCACCGCGAGGAACACGCCCATGCCGGCCAGATGCGTCCCCAGAAGGGCGAACATCACGGTCCAGACGGAAGGGGCGTGTATCATGCTGCACCGCAATGCTGCGCCGGCCGGGGGCATCCGTCCACCGGGGGCGGCGACTTGACCCGGCCCGCCCGGATGGGGTCCCTGCCGGCATGACCGGGTTCCGACGCCAGATCCTCGCGCTTTCGTGTCTGCTCGTGCTGGGCCTGGGCGGGCTGTTGGCCGCCCAGACCGTGCCGGTGGAAGCGCCCGAGCCATTGCCGCCGGCCGAGACCGCGCCCAGCGCCACCGAGGCGGTGCCCGCGCCGCCCCCTCCCCCTGCCCCCGCGCGCCCGGCCGCCGCGCCGCCGCGCCCGGCCGATGCCGCTCCCCGCCCGGGCGCCCCGGCTGCACCACCGGCCGCGGCGCGCCAGGCAGCCCCGCCGCGCGCGGCCACACCGGCCGCGCAGCCCGCATCGCCGCCGCCCGCGCCCGCGGCCGAGGCCGCCGTGCCCGCCTCCGAGGCCGAGCGCCTGCTGCGCCTGCTGCAGGATGATGCCCGCCGGGCGGACCTGATCCGGACTCTGCAGGGGCTGTCGGCCGCCGGTGGCACCGGGGCCGCGGCCGCCACGCCGGCGCCGGCCGCACCGCCCGCAGCGCCGGAGGAACCCACGATCCTCGCGCCAAACACGCTCGGCGCGCAGTTGCTACAGGGCGCGTCGCAGCGGCTCTCGGCACTGTCCGAGCAGCTGGTGGTGGCGGTGCAGACCATCGCCGACCTCCCGTCGATGGTCTCCTGGCTATCCGCCATGGCGCGCGACCCGGTCACGCAGTTCCGCATCATGGACGCGGCATGGAAGCTGTTCATGGTGCTGGGCCTGGGCCTGGTCGCGGAATGGATCGCGGTGCGGCTGCTGCGGCGCGCGCGCGATGCGCTCGATTCCCGCGCACCGGCGGAAGGCGAGATGTTCTCCTGGCTGCGCAAGATCCCGCTGGTGATCGCGCGGCTGTGCCTCGACCTGCTGCCGATCGGGGCCTTCGCCATCGTCTCCTATGGCGGGATCGGGCTGGTGCAGCCGCTGCCCACCACCGAACTGGTCATGCTGACGGTGAACAACGCCTACATGGCGTCGCGCGCAGTGATGGTGGCGTCGCGCATGCTGCTCTCGCCGGCTTCGCCCATGCTGCGGCTGCTGCCGGTGGCGGACGAGACCGCGGCCTACATCACGGTCTGGCTGCGGCGCATCACCTTCGTGCTGGTGGTCGGCTACGCGACCGCCGAGGCCGGGCTGCAGTTCGGCCTGCCCTGGAACGCGTATGATTCCATCCTGCGGGTCTGCCTGCTGCTGGTGACGCTGTTCCTCATCATCGTCATCCTGCAGAACCGCGGCGCGGTGTCGGATGCGCTGCGCGCGCCGGACCTGCCCGACAGCACCATGGCCGAGGCCCCGCGGCGCATGCTGCGCGCACTGCGCGACCGGCTGGCCGACATCTGGCACATCATCGCCATCGCCTGGCTGATCGCCGCCTGGGGCGTCTGGGCGCTCGAGGTTCAGGGCGGCTTCTGGCGGCTGTCGCGCGTGTCGCTGCTCACGCTGCTGGTGCTGGGCGCGGCGAAGCTCGCGGACGTGGCGATGCGCCGCATGCTGGCGCGCGCCTTCCGCATCACGCCGGATCTCGCGCGGCGCTACCCGGGGCTGGAGGCGCGGGCGAACCGCTACCTGCCGATCCTCAAGGGGACATTTTCGGTCTTCATCGGCGGGCTCGCGCTGCTCCTCCTGCTCGAGGCATGGGGCCTCGATGCCTTCGATTGGTTCGGGCAGGGCAAGCTGGGCAACCGGCTGGTCGGGTCGCTCGCGTCGATGGGCTTCACGCTGCTGGCGGCCATGACGGCGTGGGAGGCAGCGAATGCCGCCATCCAGCGCCACCTGGTCGGGCTGTCGCGCGATGCCAAGGCAGCGCGGTCCGCCCGCGTGCGCACGCTGCTGCCCATGCTGCGCACCGCGCTGATGGTGACCATCGTGCTGATCACCGCCTTCATCATACTGACCGAGATCGGCGTGAACGTGGCGCCGCTGATCGCCGGCGCGGGCGTGGTCGGCATTGCGATCGGCTTCGGGTCCCAGACGCTGGTGCGCGACATCATCACCGGCATCTTCCTGCTGTTCGAGGACGCGCTGGCGGTGGGCGACGTGGTGCAGGTGGGCGGGCTGTCGGGCGTGGTGGAGCAGCTGTCGATCCGCTCCATCAAGCTGCGCGCGGTGGATGGCAGCCTGCACATCATCCCGTTCAGCGCCGTGACCACCGTGACCAACATGACGCGCGACTTCGGCTTCGCGGTGATGGACGTGAACGTGGGCTATGGCGAGGACACCGACCGCGTGACCGACGTGCTGCGCGACGTGGCCGCGGAGATGCGCGAGGACGCGAAGTGGCGCACGGCGATCCGCGACGACCTGGATGTGATGGGCGTGGAGCGGCTGGGCGATTCGGGCGTGATCATCCGCGTCCGCTTCAAGACCGAACCCTCCCAGCGCTGGGCGGTGGCGCGTGAACTCAACCGCCGCGTCAAGCGCCGCTTCGACGAACTCGGCATCGAGATCCCGTACCCGCACCAGAAGCTGGTGGTGGAACAAGGCCCGCCGCACCCGGCGGCACCGGCGCGGGCGCTGGAGGAATGACCCGCACCCCGCGCATCGCGCTCGGTGCCTTCATGCTCGAGAGCAACGGCCACGCGCCGGTGGCCACGCGTGCCGAGTTCGAGGCGAGCTGCTGGCTGGAAGGCAAGGCGCTGGCCGCCGACCTGGCGCGCCCCGCCCCGCGCGCGCCCACGGCGTTGACCGGCTTCATGCGTGCCATGGAGGCCGGGCGCACCTGGGTGTCGGTGCCACTGGTGGCAGCCGCCGCCGGTGCCTCCGGCCCGATGGAGCAGGACGCCTTCGATGGACTGCTGCATGCCATGGAGGCGCGGTTGCGCGCGGCCATGCCTGTCGATGGCGTGTTCCTGTCGCTGCACGGCGCCGCGTCCGCCACGGTCGAGGTCGACCCCGACGGCGTGCTGCTGGCGCGGGTGCGCGCGGTGGTCGGGCCGGACGTGCCGGTGATCGCGACACTCGACCTGCATGCCAATGTCTCGCGCGCCATGGTGGACCATGCCGATGTGCTGGTGGCCTTCGTGACCAACCCGCATGTCGACATGGCCGAACGCGGTGCCGAGGCGGCAGCGGCGATGCGCGCCATGCTGGGCGGGATGCGCCCACGCCGCGGCTTCGTGAAGCTGCCGATGATCCCACCCGCCACCAGCCAGAATACCGATGCGGGGCCCTATGCGGATGCCATCGCCTTCGGGCAGGGCCTGCTGGACCACGAGGTGATGAACGTGTCGATCTCCTCCGGCTTCTCGTTGGGGGATACGCCCAAGGCCGGGCTTTCGGTGGTGGTGACCACGCGCACCGATGCGGCGCGCGCGCAGGCGGCGGCGGAGGAGGTCGCGCGCTTCATCTGGTCGTCGCGCGGGCGTTGGGTGGCGCGGCTGACACCGCTGGCCGAGGCGGTCCGCCGGGCGAAGCAGGTGGGCGGTGATTCGCGCGCCGCACCGCTGCTGTTCGCGGACGTGGCCGACAACCCCGGTGGCGGCGGGCGCGGCAACACGGTGTGGATCCTCGAGGCCTTCCACGAGGCCGGCGTACGCGGCGCGTGCCTGGGCGTCTTCAACGATCCGGAACTGGCGGCCGAGGCGTATCTGCTCGGTCCCGGCGCGCGTTTCCTGGCCCATTTCAACCGGCTGGAGACCAACCACTTCTCGCATGGCTTCGAGGCTGAGGCGGAGGTGGCCGCGCTGCATGACGGGCGCATCATCGGCCGCCGCGGCATCTATGCCGGGCGCGAGATCGACATGGGCCCGATGGCGCTGCTGCGCATCGGCGGCATGCTGGTGGCGGTGGCGACGCAGCGCCGGCAGTTGTGCGAGCCCGCGATGCTGGAGGCGCTGGGCGTCGACATCGCCGCGCTGCGATCGCTGGTGGTGAAGTCGCGCGGGCATTTCCGCGCCGGCTTCGACGAGCACTTCACCCCGGACCGCATCATCGAGGTGGATGTGCCCGGCCTCACCACGGTGATGCTCGACCGCGTGCCCTGGCGCGCCGTGCCGCGGCCGATCTGGCCGCTCGATCCCGATATGGACTGGTCGGTCTGAGCCGCCTCAGAAAGATCCGACCAGGCTGCCCAGGACGATCACGACGACCAGCGCGAGCATGGCGCTGACCACCGTGGTCATGACGATGTCCAGGTAGCTGGATTTGTGCGTGGCGCCGCAGACCGCGAACAGCGTCACCACCGCGCCATTGTGCGGCAGCGCGTCCAGCGTGCCGGCGCTGATCACGGCCACGCGGTGCATCAGGCCGGGGTCGAGCCCAATTTGCGCTGCCAGCGCCATGTAGGTCGGCCCCAGCGCATCCAGCGCGATGGTCAACCCGCCCGAGGCGGAGCCGGTCAGCGCCGCCAGGATGGTAGTCGCCGCCGCCAGCGAGACCAGCGGTCCGCCGCCGATGCCCAGCACCCAGTCGCGCACGACCTCGAAGGCCGGCATCGCCGCCACCACCGCGCCGAAGCCGACCAGCGATGCGACCGAGAAGATCGGCAGCACCGACGCATTGGCCCCCGCATCCATCGTCGCGCGCAGCGAGGGCAGCCGCGCCCCCGCCACCGCCAGCAGCACGAGGATCGCCGCGAACAGCGCCACCGCCACCGACCACACACCCGCCACCGCCGCCAGCGTGGTGCCGCCGAAGCGCGGTTCCGCCAGGAAGGCCGCGTCGATTCTGGGCAGTACGACCAGCGACATGACCAGGTTGACCGCCACCACCACGACCAGCGGCAGGGCCGCGAGCATGACCGGCAGGTCGCGCTGCGTGGGTTCGCTGCGGTGCATCTCGGCGGGGTCGAATTCGCGCGCGGTGCTGGCGCGCTCGCGGATGATCGGGTCGTCCGCCACGGCATCGACCGCGACCGGTACATCGTCACCGAAACCCTCCCCGGCGGCGCGCGCGCGTGCCTCCTGCCGCGCCATCCACCACAGCCCGAAGCCGAGCATGATAGCCGAGGCAATGATGCCGAGCCCCGGCGCGGCGAAGGGCGTGGTGCCGAAGAAGGGCATCGGGATGGCGTTCGGAATGGCGGGCGTGCCCGGCATGGCCGACATGGTGAAGGTGAAGGCGCCTACCGCGATCGCACCTGGCATCAGGCGGCGCGGGATGCCCGCCTCGCGGAACAGCGCCGCGGCCATGGGTGCGAGCACGAAGATCGCGACGAACAGCGACACGCCGCCATAGGTGACCGCCGCGCCGGCCAGCGCCACCGACAGGATCGCACGCTTCGGCCCCAGCGTGGCGGTCATCCAGCGCGCGATGCTGGCAACCGCGCCGGTATCCTCCATGAGCTTGCCGAACAGCGCCCCCAGCAGGAACAGCGGGAAGAACTGCGCGACGAAGCGCGCGGCGGAATTCATGAAGGTCTCGGTCCAGTGCGCCAGCAGCGGTTCGCCTGCGAAGGCCGCCGCGACAAGCGCCGCGGCGGGTGCCAGCAGCAGCACCGACCAGCCGCGATACGCGAGGGCGACCAGCAGCGCCAGGCCGGCCAGGATGCCGAGCAGCCCCATGGTGTCAGACCTTCTCGAGCAGGTATTCGATCGGCAGCGTCGATCGCTTGCCGAGGGCATCGCCATGGGCGGCCAGGAAGGCATCGGCGGCGCGCCGGCCCTCGTCGCGCAGCATGGTCAGGAAGTCCCACTCCGCGTTCAGCTTGGACGACGCGCCGAGGTCGGCCAGCATCGCGCTCTGCACCAGGTGGACGCGCATGCGCGCCCAATGCGCGGTCTTCTCGTTGCCCGGGTCGGCAACCGAGCGCAGCAGCGCCATCATCTGCAGTTCCTTCAGCAGCACGGCGTTGAAGGCGACCTCGTTCAACCGGTTGAGGATGTCGCGCGCCGTCTTGGGCGTGCCCGGGCGCTGCACCGGATTGATGCCGATGATGACGGTGTCGTCGGAGACGCATTCGTCGATCAGCGGCGTCATGGTCGGGTTGCCCGAATAGCCACCGTCCCAATAGGCCTGGCCGTCGATCTCGACCGCCTGGAACATCATGGGCAGGCAGGCCGAGGCCATCAGCGCGGCTGGCGAGACATCGTGGTTGCGGAACACGCGCGGGCGGCCGGTGTGCACGTTGGTCGCGGTGATGAACAGCTTCACCGGGGATCGCGGCAGGCGTTCGAAATCCACCACCTCGGCCAGGATCGCGGCCAGCGGGTTGGGCATGCCGAAGTCGAGGTCGTAGGGCGAGAACACCCGCGTCGCGATGTCCATCGCGAGATACGCCGGCGAATTGTCGAGCGTCCAGCGCCCGAGCAGCACGTCGAGCGGCCCGCGCCGCAGCGGGCTGAGCGCCGCCGCGTCCGAGACTTTCTTCCAGAACGTGGCGAGCGCGGCACGCGCGCCGTCGGGCCCGCCATCCATCAGCCCATGCGCCAGCACCGCCGCGTTCATCGCGCCGGCCGAGGTGCCGGACGCGGCCTCGATCTCGATCCAGCCTTCCTCGAGCATGCGGTCGAGCACGCCCCAGGTGAAGGCGCCGTGGCTGCCGCCGCCCTGCAGCGCGAGGTCGATCAGCAGAGGGTCGCGCCCGGCGGGGCCGCGGGTGGGCTTCCTGGCCATGGTCCAGTCTCCGGTTGCGGGCCGTCGTGGCGCGCGGGCATGCGCGGCATGCTGCATCGCACAATGCGGGCGGACACTAGACCACTCTCCGGCGAGAGGAAATCACCGCGGCTGATCTGGCGTCCCAGGGCTGTGCCGGCCGGACCAGGTGCCGCCCGGCCGGGCGGGGTGCGCTGCCGCGGCGTCCCGCCGCGCGTCGCACGGAACCTGAAGCCGATTCAGGGCATGTTGGCGTGCATCAACGTCCCTAGTCGCTTGGTTTCGCGCGCATCCTCATCCGATCGAACGATTCCGCCCGATCGGGATCTGCTCTAGGGTACGCCGACGCTCGCGCGCCGGCAGCGGTCGGGGCGGTCGATGCCGGCTGGAGCACCTGCCCGATGAGCCTTCCCGCGATGCGGCGACTGTGGCTGCTGTCCCTGCTCGTCCTGGGTCTGGCCGGATGCGGGAACATCGCGCGGCTCGATCCGCCGCCGCTCGCCGCGACCGAGACGCTGCCCATCCTGGGCCTGTCCAATGCGCGCTTCTGGCTGGATGGCGACCCCGCGCCATTGGTGCGCGAATGGCGGCTGGCGCAGGACCGTCAGGTGGCGGCGTTGCCGCGCGCGGCGCGCGGCCGCCTGCCGCCGGCGAACATGCTGGCGTTGTCGGGCGGGGGGGACAACGGCGCCTTCGGGGCGGGCCTGATGGTCGGCTGGACGGCATCTGGCCGGCGCCCGTCCTTCGACCTGGTCACCGGCGTGTCCGCCGGCGCGCTGATCGCGCCCTTCGCCTTCCTCGGCCCCGACTACGACGCGCCGCTGCGCGAGGTGTTCACCGATGTCGCGCCCGGCGACGTGCTGATCTTCGGCAACCGTATCCGGGCCGTGCTGTTCGGCGAGGCGCTGGCCGACACCTCGCCGCTGTACCGCCTGATCGAGCGCCACGTGAACGAGGCGATGATGGCCGCGATCGCGCGCGAATACGGGCGCGGGCGGCTGTTGCTGATCGGCACCACCAACCTCGACCTGGGGCGGCCGGTGTTCTGGAATATCGGCGCGATCGCCGCCAGCGGCCGGCCCGAGGCGCTGGACCTGATGCGGCGCATCCTGCTCGCATCGGCGTCGATCCCCGGCGCCTTCCCGCCGGTGCTGTTCGATGTCGAGGCCGGCGGCCGGCGCTACCAGGAGATGCACGTGGACGGCGGCGCGGCGCTGCAGCTGTTCCTGTACCCCCCGGGGATCGACCTGCGGGCGCAGGACGGCCCGCGCGCGCGCGAACGCACCGCCTGGGTGGTGCGCAACGGGCGGCTCGACACCGAATGGTCCACCACCAACCGGTCGATCCTGTCGATCACGGGGCGCGCCGCGTCCACGCTGCTGCATTTCAGCGCAGTGAACGACATCGTGCGTGTGTACCTGACGGCGCAGCGCGACGGCGTGCGCTTCCGCCTGGCCTATATCGGCCCCAACTTCACCGCGACGCGCGAGCAGCCCTTCGAGACCGCCTACATGCGGGCGCTGTTCGCCTATGGCGAGGCGCAGGGGCGCAGCGGGAATGGCTGGATCGAATCGCTGCGTCCGCTCGGGTCGATCGACCTGAGCGCGTCGCGGCCGTGACGCCTGGCCAGCACCGCCGCCGGCCCTTTGCCTTCGGCAGCATCGTCACCCGATGGGATGATCCCATCCGATCGGGACCGGCTCTATTCCAGCCGTAACGCGGCGCGTAGTTCGGCCGCGCCGGCCGGGTCCGACAACGCGGCGAGCCGCCCCGCCGCGAGGCACGCCAGGCGATGCAGCAGCGCACGCCGGCGCGCCGGGGCCAGGCGGTGTTCGGGCGCGTCGCGCAGCAGGGCGGCGTCGCGGTGTTCGGTGACCACCAGGCCGGCGTCAGGCGGCAGGAGGTCCTGCGGGAAATCGAGGTCGACCGCGAAGAACAGCCGGTCGCACCAGGCGCGGTAGTCCGCCCATTTCGCATCGCACAGGTAGTCGCGCGCGCAGGACTTCACTTCCAGGATGGCGAAGTCGCCGGACGGCAGCAGGGCAACGATGTCGGCGCGGCGGCCATCGGGCAGCGGCACCTGTTCGACCGGCGCCCAGCCGCGCAGGACGCAGAAGCGCATCGCGGCGCGAGTGACGGCAAGGGTGCGGGCGGGCGCGTCCATGGCACCATGTTCGTGCTTCGTTCGCGCACAGGTCAAGCGTGCGTGACGCCAGCCCGCGGGCTGGTGCCCCGGCCGGTCAGCGCGTCAGGCCGCTCGGCTTCGGGGTGGCGCCGACATTGCCGGCTGACCGCCCCGCATCGACCGGCAGCGTCACGCCGGTGATCCAGCGCGCCGCGGGGGAGGCGAGGAAGCAGGCGGCCTCCGCCACGTCCCAGGCGCTGCCCTCGACCTTGAGCATCCCGGCCGTCGCCCGTTGCTGGCGCAGCTCCTCGCTCATGCCGCGGGAGGCGACCATGGGCGTATAGACATAGCCGGGCGCCACCGCGTTCACGCGGATCAGGTCGCCGCCATGATGCGCGGCCATGGCGCGCGTCATCTGCACGATCGCACCCTTGGTGGTGGCATAGAGCAGGCCCGGGTGCCCGCCCTGCAACCCGGCGACGGACGCCAGGTTCACGATCGCGCCGCCGCCCTGCCGGCGCATCTCCGGCACGGCATATTTCGCCATCAGCATCACCGACTTCACGTTCACCTGCATGGCGTGGTCCCAGGCCTCGTCGTCGACCACGGTGGCATCGCCAGGCGGGCCGGAGATGCCGACGTTGTTCACCAGGATGTCAACACGGCCCCATTCGCGCACGGCATGCGCCACCGCCGCGGCGCAATCGGCGGGCCTGGCCACGTCGCACACCGCGGCGGCGCAGGTGCCACCTTCGGCCGCGATCATCGCCTCCGTGCCGCGCAGCCAGTCCTGCGTGACATCCAGCAGCAGCACCCGCGCGCCGCGGCGCGCCAGCAGCGCCGCGATGGCGCGACCATTGCCGATGGTGGTGGTGTTGGTGCCCGACTCGCGCGAGCCCGCACCGGTCACGATGGCGACGCGGCCATCGAAGCGCGTGTTGTCCTGCATGTGCCGTTTCCTCGGTTGTTGCACGGAGCCTGCACCGGGATTCGCGGATGCGGAAGCCGGGCGGTTGCGCGCGGCGCGGGACGGTGCCACCTCCTGCGGCATGTTCCGTCGCACCCTGATCGCCCTCATGCTCCTCGCCGCGCCGGCCGCGGCGCAGGATGCGCCCGTCGTCTCCGAACGCGCGACCTTCCGCGTCGTGAAGTTCGCGCAGGGGCTCGAGATTCCCTGGGGCGGGGCCTTCCTGCCGGACGGTTCGATGCTGGTGACGGAACGCCCCGGGCGGCTGCGGCGCATCGGCACGGATGGGCGCGTCTCTGCACCGCTGGGCGGCGTGCCGCAGGTCGAGGGCGGCGGGCAGGGCGGCTTGCTCGATGTCGCGATCGCACCCGATTTCGCCCGCACGCGGGAGATCTTCCTGTGCCAGTCGGCCGCGGTCGAGGGCGGGGCGCTGACGCGGCTGGTCAGCGCGCGCCTGTCGCCCGCCGGCGATGCGCTGACCGGCCTGCGCCGCGTGCTGGACGCGACGCCGGCGCAGGCGAGCGGGCGCAACCACTACGGCTGCCGCATCGCCTTCGGCCGCGACGGCCACCTGTACCTGTCCACCGGCGAACGCAACGAGCGAGCGCGCGCGCAGCGCCTCGATGACCTGGCGGGCAAGGTGATCCGCCTGACGCGTGACGGGCGCGTGCCGGCCGACAATCCCTTCGTGGGCCAGCAGGGCGTGCGGCCCGAGATCTGGTCCTATGGCCATCGCCATCCGCAGGGTCTCGCCTTCAACCCCTGGACCGGCAGCCTGTGGGAGGCCGAATTCGGCCCGCGCGGCGGGGACGAGATCAACGTCGTCCGCCGCGGTGCCAATTTCGGCTGGCCTGTGGTCAGCCACGGGCGCGAATACTGGGGCCCGCGCATATCGCGCGACGTGAGCGCGCCGAATATCGAGGACCCGATCCATGTCTTCGCGCCGCCGATCAGCCCGTCCGGCATCGCCTTCTACGACGGCGCGGCGTTTCCGGGCTGGCAGCGCTCCCTGTTCGTGGCGGCGCTGAACACGCCAGGGCTGGTGCGACTGACGACGGATGGCGACCGCGTGGTGGGCGAGGAACGCCTGCTGACCGGCCTGGCACGCATGCGCAGCGTGCTGGTGGGGCCGGATGGGCGTGTCTACTTGCTGGTCGATTCGCCCGATGGCGTGGTGCTGCGGTTGGACCCGGCGTAACGCTCAGCGCCCCTCGAAGGACGGCGCACGCTTGTCCAGCATTGCGTCTACTGCCTCGCGGTGGTCGCGCGTGCCGTGGGCCAGCGCCTGGTAGGCGGCGGACATTTCCAGCAGCGTGGACAGACGCATGTGCTGGCCCTCGCGCAGCAGGCGCTTGGTCAGGCGCACGGCCTGCGGCGGATTGACGGCGATGCGCGCGGCCATGTCGCGCGCGGCGGCGAGCAGCGCGTCGGGGGCGACGACCTTGGAGACGAGGCCGCAGGCGAGCGCCTCCGCCGGCGTGATCGCATCGCCGGTGAGCGACATCTCCAGCGCCTTGGACATGCCGACCACGCGCGGCAGCAGGTAGGCGCCGCCATCGCCGGGCACGATCCCGACCTTCACGAAGGATTCCGCGAAGCGCGCGGTCTCGCTCGCGATGCGGATGTCGCACATGCAGGCGAGGTCGAGCCCCGCGCCGATCGCCGGGCCGTTGATGGCGGCGATGGTGGGGATGTCCATCTCGTACAGCGCGAGCGGGATCATCTGGATGCCGCGGCGATAGGATTCGCGGATCTCCGCGCCGGTCTCGCCCTTCGTGATGCCGGTCTTGTCGCGCATGCCCTTGAGGTCGCCGCCGGCACAGAACGAGGACCCAGCGCCGGTGACGATCACGACGCGTACGCCTTCGTCGCGGTTCAGCGTGCGGCAGGCCTCGGCGACCTCGGCGCATTCCTCCGCACTGGAAATGGCGTTGCGCTTCTCCGGCCGGTTCAGCGTGAGGGTGACGATATGGCCGTCGCGCTCGATGCGCAGGAAGTCGGTCATGCGGCGGGTTCCTGGTCGCGGGAGGTGAGGAAGGTCCAGAGTGGGCCGGGCGTGGATTGCACGGTCGCGCCGCACGGCGCGCCCTGAACAAGCGCACCGATGCGCGCGGACCAGAAGCGCTCGGACCCGCCTTCGTCGCGCCACGACCACAGGCGGCGCGTGAGGTGGTGCAGCGCGTGTTCCTCGGTGATGCCCATGGCGGCGAGGACCTGGTGCGCGATCGCGGCCCCCTTCGCCGCCGCTTCGCCTGCCGTGACCTTGGCGCACCCGATCTCGAAGGCAGCGTCGGCCAGGCCGCGCGCATCGGCGGCGCGCGCGGCCGCGGCGGCGGCGACGGAGGCGGCGGAGGTCTCCGCCGCAAACACGGCCAGTTGCTGCTGCACTGCCTGGAAGCGCCCGATCGGGCGACCGAACTGCTTGCGCGTATTGGCGTGGTCCACCGCGAGGGCGAGCGCACCCTGAAGCGCGCCGGCGATCTGAGCGGAGCGCAGCAGCGCGGTCAGCGCGCGCGCCGCGTCATTCCCCCAGGCATTGGGCAGCGTGCCCTCGGCGATGGGCGCAGCCATCGTTGGCGTGTCACGCGCCTCGCGGGCGATGTTCATGGCTTCGCGCCAGCGCAGCGATGCCGCGGCGTGCAGCGCGACGCGCGCACCGTCCACCACGACCACATGTGCGGCGTGGCGGCCCCACGGGACGGGCACGCCGGCGGCGGCGAAGGTCAAGACGCCCGGTGGGACATCGATCCCAGCCGCAGCGAGCAGCGCGGCGGCGCCGATGCCCTCCGCCAGCGGTACGGGCGCGCCGGCGCGGCCAAGCGCTTCGAGAAGCGGTGCGATTTCGGCGAAGCCAAGCCCGGCGCCGCCGCGCGCGTCCGGCACCAGCGCAGCACCGAGGCCGAGCGCGTCCAGCGCATCCCACGCCGCCTGCGGGAAGGCACCGGATTCCGCGGCGCGCAGGGTGGCCACGTCCGACGCATCGCTGAGCGCACGGGCCAGCTGGTCGGCCAGTTCGTCGCCGATCATCAGCGCAGCCCCAGTTCGCGGGCAATGATGCCGCGCATGATCTCCCGCGTGCCGCCGCGCAGCGAGAAGGTGGGCGTGATCTGCGTGAGGTAGGCGTGCATGCGGCGCATCGGCTCGGGCATGTCGTCCACGTCGCGCAGCGCGCGCATCGCGCCGGGCAGCGCCTGTTCGAAGTCGTTGCCGAGGTCCTTCACCAGTGCCGCCTGGCGCACCGGGTCGGCGCCGTCCTGCAGCATGCCGGCGATGGCGGTGGACATGGCGCGCAGCGTCCAGAGCCGTGCGACTTCCCGCCCCAGCGCGGGGGCCGTCGCGGGGTCGTCGCGCAACGCGGCCATGCCGGCTTCGAGCAGCGGGTGCGAGGACATGTAGCGATCCGGGCCGCTGCGTTCGAAGGCGAGTTCCGACGTGGCCTGCGCCCAGCCCGCGCCCTCGGTGCCGACCAGAGCGTCGGGCGGCAGGCGGACGTCGTCGAAGGTGATTTCGTTGAAGCCTTCCTCACCGACCAGGTCGCGGATCGGGCGGATGGTCACGCCCGGCGCGCGCAGGTCCACCAGCACCTGCGACAGGCCCTGGTGGCGGGATCCGCCCTCGGGCGCGGGGGAGGTACGGACCAGCGCGATCATCCAGTCACAGAGGTGGCCGAAGGTGGTCCAGATCTTCCGGCCGTTGAGCAGCCAGCCGGTGTCGGTACGGTCAGCACGCGTGCGCAGGGATGCCAGGTCGGAACCGGAATCCGGTTCCGACAAGCCGATGCAGAAGGCGAGGTCGCCGCGCGCGATGCCCGGCAGGAATTTCGCACGTTGTGCATCCGTGCCCAGGCGCAGGATCAGCGGGCCGGATTGCCGGTCACCGATCCAATGCGCGCCCACGGGCGCGCCGGCGGCGAGCAATTCCTCGAGCACGATGTTGCGTTCGAGGAAGCTGCGTTCCGCGCCGCCATACTGCTTCGGCCAGCACATCCCGATCCAGCCGCGCGCACCGACCGCGCGGGTGAAGTCGCGGTCGAATCCCATCCAGGATCGCGCGCGCACCTCCGGGGTCCATCGGTGTTCGTGTTCGGCGATGAAGGCGCGCAGTTCGGCCCGCAGTGCCGCCGCGCCGTGCGGTGGATCCCGCAGGTCGAAACGAAGCCCCGTCATGCCGCGCCTCCCTCATGTTCGCGCACCGCGGCAGACATGTGGCGCCGCCTGTCCGCGTCAGTCCCCAAATGCCAAAAAAAGGAGGGAATCCGGGGGAGTTCCCTCCCCCGCGCGTCTCTGTCGCGCATCACACGATCCCCGCGGCGCGTGCGGTGCTGATCTCCGTCGCCGTCATGCCCGCGAATTCCGCCAGCACCGCATCGCTGTCCCCACCCGGCGCCGGGATTCCGTGCCGGTAGGTGGGCGGCGTCGTGCCGAGATGCAGCGGCGACCCCGGCACGCGCACCGTGCCGCCGGCGTGGTGCGGCAGTTCCACGACCAAGCCACGCGCCTGCAGGTGCGGGTCCGCCTCGACGTCGCGCGCCGTATTGATCGGCCCGCTGGTGATCTTGGCCACCTCCAGCCGCGCGAGCCATTCGGCGCGCGGGCGCGTGCGCAGCAGCGTGCGCATCCGGTCGAGCAGCGCCGCGCGGTGTTCGGAGCGGTCGCGCGCGCGCTTGAAGCGCGGGTCCTCGGCCCATTCCGGATGGCCAAGAGCCTCCGCCAGCCGCACGAATTCGCGGTCGTTCAGCACGCCAATGACGAATTTCGCGTCCGACCCGTCGAAGACGCCGTAGGGGACGGCGACGGTCGCCTCGTTACCGCTGCGCTGCAGCAGCTTACCGGCGTTGAGCCAGGACGACATCGGCGCCTGCATCAGCGATGCCATGGTCTCGAACAGATTCACGTCGATGTGCTGGCCGTCGCCCGTCGCGTCGCGGTGGCGCAGCGCGGCCAGGATCGCGACGGTGGCGGCGAAGCCGGTGAACATGTCGGCGACCGGCACGCCCACGCGCTGCGGCCCGCCGCCGGGCGCGCCGTCGGCCTCGCCGGTCACTTCCATCAGTCCCGCCATGGCCTGCGCGACGAAGTCGTAGCCCGACCGCCCGGCATAGGGACCGTCCTGCCCGAAGCCGGTGATGGAGCAATAGACCAGGCGCGGATTCACCGCGCGCAGGTCGTCGTAGGACAGGCCGTAGCGCGCCAGTGTGCCGGTGCGAAAATTCTCGATCAGCACGTCGGCGCGCGCGGCCATGCGCTTCAGGATCGCCGCACCCTCCGGCTGCGTGAAGTCGAGCGAGACGGACCGCTTGTTCCGGTTGAGCGCGACGAAATAGGTGCTGTCCTCGCTGCCCTGCACGAAGGGCGGGCCGAGCGCGCGCAGGTCGTCACCATCGCCGCGGCGTTCCACCTTGGCGATGTCGGCGCCGAGGTCCCCCAGCATCTGCGCACACAGCGGCCCCGCCACCACGCGCGTCAGGTCCACCACGCGCAGGCCATCCAGCGCCCCGGCCATGCATCCTCCGTTTCCTCGCGGGCGGCAGGGTGGCGCAGGATGGGCGGCGCGGAAAGCCCGTCGCGCGACGGTGGACGGCGCGCCCCCATCCGTGCTGCCGTCCGGGCATGAAGCGCATCCTGGTTGCCCTGCTGATCCTCCTGCCGCTGCCGGTCCTGGCGCAGGGCAGCGGGCCGTCCTTCGACTGCACACGCGCCCGCGCCTGGGATGAACGCCAGATCTGCGCGCAGGCCGACCTGGCGGAGCTCGACCGTCGCCTCGCCGCCGCCTGGCGAGCGGTGACGGAACGCGCGACGCCCGAGCAGCGCGCCCAGTTGCAGGCGCAGCAGCGCGCCTGGCTGGCGGAACGCCGCGCCTGCGAGGGCCCGCAGGCGCGCGAGGCGCAATCCTGCGTGCGCCGCGTGATGCGCGCGCGCGCACGGGACCTAGAGGCGGCGGCTGCCGGCGGTGGCGCCGGCAACAGCAGTTCCGCTGCGGCGGCCGACCCCGCCAAGCCGCCGCCCGCCACCGTACCGGCCGTGACGGCGCTGGCGGCCGTCAGCTGCCCGGCCACCAATGGCTGGGCGGCGCCCCGCATCTGTGCCACGCCCGGGATGCGCGACCTGGATGCCGCCGTGGTGCGCGACGCTGCTGCGGCCCGCATACGCTTCGCGAGCCAACCCACGGCGCTGACCGAGATCGAGGCGCTGCTGGCGCGCTACGTGGCGGACCGGGAGGCCTGCGCACAGGCGGCGGGTCGCGTGCCGCTCGATTGCCTGCAGGAGACGATGGAGGAGATGCGCGCGACGCTGCGCCAGCGTGCGGCGCGCGGGTAGGCCGCGGGCGCCCGTCCCGACCGCTTTGGTTCGCGGCAACGCCTCTGGCCTTCTGGTATCGCGGGCATCTTCACCCGACCAGGAGAGCCGGCGTCATCGGGGTCTGCTCTACCGATCCGGCTGCCCCGCCGCATAGGCACCGCCATCGGTCGGGCGCAGCGCCTCGAACAGGTCGGTCACCGCCGCGTAGTCGCGGTAGCCGCAGCGCGCCACCGGCTGTGCCGCCAGCGTGTCGAAGCGACCGTCGCGCAGATACGCCTCGTTGATGTGCACGCCGACCACCTGGCCGATGATGATCCAGCCCTGCAGCGCGGCACCGTCCACGTCCTGCAACTGCATCGACGTCACGACCTTGCATTCGAGCGCCGCCGGAGACGCCGCGACGCGCGGCGCGCGCACGATGCGGCAGGGTGCCTCCTCCAACCCCGCGGCGGCGAATTCGCTCTCGCCTTCAGGCTGCGCGCCGGACGACACGTTCATCGCGTCGAACAGCGCGCGCGGCACCAGGTTGAACACGAACTCCCCGGTCGCGATCGCATTGGCCGCGCTGTGCTTCATCGTCTCGGAGGTGAACATCACCATGGGCGGGCGCGAATGCACCGCGTTGAAGAAGGAATAGGGCGCGAGGTTCGCGCGGCCCTGCGTATCCACCGTCGAGATCCAGCCGATCGGCCGCGGTGCCACGATGGCCTTGAACGGGTCATGCGGCAGGCCGTGCCCGAGCCGCGGTTCGTAGAACATTCAGCCCCTCCGCGCCGCGAACGCCGCCCACAGACGCGGCCCAGCCAGCGCCAGCAATGCGAGGCCCAGGATGATGGCACTGCCCGGTCGCGTGATGAAGATCGACCAATCGCCCTGCCCGATGGTCAGCGCCTGGCGCAAAGCCTGTTCGGCCATCGGCCCCAGGATCATGCCGATCACCACGGGGGCTACAGGGAAGTCGAAGCGCCGCATGAACATCGCGACCACGCCCAGCGTGTACAGGATCACCAAATCCCACACGCTGTTGGAAATGCCGTAGGTGCCGATGGTCGCGAAGACCAGGATGCCGGCATAGAGCTGCGGCACCGGGATTTTCAGGATGCGCACCCACAGCCCAACCAGCGGCAGGTTCAGCACCACCAGCATCACGTTCGCGATGAACAGGGATGCGATGAGCGTCCAGACCAGCTCCGCCTGCTGGGTGAACAGCAGCGGCCCGGGATTGATGCCGTAGGACTGGAAGGCCGAGAGCATGATCGCCGCCGTGGCGCTGGTCGGCAGGCCCAGCGTGAGCATCGGCACCAGGATGCCAGCGGCCGCGGCGTTGTTCGCGGCTTCCGGCCCGGCGACGCCCTCAATGGCGCCGGTGGTGCCGAATTCCTTCTGGAATTCCGGCTTCGCCAGGCGGCGTTCGGCGTAATAGGACAGCATGGTGGGCATCTCGGTGCCGCCGGCCGGCAGCACGCCGAAGGGGAAGCCCAGCCCGGCGCCGCGCATCCAGGGCCAGAAGGACCGCTTCAGGTCCTGGCGAGACAGCATCACGCTGCCCACCGGCAGCACCTCGGCCTTTCCGGCGTGGTAGCGCCAGGCCATGTGCAGCGCCTCGCCGACCGCGAACAGCGCGACCGCGACCAGCACCACGTTCACGCCATCCAGCAGTTCCGGCACGCCGAAGGTCAGCCGCGGCTGTCCGGTCTGCAGGTCGATGCCCACCAGCCCCAGCATCAGCCCGAAGGCGAGCGACGTCAGCCCGCGCAGCGCCGAGCTGCCCAGCACCGCCGAGACGGTCACGAAGCACAGCACCATCAGCGCGAAGTATTCTGCCGGCCCCAGCACCAGCGCCCATTCCACGATGACCGGCCCGATGAAGGCGATGCCGAGCGTGCCCACCGTGCCCGCCACGAAGGACCCGATGGCGGCGGTGGCCAGCGCCGGCCCCGCGCGCCCGTTGCGCGCCATCTTCGCCCCTTCGAGCGCGGTGATGATCGACCCGCTCTCGCCCGGCGTGTTCAGCAGGATCGAAGTGGTCGAACCACCATACATCGCGCCATAGAACACCCCGCAGAACAGGATGAAGGCGCCGGTCGCACTCACCTGGAAGGTGATGGGCAGCAGCAGCGCAATGGTCAGCGCCGGCCCGATCCCCGGCAGCACGCCCACCGCGGTGCCGAGGAAACACCCCAGCAGCGCCCAGGCCAGGTTGGTGAGCGTGAGCGCATTGCCGAAGCCCAGCGCGAGGCCCGAAAGCGAATCCATCAGATGCCTTTCGGAGGAAGGTCGGGGGAGGGAACTCCTCCGAACCCCCTCCTTCTTTTGTCACTTGGAGACTGACGTCGGAGATCGGTTCCCAACAGCCAGAAAACGGAGGGGGATTCGGGGGAGGTGTCCTCCCCCGACCTTTCTTCCTTCAAAGCACCGCCTCCCCGCGCAGCACCGGCACGCAGCGCCCGGCGACGCGCGCGCGGATGCCCTCGGGCATGCGCCGCGCCGAGGCGCGCAGCAGGCTCGGCCGGCCCATCTCGACCCCCTGCACGATGTCCCACGCGCCTTCGGCCCCGCCATCGAGATGCAGCAGGAAGCCCGCGAGCGGCGTGGCGGCGCTGCCGGTCGCAGCGTCCTCCACCGTGCCGGTCAGGGGCGAGAACATCCGCGCGCGCAGCCCAGCCCCGTCGCGGCAATAGATGTAGAGCGAGAGGAAGCCGCCGGTTTCGGCCGGATGCGCCGCCACGGCGCGGCGGAAGGCGGCGAGGTCGGGGGTGGCGCGGGCCAGTGCTTCGGGCGAGACTTCGGTCAGCAGGCGGTGATTGCCGCCATCCGCCGCCAGAACCGGCGCGTGGCGTGCGGTGAGAATGTCGTCCTCCGCCAGTCCGGCGCAGGCGGCGGCGACCGCGGCGGGCAGCGGCGCGCCGATGCGCAGCGGCTGCGGTGCGGCGACCTCGGCACCCGTCACGCGGCCCTCGGCGTCGCGTTCCAGCACCACCTCGACCAAGCCGGCCGGTTCCTCGAAGCGATAGGCGGGCGGGGCGGCCTCGTCCTCGCGCCCGAGCACGAAGGCGGTGCCGACATTGGGGTGGCCGGCGAAGGGCATCTCCGCCACGCGGTTGAAGATGCGCACGCGCGCGCTGTTCTGCGGATGCGCGGGCGGCAGGACGAAGGTGGTCTCGCTGAGGTTGAATTCGTCGGCCAGCGCCTGCATCTCGGCATCGGTCAGCCCGCGCGCATCCGGGAACACCGCGAGCTGGTTGCCGCCGAAGCGCCGGTCGGTGAAGACATCCACCGTCACGAATCGGAATGCGCGCATGTTGTTATGCCCTCAGGCGCCGGGCGCCGGCATCCGCCGGCTTGGCTTGCGCGCCATGCACTGGCGTGCGGGCGGCGACGGCTGGTCTGGGCGCGGTCGCGCCGTGCGCTCCCGGATCGCTGCGCGATCCGAATGTTGGGGCGGCCGCAGGCGCCGGGCGGCGACATCCGCGGGCTTCGCTCCGTACCACGCACTCGCGCTTTGGCGGCAGCGGGCGGGTTTGGTCCGGTCGCGCCGTGCGCTTCCGGAGCGCTGCGCGATCCGACGCTGCTGCGCCAACGATTGCCACACGCGCTGGCGTCGTTCGCTCACGAGACTTCGCGCCCCAGCGCCTGCAGAATCGCGCCCTCCAGAAGCCCGGCGCCGATGTTCACACCCAGCGCCTCCACGAACAGGAAGAAGGCGCCAAGCGAGACCAGCAGCGCGATGACGGCATCGCGCAGCGGGCTGCGGCTGCCGAAGGCGCGCGCCGTGCACACGAACTGGATCGCCGCCGACAGCGCGAAGCCCAGCGGCACGATCAGCACCAGGTTCAGCAGCATCCCGCCACACAGCCACGCGAGCGAGACCAGGTTCGGCGGTCCGGCTTCCGCCACCTCCGGGATGTCGGCGCTCCAGCCGCCGCGCAGCGCCGCCGCCACCAGCAGCACCCCCAGCACCACCAGCGCGCCGGCGATCAGCGCCGGCACCAGCTTCGGCCCCACCACGGCATAGACCGGCGTGGTCGGGATTACCCAGGTCAGCCATCCCGCCAGCGCGCCAAGGCCAACGACACCAAGGCCGACCGCCAGGTCCGGCGCCGCGCCGGCCTTCATCGCAGCGGCCTCAGGCCAGGCCGAGGTCCTTGAGCACCCCCTCCATGTCGGCGCGGTCGCGCTCGAGGAACTGCTCGAACGGCACGCCGGTCAGGAAAGCATCCTCCCAGCCGCGATCGGCCAGGATGCGCCGCCAGGCTTCGGTTGCGTGGATCGCGATCATCAGGTCGACCAGCGCCTGGCGCTGCGTGGGGTTGATGCCCGGTGCGCCGAACACGCCGCGCCAGTTGATCGCGACCACGTCGATGCCGCTTTCCTTCAGCGTGGGCACCGCGGGATCGAGCCGTGTCTCGCCGGTGGTGGCCAGCGCGCGCACGCGCCCGGCCTTGATCTGTTCGGAGAATTCCGACCAGCCGGAGATGCCGGCCGTCACCTGCCCGCCCAGGATCGCGGCCTGCGCGGGGCCGCCGCCGGGGAAGGCCACGAAGGACGCCTCGCGCGCCTGGCGCCCCAGCTTCTGCAGCATCAGCCCCAGGATGATGTGGTCGGTCCCGCCGGCGGAACCGCCCGCCACCGATACCGCGCGCGGGTTCGCCTTCAGCGCGTCCGCCAGCTGGCCGATGTTCTGGATCGGGCTGTTGGCCGGCACGATGATGACGCCGGCCTCGGCGGTCATGCGCGCGATCGGCACCGTGTTCTGCAGCGTGACGGGCGTCTTGTTGGTCAGCGTGGCGCCGACCATGACGGACCCCGACACCATCAGCGCATCGGCCCGCCCGCGCCGCTGCGACAGGAAGCGCGGCAGGCCGACCGTGCCGCCGGCGCCACCCACGTTCTCGAACTGGAAGGTGCCGACCAGGCTGGCGGCTCGGGCCGCCTGCTCGATCGCGCGGCCCAGGCCGTCCCACCCGCCGCCCGGGCCGGCGGGGACGAACATGTAGATGCTGGCGAAGCGCTGCTGCGCGCGCGCCAGGCGTGGCGTGAGGCCCAGCGCGGCGGCGCCGGTGGCGGCAAGGATCGTGCGGCGATGTGTCATGGCGTTTCCGGTCGTTTCCTCGGGGCGGCGCGATACTGCGACGGTGCCACGGCCAGGGGAAGCAGGGGAAGCGCGGCAGCACCGTGGCGCCCCGGGGGGCGGGCTTTTCCACGACACGCCTGCCCGGCCTGCCCCGCGACGCGGCCACGCGGTTTGCGCGGCTGACACCCGCGCGCCGCTCGCGCGACCGACGACCCGCGCCGCTCGCGCGACCGATGACCCGCGCCGCTCGCGCGACCGATGACCCGCGCCGCTCGCGCGACCGATGACCCGCGCCGCTCGCGCGACCGATGACCCGCGCCGCTCGCGCGACCGACGACCCGCGCCGCTCGCGCGACGACGCCCGCGCACGGCTTGCGCGGCAACGCACCGTCACCGAAGCTTCGGCCGGGGACACGGGGAAGGACCGCCGGATGAACGGTAACGACGAGGCGCCGCGGCTCGGCCGCAGGTTGCTGGTGCTGCGCACTGCCGCGGTGGGGGCGGCGGCGGCACCGCTGGCCGGTTGCGTCGTGGCGCCGCCCGCACAGGTCTATGCGCCCGCGCGCACCGGCCTGACCGATGCCGACCCAGGTGACGGCCCAGGCCAGGGCCGCGGCGGCTATGCCGGCAGCCGCCGCACCGGCCTGACCGACGCGGACCCCTCCGATGGCCCCGGCCAGGGGCGCGGCGGCTATCGCGGCCCCGCACGTACCGGGTTGACCGACGCCGACCCCAATGACGGGCCCGGCCAGGGCCGCGGCGGATATCGCGCCCGTGGCGGCACTGGCGTGACCGATGCCGACCCCTCCGACGGCCCGGGCCAGGGGCGCGGTGGGCGCACCTATCGCCGCCAGGTCAGTGACAGCGACCCGCGCGACGCACCGGGGCGCGGCCGCGGCTGGTGAAGCGTTTCACTGCGCCAGGTGCGCGTTTCGCGGCACACCGTGAGCCAGGGCACTCACCATGCCTTCATGCGACTTGCCGAAACTGCCGCGGCAGTCCGATGATGACGGCGGTGGAAGGAGCAGGCCAGCGATGACCGACACGCAAGGCGCGCAGGCGCCGCAGGCGGACGCGGCGCCAGACCCCGCGGAACCGAGGCTCGGCCGACGCCTGCTGGTGCTGCGCGTGGCCGCTGCCAGTGCCGCCGTCACGACCCTCGCCCCAGCGGCCGAGGCGCTGGAACCAACCCCTGTGCAGTACCGCACCGGCATCACCGATGCCGACCCGGGCGACGGGCCCGGCTACGGCCGCGGCGGCGCACGGCGCGGCACCGGCATCACCGATGCCGACCCAAGCGATGGCCCCGGCTATGGGCGTGGCGGCGCGCGGCGCGGCACGGGCATCACCGATGCCGACCCGAACGACGGGCCCGGATTCGGCCGCGGCGGCTATCGCGGCCCCGCACGCACCGGAATCACCGATGCCGACCCGGGCGACGGCCCGGGCAATGGCCGCGGCGGCTACCGTCCGCGGGTCCAGCAGCGCGCCTATACCGGCATCAACGACGGCGACCCGGGCGACCCGTCGGGCTACGGCACCGGCTGGCGCCTGCGCCAGCAGGGTCGCGGCGTGACCGACAACGACCCGGGCGACGCCCCCGGCCGCGGCCGCGGCTGGCGCTGAGCGGCGCCGCACGGCGCCCGCACCGTGGCGGAGGATGACGGATCGCATCGTGGCCGGCTCGCGCGCCGGCTGATGGTGTTCCTGGCGTCCGCCGCGACGATCATGCCGCTGGCCGCCGCCGCACAGCCGCGCACCGGGACGTCCGACAGTGACCCGCGCGACCCGGCGGGGCGCGGCCGGCCCTATACCGGCCAATCGGACAGCGACCCCCGCGATGCCGCGGGCCGCGGACGCCCCCGCACCGGCCAATCCGACAGCGACCCGCGCGACGCCGCCGGCCGTGGCCGACCTTACACCGGCCAGTCCGACAGTGACCCGCGCGACGGCGCGGGGCGTGGCCGCCCGCGCACCGGATATTCCGACAGCGACCCCCGCGACGCCGCCGGACGCGGACGCCCGCGCACCGGCTTTTCCGACAGCGACCCGCGCGACGCCGCCGGGCGCGGACGAGGATCACGATGACCACCACCACCCTGGCCGAGGACGCCTGGTCCCTTGCCTTCGGCACCATGCCCTTCGAAGACGGTCTCGCGCTGCGCGAGGCGACCGCCTGGCGGCTGATGCCGGGCAACGATCCGGGTCGCTATGCAGGGCTGGTCTCGATCGCCGACCTCGACGACTTCCTGCGCACCGATGCGGCGCGCGCGCCCCGCGTGTCGATGGCCGACGGGTCGCGCAAGGGCAGCGCCCGCGTGCCGGACGAGGAATACCTCGAGGAAGGCTCCGACCGCGTCGACCTGCCGCGCCTGCTGGCCCGCCACGATGACGGGGCCTCCCTGGTCGTCTCGCAGTTCCACGAGATCCATCCCCCGCTGGCGCGCTTCTGCCGGGGGCTCGAGAAGGCCTTCCTGCATGGCGTGCAGGCCAACATCTACCTGACGCCGCCCGGCGCGCAGGGCTTCCGTGTGCATTTCGACACGCATGACGTGCTGGTGCTGCAGGTCTCCGGCCGCAAGGCGTGGCGGGTGTGGGACCACATCCCGTACCCGGCGCCCACGCGGCACACGCCCTGGGCCAACAATGCCGAGGTGCAGGGCGACCCCCATGCACTGGTGATGGCGCCCGGCGATGCGCTGTACCTGCCGCGCGGCGTCATGCACGAAGCCATGGTGCAGGACGGCGCCGACCCGTCGCTGCATGTCACCATCGGTTTCATGGAACCCGCGATCGGCGAATTGCTGCGCGCCCTGCTGGGCGACCTGGAAGCCGAGGATCCCGCGCTACGCACCGCCATCCCGACCTGGCGCCTGGCCGATGGCGGACTGGCGCTGGTGGAACAGCGGCTGGCGGCGGCGCTGGATGTGCTGCGCCGGCCGGGGCTGGCGGACCGCCTCGCGCTGATGGCGCTGGACCGCCTGTCGCGCGACCGCATGGCGCTGCCCGCGCGCGGGCTGTACGGCCGCGCGCCGGCGCCGCAGGACCGGCTGCGCCTGTCGGCCAGCATGCACCACACGCTGGTCCCGCTGCCCGAAGGCGGCGCCGCGCTGCGCTGGTATGGCGGTGTCGAGACACTCACCGGCGCCGAGTGCGACTGGCTGCAGGCGCTGGAGGACGGCGCGACGCCCGAGGCGCTGGGCGACGGCGCGCTGGCCTTCTGCCGGCGCCTGGCGCGCGTCGGGTTGCTCGAGGTCGAACCCGCCGGCGCGTGATGCCGAAGGCGGGCGCGCTTGGCTCGTGCCGAGCGCCCGAATGGCCCGCCGCCGGCTGTCGCACGTCACGGAAACCGGAGGCGTCCGCGGAGCGGCAAGAGCGGATACCACGGCCGAAGCAGGCGAACGTGGCATGAGACGCGGCGGCGCGCCGGGACAGGGCCCGGCGCGCCGCATCGGGTCAGGCGGCGGCTGCCAGCGCCGGGTAGTCGGTGTAGCCCTTCGCGTCACCGCCATAGAAGGTCGCGGTGTCCGGCGCGTTGAGCGCGGCGCCCGTGCGCAGCCGCTCCGGCAGGTCGGGATTCGCCAGGAAGGCCGACCCGAAGGAGACGAGATCGGCACGCCCGGCCGCGATATCCGCATCCGCACGCGCCCGGTCATATCCGCCGTTCAGCATCAGCGGCCCATCGAAACGGCGCCGCGCGATGCCCGCCGCGTCGTAGCCATAGGCCCCGCCCACCAGGTGGAAGTAGGCCAGGCCGCGGCCCCGCAGCGCGGTCGCGATGTGGGTCAGCGTCGCCTCGGGGTCGCTGTCCGCGATATCGTTGAAGCTACTGCCCGGGCTGACCCGCAGGCCGACACGCCCGGCGCCGATCGCTTCCGCCGCCGCCGCGACCGCGCCGAGCAGGAAGCGCGCGCGGTTCTCCACCGACCCGCCCCAGTCGTCGGTGCGCAGGTTCACGTTGGTCGACAGGAACTGGCTCGGCAGGTAGCCGTTGGCGCCATGGATCTCGACGCCGTCGAAGCCGGCCTCGATCGCAAGCGACGCGGCGCGGCCATAGCTTGCGATCACCGCCGGGATCTCGTGCGCCTCCAGCGCCCGCGGCACCGGATGCGGCTTCGGACCCTGCCTGGTGAAGATGTTGCCGGCCGCCGCGACGGCGGAGGGCGCCACCGGCGTGCCGCCATCCAGGAAGTCGGGATGCGAGATGCGCCCGGTGTGCATGAGCTGCACCACGATGCGCCCGCCCGTCGCATGCACCGCATCGGTCACGCGCCGCCAGCCGGCGACCTGCGCCGCGTCATACAGGCCCGGAATGTCGATGTAGCCGCGCCCGCCGGCGTCGGGCGTGGTGCCCTCGGTGATGATCAGGCCGGCGGAGGCGCGCTGCGCGTAGTACAGCGCGTTCAGTTCGGTCGGCACGCCGCCAGGGCTGCGGTTGCGCGTCATGGGCGCCATCGCGATGCGGTTGTGCAGCGCGATGTCACCGATGCGCACGGGGGTGAACAGGTTCGCTTCGCTCATGGTCATGGTCCTTGGTCGCGAAGGGGCGGGGCGTCTCGGCCCCGCCCGCGCTTCGCAGGGTTCAGGCGTTGACGGTGGCGGCCTGGCGGCCGATCAGGCGCTTCACGTCCAGCGCATGGGCGCCGGCGCCAAGCCCGGCCTGCACCAGCAGCGCCACCGTCCAGAAGGCGGGGAATTCCCAGCCGCCGCCCTGGGCCGAGAACATCCAGCCCGCGGGCAGATGCTGGATGGTGGCGCCGACCAGGATCGGCACCGACAGCAGGCTCACGGTCCGCACGCCCACGCCGGCGATCAGCGCGATGCCCGCGCCGATCTCGGCGAAGGTGACGATCGCGCCGAAGATCGGCGGGTAGCCCAGCGAACCGAAGAACCCCATCGTGCCCGCGAGCCCGAAGGTGCCCAGCTTCAGCAGCCCGCCATGGGCCAGGAACATCACGCCCATGCTCACGCGGAGCAGGAGGGCGGCATAGGGGGTCGTGGTCTTCGTATCGGTCATCGTCGTGGTCCTTGGTGTGGGAGGCCCCGTGGGGCTTCGATGGCGCGGACCATGCGCCCTGAGGGCAGCGCGCTTCCAACGGCGCTTCGGAACGTCCATCATCACCCCTACGAATGGCGGACCTCTCCACCCTCGATCTCAACCTGCTGCGGGTGTTCGACGCGGTGGCGCGCGAACGCCACGTCACGCGCGCCGCACAGCGGCTGAACCTGTCGCAGCCTGCCGTATCCAACGCGCTGGCACGGCTGCGTGCTGCGTTGAACGACGAATTATTCCTGCGCCGGCCGGGCGGCGTGGAGCCGACCGAACTCGCCCTGGCGCTCGCGGGGCCCGTCGCGGAGGTTCTCGACCGCCTGCGCGAGACGCTGGCCGTCCACGCCCCCTTCGACCCCGCCACATCCGACCGCGTCTTCACCGTGGCCTTCAGCGAATACGCGGAAGCGGTGCTGGCACCCCGGCTATTGGAACGCATGGGGCACGACGCGCCGCGCTGCCTGCTCGCGATCCGCCACGCCGACCGCACCAACTGGCAGGAACTTCTGGACCGTGGCGAGGCGGAACTCGCGATCGGCGTGCTGCCCGAACCGCCGGCGATCTACACACGCATCCGCCTGCTGCCGGAAGGCTTCCTGACGCTGATGCGCCCCGGCCATGCGCTGGCGTCCGGCGTGCTGACGGAAGACCGCCTCATCGCCTTCCCGCATCTTCTGCACTCGCCCAACGGATCGCGCGACGGCGCGCTGGACGTGGCCCTCGCCACACGCGGCAAGCAGCGCCGCATCGGCGCGGTGGTGGCACACCTGTCGGCCGTGCCGGACATCCTGGCCCGCACCGACATGGTGATGACACTCTCCGCCCGCCTGGCCTGCCGCCTGGCCGAAGCACACGGCCTGGTGCTGCGCGAATCCCCCGTCGAAATCCACCACACACGCCTCTCCCTGATCTTCCACCGCCGCTTCGAAAGCGACGCCGGCCACGCCTGGCTGCGCCGACTGATGCTGGCGGTGGCACGAGAGGTGCCGGCGGTGGAGGGCGTGGACGGGGGAGGCGCTGCCTCCCCCGAACCCCCTCCGCCAAAGGCCTAAGCGCCCTTGGAACCCTCGACTTGATCGGGGGAATTGGGGAGGGGCATCGTCGGTGCGTCCAGGCGCGACGTGCCCGCCATGCCCCTCCCCAATTCCCCCGATTTGACCGCGATCCAAGGGGCCGTTGCCCCTTGGTGGGTGGGGTTCGGGGAGGGCAAAGCCCTCCCCGCCCTGGACCTCCGCGCCCGGGCGCGCTCCCATGCCGCGCATGGATCAGACCTTCGACCATGTCATCGTCGGTGCCGGCAGTGCGGGTTGTGTGTTGGCGAACCGCCTGTCGGCCGATGGGCGTGCCAGTGTTGCCGTCATCGAGGCCGGGGGGCGGGATCGGCATCCCTACATCCACATCCCGGCGGGCTATGCGCGCATCCTCGATCATCCGCGCCTGACCTGGCGGTTTCGCACCGAGCCGGATGCAGCGACGGGGGGGCGGGCGCTCGATTATCCGCGTGGGCGGGTGTGGGGCGGGTCGTCGTCGATCAACGGCCTGGGGCATGTGCGCGGGCATCCGTCGGACTACGACCTGTGGGCGCAGAAGGGCTGCACGGGTTGGGGATGGGACGACCTGCTGCCGTATTTCATGAGGCACGAGAGCTTCGCCGGCGGCGGCGAGGGGCGCGGCACCAGTGGCCCGCAGCCGATCGAACACCTGGCCGAGACACCCGACCTGCTGCGCGAATTCGCCGCGGCGGCGGAGGCGATCGGCCTGCCGGTGAATGCCGACATGAACGGCCCACGGCGCGAGGGTTTCTCGACCTTCCAGCAGACCAGGCGCGGGCAGCGGCGCGTCTCGGCGGCGCGGGCGTACCTCGTGCCGGCGCTGTCGCGCCCGAACCTGCAGGTGGTCAGCGATGCGATGGCGCTGCGCGTGGTCGTGCAGGAAGGGCGCGCAGTGGGCGTGCTGGTGCGCCGCAACGGCGAGGAGACGCTGCTGCGCGCGCGCTTCGGCGTGGTGCTGTCCGCGGGTGCGATCGGATCGCCGCACCTGCTGCAGCTCTCGGGCATCGGGCCGGGGGATGAGCTGGCGGCGCACGGCATCGCGCCGGTGCTCGATGCGCCTGGCGTGGGGCGCAACCTGCAGGACCACTACATCGCGCGGCTGACGTTTCGCCTGACGGATCATCGCTGGTCGGCGAACCGCCGCATCGTCTGGCCGCGGCTGGCGATCGAGGTGCTGCGCTGGGCCACCACGGGCAAGGGCGTGCTGACCTGGTCGCCGGGGATGATGTCGCTGTTCGCGCGCACGCAGGACGGGCTGGAGGCGCCGGACGTGCAGATCAACGGCGGGCCGATCTCCTGGGCGGAGGGACGCATCGGCGTGCCCGAATCCGAACCCGGCTTCACGCTGGGCGTGTGGCAATGCCGCCCGCACAGCCGCGGCAGCGTCATGCTGAAATCCCCGCGGGCGGAGGACGCACCGGCGATCGCGCCGCGCTTCCTGACCGAACGCGCGGACGAGGATTGCGTGGTGCGCGGCATGCGCCTGGCACGCCGCTGGATGGCGGCGGAACCCCTGCGCGGGATCGTGGCGGGGGAGGTTCGCCCAGGTCCCGCGGCCGAGAGCGACGAGGCGCTGCTGGCGTTTGCGAAGGCCACCGGCGGGACGGTGTACCACCCCTCCTGCACGGTGCGGATGGGTGGCGATCCGGGCGTGCCGCTCGATGCGCGGCTGCGGCTGCGCGGGATCAATGGGCTGCGCGTGGTGGATGCCTCGGTGTTCCCGGACATCCCCGTGTGCAACATCAACGCGACGGTGCTGAGCGTGGCGGAGAAGGCGGCGGTGTTGATCGCAGAGGATATGCGGGGGTGAGGCGGCAGAGCAGGGCGCCCCGGCGCGCCGCCTTGCACTCGGTTGGTGACTGACGAAGGAGGCGGGGACCCGTGGCAGCGCTGATAAAGTTCTCGATTGACGGGCGCTGGGTGCCGCTCGTGGACGGGAGCCGAGACAATGGTCGGGAAAGGAGCGCCGTGCTGGCCGGACACGTCCCGCCCATCCGGCAATTCGACTTTGGCTTCATGGGCAAGCGGTTCGATCCAGCTGACGTCAGGATAGAGTTCTGGCTGAAGACGAATCACAGGACGCTGGCGGATGTGCTTCCGGTTGTCGGTTCCTGGGGTTGCTCGGCCGAGTTCCGGGACATCGTCGAGGCGTTTGAACCCGGCCTACACCAGTTCTTCCCGATCACCCTGCGCCGGCCGAGCGGCAAGCCGATCCTGCGTCTGGACGGGCGGGAGGTCGGACCGGGGCAGTACTTCATCATGAACCCCCTGCAGCAGATCGAGGCTCTGCTGCCCGAACACTGCGTCGCCCCCTGGGGCGAGCGGCGCAAGACCGTGCGGGGCGTGATGCCGGATGTCGACGACCTCTGTGTCTCGCGGGCGGCGATCGAAGGGCGGCACTTGTGGCTCAACAAGCCGTACATCGGCAGCGGCCTGATCTTCATCTCGGACGCTCTCGGCGCCGCGTTGCGCGAGAAGGGTCTCAAGGGGTTCGTCATGAAGCCGGTGCGCGAAGCGTAGTCCATCGACCTCAGCGACCAAGCCTCGACGAAGCGCCAGGGGTCAGGGGCGGAGTCGTTCCCGTGCCCGCCCCTTCGCGCCCTCACTCCTCGAACCGGAGCCCCTTCGCCCGGATCAGCGCGCTCCACTTCTCCGCTTCCGTCCGCATATGCGCCTGCGCCGTCGCCACATCCGAACCGCCCGCGCCGATGAAGCCGACCTCCGCCACGCGGGCACGCACATCCGGCTGCGACAGCGCATGCCGCGCCGCCGCGTTCAGGCGGTTCACCACGGCATCGGGCGTCGCCGCCGGCACCCACCACATCACCCAGGAATTCGCCTCGAAGCCCGGCGCGATGGTCTCGGCCATGGTCGGCACATCGGGCAGGGCGGGCACGCGCTGCGCGGTGTTCACCGCCAGCGCCTGCAGCGCGCCATCACGCACCTGGCCCATCGTGGCGGGCATGTCGGCGAACATGAACTGCACCACCCCCGCACGGATATCGGTCAGCCCCGCCGCGGTGCCGCGATAGTTCACCAGGGTGAAATCCGCCCCCGACATCGACTGGTACAGCACGGCGGCGAGCTGGTGCGGCGTACCCGGCCCGCCCGTCGCCGCGGAAAACCTCGAGCCGTTCGCGCGCATCGCCGCATCCCAGGCGCGCACATCGGCGAACAGCCCAGGTCGCGCCACCAGAATGAACGGCGTGGTGGCCAGCAGGCTCACCGGCTTGAAGTCGGACAGCGCATAGCCCGGGTCACGCATCATGAACGGCGCAATAACCGAGGAGATCGGCGCGAGCAGCACCGTCAGCCCGTCCGGCGCCGCCCGCGCGACCGACCGCGTGCCCACCGCCGCCCCCGCACCAGGCCGGTTCTCGACCACCATGGGCTGGCCCAGCACTGCCTGCATGTGCGGCGCCATGACGCGCGCGAGGATGTCGGGCGACCCACCCGGCGCGAAGGGGTTGATCAGCCGCACGGTCTCGCGCGGGGACCAGTCCTGCGCACGCGCCAGGTGCGGCACGGCAGGCACGGCAGCAATTGCCGCAAGCGCGGCACGACGGGTGGCACGGATCATCGGATACATCCCAGACAGGCGTGAGGCGTGGCAGGCGTTGTTGGCCGGTGGGCCGGCGCTGCGCAGGTTGGCATGAGATGGGGCGGACGCAAGACGGGAGGGCTCTGCCCTCCCGGACCCACCCGCCAAGGGCCTAAGGGCCCCTGGACCCCTCGACTTGATTGGGGGATTGGGGAGGGGCATCGTCGGGACCACTGGCGCCACGGGCGCGCGGTGCCTCTCCCCAATTCAAACCCGCGATCCAAGGGGCCGTTGCCCCTTGGTGGGGTGGTCTGGAGGGGCAAAGCCCCTCCAGTTCCCGCCCGCCCCATGCTATGCCTCCTGCCGATGCCCCGTGCCGCCGCGCGGGTTCGGCGTGCCCCCCTCGCCGAGCCTGTCCGACCTGCACCCCCCGTTCGCGCGCGGCGCCGCCTGGTGCCGCGCCTGTTGCGTTGGTCGGTGGTGCTGGCCGTCTGGGGCCTGGTGGCGGGTTTCGTCGCGCTGGTCTTCTTTGCCTGGGACTTGCCGCGTCCGGAGGATGCGCTGTCTGCCACGCGCCGCCCTTCGGTCACGCTGGTGGCCGCCGACGGTGCGCTGCTCGCCACCAGTGGCGACCTGTATGGGGAGACGGTACGCCTGCGCGACCTGCCGGCGCATGTTCCGGCCGCCTTCGTCGCCATCGAGGACCGGCGCTTTCGCGAGCACATGGGGCTCGACCTCGTCGGCGTGGCGCGCGCGCTGGTCGTGAACCTCACCGCCGGACGCGTGGTCCAGGGTGGGTCGACGCTCACGCAGCAACTCGCAAAAAACCTGTTCCTGACGCCCGAGCGCAGCATCCGCCGCAAGGTGCAGGAGGCGCTGCTGGCGCTGTGGCTGGAATGGCGCTTCAGCAAGGATGAATTGCTGACCATCTACCTCAATCGCGTCTACCTGGGTGCGGGCACCTTCGGCGTGGATGCGGCGGCGCGGCAGTTCTTCGGCGTGCCGGCGCGGCGCCTCACGCCCGGCCAGGCGGCGGTTCTGGCGGGGCTGCCCAAGGCGCCGTCCCGGTTCAATCCGCGCGTGAACCCCTCGGCGGCAATCGGGCGCGCGACGGAGGTGCTGGATGCCATGGTGGAGACCGGCGCGCTGACCGCGGCCCAGGCGATGGTCGAGGCTGAGCGCCTGCACTTTCCGCCCAGCCCGTCGCGCGATGCCGGCTGGTTCGCCGACTGGGTGCGCGAGGGCCTGGGCGACCGCGCCCCGCCCACCGCGGACCTGCTGCTGCGCACCACGCTCGATACGCGCCTGCAGGCAGCGGCGGAGGCGCGGATCGATGCGCTGCTGGCCGGCCCCGGGCGCGCAGCGGGGGTCAGCCAGGGCGCGGTCTTGGCGATCGACGCCGCGACCGGGGCGGTGCGCGCCATGGCCGGCGGGCGGGACTACCGCACCAGCCCCTTCAACCGCGCCACGCAGGCGCGCAGGCAGCCCGGTTCCGCCTTCAAGCCCTTCGTGTACCTGGCTGCGCTGGAGGCCGGGGTACGGCCAGAGGACATGGTCGCGGACGGGCCGCTCACGCTGGGCGGCTGGTCGCCGGGCAACGGCAATTGGCGGATGCGCGGGGAGATCTCGGTCGAGGACGCGCTCGCCTTCTCGGTGAATACCGCGGCGGTGCGCGTGATGCAGCGCGCCGGCGGGCCGCGCGCCGTGACGGCCGCGGCGCAGCGGGTCGGCCTGCCCGGGCCGCTGCCGCGCGATGCCTCGATCGCGCTGGGCACGGCCGAGGTTACGTTGATCGACCTGGTTGTGGCCTATGCGCCCTTCGCCAATGGCGGGCATCGCGTGGCGGCGCATGGCGTGATGGAAGCGCGCGCCGAAGGCCGCCCGATCGCCTGGCTGCCGCCCGCGCGCAGCCCGGTGATCGCCCCCGAGACGGCGGAGGCAATGCGGCGCATGATGGCCGCCACGGTCGCCCGCGGGACGGGGCGCGCGGCCGCGGTGCCGGGGCTTGCCGTAGCGGGCAAGACTGGCACGACGCAGGATAATCGCGATGCCTGGTTCATCGGCATCGCGGGGGGGATGGTGATGGGCGTTTGGCTCGGCAATGACGATGCGTCGCCGATGGACGGCGTGGCCGGGGGCGGGCTTCCGGCGAGGCTGTTCCGCGACATCCTGGAAGCCGCCCGGAGGCCGGGGTGACCGCTGGGGGGCGCGCCGCGCCGCATCGCACGGTGCCATCGTGACCGCGGAGCGCATGGCCGCCGAGCTCACCGCCTTTGCCCGCCCGGTGCGCCACGAGGCGAACAACCTGCTGGCCGCGCTGGGTGGCACCATCGAGATCCTGCTGCGGGGCGCGGCGAATGAGCGCGACCTTGCGCGGGTGCAGCGCATGCAGGAGGCGACGCGGCGGATCGAGGCGCTGTTGAAATCCTACCTCTCGCTTGCGGCCCCGCCCGATGGCGGGCCGGAGGGCACCGACGCGCCGCAGGTGCTGAAGCTGCTGGAACCGCTGCTGGTGCTGCTGCTGGGTCCCGGCCGCAGCGTCGAGGTGATTGCACCGCCGCGCCTGCGCCGCCTCGCGATGCCGGCGCCGGAGTTGCAGGCGTTGGTGTTCCGCCTGGCGCGCGAGGCCGCCGCTGCTGCGCCGCCGCAGGGCGGGCTGCGGCTGACGATGGATGCCGCACCCGGCGGTGTCAGCCTGCGGGCCGCGCCGACGCCGGCCGGCACCGCGCCGCCGGCGGTTTTCCTGCCCGCGGCGCCGTAGGGCCTCGGCGCTGGGCGTGTTCGGCAGGCCCGAGGGTCCGAACCCAATCATCTGCCGGGCGCCTGGCCGGTCTCGCGCGGCATCCGCGGCGTCAGGCCGATTGCCGATGCAGCGCGTCCTTCTTGGCGGCCTGCCACGCGACCCTCGGCCATCCGCCTCGGGTCTGCTTGGGTGAGACCCTAGGCGGCCTTGCCATCCGCCGCGCAGGTCCGCACGCCCAGGATCGTATAGGCCGGGCAGACGCGCAGCACGCCGGTCGCGAGCGGCACCAGCCCCACCAGACCCCACCAGCCGAGCGGCCCCGCCACGCCCAGTGCCAGGATCACCAGCCCCGCCGCGATCCGCAGCGCACGATCCACGCCACCCACATTGCAGGTCATGCCGTCATTCCTTCATCCGGGCCGGTCAAGCCCGGCCACGCGGGGGTTGTCGCTCCGGCGCGGCGGCGCGTCGGTGACGAAGTCACGCCCCGGCAGTGCCGTCCTTGATGCGCAGCAGGCCCGCGGGGTCGAGCGGCGTCACCGCGCCGCGCTCGGTCCGCACCAGCCCTGCCTTCGCGAAGGCCGCGAGGCGGCGGCTGATGACCTCCCGCGCGGTGCCGATGTCGGCGGCGATTTCCTGCTGCGTCGTCGCCACCGTGCCCGGCGCGCGATCCAGCAGATAGGCCGCGAGGCGCGCATCGACGCTGCGGAAGGACAGGTCCTCGATACGCCCCATCAGCGCGCCGAGGCGCGCGGCGAAGCCGGCGAGGACGAAGGTGCGGAAGGCGGCGCTGTCCTGCACCAGAGCGCCGAACAGCGCGGCAGGCAGCAGCAGGCCTTCGCAATCGGCTTCCGCCGTCGCCTCCGCGGAATAGGGTTCCTCGGCGAACAGGCAGGATGTGGTGATGGCGCAGGCCTGCCCCGGTTCGACGCGATAGAGCAGCAGCGCGTGGCCGTCCTCGGCGATCAGGTCGACGCGCGCGCGCCCGGTGCGCAGCAGCACGAAGCCGCGGCAGGGGTCGCCCGGACGGAACAGCGTCGCGCCGGCGGGTGCGCGCAGCGGCAACGCACCGGCGGCGATGCGCGCCCGCGTCGCGGAGTCGATCGTTGCGGGCAGGGCGGTGTCGGGCATGACCATCCGCCGAAGGTGCCGACGCGCCGGGCTTGGCTCAAGGGGCGGGGTGAGGGGCGTTCAGGCAGCGGGCGAACGCCGCGCATGTCCGGCATGGACCGTGCGCACGGCCGCCGGCGGCGACCCGCGGATATGGGCGGGGCCGGTCGCGCCCTTAGCGCCTGGTTCCACCCCGGCGGCGGCGTGGCCCCGCTGGCACAGCGCGGGGGGAAAGACGACCCGCGCGTGAGAAACATCGATTTGCCAGCCCTATTCGCGATATTCTTCATCATCCTTGTCAACGCTCACGCCCGGATAAGCACGGTCCATGCCCCGCGCCGCCATCACCGATGATGCCCGCCTGTCGTCCCGCCCGTCGCTCGGGGGGCGTTTCGCCTCGGCCGGCGTGCGCGCCGTGCTGCGCCGCCGCGCCATGGAGGCGCTGGGCCTGCTGGTGGTGCTCGTAGCGATGGCGTTGCTGGTCGCGCTGGTTACGCACAACCCCGCCGACCCATCCCTGAACACCGCGACAGCGGGCGGCGTGACCAACCTGGCCGGCAGGCCCGGCGCGATCGTCTCGGACATCCTGCTGCAGGGCTTCGGCTTTGCCGGCGGGCTGCCGGCGCTGGCGCTGATCGCCTGGGCCTTCCGGCTGGTGACGCATCGTGGCCTCGGCTCGCCGGTTGCCAGGCTGGGCGGGCTGGTGGCCGGACTGCCGCTGGCCGCGGCGGCGCTGTCGGTGCTGCCCCTGCCGGCCGAGGTGCCGGTCACGGCGGGTCCAGGTGGCGCGATCGGGGTGCTGATCTCGGGCGGCCTGGGGGATGGGCTGGTCGCGCTGATGGGGCCATCGGGGCTGGTCGTGGCGCAGGGTGTGCTCACGGTGGCGGCGGTTGGCGCTGCCTTCATCGCCTGCGGCCTGACGGTCGGCGAATGGCGCGGGGCCGGGCGCGCGGCCGTTGGTGTCGCGGGCCAGGCGGCGGTGGGGGCAAGCCAGGCGGCGGTCGGCGTCGCGCGGTCGGGCGCCGCGGCGCTGCGCCGGCCCGACCCGGATGACGAGGAGCCGCCCCAGGCGCCCGAGCGACCTGGCCTGGTGGCGCGCCTGGCCGGCCGCTTCCGCCGTGCCGGGCGCAATGCGGGCGGGCTGTGGCGACGCGAACCGTCGGTGCCGCTCGGCACCATGCTGCGCGCCGCGGACGAGGCTGCCGCCGCCGTACCGCCGAGCCCGACCGCACCGCCCGCGCCCCTGCCGGGCCAGGCCGGCGATGCGCGCGCCGGGACGGAGCCGCCCCGCACGCCGAAGCTGACGCGCCGCGCCACGCCGTCCGCCGACAGCCAGCGGCGGCCGCCGGAACAACGCGCGCTCGATCTGCGCGACGGGTCGTGGAAGTTGCCGCCACTGGATCTGCTGACCGAGGCACCGGCGCGCCGGTCCGGCGGGCCGTCGGAGGAATCGCTGCAGGCCAATGCGCGGCTGCTGGAATCCGTGCTGGAAGACTACGGCGTGCGCGGGCGCATCACCGAGATCCGCCCCGGCCCTGTAGTCACGCTGTATGAGCTGGAACCGGCGCCGGGGACGAAATCCTCGCGCGTGATCGGCCTGGCGGATGATATCGCGCGGTCGATGTCGCTGATCGCGGTGCGTATCGCGACGGTGCCGGGGCGTAACGTGATCGGCATCGAGATGCCGAATGCCAAGCGCGAGATGGTCTACCTGTCCGAGATGTTCGCCGACGAAGCCTGGGGGCGGAACCAGGCGAAGCTGCCGCTCGCACTGGGCAAGGATATCGGCGGCACGCCGGTGATCGCGGACCTGGCGCGCATGCCGCATCTGCTGATCGCGGGCACGACGGGGTCGGGCAAGTCGGTCGGGATCAATACGATGATCCTGTCGCTGCTGTACCGCTACGGCCCGGACGAGTGCCGGTTCATCATGATCGACCCCAAGATGCTGGAATTGTCGGTCTATGACCGCATCCCGCATCTGCTGGCCCCGGTGGTGACGGAACCACCCAAGGCGATCGGCGCGCTGAAGTGGACGGTGCGCGAGATGGAGCGCCGCTATCGCGCCATGTCGCAGCTGGGTGTCCGCAATATCGGCGGCTACAACGAGAAGGTGGTGGCGGCGCGCGCGCGCAGCGAAGTGCTGACCCGCAAGGTGCAGACCGGCTTCGACCCCGACACCGGCAAGCCCGTGTTCGAGGAACAGCCGCTGGCGCTGGAGCCGCTGCCGATGATCGTGGTGGTCATCGACGAGATGGCCGACCTGATGATCGTGGCAGGCAAGGAGATCGAGGCCGCGGTGCAGCGCCTGGCGCAGATGGCGCGCGCGGCGGGCATCCACGTCATCATGGCGACGCAGCGCCCGTCTGTGGATGTCATCACCGGCACCATCAAGGCGAATTTCCCGACGCGGATTTCCTTCCAGGTCACGTCGAAGATCGACAGCCGCACCATCCTTGGCGAACAGGGGGCGGAGCAGCTGCTCGGCCAGGGCGACATGCTGCACATGCCGGGCGGGCAACGCGTGGCGCGCGTGCACGGGCCCTTCGTGTCCGACACCGAGGTGGAGCGTGTGGTGGAATTCCTGCGCGAACAGGGCGAGCCGCAATACGTCGAGGAAGTCACCGAGGAACCCGACGACGATGGCGGCGCGCTGCCCGGTATGCTGGGGGGCAACACCGATGGGGAGGCGTCGCTGTACGACCAGGCGGTGGCGCTGGTGACGCGGGAGGGCAAGGCCAGCACGTCCTTCGTTCAGCGGCACCTCAACATCGGCTACAACCGCGCGGCGAAGCTGATCGAGCAGATGGAGAAGGAAGGCGTGGTGGGCGCCGCCAACCATGTCGGGAAGCGGGAGGTGCTGGCGCCGGGGCCGCGGGACTGATGCGGACCGCGCTGATCGCCGCGCTGCTGGTCCCGGTGGCCGCCGCAGCGCAGCCCGCCCTGCCGACGCGTGACGTGTCCGTCCAGTACGGTATCGCGGGTGCGGCCGGCAACGGGCCCCAGATCATTCACATGTCCTTCGACGCCGGCGCGCAGCGCATGCGCTTCGACGCGCCCGGCACGCCGGGCTATTCGGTCGTGGACCACGGCACGGGGCAGAGCATCACCACGGTCGACCCCGCCGGCGCCGCCGTGCAGGTTCCGATGCCGCCGAGCCCGCCGGGCCGCCTGCCCAACGGGGGCGCCGTGGCGCAGGGCCAGGGCAGCCTGAACGGCACGCCCTGCACGGTGTGGTCCTTCGCGGCCTCGGGCAGCACGATCTGCGTGGGGGATGACGGCGTGCCCCTGTATGGCGACGGCACGGATGCGGAGGGACGGCCGCGGCGCTTCGCGGCCACGCGGGTGGAGTATGGCCCGCCCTCAGCCGCGCCGCCGGTGCTGCCGCCGGCGGCGCCTATCGAGCGTCGCGCGCTGCCGCCCTCATTGCCGCGCGGTGAATATCTGCCCGGGCTCGGCTACCACTATGGCGCGTACCATTTCGGCGGCGGGTACCACGTCGGGGGCGGGCGGCGCTGAAGCGCTACTACCCTTGCGCCCGCCGCCGCCGCGCTCTGCGGAACGCAAACACCAGGTGCGCCGCATACCCGCCCACTGCAATCCCGATCACCACCCAGGCCAGCGGCCCCACCCAGGCCTCCACCCGGTCGTAGTGTTCTTCCAAAAAGTACCCCGCCAGCGCCAGGAAGGTCAGCCACACCGCCGACCCCAGCGCCGTCCATAGATAGAAGACCGACCGCGGGATCTCGACCATGCCGGCGGGCACCGAGATCAGCGTCCGCACCCCCGGCAGCATCCGCCCGAAGCACAGCGCCACCGGCCCGTAGCGCTTCAGCAGCCCGGTCGCGCGGTCGACATCCTCCTCCTCGACCGCGAACCACTTGCCGTAGCGCGCCACCAGCGGGCGGAAGCGGTCCACGCCCAGCCAGCGGCCGGCCTCGTACCAGGCGATGTTGCCCGCCAGCGTTCCGGCCACCGCCGCCACCAACAGCGGCACCAGCGACAACTCGCCCCGCGCCGCGGCGAACCCCGCCGCCGCCATGATCAGTTCCGACGGAATCGGCGGGAACAGGTTTTCCAGCACCATCAGCAGGAAGACGCCGGGGTAGCCCCAGGACGCGACCAGGTTCGCGATCCACTCGAACATCTATTCCACCTTGAACAGCGAGAGCGTGACCCAGCGCCCGCGGACGTAATTCAAGCCGGTGACCGAACCGAGCTCCCGCACGGCCAGCCCCCGCTCCGCCACAGCCTGGCGGAAGGCCGCTTCCTGCCGGTCGTTCACGGCGGCAATGCGGCCGGGCGCGCCGGCCAGGAATTCGGCCGCCGCCGCACCGTCGCGCAGCAGCCGGATGCCCCCGCCCATGGCGAATTGCAGGGAGGGTTCGTGGTGGCCCACCACGCCGAAGCGGTCGGCGGGCAGCCCCGGCGCGACCTCGGCCACCGTCGCGGCGAGCCGCGGGGAGAGCCACACCGCCTGCAGGCGCGGGATCACGCCTTCCAGCACCGACGCATAGACCGGTACCGCCAGGATTGCCCCGGCCAGCGCCGCGCGCGTCCATTCCGCGCGCCGCGCCATGCCCACCAGCAGCCAGGTCATGGCGAGGCCCGCGGCCAGACCGAGTAGCGCGAAGGGCTCGATCCGCCCCTCCACCCGGAATACGGCATAGCCCGCCACCAGGGGCAGCCCCGTGGCCACGCCACCCAGCGCGATCCCGCCCAGCCAGTCCACCCAGCGCGGCGGCGCCACGCGCAGCGGGTCCATCGCCCAGCGCGCGCCCAGGAGCATCAGCGCGGGGAAGGCCGGCAAGGTGTAGTGCGGCAGCTTGGTCTGCACCGCTTCGAACAGCAGCCAGGTCGGCACCGCCCAGGCCAGCAGGAAGCGCACCGCGGGGGTCATGCGTTCGGCCCAGGCGCCCGGCAGGGCTCGGATCACGATCCAGGCCGACGGGAAGGCCGTGATGCCGAAAATGAAGGCATAGAGGCCGGGCGGGCCCCAATGCGCTTCCTCGCCCGAACCCACCTTGTCGAGCATGTCGCCGCCCAGCGCCTCGGTGAAGAAGCGGCCCTCGGTCGCGATGCCGATGGCGACGAACCAGGGGGCGGCGAACAGCACCATCAGCGGGATGCCCCAGGCCGGCCGCAGCGCCGGCAGCCAGGGCGCGTGCAGGCGCCAGAAGCGCGCGCGCGACGTCCGGTCCATCACCGCCAGCGTGATTCCTGCCAGCAGCGGCACCAGCGGCGCGATCGGACCCTTGAGCAGCACGCCCAGGCCCAGCACCGCCCAGAATGCCGCCGCGGCGCGCGCCGAGAAGGTATCGGGCGACAGATACGCGCGCCCCATCAGCCCCATCGCGATCGTGATGCTCGCCAGCAGCGCCGCATCGGTCTTGGCGATGTGGGTTTCCACCACCAGCACCATGCAGGGGGCCAGCATCGCCGCCGCCACGAAGGCCGCCCTTCGCCCGACCAGCAACCGCCCGAGGAAGCAAGTGGCGAGCACCGCCGCCAGCGCCCCCAGCAGGGATGGCAGCCGATACGCCCAGATGCTGCCCCGCGCCGGGATGCCCGCGGCTTCCAGTGCATGCACCACGCCCGCCTGCGCCCAGTGGATGCCTGCGGGCTTCTTGTTGCGCTCCACGTCACCCAGGCGGATCCGGACGTAGTCGCCGGTGTCGACCATCTGGCGTGTCGCCTGGGCGAACCGCGCTTCGTCGCGGTCGGCGGGCGGGATGGTGAAGAAGCCCGGCAGCCACAGCAGCAGGCACAGCGCGACCAGCCACAGGGCCGGCCGTCGCGTCTCGGGCAGCCGGTCGAGGAAGGCAGCAGCGCGCATCGCGCGGGGCGTCTAGCACGCGGCGCCGGGCGGTGCCATGAAGGGCCGGCGGCGGCGCCCCGGCCGCGACATGGCTCCCGCCAAACCGCCCCAGGACGCCTGCGTGACCCCCAGCATGACCCACGGCACCCTCCCCGCGCCGGACAGCGCAGGCGGCAGCCCCCTGCCGCGGGACGCACGCGCGCACGCGCCAGCCCGCCCTGCCCCCCGTCGCGACGACCGGAGGCCCGGATGACGCCTCCGCCGGGGCTTCCCACCCGCCGCGCCGCGCGCGATTTGATCGCCGCGACCCTCGATGACCGCCGCCCGCTCGAGGAAGCGCTGGACGCGCTGCCTGGGCGGCTCGACCCGCGCGACCGCGCGGCAGCGCACCGCATCGCGGCCATGGTGCTGCGCCGCCTGGGCAGCATCGACGAGGTGCTGGCACCCTTCCTGCGCAAGGAACCACCACCGCCGGCGCGCCACGCGCTGCGCATCGGCGCCGCCGAATTGCTGCTGCTGGACACGCCGCCGCACGCCGCCGTCGCGACGGCCGTGACGCTGGCGCCCAAGGCCTTCGCCGGGCTGGTCAACGCCGTGTTGCGTAAGGTCGCGACCGAAGGCCCCGCAGCGCTGGAAGGGCTGGATGCGGCACGGCTCGACACGCCGGCGTGGCTGTGGTCGGCCTGGCATGCGGCCTATGGCCCAGCGGTGCGCGCGATGGCGGAGGCGCATCGCGGCCCCGCACCGCTCGACCTCACGCCCGCGCTCGGGGCCGAACCGCCCTCCGGTGCCGAGACCCTGCCGACCGGCACCTGGCGCATGGCGCCCGGCACGCGAGTGACCGACCTGCCCGGCTTCGCCGAGGGCCGCTTCTGGGTGCAGGACGCGGCCGCCGCCCTGCCCGCGATCCTGCTGGCCCCCAGGCCCGGGGAACGCATCGCCGACCTGTGTGCCGCACCCGGCGGCAAGACCGCGCAGATCGCCGCGGCCGGCGCCGAGGTCACGGCGGTCGAACGCGATGCCGGGCGCCTCACGCGCCTGGCCGAAAACCTGGCCCGGCTGCGCCTGCCGGCCACGCTGGTGCAGGCCGATGCCGCCGCCTGGGCCCCGCCCGAGCCCTTGGACGCCATCCTGCTGGATGCGCCCTGCACCGCGACGGGCACCATCCGCCGCCACCCCGACGTGGCGCATGCCAAGCGCGCGCGGGACGTGCCCGCGGCCGCCCAGGCCCAGGCGCGCCTGCTGGCCGCGGCCGCCAGGATGCTCAAGCCCGGCGGGCGGCTGGTCTTCGCCACCTGTTCCCTGCAGCCGGAGGAAGGCGAGGCGCACCTGGCGCGCGCCGCGGCCCTCGGCCTGGAGCACCAACCCTGGACCGCCGCCGACCTGCCCGGCCTGCCCGAGGGCATCACGCCGGCCGGCTGCCTGCGCACGCGCCCGGATTTCTGGGCCGGGCGCGGTGGGATGGACGGGTTCTTCGCGATGCGCCTGCGCCGCCCGACCTGAGGCGCTTGCGCCACCGGCGCGCGGCGGGAATGCTGCCGCGCATGGACGCACCGCGCGCTGCGACAGTCCCGACGCTGGCCCGCGACCTGCGGGTGATGGCGCTTGGCGCCCTTGCCATGTTCGGCTTCTACCTTCTGCTGAGCCTGCCGGATGGCGGTCCTGGCCTGCTCGAAGCGGTGCTGGTCGCGTTGCTGGTAGCGGTCCCGATCGCGATCGTGGTGCCGACGAGCCGGCTGCCGCGCGGCGCCTTCCTCACGGTGCTCGCGGTCACGACCCTGGGGGCGCTGGTGCCGGTCGCGCTGCCGTACGATGCCTGGGGGAGCGGGCCGATCGACGCGGCCACGCTGGCCGGGCGGCCGGCGCTGGTGGCCTACCTCGTCGTGCTCCTGGTGTTCTGCGGCGTGGCGCTCGAAGGCCTCCGCCGTCTGATCCGCTGGGACCAGGCCCGCCGCGACGCGGCGTGAACGCGCGCCCGCACCTTCGTGGGCACCGGCCTGCGCTGCGAACAGCCGGCTGGCCGCGGATGATCGAATAGCGGCGCCTGATCGGCCCGCGGAACCGCCCGCAGGTCCCGCCCGGTCGTGGCCGGCGCTACGCCGCGACCAGACCCTCGGCCTTCAGCACTTCCCCCGCCAGGTACAGGCTGCCGCAGATCAGCACGCGGCCGGGCCGACCATCGCGCGCGATCCGCGTCAGCGCCTCGGCCACCGTCGGCCCAGGCCGCGCCACGCCGCCGCTCGCGTCCACGATGTCCTCGACGCTCATCGCCAGGTGCTGGCCGGGCTCGGCCACGGCGGTCAGCGTGGTGGCATACGGGATCAGCGGGCGCAGGAACTCGGCACTCGCCTTGCCCTTCTTCATGCCAACGACCAGGTGCAGCGGGCGATCCCGCCAGGTGTCGAGGTGCGCGGCCAGCGCCACGCCGGCGCCCGCATTGTGCCCGCCATCCAGCCACAGGTCGAAGCCCGGCGGCAGCAGCGCGGCCAGCGCACCCTGCAGCCGCTGCAGACGTGCGGGCCATTGCGCGGCGGCGATCCCGCGCGCGATCGCCGTGTCGGTCAACCAGGCCGGATTCCAGGCCCGCAGCGCGGCGATCGCGATGCCCGCATTCTCCGCCTGGTGCGGCCCCGGCAGGCCCGGCGGCGGCAGGTCGATCGACCCGCGCGCATCGGCGAACAGCAGGCCGCCCTGCACGATGTCACAGCGCCAGTCGCGCCCGCGCATCAGCAGCGGCGCGGCATTGTCGTGCGCGATGCGCTCGATCACGTCGCGCGCTTCGGGCGCGTGCAATCCGGTCGCGCAGGGCACGCCGTGCTTGATGATGCCGGCCTTCTCACCGGCGATGGCCCCCAGCGTGTCGCCGAGGAAATCCATGTGGTCCATCGACAGCGAGGTGATCGCCGTCGCCACCGGCCGGTCGACCACGTTGGTCGCATCGAGCCGCCCGCCGAGGCCGACCTCCAGCACCATCACATCCGCCGGCACGCGCGAGAACAGCAGCAGCGCCGCGGCGGTGGTGATCTCGAACACCGTGATGGGTTCGCCGGCGTTCGCATGTTCCGCTTCCTCGAGCGCGGCGGTCAGGTCGGCATCGGAGACCAGCGTGCCGGCCAGGCGTACACGCTCGTGGAAATGCACCAGGTGCGGGGAGGTGAAGACATGCGCGCGCATCCCCGCGGCTTCGGTGATGGCGCGCAGGAAGGCGCAGGTGCTGCCCTTGCCGTTGGTGCCGGCCACATGCACGACCGGCGGCATGCGGCGTTCCGGATGCCCGAGTGCGGCCAGTGCGCGATGCATACGCCCGAGGCTGAGGTCGATCAGCTTCGGATGCAGCGCGTGCAGGCGCTCGACGATCGCTTCGGCGCGGGACATACGGTCAGCGGCCGAGGCGTGCTGCGCGGCGCGGCGCCACCACCAGGCGCCCACGCGGCTGCGTGATCGCGAACCGGCGGGCGCGTATCGTCATCTGCATGCTCAGGCCTGCGCGGGCGGCGCCGGGTCCTGGGGGGCGGGCAACACAGTCACGTCCTCCACGCTCACCTCCGGCGGACGCAGCACCAGCGGCACGCGCAGCAGGCCGATCACACGCGCGAGCGTGGCGCGCATCTCGCCGCGCTTCACCACCATGTCGAGGATCCCGTGCTCCAGCAGGTATTCGGCGCGCTGGAAGCCCTCGGGGAGTTTCTCGCGCACCGTCTGCTCGATCACGCGTGCGCCGGCGAAGCCGATCAGCGCGTTGGGCTCGGCGATGTGGATGTCGCCCAGCATGGCGAAGGATGCGGTGACACCGCCCGTGGTCGGGTCGCACATCACGACGATGTAGGGCAGCCCCGCTTCCTTCACGAGGCGCGTCGCGATGACCGTGCGCGGCATCTGCATCAGCGACACCGCGCCTTCCTGCATGCGTGCGCCGCCCGATGCGGTGAAGACGATCAGCGGCGCATCCTGCAGCACCGCGAGCTTCGCGGCGGTGACGATCGCCTCACCCACGCCCGCGCCCATCGACCCGCCCATGAAGGCGAATTCGAAGGCGGCGACGACGGCGCGCTGGCCCTCGATGGTGCCATGCGCCACGGCCACCGCATCGTCCATCGCGGATTTCGCCTGCGATTCCTTCAGCCGGTCGGTATAGCGGCGCTGGTCGCGGAAGCGCAGCGGGTCGGCCGGCGCCTTGGGCAGCTCGATGCGGGAGAAGCCTTCATCCAGCGTGCATTCCAGGCGGCGGTTTGCCGAAATCCGCATGTGATGGCCGCAATGCGGGCAGACATTCAGCGCGGCATCGAGGTCGCGGCGGAAGATCATCTGCTCGCAGGCCGGGCATTTGTGCCAGAGGTTTTCCGGCACGTCCCGCTTGAACAGGCCGGAGATCTTCGGCAGGGCCCAGTCGGAAATCCAGTTCATCGGTCGATGCCCTCAAGCGCGGAGGGCACCCGAGGGCGCCCCGTCGCGGCGCCTTATATGGGGCGGCGGGCGCCAGGGCCATATCCGCGCGGCAGCCCGTCACGCAGAAGGGCCGCCCCCTGCCGGGAGCGGCCCTCCGTCAACCCGAAGCGGGGCCCGACCCTTACGCCAGGTCGAAGCGGTCCGCGTTCATCACCTTCACCCAGGCCGCCACGAAATCGCCGACGAACTTCCCGGCGTTGTCGCCCTGGGCATAGACCTCGGCCAGCGCGCGCAGCTGGGAGTTCGACCCGAACACCAGGTCCACCCGCGTGCCGGTCCACTTCACCGTGCCGGTGGCGCGGTCGCGGCCCTGGAATTCCTCGGCCGACTCATCCGTGGGCGACCAGGCGGTGCCCATGTCGAGCAGGTTCACGAAGAAGTCGTTCGTGAGCTGGCCCGGGCGGGTCGTCAGCACGCCGTGCGGCGAGCCGTTGAAGTTGCCGCCCAGCACGCGCATGCCGCCCACCAGCGCGGTCATCTCCGGCGCCGTGAGGCCCAGCAGCTGCGCCTTGTCCACCAGCTGCTCCTCGGCCGAGACCGTGAAGCGCGCCTTGCGGTAGTTGCGGAAGCCGTCGGCCTCGGGCTCGAGCACGGCGAAGCTCGCCGCGTCGGTCTGCGCATCGGTCGCGTCGGTACGGCCGGGGACGAAGGGCACCGTCACGTAGTGGCCCGCCGCCTTCGCCGCAGCTTCGATCGCCGCGCAACCGCCGAGCACGATGATGTCGGCCAGCGACACCTGCTTGCCGGACGTGGCCGAGGCGTTGAACGCCTTCTGCACACCCTCGAGCTTGCCCAGGACGGTCGCGAGCTGCGCAGGCTGGTTCACCTCCCAGTCCTTCTGCGGCGCGAGGCGGATGCGCGCACCATTCGCACCACCACGCTTGTCGGAACCGCGGAAGGTCGAGGCCGAGGCCCAGGCCGTCTGCACCAGCTGTGACACCGACAGCCCCGTCGCGAGGATCGCCACCTTCAGCGCGGCGACATCACCCTCGTCGATCAGCGCATGCGTCACCGGCGGCACCGGGTCCTGCCAGATCAGGTCTTCGGCCGGCACGTCGGGGCCCAGGTAGCGGACCTTCGGCCCCATGTCGCGATGCGTCAGCTTGAACCATGCACGCGCGAAGGCATCGGCGAACTGGTCGGGGTTCTTGTGGAAACGCTCGCTGATGGCGCGATAGGCCGGGTCCATCTTCATCGCCATGTCCGCCGTGGTCATCATCGGCGGGTGGCGCTTGGACGGGTCATGCGCGTCCTCGACCAGGGTCCAGGCGCTGCGGTCGGTCGGGTGCCACTGGTGGGCGCCGGCGGGGGACTTGTGCAGTTCCCAGTCGTAGCCGAGCAGCATGTCGAAATAGCCCATGTCCCAGGTGGTGGGCTTCGGCTTCCACGCGCCCTCGATGCCGGAGGTGATGGCATCGATGCCCTTGCCCGACTTCCAGGTGCTGAGCCAGCCGAGACCCATCGCTTCCATCGGCGCGCCCTCGGGCTCGCGCCCGACCAGCGTCGCGTCGCCGGCGCCATGCGCCTTGCCGAAGGTGTGGCCGCCGGCCACCAGCGCGACGGTCTCCTCGTCGTTCATCGCCATGCGCGCGAAGGTCTCGCGGATGTCGCGGCCGGAGGCGACCGGGTCCGGCGTGCCGTTCGGGCCTTCCGGGTTCACGTAGATCAGGCCCATCTGCACCGCGGCGAGCGGGTTCTCGAGCTGCCGGTCACCGGTGTAGCGCTTGTCGCCCAGCCAGGTGTCCTCGGTGCCCCAGTAGATGTCGTCCTCGGGCTCCCAGATGTCGACGCGGCCGCCGCCGAAGCCGAAGGGCTTCAGCCCCATGGATTCGATCGCGCAGTTGCCGGTCAGCACGAACAGGTCGGCCCAGGAAATGCGGTTGCCGTACTTCTGCTTGATCGGCCACAGCAGGCGCCGCGCCTTGTCCAGGTTGGCATTGTCGGGCCAGGAATTCTCGGGCGCGAAGCGATGCGCGCCGTTGCCCGCGCCACCGCGGCCATCGGCGGTGCGGTACGTGCCGGCCGCGTGCCAGGCCATGCGGATGAAGAACGGGCCGTAATGCCCGTAGTCGGCCGGCCACCAATCCTGGCTGACCTTCATCAGCGCCATGATGTCGGACTTCAGCGTCGCGAGGTCGAGCTTCTTGAATTCCTCGGCGTAGCTGAACGCCTCGCCCATCGGGTTCGACTTGGCGGAGTGCTGCGCCAGGATGCGCAGGTTCAGCGCATTCGGCCACCAATCCTTGTTGGTGCGGGTGCTGAAGCGCGCCGCGACCGGGGTGCCATGCATCACCGGGCACTTGCCGCCGCTGCCCGAGGTTCCGTCCATCATGGTGTCTCTCCGTTCCTGGCTGCGTGGGCCACCCCCGCCGGAATGGGCGGGACGGCCGAATTCCGCCGAAGGCGTGCCGACCTGCGCCGGCACGATGGCGCGTCGTTTCCCATGCCGGCGGCGATTACGGAAGCCCCAAGTTTTGAAGATTGTGATAGTCAGCGCCAATGGTGGCGGCGAGCTGCCGGCCGCGCGCGCCCTGCTTGCGCCAACGCAGCCGCCACGCCGCGCCGCAGCATGGATGCCCCGATGAACCCGCGCGACCTGCGCTACATGATCGCCCTGGCCGAGCACCGCCATTTCGGCCGTGCCGCCGAGGCCTGCCGCGTCTCCCAGCCCACGCTGTCGGTGCAACTGCGCAAGCTTGAGGAATCGCTCGGCGCCGCGCTGTTCGAACGCAGCAGCAAGCAGGTGGTGCCCACGCCGGTCTGCGAGGCGCTGCTGCCCCATGCCCGCATCGCGCTGGCCGAGATCGAGGCGATGTCCGCCCTCGCGCGCGCGCTCGCCGACCCGTTGCGCGGCACGCTGCGCCTGGGCGTCATCCCGACGCTCGGCCCCTACCTGCTGCCGCTGGTCTTCGCGCCGCTGCGCGAAGCGCTGCCCGACCTCACGATCGAACCCTGGGAGGACGTGACCGGCACCCTGCTGGAGAAGCTGCGCGCGCATGAACTGGATGCCGCACTGCTCGCGACCGACCCGGACGCCGCCGACCTGTCGTCGCGCGCGCTGTTCACCGAACCCTTCATCGCCGCGCTACCGCCCGACCACGCGCTGGCGGCGCGGGAGCGTATCGCCGAAGCCGACCTCGCCGCCGACGTGCTGGTGCTGGCCGACGGGCATTGCCTGCGCGACCAGGCGCTGGCGGCGTGTGGACTGCTCGGTCCGGCGACCTCGGCGGACCGGCCTGCGCGCAGGGTTGGTGTGGCGGCTGCGCGCGAAACGCAGGTGCCGCTTGGTGGCGCGCTGCGCGCGGCGAGCCTCGCGACCCTCATCAACATGGTTGCGGCCGGCTACGGCACCACGCTGATCCCCGGCCTGGCGGCGGGTGCAGCGCAGGATGCCGGGATCGTGTTGCGCCCGCTGGCGGCGCGCGCCTCGCGCACCATCCGCATGGTCTGGCGCGCCGCCTTCCCGCGCCACGCGGCGGTCGAGGCCGTGGCGCGCAGCATCGCCGAGCGCCTCGCGCCCTATGCCGCGGCGGCGGAACGGGAGGCGGCGGGTCTGGACCGCGCGCCCGCGCGGGGCCATGTCCCCCGCAGATGAGCCTGACCCTGACCACCACCACCGGATGGCCGCCCGAGGCCGAGCGCGATCTGCGCGCCGCCTTCGAGATCCTGGAGAACCCCTCGCTCGCCGCGCGGCTGGCCTCGGTCGCCGGCATGCCGCTGGAGGCGCTGCGCGCCCGCCTGCCCACGGCAGTGCAGGGCGGGTTGGATGGCGCGGTGCGTGCTGCGCTGCAGCTCGCGATCGCCACCGCGATGCGCTCGGGCCCGTCGGTCTCGCCCCTGCCGGTGCCCTCATCGTGGTTCCATCGCGGCATGGCGGCGGCCTCGGGCGCCGTCGGCGGCGCCTTCGGCTTGCCGGGCACGCTGGTCGAATTGCCGGTCTCGACCACCATCCTGCTGCGCCAGGTGGCCGCGGTGGCGGGTGAGGAAGGCGAAGACCTTTCGGCCCCCGAAGCCGCCGCAGAATGCCTGAAGGTCTTCGCGCTGGGCGGCAGCTCCGCCGCCGACGACGCCACCGAGAGCGGCTACTTCGCCGTGCGCATCGCGCTGGCCGAGGCGCTGAAGGGTGCCGTGGGCCGCACCATCGTGCCCGGCTTCGTCGCGGCGGTGGCGTCGCGCTTCGTGGGACCCATGGGGTTGAAGCTGTCGGCGCAGGCGGCGCCCATCCTGGGCGCCGTGGCCGGGGCCGCGGTCAACATCGCCTTCCTGGAACACTTCCGCGGTGTGGCACGGGGGCACTTCACGCTGCGGCGGCTCGAACGCGAGTACGGCCCGGCCCGTGTGCGCGCCGCCTGGGACGCGCTGGCGAATACGCGGGACGCCCCGTTCCTGGTGGGGTGAGGGTCGCGCGCGGGGGAGGCGCTGCCTCCCCCGGACCCCTCCGCCAAGGGCTTAAGGCCCCTGGATCCCCTGATTTAATCAGGGGGATTTGGCGAGGGGCATCGCCGGTGGCACCGGTGGGGCGGGCACGCCCTGCCCCTCCCCGAATCCCCCGATCAGGTATTGGTGTCCAGAGGCCTTTAGGCCTTTGGTGGGTGGGGTCCGGGGAGGGCAAAGCCCTCCACGCCGCTCGCCCTACAGCCCCATCAGCACCGCCGCGCCCGCGCGCAGTTGCGGCAGGTCGGGGTCGATCGTCGCCGGGATCTCCGCTTCCAGTTCGATCGCGTCCGGGACGGCGAAGCGCAGGCGGCAGGTTTCGCGCAGGTAGCATTCGCCGTGCAGCCCTGGGCCCAGCACGCGCCAGGCGGCTGGGCCGATCGCGTAGCGGGCGAGCATCCGGCGCGTCAGCGTTTCCTCGGGCAGCAGCGTCGCCATCGCGGCATCCGTCTCGCGTCCGTCGCGGAAGCCGAGTTGCCGGCACAACGAGATCCCCTGGTCGTCCGGCGCCGTGCAACCCATCAGGTGCCAGTCGGCCTGCCCGGTGCCGGCGGCGCCGACCGGGACCATGGGGTTCTCGACCGCCGGTGCAATCCGCAGCCGGCGGAACGGCAGGGCGGGCGGCGGCAGCCGCGGGTCGGGCACGATCTCGATCGCGCGCGCCGGCTCCGGCTGCGGCCAGGGCGGATGCAGGCCAAGCCAGCCCTGGGGCACCGTGAGGCTGAACCGCCGCAGCCCAAGGTCGGCCGTCATCACCTGGCCAGGATAGTAGCCGCGCTCCCAACCGCCGGCCTCGCTGAACAGGACATGTTCGGCGTGCTCGGCGGCGACGCGCCCGGGTGTCGCGAACATCCAGCCCGGGCCCAGCACGGGCATCGGCACCGCCAGAACCACCGCCAGCATGGCGGCGCCGCGTCGCCACGGTGCCGGCCCGTGCGGCCGCGCCGCCAGTGCCAGCAGCGCATGCGGCAGGAAGATCGCGACCGAGGGCAGCAGCAGCAGCGCCAGGCCGGCGGCCGTCGCCGCCCGGGGCGGGATGTCGGGGTGGAAGCGCTCGCCGATCGACAGCACCGCGGGCAGCAGCCCCGCCAGCGCCACCAGCAGCCCCACGACATGCGGCCAGGCGCGCGGCGGCGCGCCGTCCTCGGTGGCCTCGCGTCGCGCGATGAAGCGGGCGATCAGCACCACACCCACCGCGCCCGCCGGCAGCGCCAGTAGCGCGGCCGAGAACAGCCCCGCCACCAGGGCCACCGCGAAGATCACGACGCACAGCACGAACGTGACCGCCGCACCGCTCAGCGCACGGCGCAGGTCGGTCAGCGCCAGCACCTGCCACGCCGCCAGCCAGGCCGCCGGCACCATCCAGAATGTGCCGAGCCCGCCGATCACGCTGTCGGGCGGGATCGTCGCCATCGGCCCGCGTGTCAGCGCATCCCAAGCCAGGACCGCAGCGGCCTGCACCGCGAGCAGCAGTGCGAGTCGCGCGACGAGGTCGGGGGTTCCACTGGACATGCCGCGTGCAGCCTACTACGCGGATCGCACCGCAGCCCTGAAGCGCCGCACATGCCTGACGCCCCCGCCGACATCCGCTACGTCGCGAAGAACATGCGGCTGGATCTCCGCCTGATCGCTGAGATGATTCCGCAAGGTGCCAAGCTGCTGGATATCGGCTGCGGCGACGGTGCGCTGATCGAACACCTGGCGCGCGAGAAGCAGGTCGATGCCCGCGGCATCGAGATCGACATGGCGGAGGTGACCAAGGCGGTGTCCTCGGGCCTGGCCGTCATCCATGGCGATGCCGACCATGACCTGGCCTTTTACCCCGATGGCGGCTTCGACTTCGTGGTGCTGTCGCGCACGCTGCAGGCGGTCGAGAAACCGCGTGAGGTGTTGCGCCAAATGCTGCGCATCGGCCGCCACGCCATCGTGTCCTTCCCGAATTTCGGCCACTGGCAGTTGCGCTGGCGGCTGCTGACGCGCGGGCGCATGCCCGACACCGACACCTGGAACCGCCCCTGGTACGAAACGCCCAACATCCATCCCTGCACCATCCTGGACTTCCTGGCGCTGTGCGAGATGGAGGGCTATCGCGTCGAGAAATGGCTCGCGGTCGATGAGCGCGGGCTGAAGGCGCCGTGGCGGCGTTCGGTGCGGCTGGCCAACCTGTTCGGTGAGCAGGCGCTGTTCCAACTGCGCCGCGCGGAGTGATGGCGCGCGCTACGCGGATGGTGCGTCGATCGATGTCGCGCGGCTGAGCCATGATGCGGGGCAGGCTGCGCCAGCGTGCGCCCGACCGGGCATGTGGATGGCACGAACCCGTGGGTTTGGTGAATGCCGCGCGTTGAAGCGGGGTGCATCCCGTCGCGCGTCCGGGCTACGTGCGCACAGGCGCAGGATGACATGTTGCCCGTGTACGTGACGCGGCACGACTTGCGCGCGCTGATGCGTTCGCATGAAGCGTTCACATGAAGCGTGCACAACCACAGGCGTGAATGAAGCGCGCGCAAGCACGAGTTTGGTTGATGCGAGCGCGGCGCCGCGTTTGGGTGACGTGTGCGCCTGCGCGCGTTCGGGTGAATGCCGCGCATTCGCGCGTTGGTTCGAACTGCGCGCGTCCGCGCGCGTGTGCTGCATGGGCGCTTCCGCGCGCCTGGGAACGGTGCGCACCTATGCGCGCCTGAGCATGATGCGCGGCGACGCGCGCCTCAGTGAAATGCGCGCCTTCGCGCGACGAAGCGACCGCAGCCGCCGTGCTGGGTCCGGACGCTTCAGTTCAGCGGGGCGGCCACTGCCGGCACATGCCGCAGGCCGGTCTCGACCGCATGCGTCACGGGCTGCCCGTTGATCAGTGCTGCCGCGAGTGCGGCATGACGCGCGGCCTCGGCATCACCGAGCCGGCGGCATTCCGCCTCCACGTAGGTCAGCATCATGATGATGGCACTGCGGTCGGTGCCTTCCGCGTCAGACTGGGCTTCGAACGTCACATCATCCATCCGCATCTTTCGGTGGCGGCCCGCCCTGTCACAGTCAGGAGAGCGATGCCCCATCTTTAACGCTGCGCTGGCGGCAACCGACAGGCCTCTCACGGTGGCACAGGCGTGATTGACGTCGTTTTCACGACCCTCTCGCGCAGCACGCGATTTGCGGAGCGATACGCTTGCCCGTCGTTAATCCGTTGCGCTGCCGCGCTCTACGAAGGATCGGTCACAGACCGCCATCCGCGCGCCAGGTGCGCGGTGCACGTCGCCGGATCACCAGCCGCGCGGCCGCGACCAGTCGATCGGCGCCATGCGCAACAGCGGCACGCGCGCCGCCGACAGCGTGCCGTCCGTCAGCGCCATCGGCAGTTCCACGCGCGGCGGCCCGCCCTCCGGCGGCGTGCGCGACATCAGCATCAGCACCGTCTGCACGCTGCGCGCAGCAGAGGCATCGACCAGCCCAGCGCGTGCCAACGCCTCGACCGCCGCCGGCGCACCCGCCACACGCAGGCTGCCACGCCCGCGCGGCTGCAGTGCACGATCGAGCGTGAAGGACGCCTGCGCATCGCCCTGCAGCGGTCCCCAGCGCAGCGCCAGCGCCGGGATCTCGAACACGCCCCCGGCGTCCCGCCAGGCCGCGGCCATCGACGCCGGCGGCCCGCGCAGCGGCTGCGCGCCCACCAGCACCGCGTCGGCCGACAGCGCCTCGATCTCGGCGCCCAGCGCCGCGGTCAGCGGCGATGCCGGTGGCTCCAGCCCCTCCGCTTGCAGCGCGAGCGCAACCGAGGGTTCCGACTCGGCAGGCCGCGGCAGCCGGCCGCCCGGGTGGAGCAGAATTCGCGCCGCGCGCAGGCGCACCGGCCCGGCGGGCAGCAGCGCCTCCAGTCCCGCGATATCGAGTTCGACCGGGGGCGCCGGCCCGGCCGCGAGCGGCACCGCCAGCGCGAAGCGACGGGCGGCGAAGGGAATTGCGGTGCCGCCCAGTTCGATGCGCTGCGGCCCGTCGGCCAGGACCTCCAGATGGGTCGGCCGCGGGGCGGCAACCTGCACCACCAGCCGCGCGGCCTGGTGCACGATGCCGGCCTCGTTCGCGCGCGCCGGCGTCTCGATGCGCACCTCCGCCACGCTGACGCGCGCGGCGAACGGCCAGCCGCCACGCGTGGGCGGCTGGTGGGAAATGGTCCAGCCCTCGGCGCGGCGCTGCGTCACCCAGTCGGACATGCCGACGGCCAGCGCGCCGGTCGACCAGGTCCATGCCGCTGCATGCGCGGCCACGGCCAATCCGGCCAGCACGAGCGTCCCGGCGATCATGCGGCGGGCGCGGCGGCGCGGCGGGCGGGGCGGCTTCACGTCGGTCACGGCCCCGGGTATAGCGCCGCGCCCGCCGCGGCGCGACGCTGCCGGGCTGCGGGACAGCGCCATGCAACACGCATCACGAGCGGACGCCGTCGCGCTGCGCGACCTGATCGACGCGGACGGCCACCTGTATGTCTTCGCCTATGGCTCGTTGATCTGGCGGCCTGGCTTCGACCATGCCCGCGCGCATCCGGCTCTGCTGCGCGGCTTCCACCGCAGGTTCTGCCTGTGGTCGCATCGCTATCGCGGCACGCCGGAACAGCCGGGGCTGGTGCTCGGGCTCGACCGCGGCGGCGCGTGCCGGGGCCTCGCCTTCGGGGTGCGCGCGGCGGAAGCGGCGGAGGTGCTCGCCTACCTGGATGACCGCGAACTGCCGGATGGGGCCGAGCAGGTCTACCACCGGCGGATGCTGCCGCTTCGGCTGCTCGACACCGGGCGGATGGTGCGCGCGGTGGCCTATGTCGCGAACCGCGGATGCCGGTTGTATTGCGGCCGGCTGTCGGCCGAACGGGCGGCGGCGGCGATCGCCCAGGGGCATGGCCAGATGGGCGCCAACCGGGACTACCTGCTGAACACGTTGCGGCACCTGCGGCAGATGGGGGTGCGCGATGCCGGGCTCGACCGCATCGCCGCGTTGCTGCCCACCGACGGCGGCGCCAATTTATCCACAGGCTTGATCGTCGGTTAACGCTTCAAGCCGAATCAAGACGTTGCCGCGCCCTGCTTCGCCCGCGAATCAGAAATGACACGGGTGCCGTCCCCAGACTTGTCCACAGGGGTGGGCAACCCGGCCAGCGCGGCCGAGGCATCCTCCACGGCCGTCTCCAGCGCCGCCATCAGCGCCGCCCGCGGCATCCCGCTGGGCAGCGACGGCAGGATCGCGACATGGATGGTGCCGGCGCGCTTGTGGAAGGCACGGCGACCCCAGTACAGGCCGCTGTCGGTCGCCGCCGGCACCACCGGCGCACCAGTCGCGCTGGCCAGGGCCGCCACGCCTGGCTGGTAGGGCACGCGTTCGCCCGGCGCGGTGCGGGTGCCCTCGGGGAAGATCACCACCGGCCGGCCGGCCGCGATCGCGCCCTGGGCCGCGCGCACCATGCCGCGCAGCGCCGAGGCGCCGGCCGCGCGGTCCACCGAGATATGCCCGCAGCGCGCCGCCAGCCGGCCCCAGAGCGGGATGTTCGCCAGTTCCTGCTTGAGCACATAGACCGCGTCGCGCCCGGGCGGCAGCAGCGTGAGCCAGACAACCGTGTCGAAGGCCGACTGGTGCTTGGCGGCGATGATGGCGGGGCCGGGCGGCAGGTTCTCGAGGCCGCTGACCGAGACCCGGATGCCGCAGATCAGGCGCAGCGCGCCGAGCACGAGTTCCGCCCAACCGCGGATGTAGCGCACCATCACCGGCGCCGGCGCCGCCAGCAGCAGCGTGCCGACCAGCACCGTGAGCACGGTGCCGCCCAGGAAAACGGCGTTGAACACCGCCGAGCGTAGCCAGGTCATGTCGCGTGAGCCTCCCGTCGCGGCACGAAGGCCCCCGACAGCCCCGCCCATGCCCCCAGGTAGCGGGCATATTCCCCTGCCAGCAATGCCCAGAGTTGCGGGCGCCATAGCGCGCCGGGCGCGCGCAGCGCGGCGGAGGGCACGCGGTGGCCGACCAGGCGGGTCTGCGGCAGGGCGCGCCGCATCTCGAGCATGGCGCGCGGCATGTGGTAGCCGGCGGTGACGATGCGCAGCGAGCGCATCTCGTTCGCGCGGGCCCAGGCGGCGGCCTCGGCGGCGTTGCCGCGGGTCGAGGCAGCGGCGTGGCCGACATCGACACGCCCGGCGATGGGCGCGGGGTCGATGCCCGCGGCGGCGGCGATCTCGGGAAGATTGGCCTCGGGATGCGCGCCCGAGATCAGCAGCCGCCGCGCCTGACCTTCGGCGAGCAAGCGGAAGCCGGTGCCGACGCGCTCGGTCCCGCCAGTCAGCACCACGATGCCGTCGGTCTCGCCGGGTGGCGACGGGGCGGGGTCGATCGCCGCCAGCACGAAGGCGACAAAGCCGCCGAGCACCAGGAACGTCATGCCGAGGAGCAGCCCGAGTCCGAGGCGGCGACGACGCCGGCCACCGGGGACACGGTGCGGCAACTGCGATGTTGAGGTCACGCCAGACGGGCTCGGACCGGTCGGGGCGTCCGACAGCGCGGATGCGGCGAAGGCAGGCAAGCGCACGCCGTGCGGCGGCGCCGGCAAGTCCACGGCGTCCGGTACGGGGGTGACTGGCGCACCTGCCGGCGCAATGGCGGCTGGCGCGCCTGCCGGCGTGACGGGCAAGGGCGAGGCTGGACCGGCGGCGCCGCCCGGCGTGCCGGTTGGGGGCACGCCATGCGGCCCCGGGCTCACGGCAGGCGCCGCAGCCAGAGGCGCACGGTGGCCTGGGTGGTGGTCCAGCCGACCAGCGCAGCCACCGGCGGCACCAGCGCGAGGTCGAGCCACGGCAGCCCATGCCAGTCCGCCGCACCGGCCAGCGGCCCCGCCACAGCGACCAGGCCCGACAGTGCCGGCAGCGCCACCAGCGTGCCGCCCGCCGCCCCCAAGGCCACCAGCGTCGCGACCCGACGGGCGAAGCGGCCCGCCACATCGGCATCGGTCGCACCCAGCCCATGCAGCACCAGCACCGCATCGCGGCGGGCCGAGATGCCAGCGCGCACCGCCACCGCCACCACCGCGGCCGCGACCGCCGCCACCAGCGCCAGCACCGCCAGCGCCACGCCCTGCACCGCCCGCGCCAGCGCCGCGAGATGCGCGACCCAGACGCCATGGGCCTCGGTCACGGCGCCGGGCACCTCGGCAGCGACGCGGTCGCCGATGCGCACCGGGTCCGCCGCGAGGTCGGCCAGGCGCAGTTCGATGACGCCGGGCAGCGGGACGCTGTTGGCGCCGCCTAGCCAGGGGCGCAACAATTCGGCCATGCGTGCGGGGTCGACCGGTTCGGCGGCGGCGACCTCCGGTAACGCGCGCAGCGTGGCCAGGGCACGCGCCATGCGATCCGCATCCGGCTGCGGGATCTGCACCGTCACGGCGGCCCGCGCCCCGTCGCGCCAGCGCTGGGCCAGGCGGTCGGCACCGTCGCGCCCAGCCAGCGCGAGCGCCGCCAGCAGGGCCATCGCCGCCACCAGGCCCAGCAGCAGCCGGTCGGCCAGGGCGCGCCTGAGCCCGAGCGGGTCCCGCGCGAGGCGACGGCGCGGTTCAGCCATCCGCCACCATCCTTCCGCCCGCGAGGGTGAGCATGCGTGCGGGATGGCGCGCGGGCAGGTCCTCGGAATGGGTCGCGACCACCACGGTGGTGCCGAGGCGATTCATCTCGACCAGCAGCGCGATGGTGCGGCGCGCCTGCAGGGCATCGAGTTCCGAGGTCGGTTCGTCGGCCACCAGCAAGGCAGGGCGGGTGACCACGGCGCGCGCGATGGTCAGGCGCTGTTGCTCGCCGCCCGAGAGTTCCTCGGGCCGGCGTTCCTCCTTGCCGGTCAGGCCGATCCAGTCGAGCAGGTCCGCCACGTCGCTGCGGATGGTGGATTCCGCTGTGCCGGCCAGGCGCAGCGGCAGCGCCACGTTGTCCCAGGCGGACAGGTGCGCGAGCAGGCGGAATTCCTGGTGCACCACGCCGATGCGCCGGCGCAGCGGCGGCAGGTTGGCGCGCCGCGCGCGGGAGACGCGGACGCCGAGGATCTCGACCTCGCCCTCGGTCGGGCGAAGGGCAGCATGCATCAGGCGCAGCACGGATGTCTTGCCGGCGCCAGAGGGACCGAGAAGCCAGGTGAAGGAGCCGTCGCCCAGGGTGAAGGAGAGGTCGCGCAGCACGGGCTGTCCCGGCCGCCCGCGCGGATCGGGATAGGCCAGGGCCACGCGGCTGAATCGGACCATGCGCTGTTGTGCCCGCACGCGGCCCGGCGCTCAACCGCTGCTTGCAGGCGGGCGCTCCCGGGTTGATATGGGCGGCATGCGGATCGCCTGCCCATCCTGTGGCGCGGAGTACAACGTGCCCGACCGGCTGCTGTCCGGCGCAGCGCGGACGCTGCGCTGTTCGCGCTGCGGGACGGATTTCGCGCTGCCGCGCGCCGAGGCGGCGGCTGCACCGCCACCACCGGCCGCCGCGCCGGAGCCGGCCCCGGAGTCCGCGCCACCGCCCCCCACCGCCGAGCCGCCCGTGGCGCCGACCGTTACGGAGAGGACGCCGGTGGCGCAGGATCAGAGCGACCGGGCGCTGCTGGGAGCCTGGGCGGCGTCGGTGCTGGTGGTGGCGGGCGGCGCGGCAGCGATGCTGGCGTTCCGAGCCCAGCTGATGGCGGCCTGGCCGCCGGTGACACGGCTTTTCGCGGTGCTTGGCCTGGCCTGAAGGTTGGGCGAGGGCCGCCGCGGGTGGCCCTGACTTCGTCCAGCGGTCGCCCGGCTGGATCGCGGGCGGGCGCCACTGCGAGGGGCGGCCTTCGGTGGTCGTGCCTGGGCCAACGCTGCGCGCGGATACGCCGGGCGAAGGTGCTGGCCGGATCGGGGGCACTCCTGCAGGGGGACGCGACGCCTTGGCGGTCGGCGGTGAGTTATACTATAACATTGCCGTCTCTGGGAGGCGCGACGGATGTCCTTTCTGTGCGAGGTTTTCCCGCCCGAGGCGGGGCAGGTCAGTGAGGCGTCGCCCCGCGCCTGTGCCGCCGTCAGCGGCGACGACACCGTCCTGCTCGAAATCATGCGGCCGGAGGTGGCGCTCGCGCTATGGCTGCGCCCCGAACCCGCAGGCTGGCGCCGGATGACGGCGCCGCTGCTCGCCACCGCACCCTTCCGCGCCACCTGCGAGGACGCGCCGGACGCCGCGGTGAACGGTGTCCTGGCCGCACTCGGCCAGCCGGTGCCCACCGCGCTCGCGGCCGACATGACGCGCCTGGCGGCGATGTTCGCGGCAATCAGCGGCCGGGATCAGGTGCGCCTGCGCCTCGATGGCGTGACGCATGATTCCTGCCGGCGCTTCCACATGGATGCGATCGGGCTACGGCTGCTGTGCACGTATCGCGGCGAGGGCACGCAATGGACCATGTGCGGGGCCGACTGCCGCGCGCCGCACCAGGCACCAACCTGCTCGGTCGCGCTGCTGAAGGGCACGCGGCATGAGCCGGCCCCGCCGGCGGGATGCCTGCATCGGTCCCCGCCGGTCTCCCGCCTGCCGGAGGACCGACGCGCGCGCATCCTGCTGTGCATCGACGAGCCGGGGATCTTCGCATGAGCGACGCGGATGGGCGGCTTCCGGTGACGGTGCTCTCGGGCTTCCTCGGCGCAGGCAAGACCACGCTGCTGAACCATGTGCTGGCGAACCGCGAGGGCCGGCGCGTCGCGGTCATCGTCAACGACATGAGCGAGGTGAACATCGACGCCGCGCTGGTTGGTAACGGTCCCGCGCCACTGCGGGGCGACGCCGGCACGCTGTCGCGCACCGAGGAGCGCCTGGTCGAGATGTCGAACGGCTGCATCTGCTGCACGCTGCGCGAGGACCTGATGGCCGAGGTGGCGAAGCTGGCGCGCGAGGGCCGCTTCGACGCGCTGCTGATCGAGAGCACGGGCATCAGCGAACCGATGCCTGTCGCGGCCACCTTCGACTTCCGGACCGAGGAGGGGTTCTCGCTGGCGGACCTGGCGCGGCTCGACACCATGGTGACGGTGGTGGATGCCAAGGCCTGGCTGGAGGATTACGGGTCCGCCGATACGCTGGCGAAGCGCGGCGAAACGACGGGCGCGGGGGATACGCGCCTGCTGGTCGATCTGCTGGTGGAGCAGGTGGAATTCGCCGATGTCATCGTGTTGAACAAGGCGGACCTGGTGTCGGAGGCCGAGCTGCGCCGCCTCGCCGGCATCATCGCCACTTTCAACCCGCGTGCCGGGATCGTGGCGAGCACGCGAGGGCAGGTGCCGCTGTCCGACGTGCTCGGGACCGGGCGGTTCGACTTCGCCGCCGCACGCGGGGCGGCGGGGTGGGTGCAGGCGCTGTCCGGCCACCACCTGCCCGAGAGCGAGGAATTCGGCATCCGGTCCTTCGTGTGGCGGGCGCGGCGCCCGCTGCACCCTGCGCGGTTCAAGAAGCTGATCGAGGGCGACCTGCCCGGCGTGGTGCGCGCGAAGGGCTTTTTCTGGCTGGCGACGCGCATGCCCTGGGCGGGCGAGTGGCAATTGGCCGGGCGGGTCGGCCGGCACGAGGCGGCGGGCTTCTGGTGGGCCGCGCAACCGCGCAGTCGTTGGCCGGATGATGCAGAATGGCGTGCGATGGTAGCCGGCCAGTGGCAAGAGCCCTGGGGCGATCGCCGCCAGGAGATCGTGTTCATCGGCGTGGAGATGGACGAGGCCCGGCTGCGGATGCAGCTCGAGGCCTGCCTGCTGACCGATGGCGAGATGGCGCGCGGCCCGGAGGGCTGGGCGAAGCTGCCCGATCCCTTCCCGGCTTGGCGCGAAGGTTGATGCGCCGGCCCTTTGGACCCGGGCACGCCTTGGTGACAGCCAAAAGAACAAGGGGTTGGGGAGTTCTCTCCCCCGCCGCTTCCTTTACGGCAGCAGCACCGTGCTGCCGGTGGTTTGCCGCGCTTCGAGCGCCCGGTGCGCCTCGGCCGCGTCCTTGAGCGCAAAGGTCTGGTTCACCCGGATCTGTACGGCGCCGGATCCCACAACCTCGAACAGGTCGTTGGCGCGGGCAACCAGGTCCTCGCGCCGGGCGGTGTAGGTCGCGAGCGTCGGGCGCGTGACGTACAGCGACCCCTTGGCGGCCAGTATACCGAGATCGGGGATGGCGACCGGCCCCGAGGCGTTGCCGTAGGACACCATCATGCCGAAGGGTGCGAGGCAGTCGAGCGAGATGTTGAAGCTGTCGCGCCCGACGCTGTCGAAGACGACCGGGAGCATCGCGCCGCCGGTGATCTCCTTCACGCGGGCCGGCACGTCGTCCTTGGTCAGCAAGGCATGGGCGGCGCCGTGTGCGCGGGCGAGGGCCGCCTTTTCCTCGGTGCTGACCACGCCGATCACGGTGGCGCCAAGGTGCTTGAGCCACTGGCACATAATGAGGCCCACGCCGCCCGCCGCGGCATGGACCAGCACGGTCTGGCCGGCCTGGACGGGATAGCACTTCTTGACCAGGAAGGCGGCGGTCATGCCCTGGAGCATCATGGCCGCGCCCTGTTCGAAGCCGATGCCTTCGGGCAGCTTCACCAGGCGGTCGGCCTTGATGCAGCGCGCCTCGGCATAGGCGCCGATCGGGCCGGTGGCGTAGGCGACGCGATCACCGACCGCGACCTCGGTCACGCCGTCGCCGACGGCTTCCACCACGCCCGCGCCTTCCATGCCGATGATGGCCGGAAGGGACGGCGCCTTGTACAGGCCGGTTCGGAAATAGACGTCGATGAAGTTGAGGCCGACGGCCTTGTGGCGAACCAGGGCCTCGCCGGGCTTGGGCGACGGCAGGGGGATGTCCTCCCAGACCATCTTCTCGGGGCCGCCGGTCTCATGGATGCGAATGGCGTGGGTCATGAAGGGCGGATCCGTCGCTGGGCCGTGCGGGCCGTGAACAGGGTGTCGGCCCCGGGCGCCAGGCGCTCGAGGTCCAGGAGGTAGCGCTTGGTAGCCTCTCCCTCGCCGCCCGAATAGCCGCCGAGGCCGCCATTGGCGGCGACCACGCGGTGGCAGGGGATCAGGATCGGGATCGGGTTGGCGCCATTGGCCTGGCCGATGGCGCGCGCCGCACGGCAGCCGACCTGGCGGGCGATGTAGGCATAGGATCGTGTCTGCCCGGCAGGGATGGCGCACAGCGCATCCCACACCTTGCGCTGGAATGCGGTGCCATGAGGCGCAAGCGGCAGATCGAACACCGTGCGTGTGCCGTCGAAATAGTCCTGGAGTTGGTCACGCGCGCGCACCAGCAGGGGGGTGGCGTCCTGGTCGCGGCCGCGACCCCAGTCGAGGGCGACGATGGCGCCGTCTTCCTCCGACAGGGTCAGGTCCCCGAGCGGGGTGTGGAGCGAAAGCTGGGGCATGGTCCGTGGCGGGACAGACACCCTCCGGCAGGGCGACGTCAAGCGGCGGGTTGGAGCCCGTCCGGACGGTCGCTACATGCATCAGGCTCATTCAAGGGGACTGCCCGCGTGACCGATGCCGACCCGCCGCCCTTCTACGCCGCGCATGTCTTCGTTTGCACCAATCGCCGGCAGGACGGGCACCCGCGGGGGTGTTGCGCCGCATCGGGCAGCGAGAAGCTGCGCGACTACATGAAGGCGCGGGCCAAGGAACTGAAGATCCCGGCAATCCGGGTCAACAGCGCAGGCTGCCTCGACCGCTGCGAATTCGGCCCCGCCATGGTGATCTACCCGGAGGGAGTCTGGTACCGGCCGGTCAGCACCGAGGATGTCGAGGAGATCCTCCAGGTGCACGTGATCGGCGGCGGGCGGGTAGCGCGGCTGATGCTGACCGAGCAGGACGTGCCGCCCCCCAAGCGCTGAGCCTGTTTCACGTGGAACACCGACAGGACACGATCTTTGCGTTGGCAAGCGGCGGCGGGCGCGGGGCCATCGCGGTGGTCCGGCTATCCGGCCCGGGCTGTGGCGACGTGCTGCGGCGGGTCGCTGGCGGGCTGCCGCAGGCGCGCCAGGCCAGCCTTCGTCGCCTGCGTGCACCTGGCAGCGGCGAGGTCCTCGACCAGGCGTTGGTGCTGTGGTTCCCGGCCCCCGCATCCTACACGGGGGAAGACTGCGCCGAATTACACTTGCACGGCGGCCCCGCGGTGATTGCCGCCGTAAGCGAGGCGCTGGCAGTGCTCGGCGCCCGCCCGGCCGAACCCGGCGAATTCACCCGCCGCGCCTTCCTCAACAACCGCATGGACCTGACCGCGGCCGAGGGGATCGCCGACCTGATCGCGGCCGAGACTGAAGCCCAACGACGCCAGGCGCTTCGCCAGGCCGACGGGGCGCTGGCGCGGCTGCTGGAGGGCTGGGCGGCACGCCTGATGCGGCTGCTCGCCCACCAGGAGGCGGCCATCGAGTTTGCCGACGACGACCTGCCAAGCGACCTGGGTGACCGCGCGCGGGCGGGGGCGGCGGCGCTGAAGGCGGAAATCGCGACGCACCTGGCGGATGGCGGGCAGGGCGAGCGCCTGCGCGAGGGCGTGGTGGTCGCCATCCTCGGCGCGCCGAATGCCGGGAAATCATCCTTGCTCAATACGCTCGCCGGACGGGAGGCCGCGATCGTCTCGGCCCGCGCCGGCACCACTCGCGACGTGGTCGAGGTGCGCCTGGTGCTGGCGGGCGTACCGGTGACACTGGCAGATACGGCGGGCCTGCGCGACGCGGGGGACGAGATCGAGCAGGAAGGCATCCGCCGCGCGCGCCGCCGGGCCGGAGAAGCCGACCTGGTGCTGGCCGTCTTCGCCGCGAATGAGGCGCCCGATGCGGCCACGCTGGAATGGGCAGCACGCGGCGCGGTGGTGGTCGCGAACAAGGTGGATCTGGCACTGGCGCCGGCGGGCATCGCCGGCGTGGCGCCGCTGGCGGTCTCAGCCCTGACAGGGGAGGGGCTGCAGGCGCTGCGCGAAAGGCTTGAGGCGGAAGCGCGGCGCCTCGCCGGGGCCGGCGATGCCGCGATGCTCACCCGCCCGCGCCACCGCGCCGCCCTGACCGAGGCCGCCGCCTGGTTGGCCGAAGCCGAGGCCGCGCCGCTACCGGAATTGGTCTCCGAAGCGCTGCGCGCCGCACTGCGCGCGCTGGGCCGGGTCACTGGACGGGTGGGGGTGGAGGACGTGCTCGACATCGTCTTCGGCGAGTTCTGCATCGGGAAATGACCGGCAGCGACGTCTCGACTATACCGCCGCGCATGGACGGATCCTTCGACGTGGTCGTGGTGGGCGGCGGGCATGCGGGCTGCGAGGCGGCGGCCGCGGCGGCGCGCTGCGGCGCACGCACCCTGCTTCTGACGCACAAGCGCGCGACACTGGGCGAGATGTCCTGCAACCCGGCGATCGGGGGCATCGGCAAGGGGCACCTGGTGCGCGAGGTGGATGCGCTGGATGGCATCATGGCCCGCGCCGCCGACGCGGCCGCGATCCATGTGAAGGTGCTGAACCGGTCGAAGGGCCCGGCGGTGCGTGGCCCCCGCGCGCAGGCGGATCGCGCGCTGTACCGCGAGGCCATCCAGGCGCTGCTCGCGGACCAGCCGGGGCTGACGATCTTGGAAGCGGTCGCGGAGGGCATCGAAACCGTGGCGGATGGCGGCATCACCGCCGTACTGACCGGCGACGGCCGGCGAATCGCCTGCGGCGCCCTGGTGGTCACGACCGGCACCTTCCTGCGGGGCGAGATCCATATCGGCGAACGGCGCATCCCGGCGGGGCGGGTTGGTGATGAACCTGCGATCGGCCTGGCCTTGGCCTTCGAACGGCTGGGCCTGCCGTTGGCGCGGCTGAAGACCGGCACGCCACCGCGCCTCGATGGGCGCACCATCGACTGGGCAGCGCTGGAGCCGCAGCCCGGTGAAGACCCGCCCGAGCCCCTGTCGTGGATGACCTCGCGGATCACCAACCGCCAGGTCGCCTGCGCCATCACGACCACCACGCCCGAGACGCACGCGCTGATCCGCGCCAACCTGCACCACAGCGCGGTCTATGGCGGCCGTATCCAGGGTGTCGGTCCGCGCTATTGCCCCTCGATCGAGGACAAGGTGGTTCGCTTCGCCGATCGCGAGCACCACCAGGTCTTCCTGGAGCCCGAGGGCCTGGACGACGACACGGTCTATCCCAACGGCATCTCGACCAGCCTGCCGGAGGCCGTGCAGGCGGCAATGATCGCCTCCATGCCCGGCCTGGGACGTGCGCGCATCCTGCGGCCCGGCTACGCCATCGAATACGACCACGTAGACCCGCGGGCACTGAGCCCCGCGCTGGAAGTCAGGGCGGTACCGCGGCTGTTCCTGGCCGGGCAGATCAACGGCACCACCGGGTACGAGGAAGCCGCCGCACAAGGGCTGCTGGCCGGGCTGAACGCCGCCGCCCGAGCCTCCGGCGCCGTGCCGGACCGCGTGCTGACCCGCGCACAGGCCTATATGGGCGTGCTCGTGGATGACCTCGTCCTGCAAGGCGTGACCGAGCCCTACCGCATGTTGACGGCCCGGGCAGAGCATAGGCTGGCGCTGCGCGCCGACAATGCCGGGCTGCGCCTCACGGATGTTGGCCTTGCCTGGGGCTGTGTCGGGCCGGAGCGCGCGGCCCGGCATCGGACCTTCGCGTGCGCCCTGACCGACGCGCTCGATCGCGCGCGGAGCGATGGCGCGACCTCGGCCGCGCTCGCCACCGCCGGCATCGCCGTGAACCAGGACGGGCGGCGGCGCAGTGTCCTGGAGGTGCTTGCCTTGCCCGGCGTCGACGCTGCGCTGGTGGATGCGGCCTTCCCGTGGTTGCGCGACCTGTCGCCCGCGCTCCGCACGCAGTTGGAAGCCGAGGCGCTCTACGCCCCCTATCTGCGCCGGCAGGAGGCGGAGATGCGCCTGCTCGAACGCGAGGAACAGGCGCGCATCCCCGATGGCCTGGACTTCACGCAAGTGCCGGGCCTGTCGGCGGAGATGCGCCAGCGCCTGTCGGCCGCGCGCCCCGCGACTCTCGGCTCCGCCGGCCGCCTGCCCGGCGTGACGCCCGCCGCCATCGCCGCGCTGGCCGTCGCTCTCCGCCGCTCCGAGGCAGCGCGTTCCACGTGAAACACTGGATGCCAGTTGACGACGCCACCGCAGCGCGACTCGCGACCTATCGCGACCTGCTGCTGCGCTGGAACGTCACCATCAACCTGGTCTCCGCCCGGACCGCCATGGATATCGATGCACGCCACATCGCCGACAGCCTGCAGCTGCTGCCACTGCTGCCGGCACAGGGCGCCATTGCCGACCTCGGTTCTGGCGGCGGGCTGCCCGGACTCGTCATCGCCGCCGCGCTGCCTGATCGCGATGTCCATCTTGTCGAATCCGACAGGCGCAAGGCGGCCTTTCTGATCGAGGCCGCCGGCCGCATGGGCCTGGCGAAGGTGAAGGTGCACGCGCAGCGGATCGAACTGGCCAACCTGCCGCCTGTCGCGGCCATCACCGCGCGGGCCTTGGCGCCACTCGCCACGCTGCTTGCGTACGCAACGCGGTTCCTCGCCCCGGACGGCGTCGCGATCCTGCCGAAAGGCCGCACCGCCGCGCAGGAGTTGACGAGCGCTGCTGCAGACTGGCACTTCAACATCGAGCGGTTCGACAGCCGCACGGACCCCGAGGCCACCATCCTCCGCCTAAGCGAGATCCGCCGTGCCAGCGACTGACCGCACGCCGCCACGCATCATCGCCCTTGCCAACCAGAAGGGCGGGGTGGGCAAGACCACCACGGCCATCAACCTCGGCACCGCGCTGGCTGCGAAGCGCCGCGTCCTGCTCATCGACATGGACCCGCAGGGCAATGCGTCGACCGGCCTCGGCATCGCGCGGCAGGACCGCGGCGCGGGATGCTATGCGCTGCTCACTGGCGAAAAGCCGCTGCGTGACCTGCTGCGGCCCACGCGCATCCCGAACCTGACCCTGCTGCCCGCCGACCCCGAGCTGGCCGGCGCCGAGATCGAACTCGTCGGCCTCGACAACCGCGAACGCCGCCTGCGGGATGCGCTCGCAGCCCAGGCCGACGCCCTTGCGGGCACCGAGGTCATCCTGATCGACTGCCCGCCCTCGCTTGGGCTGCTCACACTTAACGCCCTGGTCGCCGCGCAATCCGTGCTGGTGCCGCTGCAGACGGAGTTCTTCGCCCTCGAAGGCGTCTCGCAGATCACCCGGACCATCGAACGAGTGAAGCGCGGACTGAACCCGGACATCGAGCTCGAAGGCATCGTGCTGACAATGTTTGATAAGCGGAACAATCTGTCCGAGCTCGTCTCCGCCGACGTCCGCGCCTTCTTCGGCGACAAGGTCTACAGCACCGTCATCCCGCGTAACGTTCGCATCAGCGAGGCCCCATCACACGGGCTGCCGGTCATCCTGTACGACCACCGCTCCGCGGGCGCGCAGGCCTATGTCGACCTCGCCGCCGAGCTGCTGAAGCGCGAGCGCCGCGCCAGGAAATCCGCCGCATGAAGAAGCCCGCGCGCCTTGGCATGGGATTGTCCGCGCTGATGGGCGAGACCACCGCGCCGGCCGCCGCCGCACCCCCCGGCGCGCCGCGCTCCCTGCCCGTCGAAGCCCTGGAACCGAGCCCCTTCCAGGCGCGCGCAACCCCGGACCCGGCTGCGCTCGCGGAACTCGCGGCCTCGATCCAGGAACATGGAATCCTGCAACCGATCCTGGTCCGTCCGAAGCCCAAGGCGCCTGGCGTCTACCAGATCCTGGGCGGGGAGCGCCGCTGGCGCGCTGCGCAACAGGCGCGCCTGCACGAAGTGCCGGTGGTGATCCGCGAACTCGACGACCGTGCCGCCATGGCCGCCGGCCTGGTCGAGAACCTGCAGCGCGAGGACTTGAACGCGCTTGAGGAAGCCGAGGGCTACCAGCGCCTGCTCGGCGAATTCGGCCTGAAGCAGGAAGCGCTGGGCCAGGCGGTCGGCAAGTCGCGCAGCCACGTGGCGAATACGCTGCGCCTGCTGAACCTGCCCGGCCGCGTGCGGGACCTGCTGCGCGCGGGCACGCTGTCGGCCGGCCATGCGCGAGCGCTGCTGGGCGCCGAGGATCCCGAACGGCTAGCCGGCCTGGTCGTGGTGCGTGGGTTGTCCGTACGCCAGACGGAAGCGCTCGCTGCTGCGGCGCCGCGCGATCCATCCACGCGCCGCGCCGGAAAGCAGGATGCCGACACCGCGGCGCTGGAACGCCGCCTGACCGAAAAGCTCGGCCTCAAGGTCGGCATCAAGAGCGTCGGCAAGGGCGGGCAGGTGACGATCGCGTATCGCGACCTTGACCAGCTCGAAGGGGTGCTGCGGTTGCTGGATCCGGAGGCCTGACCAACACCATGGCCCTTGGCACCTTCTTCCGGACGACGCCGCCTCAGGTGGAGGCCCCGCTGGCGCGCTACCGGTCCTTGGCCAGCGACATCGAGGGCTTCTTCCAGGACGGCGCAATCGCGTGCTGGGACTATCTGCTCGCGACGCAAACCGCGATGGCGGTGCCCGGCCATGCGCTCGAGATCGGGGTCTACCGCGGCAAATCCGCATTGCTCGCGGCCTGCCACATGAAGGCCGGCGAGACGATCATCCTGAACGACATCTCGCCGGTGGACGACACGGTCGCGAAGGTCCAGTCGCTGGGTGGTCCGGACGCGCTGTCGGTCATCGTCAAGTCGACCTCACTGCTCCACCAACCCCAGGTCGCACCCTTCTTCGGCGCCGCCCGCTGGATCCATATCGACGGGGACCATACCGCCGCGGCCGCGACCAATGACCTGCACGTCGCGGAGCGCTTCCTCGCCGAACGCGGCGTCATCTGCGTCGACGACTTCTTCAACCCCCGCTATCCGCAGGTCACCGCCGCCGTCTATCACTTCCTGCGCGACCGCCAGCCTCTCTACCGCATGGTCCTGTGCGGCGAGCGAAAGGCCTACATCGTACGCGCCGCCGATTTCGACATCTACGAAAGCCTCGTGCGGAAGTTCCTCGCCGCGCATCTGCGTGGCTGCGGATTTGTCTGCACGATCCACAAGAGCACCGACTCGGCCGACTACGGCTGCTACTCGATCGGACCTCGCGAAAACGATCGCGACTACATCGGCCTCGACCAGGATCACGACCGGCTGCCCGTATAGACCGGTCGGGCCGCGGCGCCCTACCCCCGCCGCGCCCTGACCGCCTCCCGCGCCAACCCCATCACCGCTGCCCGCGCCACCGCCGTATCCGGCATCCCCGTGGTCTTGGTCGCGCGTTCAGCCTCCAGCAGCGCCGCGCCGGCCGCCGCCAGCATCTCGGGCCGCCACAGCCGCAGCGCGCGTTCGAAGGATGGGCGGGACTTGAAGAAAACCGGCGGGCGCAGCCCATCGACCGCATCCTTCGGTGCAGCGCCGCGCGCCACCGCCATCGCAGCCACTTCCAACCGCTGCACGTGCCGCAGGGCGCCGCGCACCACCTGCACCGCGTGCGCGCCCTCGGCGAAAGCGGCGTCGAGCGCGCGGTCGGCGCGCGCGGGGTCGCCCTCGGTCGCCGCCAGCAGCGCGGCGTCGAGGTCGAGCGTCGAACCCTCGGACAGCGATGCGACCGCGTCCTCCTCGGTCACACGCCCGCCGGCGCCAACGTACAGCGCCAGCTTCTCGCATTCGCGCCGCATCACCAGGCGGTCCTCGCCCAGGCGCTGCGCCATCCAGGACACTGCGGAGGATTCGGCAGTTACTCCGAAGCCCTTGAGCAACGCGTTGATGGACCCTTCCAGCGCCGCGCCCGTCTCGGCGTAACAGGCGATCACCGCCGCTTCCGGTCCCGCCTTCTCCAGCGCCGCGCGCAGCCCCTTGCGGCCATCGAGCGAGCCGCCTTCCAGCAGCACCAGGCCCGGCCCGTTGCCGGCGAGCACGACCTTCGCGCCATTCGCCAGCCCGTCCGTCGCATCGCGCACACGCACGAGGCGGCGCCCGCCCGTCAGCGCCGGCGTCGCGGCCTCGGCGGCGAGCAACCCGGCATCCTTCGCCGCGACCTCGCGCGGCACATCGACCAGCCGGAAGGGATCATCGCCCGCCACCGCGCGCACCAGGGCGTCAGCGCGTTCGCGCACCAGGCCGCCATCCTCGCCGAACACCAGCACGATGCGCGCGGCGCCGGGGTCGGCCAGGAAGCCCGAGATGCGGCGCGCGTCGAGCTTCGCCATGCGCGCTCAGGCCGCCGTCGGTGGCCCGGATTCGAAGCGCACCGCCAGGCGCCGCACGATGTCATCCGCGAGCTGGTCGAGCAGCCGTCGCTCGGTCGCATCGCGCGAGGTATCGGCCGAGAAGAACTGGTTCTCCGGCACGTTGTAGGCGTCGAAGGCGCGCTCGGTGCCGAAGGCCACAAGTCGCGCGGGGCTCGCGGTATCGTAGAGGAACCAGCTGGCCGTGGCGGTGATCCGCACGCGGGACGGCGTGCCGTCCCGCGCGAAGCCCTGCAGCTCGATCCCATAGGCCAGGCCAACGCGCAGGTCGTAGCGCATCTGCGCCCCGCCGGTGCCCAGCCGCAGCTCAAGCTGCCGGCGCAGCAACTGCCCGTTGCGCTCCGGGATCAGGCCGACGCGGATGGTCTCGAGCCCCTGCGTTGCGGACCCCTCGGGCCGCGGTCCGTACAATGGGCGGAAGCCGCACCCGCCGAGCAGCAGTGCACCCAGGATCGAGCCCCGTCGCGTGAGGGCACGGCCCACGGACACCGGCGCAACCCGCGAGGTACGATCATTGCCCTGCGGCTGCGCGAGTTGCGTCGCGCATTCCGTCGGGGTCATCGCCCGCCCAGCGGCAGATGGGCCAACCCCGGCGCCGCGCGCCGATCGAGCATCGGCCGGGCCCCGTTCACACGACAAGGTTCACCACCCGCCCCGGCACATGGATGCGCTTGCGGATGGGCTTGCCGGCGATCGCGCGCTGCACGTTCTCCTCCGCTTCCGCCGCGGCGAAGATGCTCTCCTCGCTGGCGCCGACCGCCACCTCGATGGTGGCGCGCAGTTTGCCCAGCACCTGCACTGCAAGCTTCACGCTCTCGGCCACCAGCAGCGACGAATCGGCCTGTGGCCAGGGCAACTGCGCGACCAGCCTGGCATCGCCCGGGCGCAGCATCGACCAGCATTCCTCGGCCAGATGCGGCATCATCGGCGCGGACAGGCGCGACAGCATCTCCAGCGCCTCGCGCCGCGCGGCTGCGGCAGCGGGCGACGCCTCGTTGCGCGCCGCCTCGATGGCATTGGCGAATTCGTACAGCCGCGCCACGGCGACGTTGAAGGCGAAGGTCTCCAACGCCTCGGTGACGGCCGCGATGGCGCGGTGCGTGGCGCGGCGCAGGTCCTTCGCCGCGCGATCCACGCCGTCATGCGCGCCGCCATCCGGCGCGGGCAGGGACGGCAACGCCGCCTCCACCATGCGGAAGACGCGCTGCGTGAAACGGTAGGCACCTGCCACGCCGGATTCCGTCCACTCCATGTCGCGCTCGGGCGGGTTGTCCGACAGGATGAACCAGCGCGCGGTGTCGGCGCCGTACCTCGCGATGATCGCGCCGGGATCGACCGTGTTGCGCTTGGACTTCGACATCGCCTCGACACGGCCGATGGTGACCGGCGCATTGCCGCCCTTCAGCGTCGCGATGCGCGACCCGTCGGCGGCTGTGCCGAACTCCACTTCCTCGGGATACAGCCAGCGGCCATCGGCGGATTTGTAGGATTCGTGCTGCACCATCCCCTGCGTGAACAGCCCGGCGAAGGGCTCGGCGAGCGACAGATGGCCGGAGGCCGACATCGCGCGCGTGAAGAAGCGCGAATAGAGCAGGTGCAGGATCGCGTGCTCGATGCCGCCGATATACTGGTCGACCGGCAGCCAGGCATCGACCGCCGCACGAGTCACGGGCTGGTCGGCGCGCGGCGAGCAGAAGCGCGCGAAGTACCACGACGAATCCACGAAGGTGTCGCAGGTGTCGGTCTCGCGACGCGCAGGCTTCCCGCAGGACGGGCAGGCCACGTGCTTCCACGTCGGATGGGTGTCGAGCGGATTGCCCGGCTTCGCGAAATCCACGTCCTCCGGCAGGCGCACCGGCAGCTCGGCATCGGGGACCGGCACCACGCCGCAATCGTCGCAATGGATGAAGGGGATCGGGCAGCCCCAGTAGCGCTGGCGGCTCACACCCCAGTCGCGCAGGCGCCAGTTCACCACGCCGGTGCCGGCCTGCTGCTTCTCCAGCGCATCGATCGCCGCACGCTTGGCGGCCGCGACGTCAAGCCCATCAAGGAAGCCGGAATTGAACGCCGTGCCGTCATCGGTGAAGGCCTCGTCCGCCACGGCGAAGGTGGCGGCATCGGCCCCCTTCGGCAGCACGACGGGGGTAACGGACAGCCCGTACTTGCGCGCGAAATCCAGGTCGCGTTGGTCGTGCGCAGGGCAGCCGAAGATGGCACCGGTGCCGTATTCCATCAGCACGAAATTGGCGATCCACACCGGGTATTCAGCGCCGGTGAAGGGATGCTTCACGCGGATGCCGGTGTCGTGGCCCTTCTTTTCCGCCTGCTCGATCACCGCCTCGGACGTGCCCATCGATCGGCATTCGGCGATGAACTCTGCCGCCTTCGCATCGCGCGCCGCAGCGGCCGCCGCGATCGGGTGTTCCGCCGCCACCGCCAGGAACGACATGCCGAACAGCGTGTCCGGGCGCGTCGTGAAGACCTCGACATCATCGATGCCATCGACCGTCGCGGACAGCGCGAAGCGCACCCGCGCGCCCTCGCTGCGGCCGATCCAGTTGGACTGCATCAGCTTCACGCGCTCGGGCCAGCGGTCCAGCGTGGACAGTGCCTCCAGCAGGTCCGGCGCATACTTCGTGATGGCCAGCACCCATTGCGCCAGCTTCTTCTTCTCGACCACCGCGCCGGATCGCCAGCCGCGCCCGTCGATCACCTGCTCGTTCGCCAGCACCGTGTTGTCTACCGGGTCCCAGTTGACCCAGGACTCGCGGCGCTCGACCAGCCCGGCCTTCCAGAAATCCAGCAGCAGCTTCTGCTGCTGGCCGTAGTACTCCGGGTCGCAGGTGGCGAATTCGCGCGCCCATTCCAGCGACAGCCCCATGCGCTTCAGCTCGTCGCGCATGTTCGCGATGTTCGCGTAGGTCCAGGCGGCGGGATGCACGCCACGCTCGCGCGCCGCGTTTTCGGCCGGCAGGCCGAAGGCATCCCAGCCCATCGGGTGCATCACCAGGTGGCCGCGCGCACGCTTGTAGCGCGCGACAACGTCGCCCAGCGTATAGTTGCGCACATGCCCCATGTGGATCTTGCCGCTCGGATACGGAAACATCTCGAGCACGTAGTATTTGCGCGCATCGGCCGGCGGCACGTCGGGCACGGCGAAGCACGCGCGCGCGTCCCATTCGGCCTGCCAGCGGGGTTCCGCCGCGCGGAAATCATAGCGGGGGGACGGGGCGTCCTGGCCCGGCTTGTCCTGGGGTGCGGTGCTGTCGTTCATCCTGCGCGCGCGGTTCGTGTGGGAAGCGCGATGCATAAGCCGCTCCGCGCCGGATTCCTAGCGGCCGGGCTGCTTGCCGCCCCACCTGCGTTCGCCCAGCCCGACCCGAACACCGACTTCGCGGCCTATCGCACGCTGTTTTCGGTCGCCGCACTCGGCGAGGCCCGCGGCCCCTCCACCGTGATCGGCTTCACGCTGCACTACCGGGGCGCGATGACCAATGCCGGCTTCGTGCTGGCCGGCAACGGACGCTCGGTCACATGGCGCTTCGCCAGCGGCGAGGACGGCCCCGAAGCAGTGCGCGCCCGCCTGCAGCCCACCTGCGAGCGCGAGGCGACCTCCGCGCCCGAGACCGCCACCTGCCGTGTTGTCGCCTTCGACGGCAATGTGATGTCGCTCGCCCTGCCGGCCTTCCGCCCGGTCGACGCGCAGGTCGGCCCGTTCCGCGCGGCGCCGCTGATGTTCCGCCACGGTCCGCGCGCCGCCGAGGGCGTGGTCGTGTGGTCGCATGGCTTCGGCGGCGCGCAGGTGGACCATCGCCGCCGGCCGATCCCCGGCATGCTCGCGATGCTGAACGATGCCGGCTACGACATCCTGCGCTTCGACCGCGACCCGGCGGAGGACCACCTTGCCGCCGCGCTGACCACCCTGGCCCGCGCGCTGCCGCTGCTGCGCCAGGCCGGGTATCGCCGCATCGTGCTGGCGGGCCAGTCCCGCGGCGCCTGGCAGTCCATGATGGCCGCGGCGGAACGGCCGGACCTGGTGCATGCCGTGCTTGCCGTGGCGCCGGCGGCGCATGGCGAGTCTCGGCTGCCCAACAACCACGGGCCGGCGCTGGAGGATTTCCGCCGCCTGCTCGCAGGCTTCCCGGAGGCCCGCCCGCGCCTGGCCGTGGCGGTCTTCGACCGCGACCCCTTCGACCCGGACCCGGCGGCGCGTGCCGCGATGGTGGCGGATACGGCCGCGACGCGCCGCGCCCCCACGCTGGCGCTGCATCCAGACGCGCCGATCGAAGGCCATGGCGGCGGTAGCGATTGGCGCTTCACGCGCGGCCATGCCCCGTGCCTGCTGACGCTTGTCACGGCGCCGGAGGCCGCCGTCGCGCGCGGCCTGCGCCGCGCACCCTGCGGCGGCGGCTAGAGCGATTTTCGCGCGCAGCGTCACCCTACCGGTATCTGCTCCGACGCGCGCAGCCGCCTTTGGTAAACGCGGCGCTGAGCCGCCGCCCGGCGCGCTACCGCGACGCGACGCCCGACTGGCTGCGCAATTCGCGCGCCCGCGCCAGCACCCGGTCCTCAAGTTCGGCGCCCGTCGCCGGGGCGACCACCGCGTCCACCCAGCCCTGCCCCTGGCGCACCTGCCGGAAGATCGAGATGCGCACGCCATCCGACCGTAGCTGCCGCCCCATGACGTAGGCGGTCGCCTTGAAGCGCTCGGCGCCCGCGCCGGGGGGCGAATACCAGTCGGTGATGATCACCCCGCCGAAGGGATCGGCGGAGGCCAGGGGCATGAAGGCCAGCGTGTCGAGCGTGGCGCGCCACAGATAGGCATTCACGCCAAGCCCGCCGTTGCCGGCGCCACTGTCCTCCGGCCGCGAGCGCGCCGTGCCGAACAACACGATGCCGTCATCCTGCCCGGTCAGGCGGCCACGCACACGGTCGCGGCCGGACTGGGAGGTGTATTCGTCCCGCCCGACATCGCGAACGTTGCCCGATCCGCAGGCGCCCAACAGGGCAGCGGCACCAAGGGCGCACAGGAAGGCGGCGGGACGGCGGGGGGATGCGCGGGTCATGGCGCAGCCTTGTAGCGCCTCGATTGGGGCACTGAAAAGACGAAGCCGCACCACGGGGTCAGATCGCGGGCGAATCGTCCATCGCGAAGGCCTCGGGCCGGGCGCCGGCCAGGGCCTGGGCGTGCATGCGACGGAAGGCATGTTCGAGCGCACGGGCCTGGCGCGGCGTGTCGAAGGCGGCCGATCCGGGCAGCGCGGCCGCCAGCCGGGCCCGCAGGGCGGCCAGCCGCGCCGGGTCCCGGGCCAGCGCGATCGCCTCGGCCTCCTGCGCGGCGGGGCTTTCGGTGATGAGTTCGGGCAGGCCGAGCGTGGTCAGCAGGCTGGCCGCAACCCGGCCGGCGAAGGCGCGCCCGGCCGCCGTGAGCACCGGCAGGCCAGCCTGAAGCGCGTCCGCCGCCGTCGTGTGGGCATTGTAGGGCAAGGTGTCGAGGAACAGGTCGGCCAGGGCGTGGCGGCCCAGGTGCTCGGCCATGTCGTCCACGCGCTGGGCCATCACCAGGCGGGCCGGGTCGATGCCCCGCGCCGCGGCGACGGCCAGCAGGTTCCGGGTGGCCGGCGCGTTCTCCTGGCGCAGCCACAGCACCGACCCCGGCACGGACGCCAGGATGCGCATCCACGCGTCGAAGGCCGCGGGCAGGATCTTGTGGGTGTTGTTGAAGCAGCAGAACACGAAGCCGTCTTCGGGCAGGCCGAAGCGGGCGCGGGTGATGCCCGCGGTCGCGATGCGGCGGCCATCGTCGGTCGGCAGGACGCAGCCGGGCAGGCGCACCACCTGTTCGGACCAGTCCGCCTCGGCACCCGGCGGGATGACGGTGGCATCGGCGACCACGTAGTCCAGGAAGCCGCCGCCGCTGGTGCCCGGATACCCCAGGAAGCCCACCTGCACCGGCGCGATGCCGCGCGCCAGGACCGCCCCGCGCGAATCCCCCGAATAGCCATTGAGGTCGATGGCGATGTCGAGCCCGAGGCCCCGTGCGGTATCGACCAGCGCCGCATCGGGCAGCGCGCTGCAATCGTGGAAGCCATCGACCGCGGCGCGGATGCGCGCCTGCACCGCATCGCCCGTCAGCGGGCCGAGCGAGATCGCGTGCACCTCGAAGGCCGTGCGGTCGTGGCATTCCAGCAGCCGCGCCATCAGGTGGCCGACCGCATGCATGCGCAGTTCGCCGCTGACATAGCCGATGCGGATGCGCCCGGCCGTGCCGCGCACGGGCAGCGCGTCGCGCCGCGCCGGCAGGTTGGCGCGCGCATGATGCGCCGCGGCGCGCAGGTGCAGGCCCGGATCATCGACGATGGCGAGCGCTTCGAAGGGTGGCAGCCGCGCCGTGCCGGCCGCGACGCCGGCGAGAAGCCGCGCGCGCGTGGCCTCGAACCCCGTCCAGTCGCAGATGCGCATGCGGGTGAAGAGCAGCAGCGCATCCGCGGCATCGGGCAGGCGGCCGGGCGGCAGCGCGGCGGCGCGCGCATAGGCCGCGGCCGCGGCCGGCAGGTCCTTCGCCGCCAGGTGGATGTTGCCGGCGACGATCTGTGCGGGGCGATGCGCGGGGTCCAGCGCGACGGCGCCGTCGATGGCGGCGATCGCCTCGGCATGACGCCCCAGGCCCGACAGCGCGAGGGCCTGGCCGATCGCGGCGCGCTGGCTGTCGGGCTGGCGGCGCAGCGCCTCGGCGAAAACCTCGAGCGCGGGCGCAAGGTCGCGCAGGTCGAGCAACCCCTGCCCCAGCGTGACCAGCAGCGGCAGCGTGGCGCCGTGGCGCCGCGCGGCCTCCCGCAGGTGGTCGACCGACTCACGATGCCGCGCCAGGCGCTGGAGCGCAGCCCCCACATGGACCAGCGCGCCGCGATGCGCCGCATCCAGCGCCAGCGCCTGGCGGAAGGCCACCAGCGCCTGGTCCGCCTGGTCCAACGCCATCAGGCAGGCGCCGAGGTTGTTGTGGAAGTCGGCATCGATGCCCGGCAGGCGGCGGTCGAGGATGGCGCGATAGACGTCCAGCGCCTCGGCCGGGCGGTCGAGCGTGAGCAGCGTGTCAGCCAGGTTGAACAACGCGTCGCCGCCGCGCGGGTCGGCGGCAACGGCGCGGCGGAAGGCCTGCGCCGCTTCCGCGTTCCGCCCGAGCGCGCGCAGCGCATTGCCCGCGTCGTTCAGCAGTGCGGCGTCGCCCGGTGCGCGCAGCAGGGCGGCCTGCAGGTGCTTCAGCGCGTCCCGCGCATCGCCCTTGGCGAACAGCGCGAGGCCGAGCAGGCGGTTGACCTGCACGCCCGAACGGTCGCGCGGCAGGGCGCGGCGGTAGCAGCGGATGGCGTCGTCAAGCCGCCCGGCGCGGTGCAGCGCGATGCAGGTGTCGAACTCGGTGGTCATGCGGCGCGGTGTATCGCAGCGCGGCGGTGCGGGGAAACGACGCCCCGGAAAAACGAAGGGCGGCAGGGTTTCCCCTGCCGCCCCCGTTCCTGCCGATCCCGAAGGATCAGAAGGCGAGACGGATGCCAGCCACGCCGACGTTGATCGTGCGGGTGTTGGAACCGTTGAACGAGGCGAGCGTGGTGCCGGTGCCGCCGGTGTAGCGGGCGTTGGTCGGCTGCGAGGTCGGCACGTTCTCGTCGTTGATGTTGTTGTAGAGGGCGAAGAGCACGAGGCCCGGCGCCAGGTTGTAGGCGACGCCCACGCCCCAGATGGTGTGGGTGCGGTCGTCGAGGTCGCGGAACACCGGAGCCGCCGCCGTGCCGCCCACGCGGGCCACGCCGTTGCCCTGGAAGCCCTGGCCGAACAGGCCGCCGAACACCACCGGACCCATCGTGTAGGTGATGCCGAGGGCATAGTGGCTGGCACCGTCAACGCCCGCGTTCACCGCGGTGCGGCCAACCGAGGCGCCGCGATACTGGCCCCAGGTGTACTCGCCGCCGAAGCCGAAGCCGTAGGCGGTGATGGACGCGCCGACCGTGTAGGCGTTGACCGACTGCGCGCGCGGGTTGCCGATGGCGCCGAAGGCGGTGCCCGCGGCGTTCAGCTTCGGCGGATCGGCCCACATGGCGCCGACGCCGGCCTGCACGCCAACGGCCCCGAAGGTGCCGCGGTAGCGGATCGCGGCCGAGATCTCGTTCTCGAGGCCGGTGCGGTCACGCTGGGCGGTGGTGGTGCTGCCCTCGACGTTCGTGCGCTCGCCTTCGCCGGAGTTGAAGGCGTAGGAGAGGCCGAAGTCGAAGCCGGCGAACTGCGGCGACAGGTAGATGATCTTCGTCGCGTCGTTGCCGTCGTTGATGCCCGAGATGATGTAGGGCGAGCTGTCGGCGAGGCCGGTCTGGACGATGAACTCGTCCCATTCGGCGTCGCCGCCGAGCGCGGCGGAGGCCGGCGCGCGGACCTGCAGCAGCGAGGCCGCGTTGTCTTCCTGGCCGAAGCGCAGCGTGCCGAGGTTCGGCATGGAGATGAAGCCGTACATCTCGTCGAAGGAGACGGTCGTGCCGTCACCCGCCGTCGCGACGACGTTGTCCATCTGGAACTCGAACACGGCGCCGTAGGTCATGCCGTTGGCCGAGCGACCGTCGATGAAGACGTTCAGCTCCATGTCGTTGCGGAAGTCACCGCGCTGACGGGCCTGGGCGTTGTTGTTCGGCACCGACGAGTTGCGGCTGCGGGCGCGGTCCCAGTCGTCCTGGATGTAGCCGCCCGTGAAGGCAAAGTAGCCGCCCAGGCGGACCGTCAGGCCGCCGGCGCCGGCGATCGCCGGGGTCGGCTGCACGGCCACGCCACCCGTACCGGCGCCCGACGGGACCAGCGGAGCCTGGCCGGCCGTGGGGGCACCGCCACCGGCGGGAACCTGCGTTGCCGCGGGCTGAGCGAAAGCCCCCGGCGCCAGAAGGGCGGCGCCGACAACGGCGGTCGTCCCCAGCAGAATCTTGCGCATTCTAGTCCTCCTCATGGCCGGCGAACCGGCATTTCCCTCGGCCCCCTTGCCCCCCCGGACAAGGTACGCCGCCGCTTCCCGCAACAGGCGGAATGGCGGCGTCGCGGCCTGGGGCGAATATGTCCCGCCCGAGCCAGGAGGGGCAACCGTGCAGTCAGCCGTCCCGCGACTTACCTGAGACACTGTGGCTGACCGGCCACAGGCTGTGGCAGCAACCCGCCGATCGCCCCGACCGCGGCCACGCCCCTCGGTAGCCGCCGGATCGTTGCCGGCGCGATACCACCCAGCGCCGCCACCGGCCGATGCCCCAGCCGACGCGCCGCCAGCGCCCAGCGCAGCGGGCCCAGCGCCGTCGCGCCCGGATGGCTCGCAGTCGGAAAGATCGGCGACAGGAACACCAGCGCCGGCCGCAGCCGCCGCGCCCGCGCCGCCGCCACCGCCCCGCCATGCGCCGCCATGGTCAGCACCGCGCCCGGTGCGCCCGCCCGCCGCGCCAGCAGCATCGGCAGCAGGTGGCGCGAGGCCCGCCGGTCCGGCAGGTGCATCCCCGCGCGCAGCGCCAGGCCCGCGCGGCCATCCCCCGCCACCACCAACGCCAGGCCGCGCCGCCGCGCCAGGACCGCCAGGCGCGCCAGCACCGCCGGGTCCAGCCCGCGCGCCACCACCCCTGCGCCACGCGGCAGCCGGGCGGCGGCGGCCAAAGGGTCGGGCAGGCGCACCGGGTCGGAGAACAGCCACAGCCGGGGCACGCCGCGCGCCGGCCGCGCCCTGTGCAGCCGCGCCAGATGCACTAGGTTGACCCCGCCATGTCCGAACCCTCCGCCATCGCCGCCAACCTCGCCACCATCCACGCCAGGATCGCCGAGGCCTGCGCCCGCGCCAACCGCCCGCCCGGCAGCGTGACGCTGGTCGCGGTATCCAAGACCAACCCACAGCAGGCCGTGCTGGAGGCGCTGGCCGCCGGCCAGCAGGTGTTCGGCGAGAACCGCGTGCAGGAGGCGGCCGAGAAATTCCCGGCCCTGCGCGCCGCCCACCCGGCCATGCGCCTGCACATCATCGGTGGGCTGCAGACCAACAAGGCGCGCGACGCGGTGCGCATCGCCGACGTGATCGAGACGATCGACCGCCCGAAGCTGGCCTCCGCGATCGCCGAGGCGATGCAGAAGGAGGGCCGGCGCCCCGATTGCCTGGTGCAGGTGAATACCGGGGAGGAACCCCAGAAATCCGGCGTGGCGCGCCACGAGGCCGACGCCTTCATCCGCGCCGCGCGCGAGGAGCACGGCCTGCCCGTGAGCGGGCTGATGTGCATCCCGCCGGTCGAGGACGACCCGCGCCCGCACTTCGCCTTCCTGCGCGACCTCGCAGCGCGGCACGGGCTGAAGGTGCTCTCGATGGGCATGAGCGGCGACTTCGAGGCGGCGATCGCCGAGGGGGCGACGCATGTGCGCGTCGGCAGCGCCATCTTCGGGGCGCGCGCGCCGGCATGACGCGCGGGCCGGACGACGCGGGCGGCCGGTCAGCCGGCCGCGGCCGCGGCCTCCAGCGCCAGGCGCGGCAGGTCGGCGCCGAGCGTCGCGAGATCGTTCACCAGCATGGCCGCCGCCGCCGGCGCTTCCGCCGGCACGTGCTGCGCCATGTTGGCGAGGAACACCGCCCGACCAGGCAGCGCCCCGAGCGGCCAGGGCATATCGGGCTGGGCGGCCAGCAGGGCCTCCAGCGCGACCATCAGCGGCCGGTCGTCCCGCGATCCGGCGATCTCGTCGCGGGCGAGCGTGCAGAGCCGCGCCACGGCCGGCGCGAACACCATCAGGTCCGGGCGTGCGGCGACGCCTGCCTGCGCGAGGCCGAGGCAGGCATTGCAGAAGGCGGCGAGGGCGCGCGCCTCGTCATCCGGCGTCGCGCTGCGCGCGCGCAGGGCCTGCAGCGTCCGGCGCAGCGCGCGGCGGCGGTGGCGCGCCCGCGGCCGGCCCCGGGCGAAGAAGTCCAGCCGCCACGCGACGGCGGCGGCCCAGCCGGGCAGGCCGGCGAAACGGTCATGCATCGGGTCCCCCTCCCGCCAGAGCCTTGACGCCCCGCGGCGGGCGCGGGATTCACGGCGCCATCCCGCTCAGGCAAGGCTATCCATGACGCGCGTCTTCTCCGGCATCCAGCCCTCGGGCGTGCCCACCCTCGGCAACTACCTCGGCGCCATCCGTAACTGGGTGCCGCTGCAGGACCAGGCCGAGGCGATCTATTGCGTGGTGGACCTGCACGCGATCACCGTCTGGCAGGACCCCGCGGAACTGACACGCCAGACGCGCGAGATGGCGGCGGCGCTGATTGCCTGCGGGCTGGATCCGCAGCGCTGCATCTTGTTCGTGCAGTCCCATGTGCGCGCGCATGCGGAGCTGGCCTGGATCTTCAACTGCGTCGCGCGGCTGGGCTGGCTGAACCGCATGACGCAGTTCAAGGACAAGGCCGGCAAGAACCAGGAGGCATCCAGCGCGGGCCTGTACGTCTATCCGAACCTGATGGCGGCCGACATCCTGACCTATCACGCGACCAAGGTGCCGGTCGGCGACGACCAGAAGCAGCACCTGGAACTGGCCAACGATATCGCGCAGAAGTTCAACCACGACTACGGCGTGGAGTTCTTCCCGACCATCGAGCCACTGATCCAGGGCGTGGCGGCACGCGTGATGTCGCTGCGGGACGGGACGAAGAAGATGTCGAAGTCCGACCCGTCGGACCAGTCGCGCATCAACCTGACCGACGATGCCGACACCATCGCCATGAAGATCCGTCGCGCGAAGACGGACCCTGAGCCGCTGCCCGACCACATGGCGGGCCTCGAGAACCGGCCGGAGGCGCGCAACCTGGTCGGCATCCTGGCCGCCATCACGAACACGCTGCCCGAGAACGTGCTGCGCGAACATGGCGGGCAGGGCTTCGGTGCCTTCAAGTCGACGCTGGCGGATGCGCTGGTGGCCCACCTGCAGCCGATCGCGGGCGAGATGAAGCGGCTGCTGGACGACCCCGGCGCGCTGGATTCGGCGCTGCATGTGGGGGCGGAGCGTGCGCGCGCGATCGCCGAGCCGATCGCGGCGCGGGCGCGCGAGATCGTGGGGTTCCTGCCGGCGCGGTAGCGCGCGGCGGTCAGGTCAGGCTGGCCGTGGCCTCGGGTTTCGCGGCAACGGTCGGCGGCTGCCAGGCGGGGATGGTCAGGTAGGCGATGCGCTTCGCCTCGAGCCGCCCGCGCGTGACGGTGTCGAGCACGAGCCCGCTGGCGAAGGACAGGCAGCCGAGGATGCTCAGGCCGGTCGCCAGGATCGCAGTGGGGAAGCGCGGTACCAGCCCCGTCTCGGCGTAGGTCGCAAGCAGCGGCAGCGCGAGCGCGACCGCACTCGCAATCAGCAGCGCCCCGAACGCGCCGCAGAAGGCCAGCGGCCTCTCGCGCTGCACCAGCAGCCCGATGGTGCGCAGGATGCGCCAGCCGTCACGCCACGTGCTGAGCTTGCTCTGGGATCCCGCTGGCCGCTCGCGGTAGTCGGTAGCGATCTCGGCGATCGGCAGGCGTAGTTCGAGCGCGTGGACGGTGAACTCGGTCTCGGTCTCGAAACCCGAGGCCAGGGCGGGGAAGGACTTCACGAAGCGGCGCGAGAAGGCACGGTAGCCCGAGAGCATGTCGCCCACGCGGTTGCCGAAGACCACGCCGACCATGCGGGTGAGCATGACATTGCCGAAGCGATGGCCGGGCCGGTAGGTCGCCGCGCCCGCGACGCTGACCCGCAGGCCGGTGACCATGTCGAGCCGGTCGGCGAGCAGCAGCGCGACCATGCCAGGGGCGGCGGTAGCGTCGTAAGTGCCGTCGCCATCCACCAGCACATAGGCGTCCGCCTCGATGTCGGCGAACATGCGGCGGATGACGTTGCCCTTGCCCTGCAGCGGCTCGCGGCGGACCTCGGCGCCCGCCTCGGCGGCGATGCGCGCCGTGTCGTCGCGGGAGTTGTTGTCGTAGACGTAGATGGTCGCGTCCGGCAGCGCGGCGCGGAAGGCGGCGACGACCCCGCCAATCGCCGCGGCCTCGTCGAAGCAGGGGATGAGTACGGCGACGCGGGCGGTCATGGCGCCGGCGCCTCCGCCCCCGCGGCGCGCACCATGAACCAGGGCCCGACCCGCTCGACCGTGACCGGCCGGTGCAGCGCCGGCGTGCAGAGGCGGGGCGCATCCCAGCACTGCTGGCCCTCGATCGGCTGCGTCACCGGCAGCATGCCTGGCACCGGCAGGGGGCGCACCGCGACCTGCGGCAACACAGGGTAGCCGCCGAGGCCGAGCGGCATGCCGCGCGGGCGCTGCATACCCGCGTGCACCGCCAGCGCGACAACGCCGATTGCGAGGATGCCGGGGCCGAGCCCGCGGGCGGGCAGCCGCGCGTTCACCCAGGCGATGGCGGCGGGCGGAGCCAGCATGGCGACGGCAAGCAGCAGCGGCAGGAGCATGAAGGTCCGGCCATAGCGGATCAGCGGTGCCGTGGCGAACCAGAAGGCCAGGGCTCCCAGTGCCGCGGCCAGGAGGATTGCACCCTCCATGCCAGGTCCGCGCCATTCCAACCGCCGCCGCCTGAGCGATACGGCCGCCAGGACCACAGCCAGCGCCGCCAGGGCTCCCACGAAGGGCAGGACCGGGTCCGCCAGCGCCTCTCGCGCCCAGGGCAGCATCCAGGATCGGTCAGCCAGCACGACCTCCGGCGGCACCCCGGGCAGCCGCGCCCAGGCGCGCACCCAGTCCATGTCGCCGCGCGCCACTGCCGGGTCGATCGTCCAGGGCAGCGGCAGGCAGGAGGCCGGCTGAGGATAGGCCAGGCAGCCCGAGGTCGCGATCCCGCGCAGCAGCCACGGCATCCCGAGGGCCAGCCCGATAACGGCGAGCAGAGCGACCTGCCGGCGGTCCATCCGGCCCCGCCACCAGTCCACGATCGGCAGAAGAAGCAGCAGCAGCAGCGGCAGTGCCGAGAGCTTCACCGCAACCGCCAGCGCAACCGTTGCCGTCAGGATCCCGGCGATGGCGAAGCGGTCTTCATCAGCCTCCGTGTATTGGAGGCCGAGCAGAAAAGCGTAGAGCGCGAGCAACGTCACCGGGATGTCGGTATTGGGGGACCCTATCCAGCCGCGCAGCGTGAAGACCGGCGTGAGAACCAGCAGCCCCACGACCAGGGTGCCGAAGACCGCAACGCGCGCCTGCCCGGTACGGATGGCGGCCACAGTACGCTCGGCCATCGCAAGGAGCACGAAGCCCGCGAGCAACGCGTTCAGCGAGAAGGCGCCGGCGACGCCCGGCACGCCCGCGGTGGCCAGCGCGGCGGCCGGAAACCAGAGGGAGTTGTAGCCGAACCGTTCGTGGATGCTCGCCATGCCCAGCACGACCGGCAGTTCCATGGCCTGCCGGACGTGCTGCATGTGATAGAGGCCGCTGTCGAAATGCCAGGCGCTGCTGCGCAACATCGCGGGCAGCAGCGCGAGCAGGATGCCGGCGAGCAGCAAGGCAGGCACCGCGGCGGAGCGCCAGTCCGTGAGCAGGCAGGGCGCGGCGCCCCGCCACCCGAGCACCAGCAGCACCGCACCGCCGGCCGACAAAACCATCGCCGGCCAGGGCGTCAGCGGAAGGACCAGGTTTATCGTGGCGCCCAGCGCGGCGAGCGCCGCCACGCCCAGCAACCCGACCTCGCCGAAGGCGAGGCAGCGCGCGGCGCCGAGCGGGAACAGGCGCAAGCATCCCACGCCGATGCCCAGACAGGCGACGGCGGCGAGCGCGAGGCTGGCCGCCGCCCCCAACATACGGCGCCGTTCAGCGCCCGGTCTGGATGCGCTCGACCAACTGCTTCACGCTCGGCACGAAGCCGTTCGAGTAGAACGGGTCGCGCGAGAAGCGATAGGCGTTGTGGCCGGCGAACATCAGGTTGTTCTCCATGCCGCGGTCATGGGCCACATCCTGCAGCGTCTTCTGGATGCAGAAGCTGCGCGGGTCGGCCTTGCGGCCGGTGGAATAGTCGGGTTCGGTCTGCGCCCAGTTGCTGAAGCGGCAATGGGACAGGCAGCCCATGCAGTCCACCTGGTCCTTCACGATCTCCTGCGCCTTGGCGGGCGTCACGAAGATCAGCGTGTTGTCGGGCGTCCGCATGGCTTCGGTGAAGCCCTCGGATTCCCAGTGCGATACCCGCGCCAGGTCGTGCGGCGCCAGGTAGACGATCCGCTTGCGCGGCCCCACGCCGTATTCGGCGATATGGTCGCCGACCGGTTCGGTGGTGAAGGCCACCTGGCGCTCGTTGCGGTCCTCGAGCTCCTGCAGGAAGTCGTTGCGCACCGCCGAGGAATAGAAGCCGGTCGGCGAGAAAGGCTGCAGCAGCACATCGCCGGGCTTGAGCGTCAGCAGCCGCTGCTTCCAGGCTTCCGGGATCGGGCTCTCCTGGGTCAGCAGCGGGCGGGTGCCGAACTGGAACGCCACCGGGCCGAGCTCCGGATTGTCGATCCAGTCCTCCCACTCCTCCAGCCACCAGACGCCGCCGGCCATGATGATGGGCGTGTCGTCGAGGCCGAATTCGCGCATCTGCTGGCGCAGCTTCAGCACGCGGGCATAGGGCGCTTCCGGAACCTTCGGGTCCTCGCTGTTCGACAGCCCATTATGGCCACCGGCCAGCCAGGGGTCCTCGTAGACCACGCCGCCGAGCCATTCGCGCGTCTTGGAATAGGCGCGCTTCCACAGCGCGTTGAAGGCGCGCGCCGATGAGACGATGGGGTAGTAGTGCACGCCATAGTCGCGCGCGATATCGGCCAGGCGATACGGCATGCCGGCACCGCAGGTGATGCCATGGACCAGGCCCTTGGCCCCTTCCAGCATGCCGCGCGCGACACGTTCCGCCCCGCCCATCTCCCACAGGATATTGGCGTGGATGCGGCCCTTGCCGCCGGCCATGTCGTGCGCGCGCTTCGCCTGCGCGACGGCTCCGTCGATCGCGTAGCGGACCAGCTCCTCGTGCCGGTCGCGGCGCGTCTTGCCGTGATAGATCTGCGGGATCGGCTGCCCGTCCGCGTCGTAGGAATCGGCATTGACCGCGGAGAAGGTGCCGGCACCGCCCGCGGCGGCCCAGGCCCCGCAGGTCGCACCATTCGAAACGGCTACGCCCTTGCCGCCTTCGACGAGCGGCAGGACGTCCACGCCGCCCATGCGGATTGCATTGATGGCCTTCAACGAAAGGCGCTCCCCCGGGACTTCATGACAGCAATATGGCATGCACCGAGGCCCCTGACAGGGGCCCCGGCTGGATCGGCGTGGTGGATCAGTCCGCCGCTTCGCCACCGCGGTCGCGGCGCGGGCCACGATCGCGGCGCTCGCCACGGTCCGCGCGGTCGCCACGGTCGCCATCCTCGCGCGGGCGCTTCGCACCGACCTGGTCGGAGATATCGGCACCCGTCGCCTGGTCGACCACGCGCATGGACAGCTTCACCTTGCCGCGGTCGTCGAAGCCCAGGACCTTGACCTTCACCTGGTCGCCTTCCTTGACGATGTCGGTCGTCTTGTTGACCCGCTCCTGCGACAGCTCGCTGATGTGGACCAGGCCGTCCTTGGCGCCGAGGAAGTTCACGAAGGCGCCGAATTCGGCAGTCTTCACGACCTTGCCATTGTAGATCACGCCCACTTCCGGTTCGGCCACGATACCGCGGATCCAGTCGATGGCGCGCTGCGCGGCCTCGACGCTCGTCGCCGCCACCTTGATGGTGCCGTCATCCTCGATGTCGACCTTGGTGCCGGTCTGCTCGGTGATCTCGCGGATCACCTTGCCGCCGGATCCGATCACGTCGCGGATCTTGTCCTTAGGCACATTGATGACGGTGATGCGCGGCGCGGTCGCCGCCACGTCGGAACGGTTACCCGACAGGCCCTTCGACATCTCGCCCAGGATATGCAGGCGGCCGTCGCGCGCCTGGTCGAGCGCGATCTTCATGATCTCGAAGGTGATGGACGTGATCTTGATGTCCATCTGCAGGCTGGTGATGCCCACATCGGTGCCGGCCACCTTGAAGTCCATGTCGCCGAGGTGATCCTCGTCGCCCAGGATGTCGGACAGCACGGCGAAGCCTCGGTCTTCCTTGATCAGGCCCATGGCGATGCCGGCGCAGGGGCGCTTCAGCGGCACGCCGGCATCCATCATGGACAGCGAGGTGCCGCAGACGGTCGCCATCGACGACGAACCGTTGGATTCCGTGATCTCCGACACGACGCGGATGGTGTAGGGGAACTTCGCCTTCTCCGGCAGCAGCGGGTGGATGGCGCGCCACGCCAGCTTGCCATGGCCCACTTCGCGGCGGCCGGGCGAGCCCATGCGGCCCGTCTCGTTCACCGAATAGGGGGGGAAGTTGTAGTGCAGCATGAAGTCCTCGCGGTACTCGCCCGCGAGGGCGTCGATGATCTGCTCGTCCTGCCCGGTGCCCAGCGTGGCGACGCAGAGCGCCTGCGTCTCGCCGCGCGTGAACAGCGCCGAACCATGCGCGCGCGGCAGCACGCCCACTTCGGCCACGATCGGGCGCACGGTGCGGGTATCGCGCCCGTCGATGCGCTTGCCGGTGTCGAGGATGTTGTTGCGCACCACGTCGGCCTCGAGCTCCTTCAGGAGGCCCTTGGCAGCGGCGACGTCGGCACCCTCGGCTTCCAGCGCGGCGGCGATCTTCTTCTTGACCGCGCCGACCTTCTCCTGACGGAGCAGCTTCTGCGTCTCGGTGTAGGCGACCGCCATCTCGGCGCGGCCGAGTTCCGAGATGCGCGCCTTGAGCGCCTTCGTCGCGTCGGATTCCTCGGGCACGGCCCAGGGTTCCTTGGCGGCGACCTCGGCCAGGTCGATGATCGCCTGGATCACCGGCTGGAACGACTTGTGGCCGAATTCGACGGCGCCGAGCATCACGTCCTCGGTGAGCTCGGACGCCTCGGATTCCACCATCAGCACGCCCTCGGCGGTGCCCGCGAGCACCAGGTCGAGCACGCTCTCCTTGCGTTCCTCGGCGGTCGGGTTCAGCACGTACTGGCCGTTGATGTAGCCCACGCGCGCGCCGGCGATCGGCCCGAAGAAGGGAATGCCCGACAGCGTCAGCGCGGCGGAGCAGCCGACCATGGCGACGATGTCGGCCTCGTTCTCGAGGTCATGCGACAGCACGGTCGCAACCACCTGGACCTCGTTGCGGAACCCATCCGGGAACAGCGGGCGGATCGGGCGGTCGATCAGGCGGGAGGTCAGCGTCTCGAATTCGGACGGCCGGCCTTCGCGCTTGAAGAAGCCGCCGGGGATCTTGCCGGCCGCGAAGGCCTTTTCCTGGTAGTTCACGGTGAGCGGGAAGAAATCCTGCCCCGGCTTCACGCTGCGCGCGCCGACGGCGGTGCACAGCACGATGGTGTCGCCCAGGCGCGCCAGCACGGCGCCATCGGCCTGGCGGGCGATCTTGCCGGTTTCCAGCACCAGGGTCTTGCCGCCCCAGGGGATTTCCTTGCGGAAGTACTTGTCGAACATCGGTCGTCCTCTCGTCGCGCGGCGCCGGATGCGCCTTGCGGACCATGCCCGCCCGTCCTTGCGCGGGCGGCGGCACGGCGGATGGGGCCAGGCATGGCCCCGGGAGCGACACGGAGGGCGGAACAGGGATGGACCGCGGGTCCAGGACCGGCGTGGTCGGCGTCTCGGGCGGCATGGGGTGGGCCCATCGCGGGTCGCGCGACGGGAAGGCCGCCCATGTGGCCGGAGGCGCCGCGCCGGTCCGGTCAGGGGGCCCGCGGCAGCACTGTCAGCCCGCCGCGGTCGCGGCGGTTGGCGCGCCCCGGCCTCGGGCCGGTCGCTTCCAGAGGGGCGTATGGCGCGGTTTGGCGGAAAAGGCTACCGGAAACTCCCGGCCGGCGCACTACCGCCCATGCAGCCAGCGGAAGGCCGGCGGCGTCAGTACCGTCACCAGGAAGATGCGCGTGACGTGCAGCGTCACGATCAACGCCACATCCATGCTCAGGACCTTGCCGGTCAGGCTCATCTCCGCGACCCCGCCCGGCGCGGTGCCCAGCAGCATCGCACCCATCGGCGCGCCGAACAGCCAGGCCAGCGCCGCGCCGGCCACCGCGCAGGCGACCATCAGCAACGCCACCTGCATCACCGCATGGGGCAGGAAGCGGCGCAGCGGGCGGATGGTCTCTCGCCCGAAGGCTGCGCCCAGGCTGGCGCCCAGCACCACCTGCGCCAGCGCCGAAAGCCAGCCCGGAACTCCCGACAACGCCACACCCGATGCCGTGAAGGCCGCCGTCACAGCCAGGGGCCCCAGCATCCACCCCGCCCGGACGCCCACGCGCACCAGCGCCCACCCCGCCGCCAACCCGCCCGCCACCTGCAGCGCCAGGATGCCGGGCAGAAAGGGCAGGACGGTGGAGGCCTGCGGCACATCCCCGCGAAGCCCCGCGAGTGCAAACAGGTTGGGCACCAGCACAACCACCGAGCAGACCCGCAGCAGTTGCGCGAGCGCCACCGGCGCCGGCCGCCCGCCATAGGATTCCGCCAGCATCGCCATGTCCGCGACACCGCCCGGGATCGAGGAGAACCAGGCCGTCGCCATGTCCACCTTGCCCCGCCGCGCCAGCACCGGCGCCAGCGCCGCACCGATCGCGAGCGTGATGAAGGCCGCCAGCAGCAGCAGCGCCGCCTGCGAGACCAGCACGGCCGCTGTCGCCGGCGTGAAATAGGCGCCGAGCGCGATGCCGATGATGCCGAGGAAGCCGTTGCGCAGGCGCGGGTCGGCCTCGGCCGGTGCGCCCAGCAGCCGCGCCGCCGCCACCGCCACCAGCGACCCGATCAGCCAGGGCAGCGGCAGATGCAGCCAGGCGAAGGCCGCCCCGCCCAGCCCGCCGATCACCCCGCCCAGCAGCAGGCGCAGGATCCGCGCGGCCGTCACCGGTCCCTGCCGCAAGTCTGACCGATGGAAGAAATGCGACCCTGCTCCATTCACTGCGCCGCGCGGCCGCGAGGCAACGCCGCATCACGAGCCTACCGGCCGGCTGGATCGGCATCTCCTGGATCGGCATCTCCTAGCAGGTTTCGTTCCAGCGCGCCCGTCATGCCGCGACCAGCACGCGGTCGCGCCCCTGCTGCTTCGCCGCATAAAGTGCCTTGTCGGCGGCCGCCAGGGCTGCGTCGATCGCCGCCGGTGCCGGGCCCGCGCCGATCGCGGCCACGCCCACGCTGAGCGTCACCGCGGCATCTCCGCCGGCCGGATGCGGCACGGTGGCGCGGACCAGCGCGCGCAGGCGTTCGGCCACAGAAACGCCTTCGGCGATGTCGTCGCCGGGCAGCAGCAGCGCGAATTCCTCCCCGCCCAGCCGGCCAGCCACGTCGCTGCCGCGCACCGCGGCGCGGATCGCCGCCGCCACGCCGCGCAGCACAACGTCGCCCGCGGCATGGCCGTGGCCGTCATTGATCGCCTTGAAGCGGTCGAGGTCCATCGCAACCACCACGCTGGGCGCGCCCTGCCGCCGCGCCGCCGCAAGCGCCGGCCCGCCAAGCGCGGCGAAGCCGCGACGGTTGGGCAGGGCGGTCAATGGGTCGGTCTCGGATTGTTCCGCCAGCCGCGCCTCGAGCGCATCGCGCCGGCGCCAGCCTTCGATCAGCATCAGGACGAAGATCGGCACCAGGGCGTCGACCACGAGCCAGCCCCAGGCCTCGATCGTGGTTTCCGGCGCGGCGCCGCGCGCGATGGTCGCGAGCGCATCGCGCACCGCCAGCCAGGCAATGCCCAGCAACACCAGCGCGCCGACCAGGCGCTTGGCACGGCGGAACCAGTCGCCCCGCACGCTGACCGCGCGCATCACCCCGAAGACAACCGCGGCCAGCGCCAGCATCGCCGTCAGGCCGCGCAGCGCGAGATGAATGTAGACGTCCGTCGTCACGGTCCTGGTCCCGTCGCGCCGGGCGTGGTGCCGCACCGCGATCACGACCTAGACTGCCACACCGCCCTTAATGGATCGATGCCGATGGCCTTCGCCGACCCGCGCGATGGGGATCTCGAGGATGACGCGTCGAGCACGTCGCGCCATTCGCTGCTGGGCCATGCCTCGCACATCCTGCTCGAGATCAGCCTGCCCAAGCTGGCGCTGGCGGTGCTGCTGCTGCTGGTGGTGCCGGCGGTACTGATCGGCGCCGCGCCGAAGGTGGCGCTGTGGTTCGCCGAGGCGGTCTGGGCGCAGGTCTCGGATGCCGCGCGCTGGCTCACCGTGCTGCTTGTGCTGCTGGTCGCGGCCGTCGTCCTGTGGCGATGGGGCGGGCGCGTTCTGCGCGCGGTGGAGCGCAACTTCTGGGCGCTGAACGCTGCGCTGGTGCAGCCGCTGTACATGGCGGTCCGCGAACTGGTGGGCCTGGTGCTGGAACGCGTGGCGCCGACCCGGGACTTCGCCGCGGCCAGGCGCCTCGCCGGCCTGGTGGCGGGTGGCGTGCTCGCAGTGGGCGCGGCGCTGGTCGCGCTGGCGGTGGGGCCGCTGCCCAGCGTGATCGTCGAGGATACCTCGCTGCCCGGCCTGCTGCGCGCGGCGAGGGATTCCCTGTCGAACGGCATCTGGGCGGTGGCCGTGTACCTGATGATCGGCGCGCCGGCCTGGTCGGTCGCGGAAATGCTGGCGGGGTCGCCGCGCGAGATCGACGATGCCATCGTCCCGGGCGACGCCACCTGGCGCGTGGCGCACCTGTCCGACATCCATGTGGTCGGCGACCCCTACGGATTCCGCCTGGAATGCGGCCGCGACGGGCCACGCGGCAATGCGCGCGTCGATGCCGCGCTGGCGGTGCTGGAAGCCGAGGATGCCCGTGCACGGATCGACTGGGTGCTGGTCACCGGCGACGTGACGGATGCCGGGCGCAATGCCGAATACATCGCCTTCGAGGAGATAACGGCGCGCCACCCCGCGCTGCGCGAGCGGATTCTGGTCATTCCCGGCAACCACGACGTGAACATCGTGGACCGCGCCAATCCCGCGCGGCTCGAACTGCCGATCGCGCCGGGCGGGTCGCTGCGGCGGCTGCGCCTGCTGGCGGCGACGGCGCGGCTGCAGGGGCATCGGGTGCACGTCATGAATCGCGCGGCACGCCGCGTGGGTGCCACGCTGAACGACTGGCTGGCCGCCGAGGATCGCGGTGCCACGCTGGCGCGCTTCATGGACGATGGCGGCATCCGCGCCGGGATCGCGGCGCGCGAGGTCTGGAACGAGGCCTATCCAATGGTGGTGCCGCCGCCCACACCGGACGGGCTCGGTGTGCTGCTGCTGGATTCGAATGCCGAGACGCATTTCTCCTTCACCAATGCCCTGGGCCTGGTGGGGATGGACCAGATGCGCGCGGCGGAGGCAGCGATGGCGCAATACCCGGCCGCGCGCTGGCTGGTGGCGCTGCATCACCATCTGATGGAATACCCGCGCCCAGGCGCGCCCCTGGCCGACCGGATCGGCACGGCACTGGTGAACGGGCATTGGGTGCTGGGCCGGCTGCGGCGCGTGGCGGCGCGCGTGCTGGTGCTGCATGGCCACCGGCACTTCGACTGGATGGGGCGCAGCGGCGCGCTGCGGATCGTCTCGGCGCCGTCCGTCGTCATGGGCGCGCCCGACCGGGCAGAGGCGCATTTCTGGATCCACGCACTGGCGCCAGCGGCGGATGGCGGGCTGGCGATGCTGGCGCCATTGCGCGTCGTGGTGCCCGACCCCGCCCTTGCCGCGTCGCCCCCTGCCCCATAGCCTTCGCGCAAAGGCTTCATGCAGGAGATGACGATGCGCACCACCGACCGCCGTTCCATGTTCGCACTCGCGGCCGCACTGGGGGCCGGTGCTGCGCTGCCGGCCGCGGCACGGCCGCTCGACCAGGTTCTGTCCAGCCGGCGGCTGCGCGCGGGCATCAACCCGACCCTGCCCCCCTTTGGCACCTTCAACGACCGCAACCAGATCGACGGCTTCGACGCCGACATTGCGCGCGAAATCGCGCGGCGGATGAATATCGAACTTGAGATCGTGCAGGTCGGCAGCCCCGACCGCATTCCCTTCCTGCAGGCCGACCGCATCGACATCGTGCTGGGTGCCATCACCCGCACCGTCGAACGCGCGCTGGTGATTGACTACACCCAGCCGCTGCACACGCAATCCATGGTGGTGCTCACCAAGGCATCCGGCACCGCGGTGCCGATCAACGCGCCGGCGGACCTCAACAACCGCGCGGTGCGCCTCGTGCAGGTGCGCGGGACGGTGGGCGTGCCCTGGATCCAGGCCAATGCGGCCCAGGCGCAGGTCACTCTGCTCGACAACTATCCCGACTGCTTCCGCGCGCTGGCGCAGGGCCGCGCCGACGCCATGGTGGACGTGGCGGAATCCGTTGTCATCCCGATGCGCAACTTCCAGGGCGTACAATGGAGGATCCTGGACCAGGTGCTCGCCAGCTTCTGGGTCGGCATCGGCGTGCAGAAGGGCAATACCGGCCTGCGCGACGTGCTGAACGTGGTGCTGTTCGAGATGCACAGGTCGGGCTTCGTGAACACAACCTGGGAGAAGTGGTTCGGCGTGCCGATGACCACGCCCATTCCATTCAACCCGATGTTCTAGAACATGGCCCCAACGCATCTGGAGCCCCTGCGGCCCGCCACATGGCGGGCCGAGCGGTCGAACGGCCGCCGCCGGGAGTCCGCCATAGCCAGGCCGCGCGGAAGCGCGGCGCGCGGCGGCTGAGGACAGGCGAATGTCGCTCCAGTACGGGCAGGTCCTGCACTACCTGCCCGACCTGCTGGTCGGCGCGGGCATGGCGCTGTGGATCGCGCTGGTCGCCTTCGCCGGCGGGCTGCTGATCGGGCTGGTGGGCGCGGCGGTGCTGACGCAGGGGCCGCGCTGGGCACGCGTGCCCGTCATCATGTACGTGCGCTTCTTCACCTACACGCCGCAGCTGGTACAGATCTTCTTCCTGTTCTTCGCCCTGCCCGAATTCGGCGTGATCCTGTCGCCGATCACCGCCGTGCTGATCGGCATGACGCTGAATGCCGGTGCGTATCTCACCGAGATCGAACGGGCGGGTTTTGCGTCCGTGCCGCAGGCGGAGCTGGATGCGGCGGAGACCCTTGGCTTCTCGCGGCCGCAGACGGTCTGGTACGTGATCGCGCCGCATGTGGTGCGCACGCTGTATCCGGCGCTGTCCAATCAGTACATCATCATGACGCTCGGCACCTCGATGGCCGCGATTTTCGGGGTGGAGGAACTGACCGGCCGCGCGCTGAACGCCAATGCCATCTCCTTCCGGGCGGTCGAGATCTTCTCCCTCACCGCGGGCATCTACATCGTGCTGACCATCATCGCCTCGGTGCTGCTGTGGCTGCTCGGACGGTGGTTGTTCCGCGTCAGGGCGCGGGTGTTCTGAGGGATGTCGCCCTGGGATATCCTGGCCAACGAGGCGCCGCGCTTTTTCACCTGGTGGAACATGCTGTTCCTGGGCCAAGCGGTGCTGAACACGCTGGTGGCGTCGGTTCTGGGCTGCGCGGTCGGCTACGCGCTGGGCTTCGCCCTGGCGACACTGCGGCTGCCGCAGGTGATGCCGGTCGCGCCCGTACGCGCGGCGGCCATACTGTGGGTCGAGGCCTTCCGCCGCATCCCGTTCCTGGTGCTGCTGCTGCTGGTGTTCTTCCTGAGCCAGGCGCTGAAGCTCGAAGCGCCGCTCTGGGCCATCGCCGTCAGCGCCGTTGCCATCCGCATGTCGGCGCTGGCCGCCGAGAATGTCCGCGCCGGCTACGAAAGCGTTCGGCCCCAGCAATGGGAAGCCGCGCTCACCATGAACATCCCGGCGCTGAGCGCGCTGCGTCGCGTGGTGCTGCCGCAATCCTGGCGGGTCATCCTGCCGCCCTCGATCGTGCATGTGCTGTCGATGGTGAAGGAGACGTCGCTGGTCTCTCAGATCGGCTTCATCGAGATCACCTTCGCGGCGAAGATGCTCACCCAGCGCGGCTTCAGCGCCATGATCACCTACGGCACGGCGCTGGTGCTGTATTTCTGCGTCTCCTGGGCGCTGGCCTCGCTGGCGCGGGCGGCGGAACGGCGGCTGGTGACGCGGCCGGTCCTTACAATCCCGACGCCTTGAGCGCGGCGCGCAACGCGGCGGCATCGGCCTCGTCCACCGGCGGCTGTGGCGGGCGCACCGTGGCGTCGGGGATGATGCCCATCTCGCGCAGGCACCATTTCAGCCGCGCGGTGGCACGCCCGCCCGGCGGCGCGCCGTAGATTGCCTCGGCCAGAGGTTCCAGGCGTTCGTGCAGAGCGCGCGCCGCCGGGAGGTCATTGGCGCGCACCGCGGCATCGAGGGCGACGATCTCATCCGGCATCAGGTCGGCCAGCGAGACCAGGCTGCCATCGCTGCCGTGCACCATGCAGGCGAGCAGATGCTCGTCCCCGCTCGCACACACCGCGACATCCGGGCGCAGGCGCTTCACCTGGCGGCGCAGCGCGTCGTAGCCGTCAACCTCCCACCCGCCTTCCTTGATCCCGACGACGGCCTCGATCTTCAGCAGCTCGGCCATCGTCTCGGGCGTGAAGCCCATGCGGCCGGCGGCGTGGTGCGCCTGGAACAAGAAAAGCGGGATGCCGGGCACGGCGTCGGCGATGATGCGGTGGTGCAGCACGGCCATGGCGGTGGTCTGCGCGAGCGCGAAGGCGTTGGGCAGGAAAACCATGATGGCATCCGCGCCGGCAGCCTGCGCGTCCTTTGCCTCCTCCGCCGCTTCCAGCGAGGATTCCGCGTTCACGCCGGCCACCACCAGGCGGGACGCATCCACGGTGGCGCGCGTGACCTCGACCGCGCGCGCCTTCTCGGCGCGGGAGATCACGTAGTTCTCGCCCGCATGCCCGTTGATCAGCACGCCGCGGATGCCAGGGCGCATCACGCAGTGCGAGGTGTGCACCGCATAGGCTTCCCAATCGGGCGAGAAATCCGCGCGCATCGGCAGCACGGTGCTGGGGTAGATGCCGTGGAACGTCATGCGGCGTTGCTCCGTGCGTTCAGCAGGCGATCGATCGGGAACAGCGGCAGCTCCGGTTCCTGGCCCAGCACCGCCTGCGCCAGGATGCGGCCCATGTAGGGACCGCTGGTGTAGCCCGAATGCACGCTGCCGATGATCCACGCGTTGTCGATGCCGGGGATGGGGCCGATGGCGGGCAGCGCATCCGTGGTCTCGGCTTCCAGTCCCAGCCAGGACCGCAGGACCCGTGCCTCCCGCAGCGCCGGCACGGTATGAGCAGCAAGGCGGACGTTGCCGAGGAAATTCTCCGGCCGCACCGCGACACCGCCGCGCGCGCGGTCGCCGATCCCCTGCCAACCACCGCCGATCAGCACGGACCCATTCGCGTATTGCTTCAGGCTGAGCAGGCCCGACGCCACGCCCAGCACCGTGCGCATCACTGGCGACATCCGCTCCGTCACGACGAGCTGGTTCACGAGCACCTTGATCGGCAGGTCGATACCCAGCCAGGTCGCCATGTCCTGCAGCCAGACGCCGCCCGCCAGAACCAGTCGTGTTGCGCGCACGACGCCCACGGGGGTCTCCAGCGCGAACCGCCCATCCACGCCGCGCACCGGCGTGTTCTCCATCAGCGCGACGCCCGCTTCCAGCAGCGCGGGGCGAAACGCGCGACCCGTCAGATAGGCCGAGGTGAAGCCGTCGATCGGGCAATGCCCCGCCAGCTTCACGCCATCGGCCAAACCGGGTTCGATGCGCTGCGCGGCGCGCCCGTCGATCAGTTCGATCGGCGCACCGGCGGCGCGGCGGATGCGCGCGCGTTCCTCCAGCATCGCCACCTCGCCATCGGTGAAGGCGACCGACAGCCCCGGGCAGGCGGTGGCCAGCACGTCACCGCCGGTGCACCAGGCGGGCATGGTCAGCCACATCTCATGCGCCCGCAGCGCGTAGGGGATCAGCGCGGCGCGCGTCATCTGCATGGTCAGCGTGCCGGCATTCACGCCGGAGGCCTCGCGACAGATCTCGCCGCGGTCGAGCAGCGCTACGCGCATCCCACCGCGCGCAAGGAACAACGCTGTGGAGCACCCCATCACCCCGGCGCCGACCACTGCCACGTCGAAGGGCGCGGTCATATCGGTGCCGCCGCCGGCACGGGAATGTCCGCGTAGTCGAAGGCGCCGAGGATCGCCTCCATCGGCACCGGCCGCAGCGGTATGCGGCCGGTAGAGAAGCCGACATGGGCCACCGGCACGCCGCGCGCGGCGGCGAGCAGCGCGCCCGCCGCCTCGCCGCACATGCGCCCCTGGCAGGGCCCCATGCCGCAGCGGGTGAAGTGCTTGAGCTGGTTCAGCGTGGCGGCGCCATCCGCGGCCGCGGCATCGATCGCTGCACGCGCGACGCCTTCGCAGCGGCAGATGATGGTGTCGGGCGGGATGACGGCCACCATTGCGGGCCGCAGCGCCATGATCCCTGCCATCGCGGCACCGGCGCGCCGCGCGCGGGCCAGCGTCGCATCCTCGGGCGCCTCGGGCGCCAGGCCGAGATCCTGCAGCGCCGCACGCGCCGCCACGCGCCCCGCGGCCGGTGCCGCCGCCGCCCCGCGCACGCCGGCGCCATCGCCAGCGGCATAGAGCAACGTCACACTGGTGCGCTGCCGCGCGTCCAGCACCGGCACCCATCCGCCATCCTGGGCGCGATGCTCATGGCGCGCCCGATAGGTGCGCGTGGCCTCGGTGGCAGGCACCAGGCCGTGACCGATGCACAGCGCATCCGCGTCGAAGCAGCGGTCGCCCACGCGCACGCGGGCCAGGACGCCATCGCCCTCCGCCGCCGTGACCGTGGCTCCGTGGAGAACCGGCACGCGCGCGGCGACCAGCTTTGCCCGCCAGGCCGCACCCTGCGCCAGAAGATCCGGCCGCGCGGCCAGTCCCGGCAGGGCACGCAGCCATTCGCCACGCGTCGCTGCATCCACGACCGCCACGACCTTCCCGCCACCCGCCAGCACTTTCGCCGCGACCGCGTAGAGCAGCGGGCCCACCCCCGCCACCACCACGCGCCGCCCGGGCAGGACGCCTTGCGCCTTCAGCAGGATGGTGGCCGCCGCCAACCCGATCACGCCCGGCAGCGTCCAGCCCGGGAAGGGGATGATGCGTTCATGCGTACCCGTACACAGCACCAGCGCGCGCGCCGTTACGGTAAAGGGCACGCCATCCGCGCCGAGCGCAGACAGCGTGAAGGGCGCCGCATCACTGCCCTGCGGCACCAGCGGCCCGCCACCGAGGCCCCAGACGCGGCAGCCGGTGCGGAGTTCCGCGCCGCTCGCGGCCAGGGCGGCGCGCAATGCATCGCCGGTGCGGCGGTCGGCATCGGCGGGCAGCGTGAAGCCCGCCGGCGGCGCCCGGTAGACCTGCCCGCCCGGCAGCGGCGATTCCTCCAGCAGGACCGTGCGCGCGCCACGCGACGCGGCTTCGGTTGCGGCGGCCATGCCCGCCGGGCCGCCGCCCAGCACTGCGACGTCGTGCATCATGCCGACGTCACCACCTGGCCCGCCACCACCGGTGTCAAGCAGGCCTGCACCAGCCGGCCATCCACGCGCAACAGGCATTGCTGGCAGACGCCCATCATGCAGAAGGTGGTGCGGGGCCGGGCGGGATCATCGCCCTCGCCGAAGCGCCACAGGCCTTCCGCGATCAGCGCGGCTGCGAGGCTCTCGCCGGCATGCGCGCGCACGGGATTGCCGCCCACCATGATCGTGACGGCGGCAGGTCGGGCCACACCGGAAATGCGCAGGTCCATGACGCGAGGATAGGCACGCGCGCCGCGCGCGCAACTCCCGCGCGGGCTTGACGCGACGGCGCTTCGCCCTGAACCATGGCGGAAATCAAGACCCGGGATATCTCGCTTGGCGTTCCTTTCCATCGCAGGACTGACCGTGAGCTACAGCGGCAAGGCCGACGTGCTGCGCGATGTCTCGCTGGAGGTCGAACGCGGCGAGGTGGTGGGGCTGATCGGCCCCTCCGGTTCGGGCAAATCGACCATCCTGCGCACGCTGGTCGGGCTGATGAAGCCCAAGGCGGGGCGGGTCAGCGTCGACGGCGCGCCGGTGGACTATTCCAGCCGTGGCAGCCTGCGCGCCGCGCGCGACCGCTTCGCCATCGTGTTCCAGCAGTACAACCTGTTCCAGAACATGACGGCGCTGCGCAACGTGGCGATCGCGCCGACGCTGGTGAAGAAGCGTGACCGCGCACAGGTCGAGACCGAGGCCCGCGCGCTGCTCGCCCGCGTCGGCCTGGCCGAGAAGGTCAACGCGTATCCGGACGAACTGTCCGGCGGGCAGCAGCAGCGCGTGGCAATCGCGCGTGCGCTCGCGCTCAAGCCCGACATCCTGCTGCTGGACGAAGTGACCGCGGCTCTCGACCCGGAACTGGTGGGCGAGGTGCTCGACACCATCCGCGCCCTGCAGCGCGACGGCATGACCATGCTGATCGTCAGCCACGAGATGGGCTTCATCCGCGAAGTCGCCTCCCGCGTGGCATTCCTCGACCAGGGATCGGTGGTCGAGATCGGCCCTCCGGCCGAGATCTTCGATGCGCCGAAAAGCCCGCGCCTGCGCGACTTCACATCCCGAATCCTGCGCCATTGACGGCGCGGCAACCAGGAGAACGAGCATGACCGACCGCCGGGCCATCTTCGTGGGTGGCGCAGCCGCCGCCGCGGCCGCTGCCACGCTGCTGACGCCGAAGGAAGCCTCCGCACGTTCGCTCGAGGACGTGCTGCGCGGCGGCGAACTGCGCGTGGGGGTCAACCCCACTCTGCCGCCGCGCGCCCTTTTCAACGATCGCAACGTGATCGACGGCTTCGAACCCGAAGTCGCCGCCGCCATCGCGCAGAAGCTGGGCGTGCGCCTCGTCCTCCAGGCCGTGGGTTCGCCGGAGCGCATCCCGATGGTGGCGTCCGGACGCATCGATTTCGTGATGGGCGCGATGTCCCGCACCAGCGAACGCGCCAAGGTGATCGACTACACCGTGCCGGTGCATTCGGAGAATTACGGCATCGTCTCGGTCGCCGGGCGCGGCCTCACCACCATCGAGGCGCTGAACAAGCCCGAGGTCACGCTGGCGCAGGTGCGCGGCACCACCGCCATCCCCTACATCCAGCGCGCCATTCCGAATGCGCAGGTGCTGCTGCTGGACAACTACCCCGACCGCAACCGCGCCATCGCACAGGGGCGCGCGCAGGCATCGTTCGACGGCATCGACGCGGTGCGCTTCGCGCTGCGCCCCTTCCGCCAGGTGCAGTGGGAGGTCACCGCCGTGCCGTCCTTCGGCGTCACCTATTCCGGCCTGGGTGTGGCGAAGAACAATGATTCGCTGCGCCTGTGGCTCAACATCGCACTGTACGAACTGCACACCGACGGGACGATCGAACGCCTGTGGGAGAAGTGGTTCGACGGACCGATGTTCACCAAGGTGCCGGCCAGCCCGTTCTTCTGAGGGCGCGTGAACTACAGCCTCATTTACTCGCAGGTCACGCCGCATATCCCCTATCTGTTGGGGGGTGCGGTGCTGACGCTACAGTTGGCGGTGATCTCCTTCATCGCGGGCTGGGCGATCGGGCTGGTGAATGCGTCGGTGCTGCATTTCGGGCCGCGCCCGGCACGCGCGGCTGTGCAGGCCTACGTCACCTTCTTCATCAACACGCCGCTGCTGGTGCAGATCTTCTTCATTTTCTTCGTGCTGCCGGATGCCGGTATCCTGCTGTCGCCCTACGCCGCGGTGGCGATCGGCATGTCGCTCAATGCCGGTGCATATCTGACGGAAATCCAGCGCGCTGGCTTCCAGTCCCTGCGGCGTGAGGAAATCGACGCCGCCACCGCGATGGGATTCTCGGTGCCGCAGATGGTCTGGTACGTGATCCTGCCGCACATCGCCAAGGCGCTGTACCCGCCACTGTCCAACCAGTTCATCATCCAGGTGATGACCACATCGATCGCCTCCATCTTCGCGGTCGAGGAACTGACCGGGCGCGCCTATAACGTGAACTCGCTCACCTTCCGCTCGCTCGAGGTCTTTTCCATCACGGCGCTGATCTATGTCGTGCTGACGCTCGCCTGCTCGCTGGCGCTGGCGTTGATCGGGCGCTGGCTGTTCCGCGTGAAGGCGAGGATTCTGTAGCCATGTGGGACCAGCTGATCGAGGACGCGCCGCGCTTCTTCGGCCCCTACAACCTGCTGTTCCTGGGCGAGGCGCTGCTCAACACGCTGCTGCTCTCCTACCTTGGTGCCGCGATCGGGTTCGCGATCGGCTTCGGTCTGGCGATCGGGCGCCATCCGCGCTTATACGGCGTGCTGCCGTTGCGCATCGCGGCCACTCTCTATGTCGAGGTATTCCGGCGTATCCCCTTCCTGGTGAAGCTGATGTGCGTGTTCTTCGCCTTCCAGCTCTCGGGCGCGCAGGTGTCGCTGTTCATGGTGGCACTGGTCACCGTTGTGCTTTCGGCCGCCGCCTTCGCGGCGGAAATCGCGCGGGCGGGCATCGAATCTGTCCCCGCGCCGCAATGGGACGCGGCGGAGGCGATGAACTTCTCCCGCTGGAAGGTGCTCACGCGCATCGTCGCGCCGCAATCCTGGCGCGTCGCGCTGCCGCCGCTGTTCGGCTATGCGGTGGGCTTCATCAAGTCCACCTCGATCGCCTCGCAGATCGGCGTGCTGGAACTCACCTACGCGGCCAAGATCCTGAACACGCGCGGCTTCTCGGCCCTGCTGTGCTTCGGCACCATCCTGGTCGTGTATTTCCTGATCTGCTGGCCCACCAAGCGCTTCGGCGAAAGGCTGGAAGCGCGACTGGGCCATCGCGCCAAGGCCTGAGGAGCATCATCGCCATGCCGTTCGTCCCCCCCGGTACGCACCTGCTGCAGGGTGCCATCGACTGCCACGTGCATTGCGCGCCGCATTTGTCAGGCCGTTCGGTCAACGTGTTCGGGGCGGTGCGCCAGGCCGCCGCGGCCGGCATGCGCGCCATCGGCATCATGTGCAATTTCCAGAACACCTCGGGCTTCGCGGCGCTGGCGAATGACGAACTGGGTGACCTCGGCATCGAGGCGTTCGGCGGCCTCATCATGCAGCCCACTGCCGGCGGCGTGACGCTGGAGGCCGCGCGAACCGCCATCGGCTACGGCTATGGCCCGGGCACCGGTGCGCGCTTCGTCAGCCTGCCCACCCACCACACGCGCCATGTCGCGACGCGCGAGGGCCGCAGCCCCGCCTTCCTGGAAACCACCTTTTCGGTCCCCGAGAACGGCCGCATCCCCGACCCTGTGCCGGCGATCATGGAACTCTGCGCCGCGAAGGACGTGGTCTTCGACTGCGGCCACGTCTCCGGCCGCGAAGCGGTGGCGCTGACCGAGGAGGCGAAGCGCCGCGGCTGCACCCGGATCCGCACGCATTGCTCCCGCTACGCGCTGGAGGAAATCGAGGCCATCACGGCCCTCGGCGGCTATGCCGAGTTCTCCTTCTTCGTGCTGACGCACGCAACGCAGGTCGGCCTCACGCATGTCGATGAGGAAAAGCACAAGATCGCGTCGAACAGCGTGATCCAGGACTTCACGCCGCGGCTGCGCGCCGCGGGCGACCGCGCCATCGTCTCCTCCGATGCCGGCGTCTACCTGCTGCCGCCGCCGGTCGAGGCCTTCCGCGAATACCTCATGCTGATCGAGAGCGAAGGCTTCACCGAGGCCGAGATCCGCCGCATGTCGGCGGAGAATCCGGCCCGGCTGTTCCGGATCGGCGGCGCTTCAGTGTGAGAGCAGCACCGGCACGGTCATCTGGTGCAGCAGCGACCGCGTGACGCCGCCCAGCAGGAATTCCCGCAACCGCGAATGACCATAGGCGCCGACCACCAGCAGGTCGGCCGAGAGCTCCGACGCGCGGTTCAGCAGGATGTCGGCTGCACCAATCTCAGGCGCGACCGTGTGTTCGACCGTCACGGTCACGCCGTGGCGCGCAAGATGCCGCGCAATGTCCGCACCGGGCTGCTCACCATGCGCACCGAGGCCGATGCGCGGATTGACCGCGCTGATCGTCACCGATGCGGCCTGCGCCAGCAGCGGCAGCGCGTCGTGCACCGCGCGCGTCGCCTCCCGCCCGGCATTCCAGCCGATCAGCACGCGCTGGCCGACGGACGCGAAGCTGCCAGCGTACGGGATCACCAGGACGGGACGGCCAGAGTCGAAGATCGTCGCCGCCAGCACGGCCGCACCCGCCGGCGCCCCAGCCGCATCGGCCTGGCCCAGCACCACCAGGTCGGCATAGCGCGCATGCAACGACACGAGCTCGGCCGTGGACCCTTCCGGTGCGCGCCACTCGCCGGCGATGCCCTCGCGGCGCAATGCCTCGTGGAAGGTCGCCTCCACCTTGCCGGCGGCCTCAATCGCATCGGCGCGCATCGCGTCGATCAGCCCGGCAAGCACGGCGCCGCTGCCGGCGTCGGCGGCACCCATGATCGGCGGCGAGACGTCCACCACGAACAGGCCGGTGAGATGCGCCTGGTGGCGCCGCGCCACGTCGGCGGCGACGGCAAGCCGTGTTGCTGCCTGCGGCGTGCTGTCGAGATGCACGAGGACGTCGTTCAAGGCCATGGGATCCTCCCGCGTTTCGCTGATGCTGTCGGCGACAGACTAGCCCTGCCTTCGCCGCGGCGCTTGATCCGCGTCAAGGCTGCTCCGCGAAGGCTCGCCGTGCCAGCGCCGCAACATGGTCGTGGCCCATGCGCGCATAGGTGAGTGGATGCGCGAGGGCCGGGTCCTGCTCCGCCTCCACCACCAGCCAGCCCTCGTAGCCAGGCAACGCGGCGAACACCGCCGAAAAATCGACGCAGCCATCGCCCGGCACGGTGAACACGCCCTCGAGCACCGCCGCCAGGAAGGGCAGGTCGCGCGCCTTAGCCTGCGCCATCACCGGCGCGCGGACATCCTTGCAATGCACATGCGCGATACGCGCGGCATGCCGGCGCGCCGCCAGCACCGGATCGCCACCCGCGAAGGTCAGGTGCCCGGTATCGAGCAGCAAGTGGAACGCCGGCCCGGTCGAAGTCATCAGCCGGTCAATCTCGGCCGCCGTCTCGATCACCGTGCCCATGTGGTGATGGTAAGCGAGGCGCAGGCCCCGCGCCGCAATGCGCCGTGCCATCTCGTCCAGCCGCGGCGTCAGGACCGTCCAGTCGGCCTCGCTGAGCACCGGGCGGCGGGACAGCGGCGTGGTGCGTTCGCCATGTACGGCACGCGAGACCTCGGCGAAGACGCAGGCCGTGCAGCCCATCGCCTGCAGCAGCGCGAGGTGGGGTTCGGCCGCCGCCATCTCGGCGTCCACGTCGCGCTCCAGCAGGCGCGATCCGTACCAGCCCGATGCCAGCGCAAGGTCGTGACGCGCCAGGATCGGCCGCAGCGTGCCGGCATCGCGCGGGAACTTGTTCCCCAATTCCACGCCCGCGAAGCCGGCCTGCTTCGCCTCGGCCAGGCAGGTCTCGAGTGGTGTCTCCGCGCCGAGCTCCGGCATGTCGTCGTTGGTCCAGGTCAGCGGATTGATGGCGAGGCGGATCATGTGGCGACTCCGGCGCGCCGGGTTTCGTACGCGGCGCGGGCGCACTTCTGCGCGGCGTCACGCGGGACGGCGGTGACCGGCACGTCCCACCAGGCGCCGCCCTCCTGCGTGGCGGCCTGGGGGTCGGTCGCGACCACAAGCACAGTGGTGCGCTTCGCGTGCAGTGCGGCGGGCAGTGCCGATTCCAACGCGGCGATGCCATCGACCACCATGGCCTCGGCGCCGAGGCTGCGCGCATGCGCGGCGAAATCGACCGGCGGCGCGGCGGCGTCCAGCAGGTTGTTGAACGGCGCGCCGCCAGTGCCCTGCTGCAATCGGTTGATGCAGCCGAAACCACGGTTGTCGAGCAGCACGATGGTCAGCTTCAGCCCCATCGCCACGCTCGTCGCGATCTCGCTGTTCATCATCAGGTACGACCCGTCGCCAACCAGTACGACCACCTCGCGCCTCGGCATGGCCAGCTTCGCACCGAGCCCGCCGGCAATCTCGTAGCCCATGCAGGAGAAGCCGTATTCCAGGTGGTAGGAGGCCGCGTCGGTCGCCCGCCACAGCCTGTGCAACTCGCCCGGCAGGCCGCCGGCGGCGCAGACCACGATGCCGTCGTGCGGGATGGCGCGGTTAACTGCGCCCAGCACCTGCGCGTCGGTCGGCAAGGCCACAGGCGCCGGCGCGGCAGTTACGCGCGCGACGGTGGCGTTCCACTGCGCGATGGCGGGCGCCATGCGCCGCGTCCAGGTCGCTGGCGCCGCCCAGTCGCCCAGCGCGGTATCCAGAGAGACCAACCCGCGGGCCGCGTCGCCAACGACCGCCAGCGCACCATGCTTCGCAGCGTCGAAGGGTGCCACGTTCAGCGTGACCAGTCGCGCCTGCGCGAATAGCGCGCGCGACCCGGTGGTGAAGTCGGCCAGGCGCGTGCCGATCGCGACGACCAGGTCGGCCTTTTCGGCCAGCGCATTCGCCGCCGCCGATCCGGTCACGCCGATCGCACCCATGTTCCACGCATGGTCCCAGGACAGGCTGCCCTTGCCGGCTTGGGTCTCCACGACGGGCAGGCCGTGGCGCTGCGCGAAGTCCCCCAGCGCAGCCGCGGCGCCGGCATACTTCACGCCACCACCGGCGATGAGCAGGGGTCGCTTCGCGCGGCGCAAGGCCTCGCCCGCATCCGCGATGTCGCGCGCATCCGGTTCGGGCGCGCGGATACGGTGCAGGCGGCGGGCGAAGAAGGACGCAGGGAAGTCATGTGCCTCGGTCTGCACATCCTGCGGGAAGGCGATGGTGGCAGGGCCGCATTCAGCCGGGTCGGTCAGCACACGCAGCGCGGCGGGCAGGCTGTGCAGCAATTGCTCGGCGCGCATGATGCGGTCGAAGAAGCGCGAGACCGGGCGAAAGCAGTCATTCGCGCTGATGGTCGGGTCGCCGAAATGCTCGACCTGCTGCAGCACCGGGTCAGGCCGACGATCCGCGAAAACGTCGCCAGGCAGCAGCAGTACGGGCAGCCGGTTCACATGAGCCACCGCCGCCGCCGTCACCATGTTGGTGGCACCCGGCCCGATCGAACTTGTACAGGCCATCATCCGCCGCCGCGCATGGGTCTTGGCATAGGCGATGGCCGCAAGGGCCATGGCCTGCTCGTTGTGCGCGCGGAAGGTGGGCAGCGCGCGGCCCGCCGCCTGCAACGCGGGCCCGAGCCCAGCGACGTTGCCATGCCCGAAGATGGCAAAGACGCCGCCGAACAGCGGCACGCGCTTGCCGTCGATCTCGGTGTCCTGCGCAGCGAGGAAGCGAATGGTGGCCTCGGCCGCAGTCAGGCGGATGGTGGCCATGGCGTCTCCTCCACGCATTGACGGCGGCCCAGTGATACGGATGGATGGCGCCGGCCACAAGCAGGCCGCCCAGGGAAACGCCATGCTCGTCTTCGCGCAGTTCGGTGCCGGCCGCATCGGGGCCATCCACGCCGCCAACCTTGCGGCGAGTGGCAGCGCGCGGCTCGCGCATGTGGTGGACGTGAACGCGGCCGCGGGCGCCGCGCTTGCGCGGAAACACGGCGCGCGCGTGTCGGATACCGCCACCGCGCTGGCCGACCCGGCGGTCGGCGCTGTGATCATCGCGTCATCGACCGACACGCATGCGGACCTCGTGATCGCCGCCGCCCGGTCGGGCAAGGCGATCTTCTGCGAAAAGCCGATCGACCTGTCGCTGGCCCACGTCGACGAAGCGCTGGCCGCGGTGCGTGACGCCGGCATGCCGATGCTGGTCGGCTTCAACCGTCGCTTCGACCCCAATTTCGCGGAACTGCATCGCCGCATCGGCGCCGGCGCCATCGGCACGGTGGAGCAAGTGGTCATCACCAGCCGCGACCCCGGCCCACCGCCGCTCGACTACATCCGCGTCTCGGGCGGCATGTTCCGCGACATGACCATCCACGACTTCGACATGGCGCGCTGGATGTTGAACGAGGAACCCATCGAGGTCTTCGCCAACGGCGCCGCGCTGGTCGACCCGGCTATCGCTGCTGCGGGCGACATCGACACCGCCATGGTGCTGCTGCGCTGCGCCTCGGGCCGCATGGCGCATATCAACAACTCGCGTCGCGCCACCTATGGCTACGACCAGCGGGTGGAGGTGCATGGCAGCCTCGGCCGCCTCGTCGCCGGCAACCGCGTGGGCACCACGGTGGAACAGGCGGACGCCACCTCCATCGCCACCGACAAGCCGCTGCACTTCTTCCTCGAACGCTACGCAGAGGCCTATCGCATCGAGCTCGCCGCCTTCATCGACGCGGTGGTGAACCAGGCGCCGATGCCGGTGGGCGCCGAGGATGGCCGCCGGGCACTCGTCCTGGCCGACGCCGCGCTGCAGTCGCTGCGCGAGAACCGTCCGGTGCGTGTCGCATGAGCGCGCTGCCGAAGGTCTCGCTGAAGGGCCGCGTGGTGCTGGTCACCGGCGGTACCCAGGGTATCGGGGAGGGCATCGCGCGCGCCGCGGTGGAAGCCGGCGCGGACCGCATCGCCATCACCGGCCGCGACATCGGGCGCGGCCGGGCGGTGGCGGATTCGCTCGGCGTGCCAACCCTGTTCATTCCCGCCGACCTGGCCGATGCCGACGCGTGCGCGCGCATCCTGGCGCTGGCCGAGGACGCGCTCGGCCCGGTCGACGCGCTGGTGAACGCGGCGGGGCTGACGGATCGCGGCAGCATCCTCGACACACCGGTCGCGCTGTGGGACCGGCTGTTTGCCGTCAACGCCCGCGCGCCCTTCATCCTGACGCAGGCCATGGCGCAGCGGTTGGTCGCGCTCCGGCGGTCAGGCGCGATCGTGAACATCATCACCATGTCATCCCATGGCGGGCAGCCCTTCCTGACGGCTTATGCGGCGTCGAAGGGCGCGCTCGCGACGCTTACGAAGAACACCGCGCATGGGCTGCGCGCGCATCGCATCCGGGTGAACGGGATCAACCTCGGCTGGGCCGACACGCCGGGCGAGCATGCCATTCAGGCGCGCGACGGCAATCCAGCGGATTGGCTCGACCAGGCGGCGCCCACGCAGCCGTTCGGCCGGTTGATCGAACCGCGCGACGTCGCGGGTCTCGCCGTCCACCTGCTGTCGGACGCCGCGGCGATGATGACCGGCGCACTGATCGACTTCGACCAGAACGTCATGGGAGCCTATGGATGAACGACCTGGCCCGCCGGCGTGACGCCGCCGCGCAGATCGCGGTGGAAGCGGCAGACCTCGCGCAACGCATGCGCGAAGCGGGCGGCGGCGTGGCAAGCCTGAAGGGCGCGCAGGATTTCATCACCGAGGCCGATGGTGCGACCGAGCGCTTCATCCGCGACCGCCTCGCTGCGCAATTCCCGGACGAGGCGATCCTGGGCGAGGAGATGGGCGGCGCCGCCGACACGAAAGGGCCACTCTGGGTGCTCGACCCGATCGACGGCACGTCGAACTTCTCGCGTGGCGGGGACCGCTGGTGCGTGTCGATCGGCCTGGTGGTGGACGGCCACGCGGTCGCCGGTGCCATCGCGCGCCATGCGCCGGCCGAAGTCTTCGCCGCCGCACAGGGCCTCGGCGCCACGCTGAACGGCTCCCCGATCCACGCCGCACCCACCACCGACATCGGCCGCGCCATCATCGAATGCGGCTGGTCGCTGCGCGAACCGATCGCGCGCTTCCATCGCATGGCCGAGGGCGTGACGGCGCGGGGCGCGGGGCTGCGCAGCGGTGGGTCCGGCGCGCTCGGCCTGGTGGAAGCCGCCGCGGGGCGGCTCGATGCCTATCTGGAACTGCACATCAATGCCTGGGATGCCGCCGCTGCCATCATCATCGCGCGCGAGGCCGGCTGCTGGACCAATGGCTTCGACAGTGGCGACTGGCTCGCCAGCGGCAATCCGATCGGCGTCGGCGCGCCGGCGCTGGGCGCGCAGCTTGCGGCCCTGCTGGAGGCTTGAAGGGCGCCTTTCATCGTGACTTAACTTTGCGGCACCGGGCGAACCGTGCACCCAAGCGCGGCCTCAGGCACAGGGAGAGTTCCGTCCTCATGACCAACCGCCGCATCCTTGGCGCCGCGCTAGTCGCCGGCGTCGCGTTCGCAGTGCCCGCCGGCGCGCAGGCGCAGGGCAACCTGACCGTCTATTGCTCGGTGCAGGAGGAATGGTGCCGCCCGATGATGGCCGCCTTCGAGCGGGCCACCGGCATCCGCGTGGCCATGACGCGCAAATCCTCCGGCGAGACCATGACGCAGATCCGCGCCGAGGCGTCGAACCCGCGCGGCGACGTCTGGTGGGGCGGCACCGGCGACCCGCACATGCAGGCCGCGCAGGAGAACCTGACGGTCGAATACCGTTCCCCGCGCCTGGCGGAACTGCACCCCTGGGCGACGCGCCAAGCGGAACAGGCACAGTTCCGCACGGTGGGCATCTACGCCGGCGCGCTGGGGTATTCCTACAACACGCGCGAACTGGAACGCCGCCGCATCGCCGCGCCCACCTGCTGGGCCGACCTGGCGCGCCCGGAATTCCGCGGCGAGGTGCAGGTGGCCGACCCCAACACCTCCGGCACTGCCTACACCATGCTGGCCACGCTGGTGCAGGTGATGGGGGAGGAGCCTGCCTTCACCTACCTGCGCGCGCTGCATCGCAACGTGAACCAGTACACGCGGTCCGGGGCCGCGCCCGCCCGCGCGGCCGCAACCGGGGAAACGCTGGTCGGCATCACTTTCCTGCATGACGCGGTGACGCAGAAGCTCGCCGGCGCGCCGGTCAACATCGTGGCGCCCTGCGAGGGCACCGGGTACGAGATCGGCTCCATGTCGATCATTCGCGGCGCACGCAACATGGAGAATGCGCGCCGCTTCTACGACTGGGCGCTGAGCCCCGAGGCGCAGGCGATCGCCGGCACCGCCAATACCTTCCAGCTGCCGTCGAACCGCGCCTCGCCGATTCCGCCGCAGGCACCGCGCTTCGAGGATGTGCGCCTGATCGACTACGACTTCGCCCGCTGGGGCAGCAGCGAGGAACGCACGCGACTGCTGGCGCGCTGGGAACGCGAGGTACGCGCCGGCGCTCGCTGACGCCGCGTGGGCGCGCTGATCCTCGGGCGCGCCGCGCTCGCGGCGGTACTGGCCGGGGTGCTGCTGGCACCCTGGCATGGCATGGAATCCGGCTTTAGCGGGCTGGTGGCGTGGCCCGCGGGCGAGGCGGCGCCGCTCGCGGTCCTGCTGACGATCGGCACGCGGTGGTGGCTGTGGCCGGCGGTGATCCTGCTGCTGGCGCCGGCGCCGGCGCTGCTGGCGGGGCGCGTGCCGGGACGGCTGCTGGCCTGGTGCGGCGCGGGCGCGATTGCGCTGGTCTTCCTGCAGGGCCACGCGATCGGGCTGCGCGGCTTGGCCTGGCCGATACTGGCGCCGCTGCTGGGCGATGCCGGACCCCAGGCCGCGCTCGGCTGGGGCGCCGCCATCCTGGTCGCCGGCGCCTTCGCCATGCTCTCGGCCGGGCTTGCGGCACAGGGTCGGTTCGGCGGGGATGCCTTCATCGCCTTCCTGGTGACAGGCAGCGCGGCCTTGCTGCTGCTGTTCGTGTTCGTGCCGCTGGCGACCATCCTGGCGGCAGCGGTGATGGAGGATGGCCGTGTCGCGCCCGCCGCGCTGGCGCAGCGGCTGACGGCGCCGGAGGCCTGGAGCCTCGCCTGCATCGCCACGCACCAGGGCTGCGGCGTGGTGTGGAACACGCTGGTGCTGGCGACGCTGACGGCGGTGATCTCGACGCTGATCGGCCTTGCCTTTGCGCTGTTGGCGGCACGCGGCAACGTGCGCGCGCAACCGGCCTTCCGCGCCATGACCATCCTGCCGCTGATCACGCCACCCTTCGTCGTTTCACTGGCTCTGATCGTGCTGTTCGGGCGCACCGGCATCGTCACGACAGCGCTGTGGGAGTGGTTCGACATCCCGCGCAGCCGCTGGATCTACGGGTTGCCGGGCGTGCTGCTGGCCCAGGTGCTGGCGCAGGCGCCGATCGCCTTCGTGCTGCTGGAAGGCGCGGTGCGCGCGATCGGGCCATCGCTCGAGGAAGCGGCATCGACCATGGGCGCGCGGCGCTTCACCGTGTTTCGCACCGTGACTTGGCCATTGCTGCGCCCGGCCATTGCCGCCTGCCTGCTGCTGGCCTTCGTGGAAAGCCTGGCCGATTTCGGCAATCCGCTGGTCCTGGGCGGGGATTTCGACGTGCTATCCACGCGCATCTTCTTCGCCATTGCCGGTGCGCGGCATGAGCCCGGACGCGCGGCGGCCTTGGCGTTGCTGCTGCTGGCGCTGACCCTTGGCGCCTTCGCGCTGCAGGGGCTGTGGCTGGGCAAGCGGCGCTACACCACAGTGACCGGCAAGGGCGATTCCGGCGTACCGGCGCCGCTGCCGCGCGGGCTGAAAATGGCCTGCGGCGCGCTGGCCTGGCCGTGGATGCTGTTCACCGCGGCGGTCTACGGCATCATCTTGGTGGGCGGCTTCGTGCACGATATCGGGCGCGCCGACATGTCCTTCACCTGGCGGCACTTCGTCACGGGGTTCGAGGTGGAATGGGCCAATGGCCCCGCTTTCCGTGGGTCGGCCTGGGACAGCCTGTTCACCACCATCCAGGTGGCGGCGATCTCGGCGCCGTTGACCGCGGGGCTCGGCATCCTGCTGGCCTGGCTGCTGGCGCGGCAGGTCTTTCCCGGCCGCAGGTCGCTCGAGTTCATGACCATGCTGTCCTTTGCGATTCCGGGGACGGTCGTCGGCGTTGCCTACATCATGGCGTTCAACGAACCGCCGGTGGAACTGACCGGCACGGCACTGATCCTGGTGATCTGCTTCGTATTCCGGAACCTGCCGGTGGGCGTGCGCGGCGGCATCGCGGCGCTGGCGCAAATCGACAAATCGCTGGACGAAGCATCAGCCACCATGGGCGGCGGCGCCTTCCAGACGCTGCGCCGCGTGGTGCTGCCGCTGCTGCGGCCGGCGATCGTGGCTGCGCTGGCGTTCAGCTTCGTGCATGCCATGACAGCTGTCTCGGCGGTGATCTTCCTGGTCTCGGCGCGCCACAACCTGGCCACGGTGTACATCGTGGGCCGCGTGGAGGCGGGCGAAATGGCGCTCGCCATCGCCTATTCCACCGTGCTGATCGTGGTCATGCTGGCGGTGGTGCTGGGGATCGAACGCGTCGTCGGGCGCGCGCAGATCGGCCGGCGCGCGACGCCAATGGCGCCTGTCAGGACCGGAGCGTGAATCCATGACCGACGCCGCGATCCGCTTCACCGGCGTCACGAAGGCCTTCGGCCTCGTGCGCGCAGTGGACGACGTGACCTTCGACCTGCCGCAGGGGGCGCTGGTCACGCTGCTGGGCCCGTCGGGGTGCGGCAAGACCACAACGCTGCGGCTGGTCGCGGGGCTGGAACTGCCGACCGCCGGGCGCATCGAGATCGAGGGGCGCGACGTCACGCGCCTCGCGGCCGCGGAACGCCGCATCGCCATGGTGTTCCAGTCCTACGCCTTGTTTCCGCACATGAACGTGCTGGAGAACGTCTCCTACGGCCTCGTCGTCGGCGGCGCGCGTCGGCAGGCCGCCGAGGCCGAGGCCAGTGCTATGCTCAAGACTCTGGGGCTGGATGGCCTCGGTGCTCGCTTGCCGGCGGAGTTATCCGGCGGGCAGCAGCAGCGCGTGGCGGTGGCGCGTGCACTGGTGCTGCGCCCCAAGGTGCTGTTGTTCGACGAACCGCTGTCGAACCTCGATGCCCGCCTGCGCCGGCGTGTGCGGGAGGATATTCGCGACCTGCAAAAGCGGCTTGGCCTGTCGGTCGTGTACGTCACGCACGACCAGCAGGAGGCGCTCGCGGTCTCCGACCTGGTGGTGGTGATGAAGGATGGCCGCATCGCGCAGAAGGGCACGCCGCACGCGCTGTATGACGACCCGGCCGACGCCTTCATCGCCGACTTCATGGGCGAGGCGAATGTGCTGGCCGGCGATGTGCTGGGCGAAGGGCGCATCGCCGTCGGCGGCGCGGTGCTGGAGACAGTGATGCGCGCGCATCCGCCGGGCGCGGCGTCGCTCGCGGTGCGGCCGGAATCGATCCGCCTGCTGCCCCCCGAAGACGCCGGCCTGCCGGGCCGCGTGCAGCGCGCTGCCTTCCTGGGCCAGACTCGCGAATACGAAGTGGAGACCGCGGCCGGCACGCTGTTCGTCGTGACGCCCGCGGCTGCGCCGGCCTGGGACGAAGGTGCGGCAGTCGCCTGTCGCCTCGACCGCGCGATCCCGCTGCGCGGCTAGGCTGCCTCGCGCGCCAGCGCTGCCGCCAGCATCCGCCGCATCAGCACGCCCGGCCGGTCGGATGGCATGTTGAATTCGATCCCCGACTGGTCGAGCGGCACGTCGGGGTCGGTCGATTCCAGGATGTCGCGGTCCTCGTTCGTCACGATGCGGTCGAAGGCGATCACGTCCTCGGCTTTCGCATCGGCCTCGGTGTCGTTGCGGAACACGAACTGCACCACCTGGCTGGTGGCGTCGTCGATCGGCGTGGCGGCGGTGACGATGCTGTGGCTGAGCCCGTTCGGGTAGCGGATACGCAACTTGCGCAGGAAGGGCATGTACCAACGCCCGCGCATGGAACGCACCGTCTCGTCGTTCTCCATGCGCAGGACCTTCTTCTGGATCTCCGGATTGCGCACCGGCACCTCGGTGATCATGAGGAAGCCGTCGGGGTGTTCCTCGATCTCGAGCTTCGCGGGTTCCGGGTGGCCTTGGTCGCCGAAGGATGCGCGATGCACGAAGGAGAAATGCGCGTTGTCGAAGCTGTTCTCCATCAGGCGCAGGCCCGCGCAGGTCCAGGGCTCGTAGAATTCGTCGATGCGGCGGAAGCCCTCGGCCTCCTCCTCGAACTCCGGGACCGGGAAAAGCGGGTTGTCGAGCGCCACCCACAGATAGCCGTAGCGCGCCTCGGCACGGTAGGCGCGCGTGCCCATGCGCGTCGGTCCCTGGCGTTCGGGCGGGCGCTGCGGGATGCGCAGGACCGACCCGTCACGCCCGTATTCCCACCCATGGTAGCCGCAGGCGAGGCGGCCTTCGGCGTAGAAGCCCTTCGACAGCTTCGCCGTACGGTGGCAGCAGCGGTCATCCATGGCCGCAGGCTGGCCATCCCCATCGACCCAGAGCACCAGGTCGCGCCCGAGCAGGCGAAACGGCTTCGGCCCGTCAGCGAGCATCGCCATCGGCATCACCGGATACCAGAAACGGGTCAGCAGCGGCGTGGCAGTGGCGAGCATGGCGGGAGCTCCGTGTCGGTGCGCGCGGCTCTGCAAGCGCCGGACCAGCATGCCGGGTGGACCGCCCGCAACGGGTGCCCAAAGCAATGGCAGGGATGGACCGCCTGGCGCCCAGAAACGCGGCAGCAGCACGCCCGGATGCCGCATGCGGCCATGGTCCGCTGCTTGCACGCCGCTGCGCCATGCCAAATCCAGCGGTCGGCGGACGACCGCCCTTGCAACCTTCGCCGGGAGACGCCCCCATGGATCGCCGCAGCGCCCTTCGCGTTCTTGCTGCCACGCCCCTTGCCGGACTCGCCGCGCCGGCGGTGCAGGCGCAGACTCTGCTGCCCGTGCGCTTCAGCCTGGACTGGGCCTTCCAGGGCCCGCAGGCGGCCTTCCTGGTGGCGCTGGAACGTGGCTACTTCCGGCGCGAGGGGCTGAACGTCACGATGGATCGCGGCTTCGGCTCCGGTGATGTCCCTGTGAAGATCGCCGGCGGGTCCTACGACGTGGGCGTGGCGGACCTGAACCCAACCATCCGCATGAAGCTCGAACGGCCCGAGGTGGATCTGTTCAGCCCATTCCTTGTCTATGACGCCACCGCGCTGGCAGTGATGACGCTGCGGCGAGAGGGCATCGCGCGCCCGGCCGACCTGCTGGACAAGTCGGTCGCCGCACCGGAATCCGATGCGGGGCGCCAGTTGTTCCCGGCCTTCGCCAAGGCCGCCGGCATCGATGCGGCGCGCATCCGCTGGCAGACGGTCACGCCGCAGCTGCGCGAGACGATGCTGGCGCAAGGCCGCGTGAATGCCATCACGGGCTTCATCACTTCGGGCATCCTGTCGCTGCGCGGGCTCGGCGTGGCGGCGAACGACATCATCACCATGAAGTACAGCGACTTCGGCGCGGACTTCTACGCGACCTCGCTGATCACCTCGAAGCGCTGGGCGGAGGCGAACCCGGCCGCGGTGACCGGACTGATCCGCGGCCTCGTCCGCGCGCAGTACGACAGCCTGGCGGACCCGGCGGCCACCATCGCGGTGCTGCGCGCGCGCGAACCGCTGACCGACGTGGCGCTGGAGCGCGAACGGCTGGAGCTCGCGCTGAACGACCTCACCTTCACGCCGCATGTGCGCGCCAACGGCTTCGGGCGCATCGATACCGCCCGGCTGCAGCGCGGCATCGACATGGTGCGCGACGCCTTCGCCATCAGCCGCCCGCTGCCCTGGACCGAGGTCTATGATCCACGCTACCTGCCTCCGGCAACGGATATGAGGCTCGCGTGACGCTTCCCTCCCGCTACTGGGCCGACCTGCCCTGGCCGGCCTTCCGCTCGCTGCCGGCGAACACCATCGCGGTGCTGCCCGTCGCGTCGATCGAACAACACGGGCCGCATTTGCCCGTGTCGGTCGACACCACGATCAACCAGGGCGTGGTGGGCCGGACGCTGAAGGTGATCCCGGCCGACCTGCCCGTCCTGGTGCTGCCGACGCAATCCGTCGCCTTGTCGGTGGAGCACCTGCGTTACCCGGGCACGCTAACCACCAGCGCCGAGACGCTGCTCGCCCTGGTCTGCGACATCGGGGCGTCGGTCGCGCGTGCGGGCGTGAAGCGGCTTGTCTTCGTGAACAGCCATGGCGGGAATGTCTCGGCGTTGGATATCGCGGCGCGGCGACTGCGGATCGAACAGGGGCTGTTCGCCGTGAACGCGATGTGGGCGCGCATGGGAAAGCCGGAGGCGCTGCGCGACGCGGTGGAAGGCCGCTTCGGCATCCATGCGGGGCGCGACGAGACATCGGTGATGCTCGCGCTCACACCGCACCTCGTGCACATGGACAAGGCGCGCAACTTCGTCAGCCGCTGGCAGGGTGTCTCGAACGAGACGCCGTCCATGGCGCCCGATGCCGGTGCGCCGCTGGCCTGGCAGGCGCAGGACCTGCACCCGGCAGGCGCGGTGGGCGATGCCTCCGCCGCCACGGTGGAGATCGGCGAGGCGCTGCTCGATCACGCCGCTGCCCGCATGGCCGCACTTTGGCAGCAGGTCGCGGCGATGGACGTCGAGGCCTGGTTGTCCAACGCGCCCGACCCCGATGCCTGACATCGCGGCGCTGTCGGCCGCGCTGGCCGGGATCGAGCAATCGGACGACGCGGCGCTGCTGCGGCAGAAAAGCCGTGACTTCTACTGGTACAGTCCGGTGCTGAAGGCGCAGCTGGACGGCAAGCGCGCCGACCTCTGGGTGCGACCGGCGAACGAGGCCGAGGTATTGCGCGTGCTGGTGGCCGCGCGCTCGGCCGGCGTGCCCGTCACGGTGCGTGGCGGCGCCACCGGAAACTATGGGCAATGCGTGCCACTGAACGGCGGCATCGTGCTCGACACGACGGCGATGACGGCGCCGATCGGCATCACCGATGGCGTGCTCGAGGCCGAGGCCGGGGCGCGGATGATCGACCTGGACCTCTGGGCGCGCGATCGCGGCTGGGAATTGCGGCTCTGGCCCAGCACCAAGCGCACTGCGACCATCGCGGGCTTCGTCGCCGGCGGCGGCGCCGGCGTGGGGGGCATCGCGCATGGCACGATGCGCGAGCGCGGCAACCTCAACGGCGTGCGCGTGGCGACGTTGCAGGACCCGCCGGCGCTGCTGGACCTGGACGGCGATGCTGCTGCGCCGGTCAACCGCACCTACGGCACGACGGGCGTCATCACCCGCGTGCGGATTCCGCTGGTGCCTGCGCAGGCCTGGCGCGACATGGCGGTGACATTTGCCGACTTCTCCGATGCGGCGCGCTTCGCACTGGCCCTCGCCTTCGCGGATGGCATCCAGAAGAAGATGGCGGGTGTGTTCGACGCCCGGCTGCCGCCCTTCTTCCGCGGCCTCGCGGATGCGGTGCCGGAAGGCAACGCACTGGTGCTGGCGATGATCGCACCTTCGGGCCTCGTCGCCTTCCGCGACCTGGTGCGCGAACACGGCGGCACTATCGTGGCCGACCAGGACACCGTGGCCGCGGAACGCGATCCGGACGCAACGCCGTTCTACGAATACTGCTGGAACCACACCACGCTGCAGGTCCTCAAGCGCGACCGCGGCGTGACGTACCTGCAGTGCCGCTTCCCGTTCGAGGACACGCTGCGCGCGGTGGAAGCAGTGCGGGCGAAGTTCCACGACGAGGTCTGGATGCACACGGAATGCGTGCGCTTCGGCGGTCGCACCACCATGACCGCGCTGCCCGTCATCCGCTGGACGGACGAGGCCCGGCTGAACGCCATCATGGCAGGGTTCGAAGCGGAGGGGATCGGCATCGCCAACCCGCATGTTTTCACCATCGAAGGCGGATCGGGCTATCGCCGCGTGCCTGGGGACCAGCTGGGCTTCAAGCGGCGTGTAGATCCGCTCGGCCTGTTCAACCCCGGCAAGATGGCGAGCTTCGACGCCCCGGAGACCGACGCCGCATGACGACCGAACTGATCGCCGCCCTGCCGGGCATCGTGTTCATCACCGATGCCGCGCTGGTGCGCCAGCGTAGCCGCGACTTCTTCTGGTATTCGCCGGTGCTGAAGCGGCAGTTGAACGGCGTGAAGGCGGACGCGGTCGCGCTGCCGAAGGACGAAGGGGAGGTCATCCGCATCCTGGCCGAGTGCCATGCACGGCGCATCCCGGTCACGCCGCGCGGAGCCGGCACCGGAAACTACGGGCAGGCGATGCCGCTGAAGGGCGGGATCGTGCTCGACCTGTCCGCGATGGATCGCGTGATATGGGCAAAGCCCGGCGTTCTGCGGGCGCAGGCCGGGGCGAAGCTGATCGCGATCGACGAGCAGACGCGGCGCGAGGTGGGCGGCGAATTGCGCTTCCATCCCTCGACCAAGCGCACCGCGACGATCGGCGGCTTCATCGCCGGCGGGTCGGCCGGCGCGGGGTCGTGCATGTGGGGGTCGCTACGCGAGCCGGGCAATATCCTGGGCCTGCGCGTGGTGACCATGGAGGCCACGCCCCGCGTTCTGGAACTGCGCGGCGCCGACATCGACAAGGCCAACCACGCCTACGGCACCAATGGCGTGATCACCGAGGTCGAGGTGCCGCTCGCCCCCGCCCAGGACTGGGTGGACCTGATGTTCGGCTTCCCGACGCTGATGGACGCCGCACGCTTCGCCGATGCGCTGACGCGTGCCGATGGCATCGTGAAGAAGCTCGCCTGCGTGATCGCAGCACCCGTGCCGCAGCAGTACTTCAAGCATTTCGAGGGCGTGGTGCCAGCGGGGACACATGTGGTGCTGGCGATGGTCGCCGCCCCGTTCCTCGAAGCCCTGCCGCCCTATATCGAGCGCACCAACGGCCGGGAGCTTTACCGCTGCCCGACGGACCAGGCCGCGGTGCCGCTCTATGAGCATTCCTGGAACCACACGACGCTGCAGGCGCTGAAGGTGGATCGCAGCATCACCTATCTGCAGACACTGTTCCCGCCGCCGGGGCATCTCGCACTGGTCGAGAAGATGGCGGCGATGTTCGGGGACGAGGTGCCGATGCACCTGGAATTCGTGCGCTTCGGCGGCGAGGTCACCTGCTTCGGCCTGCAGCTCGTGCGCTACACCACCGAGGAACGCCTCGCCGAGATCATCCGGCTGCACGAGGAGAGCGGCTGCCCCATCTTCAACCCGCACGCCTTCACGCTGGAGGAGGGCGGGATGAAGCGCGTCGATGCGCGACAGCTGGCCTTCAAGCGCGAGGCCGATCCGCTCGGCCTGCTGAACCCCGGCAAGATGCTGGCCTGGGACAATCCCGCCTGGACACCCGATGCACCGCGCAGCCACTACATGTTCGGCGACGCGGATGCGCCGGAGGTCGAGGACGCGCTCGGCGAATAACACGGCAATCAGGCCCGCGACGCTCGACGACTTTCCGCGGCTGTTGGCGATACGCGCCGCGGTGCGTGAGAACCTGCTGAGCGATCCGGGCCGTGTCACGCTGCGCGACTACCAGGATCATCTCGGTCCTGCCGGCCAGACCTGGGTGCATGAGGAAGACGGCGTGATCCTCGGCTTCTCGGCCGCGACGCGCGCCACCGCGACCATCTGGGCGCTGTTTATACACCCGGATCACGAGGGGCGCGGAATCGGCCGAGGGTTGCTCGACTGCGCCGTGGACTGGCTATGGTCGCAGGGCGCCGCAGAGGTTGGCCTCACCACCGGCGCCGGCACGCGTGCCGAGGGCTTCTACCGCGCCGCAGGATGGCGCGAAGCAAGCACCACGAATGGCGAAATCCAGTTCATCCTGCCTGCCGCCCCGCTGGCACCGCACCCCTAGCCACGCCTATCGCAGCTGCGCCATGCGCGTGCGCACGCGCGCCACAAACGCCTCGCGCTGCACCAGCGTCGCGCGGTTCATGTCGTACAGCGCGTGGTATTCGGCCTTCGCCTTCCAGCCGGTCAGCACGCGCAGGTAGCGCGTGACCGCCATGCGCGGCGGATCACCCATCAGCAGCGCCGTCCACCAGGGCCGGCCATAGGTCACCACGCCGGCGATGCGGCGGATGTTGGTCAGCGCGGGTTTCGCGACGCCGTCCTGCAAGGTGAACGACACGCCGGGTAGAAACACGCGGTCGAAGAAACCCTTCAGGATCGCCGGCGGGCCGAAGCACCAGGTCGGGAAGACGCAGACCATCGCCTCCGCGGCCTGCAGGCGCGCGACCCAGGGGGCGACCAGGCGCTGGTTCAGTGCGGGATCGTGGTAGTCGCGGCGTTCCGCGGCCGACAGCACGGGGTCGAAGCCCTCGGCATAGAGGTCGCAATCGTCGACCTCATGCCCGGCCTGCACGAGGCCGTCGAGCGCGGCGCGATGCAGCGCGGCGTGGAAGGAATCCGGCAGCGGATGCGCGTAGAGCACCAGCACGCGCATCAGGCGCGGCCCGTCAGCACCGCGATGTCCTCGGGCGGCAGCGTCACCGGCGTGCCGTTGCGGATGAGTTCCGCGAAACCCTCGTTCGGTGTCATCAGCGTGAGGCAATAGAGCTTCGTCGTGCCGGTATTCTCGACCACATGCTCGACGCCGGGGCGCAGCACGAAGCAGTCGCCAGGACCGATCGGCATGGACTTCCCGTCGGCGAAAGCGGTGCCGGTGCCGGACAGCACGAAGAAGCATTCCTCCGCCGCGCTGTGCGTGTTGGGGGGTGTCTTGCCGCCGGGCTCGAAGATCTCGACCACCAGCGTGAAGGACACGCCATCGGCCAGCGGATCCAGCAGGCAGGCGAAATAATTCGTATCGGTCGGCGTGATGCGGAAGCCACGCAGGTCGGCCGCGCGCTTGCCGATGACGGGGGCGCTCATCATGGGGCGATCGCCTTTGCCAGGTCGGGGGATTGCAGGGTGAAGCCGAAGATCTGGTGGATGTTGAGGATCGTCGCGTCGTGGCAGAAGCGCGGGTTGGTCGTGGCCGCGCAATCCTCGACCAGCAGCGTGTCGAAGCCGGCGAAGTTCGCATCGGCCAGCGTGTGCAGCACGCATTGGTCGAGGTTCACGCCGGCGAACAGGAGCGTCTCGATGCGCAGGTTGCGCAGGATGCTGTCGAGCGGCGTATCCCAGAACCCCGACATGCGGTGCTTGTCGACGCGGATGTCGCGCGGGTCCGGCGCCAGTTCATCCACCACCTGCGCCGACCACGATCCGCCTTGCAGTACAGGGCTGCCGGTGGCGGGTAGCGCATCGCCCAGCCCCGTGCCAGTGCCGGACCCGTTGTAGACATGCAGCAGCGCCGGCGAGAGGTTCAGCCGATCCGGCCGGCTGCCCCAATTCACCCAGACCACTGGCACACCCGCGCCGCGCAGCACCGGCAGCAATGCTGTCAACGGTGCGATCGGGGCGCGCGCGGGTTCCACATCCACGCCGATCGACGCGAGCCACCCATCGCGGTGACAAAAGTCGTTCTGCATGTCGATGACGATGAAGGCGGTGCGCGCCAGGTCGAAGGCGACGCGCTTCGGTCGCGCCGCGACGTCCACGCGGCGCTCCTGCAAGGCAGGGCGCATCAGTTCGGCAGCATCGGCCGACACGCGCCAGGTGTTGCGTCGTGATGGCCCGATCGGGATCATGCGGCGATGCTCCGGCGGAGACCACGATGCGCGTCCTGATGATCCACTGCCACCCGCGGGCCGACAGCTACTCCGCCGCGCTGCGCGACACGGCGGCGGCGGCGCTGAAGGCCGCCGGCCATGCCGTGGACATCCGCGACCTCTATGCCGAGGGCTTCGCCGCCGCGCTGAGCGCCGAAGAGCGCGCCCGATACCACACCGAGGGCGACAACGAAGCCGGCATCGAGGACCACGTCGCCGCGCTGCGCTGGGCCGAGGCGCTGGTGCTGGTCTATCCAACCTGGTGGTACGGCATGCCGGCACTGCTGAAGGGCTGGTTCGACCGCGTGTGGTCGCCCGGCGTGGCGTTCCGCCTGGGCGCCGGCGCGATCGAGCCGCTGCTGACCAACATCAAGCGCATCGGCGTGGTCACGACCTATGGCTCGCCGTCCTGGCTGCTCTGGTATATCGGCTGGCCGGACCGCAAGCTGATCGGGCGCGGCATCCGGCGCCTCTGCGCGAAGGGCTGCGGGCTCGACTGGGTCTACCTGAACGCGATGGACCAGCGAAAGCCCGCCGAGCTCGACGCTTTCGTGGTGAAGGTGCGCAACCATTTCAGCCGCTGGTGAACAAGTGGTCGAGCTCCCGCCAATCGGGCAGCTCGGCATCCAGCACGCGACCGGCACGAAGCACGATGCGGTCAGCCTGAGGACGTGACAGAAGCTCGGTCATCACACGGCCGCGGAAAAGGATGAGGTCGGCGGCAGCGCCCACGCGGATCAAGCCATGGTCGTGCAGACCCAGCGCGGCCGCGGGCGTGGCAGCCGCGGCGCGCGGCCAATCCCCGAAGGGATGGTCAAGATGCAGGATACGCGTCGCTTCGCGCACCACCTCGACCATGTCCAGGTCGCCATAGGCGTAGAACGGGTCGCGTGTGTTGTCCGACGCGACCGAGACCGGCACGCCCGCCGCGCGCATCTCATGGACGAGCGTGACGCCACGCCAGCGCGGCGTGCGGCCGGGCACGCGGTCCTGCAGGTACATGTTGCACATCGGCAGGACGATGACGGCGATGCCGGCCTCGGCGCACAGGTGGATGGTCTCGGCCGCGAATTCGTCGGGGTGCAGGGACAGCGCGCAGCAATGGCCGCACTGGATCGGGCGCTTGAAGCCGCGCTTCAGCGCGGTGGCGGCAATCTCGCGCAGCGCGCGGGCGCCGGTCTCGCCGCTCTCGTCCACATGCAGGTCAAGCGTGAGGTCACGTTCCTCCGCCAGCGCGAAGAAGCGGTCCAGCATCGGCTGAAAATCCGCGGGCAAATCATCGTGCAGCCCACCGGTCAGGCGCGTGACCATGCCCAGAACGCCACCCGACTCCGCTACGATATCCGCCAGTGCCGCGCCTTCCTCCCCGGCGAAACGATCGAGCGGCGCGATGGACGAGGCCTGCAGCGTGATCCGCCCGGCCCAGTCATCGCGCAGCGCGCGGAACATGGCCCAGGCATTCGGCGCATGCGGCATGTAGCTGTCGAGATGGGTGCGCAGCGCGACGGTGCCGTGGGCATGGGCGGCGCGGAGCGCGAAATCGGCACGCGCGCGCATGTCTTCGATCGACCATTTCGCGCCGCGGTCGGCCATGACGGCGCCGATCGCGCCGCCGAAGGTGCCGTCCGGATTCGGCATGCGCGGCCAGATATGGCCCTTGTCGATATGCGTGTGGCCATCGACCAGGCCGGGCCAGATCTGCCCGCCATCGAGCGAGAGCCCGTCGGGCGCGCTACCGGCCGGTGCCACCGCGGCGATGCGCCCCGCCGCGACGGACAGGTCCACCCGCACGAGCCCCTCGCGGTCGACCGGCCCGGGCGGCGGCGCATCCAGCAGGCAGGCCGGCACGCGCGCATCCCGCAGCCAATACGCCGCACCCGCATTCGCCAGCGCCCCGCGCAGTATCGTCATCGCCTGGCTCATCGCCGGTCACCCCGTCCCATCGCGCTCTCGTGCCACTTGCGCAGCAGCAGGTGTGACAGCAGCGTCAGCGCGAGGAAGATCGCGATCCCCGTCCCGCTCACCAGCACCAGCGCGGCGAACATGCGCGGGATCTGCAACTGGTAGCCGGCCTCCAGGATGCGGTACGCGAGCCCGGAAGCGCTCCCCCCCGTCCCGGCCACGAATTCCGCCACGATCGCCCCGATCAGCGCCAACCCGCCCGAAATCCGCAGCCCCGCCAGGAAGTAAGGCAGCGCCGAGGGCAGCAGCAGGCGCACCAGCACCTGCCAGCGATTGGCGCGATACAGCCGGAACAGGTCGATCAGGTTGTGGTCTGCCGAATTCAACCCAACCGTGGTGTTCGACAGGATCGGGAAGAACGCCACGATCCAGGCGCAGATCAGCAGCGATATCGTGACGTCGTTCACCCAGATGATGATCAGCGGCGCTATGGCGACGATCGGCGTCACCTGCAGGATGACCGCGAAGGGAAACAGCGATAGCTCGATGATGCGCGACTGCGCGAACAGCACCGCCAGCGCCAGCCCCAGCACGGCGGCCACCGACAGCGCCATGAAGGTGATCTTGAGCGTGATCAGCAGCGAAACCGACAGGGACCCCCAGTCCTTCACCAGCGTCTGCGCCACCAGCACCGGGCCGGGCAGGATGTAGTGCGGGATCTCGTTGATCCGCACCACGGCTTCCCAGGCGCCGAGAAACAGGAAGGCGATGACCGTCGGCGCGAGGATGCGCAGCCATGTCTCGGCATCCACGATGCGCGGCATGGCACGTTCGGGGGTCGGTTCGTCGCTCATGCGGGGCGCTCGGCGGGGTTGATGGTGGCCGACAGCGCGGCGGAGACGGTGCGGCAGTGGTCGGCGTAGAGCGCGGAGGTGCGGAAGGCTTCGTCACGCGCGCCCTCGACGGCGACCGCGACTTCCTCCGCGATGCGGCCGGGCCGCGGCGCCATCACCACGATGCGTTCGGCAAGAAAGACGCTCTCGAACACCGAATGCGTCACGAACACCACTGTGAAGCGGTCGGCCGCCCAGAGCTGCAACAGGTCGTTGTTCAGGCGGAAGCGGGTGATCTCGTCCAGCGCGGCGAAGGGCTCGTCCATCAGCAGCAGGCGCGGGCGCGTCACCAGCGCCCGGGCAATGGAAACGCGCATGCGCATGCCGCCCGACAGCGCGCGCGGATACGCCTTCTCGAAGCCCTTCAGTTCGACGCGTGCAAGCCATTCGGCCGCGCGGTCCTCGGCCTCGGTACGATTCACGCCGGCCAGTTCCAGCGGCAGCGTCACGTTGCGCATGACTGTCGCCCAGGGCATCAGCGTCGGTTCCTGGAACACGAAGCCGATGTCGCGCAGTGGGTCGCCCGAGGCGTCATGCGCCGCCTGCGGCCAGTCGATGCTGCCCGATGACGGCGCCGACAACCCGGCCAGGATGCGCAGCAGCGTCGACTTCCCGCACCCCGACGCACCCAGCAGTGCCACGAACTCGCCCTGCCGGATCGACAGGTCGATCCCGTTCAGCGCCAGCGTGCCGGTACGGTAGCGCTTGGTGACACCGCGCAGCGCGACCAGCGGGCGGGCTTGCGTCAAGCCAGGCCCACCCGCTTGTTCACGAACTGCAGCGTGTACGCGCGCTTGAAATCCAGGCCCGGCGGCATCGCACCGGCATCTCGCATGGTGGTGTAGAAATTCTCCCAGCGCGCATCGGTCATGGCGCCGATGCCCAGCGTCTCGGCATCGCCGGACATGACGATGCCGCGTTCGTTCATCACGCGCACGGCGTAGGCGATGCGATCCGCCGTCATGTCGGGATTGTCGCGCATGATCAGGCGGTTCGCCGCCTCGACATCCTGGCCGCGCATGTATTGCGACCAGCCCTCGATGGTGGCGTTCACGAAGCGCTGCACCAGGTCGGTCTTCTCCGCCACCATGCGGCGCGAGACGTCGATCGTGGTCTGGTAATTCGGGAAGCCGGCATCGGCGATCAGGTGCACGCGCGGGCGCGCCCCGCCCGCGATGGCCGAGAACGGCTCGGACGACAGGAAGCCCTGCTGGATGGCGCCCTTGTCGGCAAGAAAGGGCTGGATGTTGAAGGTATAGGGGCGGATCTGGTCGTCGGTCAGGCCGAAGCGCGCGCGCAGGAAGGGCCAGTAGGTCACGCGCCCGCCGGCGCCGATCAGGATCGGGCGGCCGCGCATCTGCTCGAAGCCGGTGATATTGGCTTCCTCGTGGCTCATCAGGATCTGCGGATCCTTCTGGAAGATCGCGCCGATGGTCAGGAAGGGCACGTTCTCGCGCACGAAGTTCAGCGCCTGGAAGCCGTTCGACATGACCATGTCGACGCGCCCGGCCAGAAGCAACTGCGCGGGGTTCTGCTGCGGCCCGCCCATGCGCAGGTCGCATTCGATGCCGTGGCGCCGGTAGATGCCGGCGGCGACCGCCTGGTAGTAGCCGCCGTGTTCCGCCTGGGCGCGCCAGTTGGTCTGGAAGGACACGCGGTCGAGCGTTTGCGCTGCCGGTACCCGCACCCCGCCCATCGCCACCAGGGCGAAGCCCGCCGCGCCCTGCAGCGCCGTCCGGCGCTCGATCCGGTACCTGGTGCGCATCTCTGCCTCCGTCTGCATGTCGCCTGCGCGCGATAGCGCAAAACCGCGTTCGCCGCAGCAAGCCACGGCAGGCAGCCACAACAGCAAGCCACATGCCATGGAGGCGTGCGGATCGAGGTCCGGGCGAAGACCGCCGGCGCCCGCCGCTTGGGCATTCGGCGCAGGACTGCCCGCCGATCGCGCAACCGTGTCGTCCGCGCCGCATCGCCCGATCGGTCCCTTGATGGCATGGTTCTTGGTATCCATGCGCATCCCCGGCGATCGGTTCCCGTGACACATCTCCTGCTCGAACGCCTGACCAAGCGCTACGGCGCACAGACCGTGGTCGATGGCCTCGAACTCGATGTCGCGCGCGGTGAGTGCATCGCGCTGCTCGGGCCCTCAGGCTGTGGCAAGACCACGACGCTGCGCATGGTGGCCGGCTATGTCAGCCCCGACGCCGGGCGCATCGTGGTGGATGGCCGCGCGATCGAACGCGCGCCGCCGCACAAGCGCAATATCGGCATGGTGTTCCAGAACTACGCGCTGTTCCCGCACATGACCGCGGCAGGCAATGTCGCCTTCGGGCTCGAGATGCAGGGCATCGGCCGTGCCGAACGCGACGCGCGCGTCACCGAGGCGCTGGCCATGGTTGGCCTTGCCGCCTTCGCCGCACGCTACCCGGCGCAGCTCTCCGGCGGCCAGCAGCAGCGCGTGGCACTCGCGCGCGCGCTGGTCATCCGCCCGGCCCTGCTGCTGCTGGACGAGCCGCTGTCCAACCTCGATGCCGGCCTGCGCGTGGAGATGCGGCAGGAAATCGCCGCGCTGCGCCGGCGCACCGGCATCACCACGCTGTTCGTCACGCATGACCAGGAAGAAGCGCTGGCGCTGGCCGACCGCATTGCCGTGATGCACCAGGGCCGCATCGTGGAATGCGCGCCGCCCGAGGAACTGACCGAGCGCCCGCGCCATGTTTTCACCGCGGGCTTCCTGGGCGCGCGCACCGTTCTGCCGGGCCGCTTCGCCGATGGCCTGTTCCAGGCCGCCCCGGGCCTTGCCATCGCCCCGCCCGCCGACGCGCCGGCGCGGCCAACGCACCTGGTGCTGCGCGCGGCGCGCCTGCGCCTGGCAGCGGATGACGGGACGCTGCTCGCCGCGCCGGGCCGCATCGCGGAAGCCGCCTGGCTCGGCGACGAGATCCACTACGAGGTCATGCTCGATGCCGGCCCGCGCATCCGCGTGCTGCGCCCCACCACGGAACCCGCGCTGCCGCCCGGCACGGCGGTCACGCTGGCTGCCGGCGCCGATGCCCTCACCTTCCTGGACGATTTCGGAGACACGCCATGACCAGCACCACCCGTCGCCTGTTGCTCGGTGCCGGCGCCGCCGCGCCCTTCGCCTTCGTGCGGTCCGCCGTCGCGCAGATCCGCCGCGGGGATGAACTGACGGTCGGCGTCTGGGGCGGGATGCAGGAACGCATCCTGCGCGAATTCGTCGCCACGCCGCTGGAACAGCAGCATGGTGTGAAGATCAACTTCGTGCTGGGCGGCACGCCGGAACGCCGCGCGCGCGCCTATGCAGAACGCGGCCGCCCGTCCTTCGACATCGTCTACCTGAACATCTTTGAAAGCCGCCAGGCGGTGCGCGATGGCGTGACGCAGGCGCCGACCGACCGCGTCGCGAATGCCGCGAACCTGTATCCAGTCGCGAAACTCGGCGGCTATGGCGTGGCCTTCAACCCGGTGACGATCGTGTACGACCGCCGCGCCGTGGCATCCCCCATGACGTCGTGGAAGGATTTCTGGCGTCCTGACCTGCGCGGCAAGGTGATCTGGCCGACCTATCCGGGCGCGCAGGGCACCGCGGCGCTGCTGATGGCGGCCAAGATCTGGGGCGGCAGCGAGAACGACATCGACCCCGCCTTCCGCCAGATCGCGGCGCTCAAGCCCTTCGCCGCAATCCAGGGCAGCCAGGACCAGCTCTACACCATGTTCGACCAGCAGGTCGGCGCGGCCAGCGTCGAGTTCGGGTCCTTTACCCGCGCCTATGCCGAATCGCGCAACCCCAACATCGTCATTGCCGACCCGGTCGAGGGCCAGGCCATCGCCACCAACGTGGCGTGCATCACGGTCGGCACGCAGAAGCAGGCGCTGGCCGAGGCCTGGATCAACCTGCATCTGTCCCCAGAATGCCAGCGCGCCTATGCCGAGCGCATCTACTACAGCCCGACCATCCGCAACCTGACCCTGCCTGCAGACCTCACCGCCAAGCTGGTGATGGGCGAGGAAGCGGTCAGCAAGCTGGTCGACTTCGACTGGGATGTCGTGATCCGCAACCAGCCGCGCTGGTCGTCGCGCTTCACGCGCGAGATTGCCGGGTGAGCCAGCCTTGTGGCGGCGCACGGTCGGTGCGCCGAGGCCGCGAATACGGCCCGCCGACAGCCCGGCGTCATGGCGCGATCGTGCCTCCCGCGCGGTGCCGAGCGGCCCCGAAGGGTCGCGCCCGCCGCTTGCGAAACGCATGAAGGCAGCATCGACCGGCCCGGTGCTCGCCGCCCCGTATTTCCTCTGGCTGATGGCAGCCTTCGCCGCTCCGCTCGGCGCGGTCGCGCTGCTCTCGGTGCAGGAGAGCAGCGAATTGTTCGCGCCGCTCTCGTTGAACCCGTCCGCCATCCAGTACCTGGACCTGGCGACCGACCCGTTCAGCCGGCGCACCATCCTGCGCACCTTGGCGCTGGGCGCCTGCGTCACGCTGGCCTCCGCCATCCTGGGCTACCCCATCGCATTGTGGCTGACGCGCCTGCCGCCTGGCTGGCGGCCGCTCGGCTTCGCCTGCGTGCTGGTGCCACTGCTGACCAACGTGGTGGTGCGCAGCCTCGGCATCATCCTGCTGCTGGCGCCGGGCGGGCTGGTGTCGAATGCGCTGGCGTTGCTCGGCCTGCCTCGGGTCAACCTGCTGTTTGGCTGGTTCGCCGTCGGCCTCGCGCTGACGCAGGTGTTCCTGCCCTACATGGTGCTGGCGCTGTACGACGTGCTGGAGGCGCAGGAGAAGCGGCTGGCGGAAGCCGCCGCGGGCCTCGGCGCCGGGCCGGTCGTGACCTTCTTCCGCGTGACGCTGCCGCTGTCGCTGCAGGGGCTGCGCGCGGGCGTCGTCATCGTCTTCCTGCTGTCGTCCACTGCCTACGTCTCGGCCACGCTGGTGGGCGGGCGCCAGGTCATGGTCAGCGGCATGGTGGTGCTGAAGGAGGGGCTGGAGATCCTGAACTACCCCGCCGCATCGGCACTCGCGATGGTGATGCTGGCGGCCTCGGTGCTCGTCACCTTCCTGATCGGCCGCGCGATTGGCTTCGCTACGCCCTGGATCGCCGCACGCCCGCCGCGGCGGCTGCCGTCCATGCCGCGCGTGCTGGTCGCGCTGCTGGAAACGATCGGCCCAGCGGTATCCCGCATCCTACTGGCCATCGCGCTGCTGCTACTGCTGTTCCCGCTGGTGCTCGTCGCGGTTTCGTCCTTCAACAATTCGCCCCAGGCGACGGTCGCGCAGTGGCTCGGCTTCACCTGGCGGTGGTATGCGGCGGTGCTCGACAACGACCGCTACCTGGCCGATGCCTGGGTCAGCCTGAAGCTCGGCCTCGCCGCCACCGTCGTCTCGCTCGCCATCGCGCTGCCGGCAGCACTCGCCCTGGTGCGCGGCACCTTCCCGGGGCGCGAGGCGCTGTCCGCCTTCTTCATGCTGCCGCTGGCATTGCCAGGCATCGCCATCGGGCTGGGCATGCTGCGGCTGCTGCAATGGTTCACCGCGCTGCCGGCCTTCCTCGGTATCCTGGCCGTGCATGTCGTGCTGGTCGCGCCCTTCATGCTGGCCATGCTGCGCGCGTCCGTCGCCGCGCTGGACCGCGGGCTCGAGGAAGCCGCCAGCGGCCTCGGCGCGCCGCCCTGGCGGGTGTTCCTGCGCATCGTGTTGCCGCAGCTGGCCCCGGGCATCGCGGTGGCCTGCCTGATCGGCTTCCTGATCTCGTTCGGGGAGGTCACCGTCACTGCCTTCCTCACCACCGCACGGCTACAGACGCTGCCGGTGCGCCTCTATGCCGAGGCGTCGTTCAGCCTCGAGAACACCATCAACGCCATCTCCACCGCCTTCATCCTGCTCACGGTCGCGCTGTTGCTGCTGATGCACCGCCTGGTGCCGCTGGATCGGGTCTGGCGGCGATGACAGGATGCGCGCCATGCTGACCGACACCGACGCCACGCTGCTCCGCCGTGCCATCTCCCTGGCGGCCGAGGCGCGCGCCCGCGGCGACCGCCCCTTCGCGGCCGTCATCGCCGGCGCCGATGGCGCCGTGCTGGCGGAGGCCGGGTCGATGCAGGGCGCGTCGGGCGCGGGCACGCTGGCGCATTCCGAGATGAACGCGCTTGGTTCCGTACTTGCCGCCGGCGTGCCGCGTCGCGTGCTGCGCGCCGGCACCATGTATTCCTCCGGCGAACCCTGCGCGATGTGCGCGGCCGCCGCCTTCTACGCCGGAATCGGGCGCGTGGTGTACGGGCTCTCGGCGCAGGCCATCCTGCATCTGCGCAACGCGCAGGCGCATACGGCGGGGCTGGCACTGTCCTGCCGGGCAGTGCTGGAGACAGCTGCCGAACACGTCGAGGTCGTCGGGCCTTGCCTGGAAGACGAGGCAGCCATCCCGCATCAGGGGTATTGGACGACCGGCGCGGCATAGGCACCGCCATCAAGGCGCTGCGTGAACGAATCCGAAACCCCGCCCGGTTAGGATGCGCCCGCTGCAGGAGGCAGCGTGCATGTCCGACCGGACCTTCCGTGCCCTGACCGGCGGCGACAGCCCGCGCGTGAAGGTCATCGACATCGGCGCCAACCCGATCGATGCCGACCCGCCCTATGCCGCCATGCTGCGCGCCGGCGACGCCGAGGTGGTCGGCTTCGAACCCAACGCCGCGGCGCTGGACCTGTTGAACACCCGCAAGGGCCCCTACGAACGCTATTTCCCGCACGCCGTAGGCGACGGCCGGCGCCACGCCCTACATATCTGCCAGGCCCCGGGCATGACCTCGCTGCTGGAACCGGACCCGGCCGTGCTCGGCCTGTTCCACGGCTTTCCCGACTGGGGCCGGGTCCTGTCCACCGAACCGGTCGACACCGTACGCCTCGACGATGTGCCCGAGACCGCCGGAGCCGATCTGCTCAAGCTCGACATCCAGGGTGCGGAGCTGATGGTACTACGCCATGCCGAAGCCCGGCTGCGCGACGTGGTCGTGATCCAAGCCGAGGTCGAATTCTTGCCGCTCTACAAGGGCCAGCCGCTGTTCAGCGACATGGACATCTTCCTGCGCGAACGCGGCTTCGTGCTGCACCGCTTCTTTCCCGCCGTCAGTCGCGCCGTCCAGCCCATGATGGTGAATGCCGACCCTTACGCCGGGCTCGGCCAGCTGGTCTGGGCGGATGCCATCTTCATCCGAGACTTTGCGCGGCCCGAGGCGCTGACTGACCGGCAGCTGATGGCGATGGCGGCGATCCTGCACGATTGCTACGCCGCCTATGACATCGCGTTTCGCCTCGTCGCGGAACATGACCGTCGCCGCGGCACCGCCCATGCCACGGCCTACCTCGCCGGCCTGCAATCCCCGCTGCCCCGCGCGGCCTGACACGGAGGCAAGACGCCCCATGACCCTGACCGCCGAGGCCCCGCCGACATTGCGCAGCCTTCTGCATGTCGGCTGCGGCATGCCCGACCCGCGCAAGCTGCCCCCCGCCTTCTTCGCGCCCGGCGAATGGCGCGAGGTGCGGCTCGACCTTGATCCCGGTGTTGCGCCGGACATCGTCGCCTCCATCACCGATATGGCGATGGTCGAGACGGCCTCCTTCGATGCCGTCTGGTCCGCCCACAACCTCGAGCACCTGTTCGCACACGAGGTGCCGCTCGCGCTGCGCGAATTCCGCCGCGTGCTGCGCCCCGGCGGCTTCGCGCTGATCACCCTGCCCGATCTGCAGCGCGCGGCGGAGCTGGTGGCGCAGGACCGTCTCGCCGAACCCGCCTATGTCTCTCCTGCCGGGCCGATCGCGCCGCTCGACATGCTCTACGGCCATGGCGCGGCGATCGCGGCGGGCAATCACTTCATGGGGCACCGCACCGGCTTCACCGCGCGCACGCTGGAAGCCGCGCTGGTCGCCGCGCGCTTCGATGCCGTGCGGGTCGTGCGCGATGACGCCTACGCGCTCTGGGCCACGGCCAGTGTCGCCGGCTGACCCTGGCGCCCGGCGCCTGGCGTGACGCCGAAGGCCGCACGATAGGCCGCTCCGAAGGCCGGCGCGCTGGCATACCCGACCGCGGCGGCGGCCTGCGCCGGCGCCATGCCGTTCGCCAGCAGCGCCGCCGCCTCGGTCAGGCGGAGCGCCTGGCGCCAACGGGCGAATCCCATGCCGGTCTCGGCGCGGAACAGCCGGCGCAGCGTGCGCGGGCTCGCGCCGGTCCGGACTGCCCAGTCATCCAGCGTCAGCGCGCTGTCGGGCTGCAGCGCCAGCGCGGCCGCCAGGCGCAGCAGCCGCGCATCGCGGGGCTGTGGCACCGCCAGGGGCAGCGTCGGCGCGCGGGCGATCTCCTCCAGGATCAGCGCGGCCAAGTGGCCGCCGCGACCCTTCTCGTCCCATTCCAGCGGCTCGGCGCAGGCGGCCAGGATCAGTTCGCGCAGCAGGGGCGCGACGGACAGCACCGCGGGATGCGCCGGCCCAGCCGCTGCCGCATCCGCGCGAAGGAACAGCGCGCGCATCGCCAGGCCGCGGGGCATCGCCACAGCATGCGGCAGTCCGGCCGGGATCCACAGCGCGCGCGCCGGCGGCACGGTGAAGCGCGCGGCATCCGTCGTCACGCGCATGATGCCGGCGGTGGCGTACAGCAGCTGCGCGCGGTCGTGGCTGTGGCGCGGCACCGCCTCGCCCTCCGCGTAATCGCGTGCGAAGGCGGCCAGCGGGCGGTCCACCCGGTCCTGGGGAATGTCGCGCCGCGGCGCCTGGCCGTCTGCCGACAGGATTTGGCCTGACGTCGCCATGCGGCCGAGCGTAGCCTGCGGCCATACCCGGGCGGAAGTCCCGGCATTCGAGGACCAGCCATGACCGCGGCCCAGCGCCAGGTGGTGTTCATCAACGCCGCCCATACCTTCACCCATTACTGCCTGCTGATCCTGGCGACCGCCGTGCTCGCCATGGTCACGCAGGACCGCGAGACCTTCGGCGCCGACTACGGTCCGATCCTCGCCCTCGGTACGGCGATGTTCGTGACCTATGGCCTCGGCGCCCTGCCCATGGGCTGGCTCGCGGACCGGCTTGGCCGCCGCGCGCTGATGACGGCCTTCTTTCTCGGCACCGGGTTCTTCATGGGGGTGGCCGGTCTCATGGACAGTCCGGCGACCATCGGCATCGCGCTGGGTCTGATGGGTTGCTTCGCCGCCATCTACCACCCGATCGGCACCGCCGTGCTGGTCGAGGCAGCGGGCGAACGCGTCGGCCGCGCCATGGGCATCAATGGCGTCTTCGGCAATATCGGCGTCGCGACAGCGCCGGTTGTCACCGCCTTCGTTGCTGCTGCGCTGGGCTGGCGCTGGGCCTTCATCATCCCGGGCATCGCGTGCTTCGCGGTTGGCCTGCTGTACATGCGCGAACCGGAATTCGACGCGGTCAAGGCCGGCGGCGGCGCGCGCCCCTTCCCCGAGATCCCCCGCAGCGTGGTGCGCCGCGCCGTGCTGATCCTGATGTCCATCGCCGCCGTGTCGGGGCTGGTGTTCAACGCCTATACGTTGCTGATCCCGAAGCTTATGCAGGAACGCCTGGCCAATAGCCCGGACCTGCTGCCGGTGGTCGGCCTGCTGGCCTTCCTGGCCACGATCTGCGGCGGTCTCACGCAATACACGGTGGGGCACATCATCGACCGCACCACGCTGAAGCGCGTGTTCATGCCGCTCGGTATCGCGGTGGTGCCGGGGTTGTTCGCCCTGTCCTTCCTGGATGGCTGGCTTGTGCTGCCGGTCGCCGGCCTCGTCGCCGCCTGCGTCTTCGGCCAGGTCACGGTGAACGAGACCATGACGGCCCGCTATGTCGCGCCGCAGTTGCGCGCGAAGCTGTATTCGATCCGCTTTACCGTCGGGTTCCTGGGGGCAGCGGTCGCTTCTCCGCTGGTCGGCTTCCTGCACGAGGCGACCGGATCCTTGGCGGTGGCGATGCTGGTATTGGGCGGCTTTGCCATGGTCACGCTGGTCTGCGCCTTCGCCTTCCCCGACCGGCCGGAGGAACTGAAGCCGGAACTCTGGGCCAACGCCCCAGAATTCGCGCCCACGACCCGCCCCGGCGTGGTTGCTGCCGAGTAGTCGCCGGAACCGCCTCGGTTCGCCTTACTGTCACCGGTATCTTCGCCCGACCAGGGGTGTCCAGCGGATAGGGCGCTCCGCCTTATCCTGGGCTGGCTGCGAGGCGGTCCAAGGCCTCCCGCACAACTCCGGCCGCGACCTGTTGCAGCGCATGCCAGGCAGCCCCAGCCGCGGGCCCGGCGCTGCCCAGCGGAAAGATCGTCACGAGCTGCGGTTCCGGCGCGCCAGGCTGCGGCCCACGCCACTGCACACGCACCATCGCCGCGCCGGGTAGGCGCTGGACCGCCAGGCGCGCGGCAGTCTCGGCGGCCTGACCGCGGCCCTCCAGCCGATGCGCTTGCAACAGATCCTGCGACAGGATGACCACGGCATCGAAGCCGACCCGCGCGACGCTGGCACCCTCATCCGTTTGAGACGACATGCCTCGCAGATGGATCGCCTGTTGCCGGTTTGCAAACCCGGCGCCTGCCGCTGCGGAGCAGATCCGCGGCCCTCCCTCTTGCAGGAAAAGCGACGGCCGGGCTTGCTGTGCTGATGCGCCTTCTCACCGGTCACGCTCGCCTTGCCGGGGTTCTCGGCTGGCCCGTCTCGCATTCCCGTTCGCCCCGCCTGCACGGCCATTGGCTTGCGACCCTTGGTATCGATGGCGCCTACCTGCCCTTGCCGGTACGTCCCGACCGTTTCGAAGGGGCGGTGAGGGCGCTGGCCGACCTTGGCTTTCAAGGGGCCAACGTCACCATTCCCCACAAACAGGCCGCCTTCGGCGTCTGTGACGTTGTGGACGCCACCGCCCGCCGTGCCGGTGCGGTGAATACCCTGGTCTTCCGCGACGGACGCATCGAGGGTTCCAACACCGACGGCTTCGGCTTCCTGGAGAGCGTGCGCGCCGGTGCACCGGGCTGGCAGCCCACCGCTGGCCCTGCCGTACTAATGGGTGCCGGCGGGGCAGCCCGCGCCATCGCTGCTGCACTGGTCGACGCCGGCTGCCCGCGCGTCACGCTGGTGAACCGATCGCGCGTGCGGGCCGAGGCCCTGGCCCAGGATCTCGGCGGACCGATCACCATTGCCGACGCACCGCCGCTGGCCGATGCCGCCTTGCTGGTGAACACGACCTCGCTCGGCATGCCGGGCCAGCCGGTGCTTGCCATCGACCCGGCTTCACTGCCCGCTACCGCGGTGGTCGCCGATATCGTCTATGTCCCGCTTGAGACTCCCCTATTGGCCGCGGCCCGTGCCCGCGGCCTGCAGGCCGTGGATGGCCTCGGCATGCTGTTGCACCAGGCCCGCCCGGGCTTCGAAGCTTGGTTCGGCGTCGCGCCTGCCGTCGACGCAGCGCTGCGCGCCGTGGTCGCCGCGGATATTCCAGCGCGATGATCGTACTCGGCCTGACCGGCGGTATCGGCATGGGCAAATCCACCGCCACGGCCACGCTGCGGCGGCTGGGCGTACCGGTCTTCGATGCAGATGCCGCGGTGCACAGGCTGCAGTCGAAAGGCGGCCGCGCGGTGGTGCCGATCGCCGCTGCCTTTCCCGGCACCGTGCGTGACGGGCGCGTCGACCGCGAGGCGCTGCGCCGTGCCGTGATCGGCAACACCGATGCACTGCGGCGCCTGGAACGCATCGTTTGGCCGTTGGTGCGGGACGAGGAACGGCGCTTCCTCGCGCAGGCCCGCCGCAGCGGGGCCCGCATCGTGGCTCTCGACGTGCCGCTGCTGTTCGAGAATGGCGGGCAGGGACGGGTGGATCAGGTGGTGGTGGTCTCGGCCCCTGCGGCAGTGCAGCGCGCCCGCGTGATGCGCCGGCCCGGCATGACAGCGGAACGCTTCGCGGCCATCCATGCGCGGCAGATGCCGGACGCCGAGAAAAGACGGCGCGCGGATCATGTGGTGCGCACGGGGCTGAGCAGGTTCTTCGCACAGGCGGCAGTGCGGCGGATGATCAAGCGGATGCGGGGCTCTGCCCCGCGATCAAGGGGCCGACGGGCCCTTTGATCGCGGGGATTTTGGCTTCGCGCCGAACCCTGGTAGGTCGGATGAATGCGGCAGATTATCCTCGATACTGAGACGACAGGGCTCGATCCCCTGCAAGGGGACCGCATCATCGAGGTTGCGGCTGTCGAGCTGGTGAACCTGCTGCCGACCGGGGCGGTGTTCCATCGCCTTGTAGATCCGCAGCGCGACATCCCGGCCGAGGCCACGCGCATCCATGGCTTCACCAATGGAGATTTGGCGGGCAAGCCCCGCTTCCCCGAGATCATCGCGGAATTGGTCGCGTTCCTGGGCGATTCTCCGATCATCGCCCACAACGCGCCTTTCGATTTCGGCTTCCTCGATGCCGAATTCCGCCGCGGCGGGGCGCCGCCGCTCGACCGCAGCCGCATGATCGACAGCTTGGCCTTGGCCAAGCAACGCTATCCGGGGATGCCCAACAGCCTCGACGCCCTGTGCCGGCGTCTGGGCATCGACAACTCCATGCGCACTGCCCACAACGCGATCCTGGACTGCCGCCTCCTGGCCGAGGTCTACCTCGAACTGATGGGTGGCAAGCAGCCGGGTTTCGACCTGGCGGCAGCGCTGGCGAGCCAACGCCAGGTGATCGCGGTCCAGGACGCCATCGCATGGACCCCGCACCCGATCGAGCCGACCGAGGCGCAAGTCGCGGCGCACACGGCCTTCCTGCAGACCAAGGTCAAGGATGCGGCGTGGCTCAAACAGCCCTTCGCCGAAACGCCGCGGGTTCCGTGATTCGCATCCTGCTCGGCATCATGCTCGGTCTGGTGCTGGGCTGGGTCGGCACCGCAGCGGCCGTTCTCCTTTATGGCGAACTCGCCCGTGTCAGCCAGGCGGAAGGTGCCTTCGCGATGGGCGCCATCTTCGTGGCGGGGCCGGCTGGCGCGGTCGCGGGCGCCGTCCTGGGTGGGGTGTTGGGGGCAAGCTGGAACCGCCATGTTCACCGCCGCATGCCCCAGTCAGACGGACCCGCCTGACCGGGTGAAGATTCCAGCGGAAGCCGCCGCCGAGATCGTCAGGCAGACCGCAGGATCCGCATCAGCTGCGTGACATGCTCTGGCGGCGTCTGCGGCACGATCCCGTGGCCCAGATTGAAGATGTACGGCCGTCCGCGCATCGCTCCCAGGATCGATCGTGCCTCGGCTTCCAGCGCGGCCCCGCCCGCCACCAACGCCAGCGGATCAAGGTTGCCCTGCAGCGCCATGGTGGCGGGCACTGCCTGCGCCGCCCAGCGCGGATCCATCGAGGTGTCGATCGCCGTTGCATCCACCCCGGCCCGTGCGGCGTAGTCGGTCAGCAGCGGTCCGGCGAGGCGCGGGAAACCGATCAGCGGCACGCCAGGGCAGCGCTTGCGCAGCGCCCGCGTGATCGCCGCGGTGGGTTCGATCACCCATCGCCGGAACTGGCCGGGCGACAACATGCCGGCCCAGGAATCGAAGATCATCAGCGCCTCGGCGCCGGCTTCCACCTGCGCCACCAGGTATTCCACCGTGGCGTCCTGCAGCGTGCGGATCAACCGTCCGAACAGCGCTGGGTCCTGGTAGGCGAGGCTCCGCGCGACCGGGAATTCCTTGCTGCCCTTGCCTTCCAGCATGTAGCAGGCGACCGTGAAGCAACCGCCGGCGAAGCCGATCAGCGTGGTGCGCGGCGCCTCGGTGGCCAATCCTTCGCGTACCCGCGCAACCGTCTCGAATACCGGGGCAGCGCGCGCCACCACCACGGATGGGTCGAGCGCGGCGATCGATTCCGGCGTGCGCAGGGGTTCGAGCAACGGCCCCTCGCCCTCCGCGAAACGCAGCGGCTGGCCGAGTGCCCACGGGATCATCAGGATGTCGGAGAACAGGATCGCCGCTTCCATGCCGTAGCGCCGGATCGGTTGCAGCGTGACCTCGGCCGCCAGCGGCGGGGTCGTGCAGAGGCTGATGAAATCCCCGGCCTGCGCCCGGAGTTCGCGGTATTCCGGGAGGTACCGCCCTGCCTGGCGCATCAGCCAGGCAGGCGGCGGCCATACCGCTTCGCCGCCCAGGGCGCGCAGAAGGGGCTTGGCCGGGATGGTCGGGCGTTCACTGTCCATGCCCAACCCTTCGCAGGGAATCAGAGTTTAAGGAAGGGTGTGAAGGCAGTTGGGGGTGTGGATGACGGGGATGCAGCCCATCCCCAGGCTGGAGCACCGGCTGTCCACCCCGGCCTGGCATGGCTAGGCCAGCGCCGAGCAGGGCTTGTGCGACCTGTCCACATCATCCCCAGGCACAGGGTCCGGTCCATACAGGCCGGACCGGCGTGGTACGACGAATCACGATATCCCCCGGCGCGGCCCCCCGGCATGATTCCGTCCCCGCCATCCACAGCGAAGCGCGCTACTGTCCCCACGATGATCCACCGCCAGATCAACCTCCATCTTGTCTCGGACTCCACCGGGGAGACGCTGAACTCGATCGCCCGCGCCACGCTCGCGCGGTTCGACGACCATCACGTCATCCATCACCGATGGTCCCTGGTGCGGTCCCGCCTGCAGCTCGACCGTGTGCTCGAGGGCATGGAGCACGAGCCTGGCCCGGTGCTCTACACCCTGGTCGATTCTAGCCTGCGCCTGGCGCTCGAGGAACATTGCGGCCGGCTAGGCCTGCCCTGCTTTTCGCCGCTCGATCCGGTGATGGACCTGCTGCAGGGCGCACTCGGTGCCCGGGCCAAGGAAAAGCGCGCCGCGCAGCACGTCATGGATGCCGACTACTTCCGCCGCATCGATGCCATGCACTACGTGCTGAGCCACGATGATGGGCAGGGCACGCTCGGCATCCGCAATGCCGATGTGGTGCTGGTCGGTGTGTCGCGCAGCAGCAAGACACCGACCTGCTTCTACCTCGCGAACCGCGGCATCAAGGCGGCCAACGTGCCGCTGGTGCCCGGCGCGGCCGTGCCGGATGCGCTGGAGAACCCGCCCTGTCCGGTGGTCGGCCTGCACATCGAGGTGAATGCCCTGATCGACATCCGCCGCCATCGCCTCAAGATCATCGGTGCGGGCGGGGTGCGGCAGGATGCCACCGACTACATCGACCCCGAGGCGGTGAAGGCCGAGATCGTCGCCGCCCGGCGTCTATGCACAGCCCGCGGCTGGCCGGTGATCGACGTGACCCGCCGCAGCATCGAGGAAACCGCCGCCACCGTGCTGCAGCTGATGGAAGCCTGGCACGCGCGCCGCAAGGATGCGGCGGCGCCACCGCCGCCCGACGACCCCGCCGCCGGCGTGATTGGTGTGGGCAGCCCGCGCGCATGATGCAGGCGGACATGCCCCGGCTGGTATTGGCATCGGCGTCGATGGCCCGGCGCGCACTGCTGGATGCCGCCGGTCTGCGCTTCGAAGCGCTGCCCGCCGCCGTTGACGAGGCCGCCATCAAGCAGGCTGCCCAGGCGGAGGACATCCCCGCCGCCGATACCGCGATGATGCTGGCCGATGCGAAGGCCGAACGGATCGCGCGGCGCGACCCCGAGGCCCTGGTCATTGGCTGCGACCAGCTGCTGGTCTGCGACGGCCGCTGGTACGACAAGCCGCCGGATATTTCCGCCGCCCGCACGCAGTTGCTGGAATTGCGTGGCCGGACGCATGATTTGGTGACCGCAGTGGTCTGCCACCGCCATGGCGCGCGGGTGTGGCAGCACCTGGCAAGGCCGCGCATGACGATGCGGCAGTTCAGCGATGCCTTCCTCGACGCGTATCTGACGGCCGAGGGGGATCGCGTGCTGGGTTCGGTCGGGGCCTATCGGCTCGAAGGCCCAGGGGTGCAGTTGTTTGCGCGCATCCAGGGAGACCAGGCTGCCATCCTGGGCCTGCCGCTGATGGAATTGCTCGGCTTCCTGCGCCAGCACGGGGTGCTGCCCGACTGATATCAACGACGCGCCTAGTGGCGTTTCCACACTACTGATGCCTGGCGCAAACCCTTGGCTTTGCGGGATCATCCGCAGCAATCATTCGGGGGTCTGGCACGCGTCAGGCGCCCGGGGCGTTGGTCCAATGACCGCTACGCGATCACCGCCCGTACAACGAGCATCGCCACCAGCCCGGCCAGGAGCGCGGGCAATAACCGCCGTCGTATCGCGAGGCAGGCGGCCACGCCAACGCTGAGCCCCGCCATCCGCGCCGCCAGCGGCACCTCGGCCAACGCACCGGCAGGCGCCACAATGGCGAGTGCCACGAAGGCCGCGAGTGTCGCCTGCGCCACTGCCGTCGCCCAGGCGATCGCCGGATGGTCCGTGGTCAGTCCGCCCGCCAGCCACACCCCCGCCAAGCGCAATCCCAGGCAGGCCGCGGCGGTCAGGACCAGTGCCAGATCAGGGGGCGCCATGGCGCCGCCCCAGCAGGAAGGCCACCGTGCCACCCACCAGCCCCGCCGCCAGCAGCGCGACCGCGGCCGGCAGCACCAGCGCAACAGAAGCCGCCGCCACCCCGCACAGGATCGCGCGCCGCGGCGCGGGGCGATCGAGATCCGTCGCCAACAACAGCGCATAGTAGAGCGGGTTCACGAACAGCAATGCTGCTCGTGCGTCAGGACCGAGCCCGCCGGCCACGAAGAATCCGCCCAGCGCGGCAAATCCTGCCACCACCCAGGATGTCAGCCCGAAGCCCAGGAACCAGGCAACGCGGTCGGGCCGATCCACTGCCGGCAAGGCCCGCATCGCCGCCGCCCAGGGCGTGACGGCAATGAACGGTACTGCCGGCAGCAATCGCCAGCGATCGCGCGCTGCAAGCACCGGCGTGATCGACACCGCCATGGGCAGGAAGCGCGCATTCACCGCGACCGCCCCCAGCACCGCAACCCCGACCCCGCCGGCCCATCCCCCCGCTGCCGCCTGCACCAGCACAAGCTGCCCCGGCATGCCATAGATTCCCCAGCAGGCGAGCAGCGCCCAGCCGGGCGAAAGCCCCGCTTCCTGTACCGCCGCGCCGAAGGCCAGGAAGGTCGCCGCCATCGCGACGCCCGGCGCGCCAAGCGCTTCGCGCAAACCGGGGAGGAGGGCAGAGGGCAGCACGCCCCCATGTTGCCACGCGCGCGGCGACGCGACAGGGCGTGACAGCCCGCGACCGGCAACACCATGATCGCGGCAGAACAAACACGGGAGGATGCCCGGTGCTCCGTCGCCGCATCGTGCTAGCCGCTGGCCTGTCTCTGCCGGAACTGGCGCGCGCGCAGGGCTTCCCGCCGCGTCCTGTCCGGATCGTGGTGCCCTTCCCCGCTGGCGGCCCGACCGATGCGATCGCCCGCATGGTGGCCCAGCAGCTGGAGGCAGCCTGGAGCCAGTCCGTGGTGGTGGACAACCGCCCCGGCGCGGGCGGTAGCACGGGCAGTGCCATCGTCGCACGGGCGGCGCCGGACGGCCTGACGCTGCTGGTCACGGCCAATTCACACGCGATCAATCCGTCGGTGCTTCGCAACCTGCCCTTCGACACGGTGCGCGACTTCACTGCGATCTGCCGCTTGGCCGATGCACCCTTCCTGCTAGTGGCGCATCCCGGCTTGGGCGCGCGCACCTTGCCGGAATTCGTGGCGGCAGTGCGGGCGAAACCTGGGCAGCTCAACTACAGCTCGGCCGGCCACGGGACAGGCAACCACCTGACGATGGAGCGGCTGAAGCAGGCGGCGGGGCTCGACATCACCCATATTCCCTTCAATGGCGCTGCGCCGGCGACGACCGCGCTGCTGTCCGGGCAGGTGCAGGCGCTGGTGAACAACCTGGTGAATTCGCTGCCGCATATCGCGGAGGGGAAGATGGTGCCGATCGCGATCGGCAGCGCCGAACGCCAGGCCGTGCTGCCCGATGTCGTGCCCTTCGCGGAGAACTACCCAGGGTTCCTGTCGATGAACTGGTACGGCGCCTTCGGCCCGGCCGGGATGTCAACTGCGCTGGTGGAACAGATCAACGGAGCGATGTCCCGCGCGGTTCGGATGCCTGTGGTGGCCGAACGCCTGCGTGCGCAGGGAATCTCGCCCGCCGGCGGCCCGGCAGAGGCCTTCGGGCGGGAGGTCACGACGGAGGTCGCGGAATGGGGGCGCGTGACGCGCGCGGCCGGGATCCAGCCAGAATAGGGCACGCGCGCACCGGGCAACCGTGGCCTGGTGGTGACGCGTGTCGCATTCGATCCAGGGCGTCATCGCGCCCAGCACGGCAGACGGGATGCCATGGTTGACGCGGCACCGGTCATCCGAGCGACCACACGCCATTGCCGTCGCAGGTTCCACTGGACCATGCGCTGTTCTAGGAAACCGCGGCGGGGCCGCCAAAGGGGCGCTCGCCGCGACCCCCTCCCGGATACGGATGCTTGCCGTGACGTTGACGCTTTATCCCGCCATCGATCTCAAAGGCGGCCAGGTGGTCCGGCTCAAGCGTGGCGAGATGGACCAAGCCACGATCTACGCCGACGACCCTGCCGCCCAGGCGCGTGCCTTCATCGAGGCTGGCTTCGGCTGGGTGCATGTGGTCGACCTGGACGGCGCCTTCGCCGGCAAGCCCGCCAATGCCGAGGCGGTGCGCGGAATCCTGGCGGCTGTGCCGGGTGCGCAGGTGCAGCTGGGTGGCGGCATCCGCACCATGGCGGTGGCAGAAGCCTGGCTGGCCGCCGGGGTGGCGCGAATCATCCTGGGTAGCGCCGCGGTGAAGGACCCGGTGTTTGCCCGCGCGGTTTGTCGCGCCTTTCCGGGGCGCGTAGCGCTGGGCATCGATGCGCGGGATGGCATGGTGGCGACCGAAGGCTGGGCGGAAACCAGCGACGTGTCCGCGACCGACCTCGCGCGCCGCTTCGAGGACAGCGGCGCAGCGGCGGTGATCTATACCGACATCGCACGGGACGGGATGCTGGGTGGCGTGAATGTAGAGGCGACGGCGGCACTGGCACGGGCGGTGGCGCTGCCCGTGGTCGCAAGCGGCGGGGTGGCGGGCGTTGAGGATTTGGTCGCGCTGCGCGCGGTGGGCGCGGGCATCGAGGGGGCAATCATTGGCCGCGCGCTGTATGATGGGCGGATCGACGTGACGGCGGCGTTGGCGGCGGCGCGGTAGCCCGCCGGCGGCCATGTCCCGCCGAATCGCGCCGCGGATGCCTTGAGGCTCGGCGCGGGCCGCCGCGACAGCATCGCGGAACGCGGCATCGGCGAGATCATCCCGGCGCAGGCGACTGGGCACCACACCCGCCCCGTCGTACGGCGCAAGGTCCGAGATCCGGGGGCGTGCCGCGAAAAGGCCGCGGACACGGCCGCAAGCAAATTACGCGCACTGATCGACACCGGCTTCATGGGCATGATCCTGCCGCGCCACCGGGACCACGAACAAGCAGCCGCTATTTGCCGCCCCCACCCCCATCCGACCCGCCGCTGCTCGACGAACTGCTGCTGTCGGAGGACCCACCCCCACCATCGCCGCTTCCGCCCCCGCCGAACCACGAGCCGCCGGATGACCCGCCATCCTCGTGCCGCTTCTCATTCTCCGCCATCAGAAGTGTCGCGGCACCAGCAGTGCCTGCGGTGGTTGCGTTGCGGCGGTCGTCATCAGTGTCGGACTCATGTTGGGTGTCATCATCGTCGCGCTCGCGCCGAATGCCGCGTCGCTCCAGCACCCGTTCATAGGCCGCCCGCTTGCGCGCGCCCCACCAGAAGCGGGGCGAGGCGCGCGCAATCTCCGCCTCGGTGAAGGTGAAGCCGTCCTCGATCACGCCCAGGCCCTGCACCATCCTGCTCCCTGGTCAGCACGCATTCACTTGACCGACGCATCATTCGGCCGCAATCGCTTGCGTTTCCAGTGCGGTGCGTCACCTCGCGCCGGAATCCGAACAAGATGGAAGGTCATCCGATCCCGTGCTCGCACTGCGCGTCATTCCCTGCCTGGATGTGAAGGACGGTCGCGTCGTGAAGGGCGTGAACTTCGTCGCCCTGCGCGACGCCGGCGATCCGGTCGAGCAGGCCCGCGCCTACGACGCAGAGGGCGCCGACGAGGTCACCTTCCTCGACATCACCGCCAGCCACGAGAACCGCGACACCATCCTTGATGTGGTCTCGCGCACCGCCGCACAGGTCTTCATCCCGCTGACCGTGGGGGGCGGGGTGCGCTCGGTCGAGGATGCGCGGCGCCTGCTGCTGGCCGGGGCCGACAAGGTCTCGATCAATTCCGCCGCGGTGGCCGACCCCGAGGTGGTGCGCCGCTGCGCCGAGGCCTTCGGCAGCCAGGCGATCGTCGTTGCGATCGACGCCCGCCGCCGCACGACCGGCGAGGGCTGGGAGGTCTTCACCCATGGCGGCCGCCGCGGCACCGGCATCGACGCGGTGGACTGGGCACGCCGCGTGGAAGCGCTTGGCGCCGGGGAAATCCTGCTGACCTCGATGGATCGCGACGGCACCAAGCAGGGCTTCGACCTGCCGCTGACGCGCGCGGTGCGCGCGGCCGTCCGCCTGCCCATCGTCGCCTCCGGCGGCGTCGGTGCGCCGGAACACTTCGCCGAGGGAGCGCTCGCCGGTGCCACCGGGCTGCTCGCCGCTTCCGTCTTCCACTACGGGGAATTCCGCATCGCTGATGCCAAGGCCGCGCTCGTCGCGGCGGGCCTGCCGGTGCGCCACGCCCCGCGCAGCATGAGGGCCGCGTGATGGGCAAGGCCGCGAAAAAGAAGACATCCGCCAAGAAGGCAACGCCCAAGCAGCCTGCGCCGAAGAAATCCGCCGCGAAGAAAGCCGCGCCCAAGAAGGCCAAGCTGCCGGTGCCGGCGGTGGTGCGCGACACTGCGGCAGCCCGCAAGGCCAAGCTGCCCAAGCCTGTGCGCAAGGCGGAAAAGCGGCTGCTTGCGCCGCTCGCGCCTGACATTGCCGGTGCGGATGCCGCCATCCTCGACCGGCTCTGGCAGGTGGTCGAGGCGCGGCGCCGGGCGGGCAGCGCCGCCACGTCGCATTCTGCCAGGCTGCTCGCCCGCGGCACCGCGAAGGTCGCGCAGAAGCTCGGCGAGGAAGCGGTGGAATGCGTGATCGAGGCCGCCACCGGCAATCGCGCCGCGACCGTGCTGGAAAGTGCGGACCTGCTTTATCACCTGGTGGTGGTCTGGGTGGATGCCGGCATCGCGCCGGCCGAGGTCTGGGCCGAGCTGGCGCGCCGGCAGGGCATTTCAGGCATCGCCGAGAAGGCGTCGCGCCCTCAGGGCATCCTGCGCGCGGCGGGCACCACCAAGCTGCCGTGACCGCGCCGCGCATCCGCCCTGCGCGGACGGAGGACACGCCCGCCATCGCCGCGCTGCTCGACTCCGCCTTCGAGGATCGCGCGGAATCTGCGCTGGTCGCCGCATTGCGCACCGAGGGCGCCGTGGCGGTCGAACTGGTCCTCGACGCCGATGAGGGCCTGCGCGGCCATGTCATGTTCACCCGCGCGCCGATCGGCGAGGCAGCGGTGCTGGCGCTGGCCCCGCTCGCTGTCGCTGCTGATGTGCGGCGGCGAGGGTTGGGCGCGGCGCTGGTGCACGCGGGGCTGGTGGCATCGCGCGATGTGGGCGCGGCCGCGGTGCTGGTGCTTGGCGACCCCGCCTACTACGCGCGGTTCGGCTTTGCGCCGGCGCAGGGCATCACCGGCGCCCCCTGGTGCGCGCACCCGGCCTTCCAGGCGTTGTCGCTCGTGCCTGGGCGGGCCGTGCCACACGGCGTGGTCCGCTACGCTTGCGCCTTCGGCGCGCTGGGCGAGGATGCACGCGAAGGAGACCCGCCATGTCCGTGACCGGCCTGCCGCCCTATGACGACGCCAACATCTTCGCCCGCATCCTGCGCGGGGAGATTCCCTGCAAGCGCGTGGAGGAAAGCGACCACGCTCTAGCGTTTCACGACATCAACCCGCAGGCGCCGGTCCATGTGCTGGTAATCCCGAAGGGGCGCTACGTGTCGGTGGCCGACTTCTCGGCGCATGCGACCGAGACCGAGGTCGCCGGCTTCTGGCGCCTGGTGGGAAAGGTGGCGAAGGACCTCGGGCTCGAGGCCGGCGGCTATCGCGTCCTGACGAACATGGGCGTGGATGGCGGGCAGGAAGTGCCGCATTTCCACGTCCATATCTTCGGCGGGCGATGGATCGGCCGGATGGTGCCGCGCGCGGAAGGCTGAGCCGCCGCGTCAGCCCGCCGGCTGCGCGGGCGCCGGCGTGGGCCGCGCCGGCGCGCCCTCAGGATTCGGCGCGTCGGCCGGACGCGGGCGGTTCATCATCGTGCCGGTCATCGGGATGAAGTAGACGCCCACGTCCTTGCGGCTGCGCACGCGCCCGTCCTCGTCCTTGGTATAGATGTACAGGAACTGGCCGCGGCGAAACGGCTGCCCGATCGGGATCACCAGGCGACCGCCGGGCTTGAGCTGCTGGATCAGCGCCGGTGGCACGTATTGCGCGGCGCAGGTCACGATGATGGTGTCGAAGCCGCCCTGCACCTCCGGCCAGCCGAAGAAGCCGTCCCCCACGCGGGTTTCCACGTTGGAATAGCCCAGCGGCGCGAAGATCCGCTGCACGGCGGTGCCGAGCGGGTTAATGATCTCGATCGAATACTGCTTGGCCACGCAGCGCGACAGCAGCGCGGCCTGGTAGCCGGAGCCGGTGCCGATCTCGAGCACCACGTGTTCGGGCTTCGGCGCGCAGACCTGCGTCATGTAGGCCTGGCCCAGGTAGTCCGACAGCGCCGAACCGAAGCCGAGGCCCCATGGCTTCGGATCTGCCTCGTAGGCGTTCACCGCACCGTTCGCCCGGCCCTCGTAGTTCCAGTGGAAGTATTCGCGCGGCAGAGTCTCGAAGGCGCGCATCACCGCGGGGTCGGCCTCGCCGTTGAAGCGCGCCTTCAGGTAGCTCTCGATCCGGCGCAGCGCTGCGGGCTTGCGGGCCTGGATGGCGGTGAAGGTCGCCTCGGTGATGGTGGTCTCGCGGCCCGAGGCGCGCATCGCGGCCAGGTAGGCCTCGCGGTTCCAGGCGGCGCTGCCTTGCGCCTGCACGAGCGGCGGCGCGGCCAGCGCGCCGAGGGCGCCAAGCAGCAGGGGGCGGCGGGATATCGTCATGGGCGTGTCCTTGGCCAGGCGATGGCTGCCGCACAGTAACAAACCAAACCGGCCGCCAGAAGCCAGGACAGACCTGCCCCGTGGCCGAGAAGGTTGGCCAGCGGCGTCGCCACCACCGAGAAGGCCCCGTTCAGCGCCCAGGCCCAGGGCAGCAGCGCCGGTCCCTCCTGCTGGAAACGGTCCAGCCCGAGCGGAAAGGGAAAGCCCAGCGCCAGCGAGATGGGTGCGAGCGCCACCACCAGGATCGCCGCGCGCACCAGCCAGGGCAGGTCCAGCGCCGCCAGCACGGCCGGCCGCACACCCGCCAGCGCCAGCGCGCCGCAGGCCAGCGCCAGCACCACCGCGAAGCGCAGCGCGCGCCCGGCATCCGCGACCCGCCCGGCCCACATCGCGCCGATGCCCGAGAACACCAGCATGGTCGTCAGCACCAGCGCGAAGCCCGAGGTGCGGTCCCCGAGCAGCAGCGCCGCATGTTCGATGAAGGCGATCTCGACCAGCAGGAACCCCAGGCCGAGCGCCGGGAAATACACCAGCGCGCGGCCGAGCACCGGTGCGGGCACACGCAGCGCGCCGCGCGCGAACAACGGCAGCAGGGAGACGACCAGCGCCAGCACGATGGCCTGCGCCAGCACCGCGACATTCACGAGCAGGCCGATCTCCTGCTGCGGCAGGATCTCGATGCGATCCAGCGCCGCGCCCAACGAGGGCAAACGCACCAGCGGCGACAGCCAGGGCCGGTCGGCGGTGACCGGCGAACGGTCGAAGGCGTCCTCGGGCGCGGTGCCGGCCAGCACCAGCGCGGCCTCCCGCGCTACCGCGTCCTGCGCCGCGCCGCCCTGGTCCACCGTGGTCGCCTCGAGCGAGACCGGCGGCAGGTCGTTCCAGACCTCCCGCCCTTCCATCACCAGGCCAGGCGCATAGGAAAGGTCGAAGGAGCGTTCCTCCGCGAACGCCGAAAGCCGTTCGACCTGCGCGGGCGTGAAGGGGTCGCGTGCGACCAGCACGCGCAGGTTCCACGCGGACCGGATCACCACGACATGCCGCGCCGGGTCCGCCACGCCGGCGATGCGCAGCGCCTCGCGCGCCGTGGACAGCACCCGCACCGCATAGACCGGCAGTTCGCGGATGCCGACCGGCACCGAGACCATCCCGCCAGGCTCCAGCCGTTCGAGGAACCCCGCCAACGCCTGCGCCGTATAGGCCGTGCGGTTCTGGTCATCCGCGCCGAGGAAATCCCCAGCGAAATCCACGAGATCGAAGCGCCCCTGTGCCGTCAGCGGATGCGCCGCCGAGATCGTCACGCGCGGATCCGCCGCCGGCGCCGGCGAAGGCCCCATCCCATGCAGCAGCGCATCGCGCAGCACCGGTTCGGGTTCCACCACCGTGACCTGTGATGCGCCGAGGGCCAGCGCCTCCGCCGCGCGGAACCCACCCGCCCCGCCCAGCACCAGCACGCGCGGCGCATCGAGCAACGCATAGGGCGCGCCATCCAGCGCCGCGCGCGCATGGTCCGCGACCGGCTGCCCATTCGGCAGCGCCGCGATGCGCGACCCGTCGCGATACAGCCCGAAGGACCGCGGCGGCGCCGGCACGCCCAGGCCCCCCGCATTGTTCGACACATCGACGTCCAGCCGCTCGGTGAAATTGTCGAGCAGCTGGTACACGCCGCGCGGTGAGAGCACCTCCGCCACCACCCGGCTGTCGGGTACGTTCAGCGGCGCATAGATCGCCTTGAACTCGTTCACCCGCGGCGCGGCCAGCGTGAAGACGGCGGCCTCCGTCGTCGCCAGCACCACCACCGCCGCGATCCGCCACGGCGTTCCGCCCGAGAGCATCGCTGCCACCGCGAGCAGCGGCAGCAGCGCTGGCACCAGCGCGAAGGGATGCAGCACGAACATCAGCACCAGCGCCAGCACCGCGCCGGTGCCCGCCCCCAGCAGGTCATAGCCATAGACCCGCCCGACCTGGTCCGCATGCACCACGAAGTTCAGCGACACCGCCAAACCCGCGAGGAAGAAGAACGGAAACAGCGCCGCGTAATACAGCGCGATGTTCACTAGCTGCGCCTCGGCCGTCGCCGGGTTCTGCAATTCCAGCGGATTGAACCCGTTCAGCGTCGCGCCGACCCACCCCGCGCCACCCACCGCCAGCATTGCGATCGGCAGCGCCGGCAACAGCCATCGCGCATGGCGCAGGAACACGCCCCGCCCCAGCACCATCACCACGCCCGAGACGGCAAACCCCGTCATGGCGATCGAGATCACCCAGTAGCCGTATTCCGACCAGCTCGCGACGGCGAAGAAGCGTGTGAGCGCGATCTCGACCCCCACCGCCGCACCGGCGATGAGGAACAACGGGAACAACGATGCCATCAGGACCAGGCCGCCTTGCGCGCGAGAAAATCATCCACCGCCGCATTGAAGCGCGCCGGCTCATCGACGAACAGCGCATGGCCGGCGGTCTCGAAAATCTCCACCGTCGGCGCCGGATGCCGCTGCGCCACCGCCTCCGCCTGCCCGCGCAGCCGCGGCGTCACGGCATAGAGCACCGGCCGCCGCACGGCATAGAGGCTGTCCCGCCAGAACTCCCGCGGCCGCGGATAGGACAGCAGGCGAATGGACGCCTCCACCGGCATGCGCTGCGCATCGCGCGCAATGCCATCGAGATACGCAGCGTCCTGCGGCGTGCGGTACATGCTGGCGACAAACCCCCGCACCGTCGCATCCCGCCGCTGCCGCAGATTCTGGAAAAACCGAGATGCCCGCGGCGGCGGCGGCTGCCCCTCGCCCACCGAATTATCAATCAGCACCAACCCCGCAATCCGCCCATCTCCCGCCAGGTCGGCATAGGACAACACGTCCAGCACACCCAGCGACCAACCCGCCAACACCACACGCCCACCCCCCAGATGCGCCAGCAAATCCCGCACATCCTGCCCACGCCTGGTCGGCTCATACCCCTCCCGCGGCACCTCGCTCCCACCCTGCCCGCGCGGATCCAACACCACCACCCGCCACCGCCGCGACAAGGCCTCGATCTGCGGCGCAAAAATCCGCCCGGGCATGCACCACCCCGGCACGAACACCACCACCCGCCCCGACCCAGCCTCCAGATACCGCAACCGCACGCCGTCACTCGTCCTGAACCAGCGCTCGCCTGTCGTCGTCGCCGCGGCGGGCGTGGCGAGGGCAACACCGGCGAGGACGATCAGGGCGCGGCGGGTGGCTTTGACAGGGGTGGACGCGTGATCGGGAGGGCTCTGCCCTCCCGGACCCTCCCGCCGGGGGCATACGTGCCCCCGGACCCGCGGAGACCAGATGGTAGGGTTGGGGGAGGGGCATGGCGTGCCCGTCGCGCCAGTGGCGCCGCCGAGCCCCTCCCCCAACCCTGTCATCTGACCCCGGGTCTGGGAGGCGGTTGCCTCCCAGCGGGGGGCCCGGGGGGCTGGCCCCCCGATCACGCGCCGCCCGGTCAAAGCGGCCGCCGTGCCTTGAATGCCGCCGCGAGTGTGCCGTCGTCGAGCACGTCGAGGGCGCCGCCGATGGGCACGCCCTGGGCCAGGCGGGTGATGGTGGCGCCGGTCGGTTTCAGGCGGTCGGTCAGGTAGTGGTTGGTGGTGGCGCCGTCGACGGTGGCGGGCAGGGCGAGGATGACTTCCTCGATGCCGTCGGATTCGATGCGGCGGAGCAGGGGGGTGATGCTCAGGTCGTCGGGGCCGGTGCCGCCGAGAGCCGAGAGCAGTCCGCCGAGCACGTGGTAGGTGCCGCGGTGGGCGTGGGCGCGCTCCAGGGCCCACAGGTCCGCCACGCCTTCCACCACGCAGACGAGTTTGCGGTCGCGGTGCGTGTCCGTGCAGATGTGGCAGGGAGATGTGGTGTCGAGGTTGCCGCAGGTTTCGCAGGGGCGGACGGCTTCGGCGGCGGCGTGCAGGGCTTCGGCCAGCGGCAGCATCTTGTCGGCTGGGTCCATCAGCATTTTCAGCACGGCGCGCCGCGCGCTGCGCCGGCCTAGGCCGGGCAGGCGGGAGAGCAGGGCGATCAGGTGTTCGACGGGGTCGTTGGGAATCATCGCGCCTGCAGGTGGCTTTCCGTCAGGAGTGTGGCGCCGTTCAGAACGGCAGCTTCATCCCCGGCGGCAGGCTCATGCCGGCGGTGGCCTTCTGCATTTCCTCGGCCATCGTCGCCTCCACCTTCTGCTTCGCGTCGGCGTGGGCGGCGACCAGCAGGTCTTCCAGCACTTCGCGTTCGTCGGCGTTCATCAGGGACGGGTCGATGGTCACGCGCTTTAGCTCGCTCTTGCCGGTCATGCGCACCTTGACCATGCCGCCGCCGGAGGAGCCTTCGACCTCGGTCGCTTCCAGCTTGGCCTGCATTTCCTGCATGCGCGTCTGCATCTGCTGCGCCTGCTTCAGCATGTTGCCGAGGTTCTTCATCGTGCTGTGCCTTCAATCGTCGTTGGGGATGTCGTCGTCGTCGGTCCAGGCGGAATCCGCTTCCGGCGGCGCGAAACCGCGGCCGTCGTCGTCAGGTTCGGCGCCAATCGCCGCGGGGGTGGCGACCAGGCCGTAGTCATCGGCGGCTTCGTCGCGCACGGTCTCGATGGTCGCACCGGGGAAGGCGGCGAGGATGGCCTGCACCAGCGGGTGGCTCTGGGCGATGGCGCGGCGGTCTGTCTCGGCGCTGCGGCCCTGTTCGGCCAGCGTCGGTTCGCCCGGTTCGTTGCTGACCGCCACGGTCCACCGCGTGCCGGTGCGCTCGGCCAGCAGCGCCGTGAGCTGCGCGGCCAGGTCGCGCGGGGCGGAGGGCAGGGGGCGGATCTCGACGCGCCCGGGCGCAATACGGACCGGATGCACGTCGTGCAGTAGATGCGCGTGCAGCAGCGGCTTCACGCCGGAGGCGAGTGCCACCACCTCGCGCCATTCGCGCGGCTGCGGCAGAGCGGCCGCCACCGGTTCCGGCGCGGCGGAGGCCACGGCGCCACCGCCGGCGATCGCCCGCATCCCACCCGAACCGCCGCCCGGCGCGGGGCGCGGGGCTGCATCGCCACCGCCTTCGGATGTCAGGCGCTTCACCAGATCGCCCGGCGAAGGCAGGTCCGCCACATGCGCCAGGCGGATCAGCACCATTTCGGCGGCCGCGCGGCGGTCCACGCCTTCCTGCTGCACCTCGGCCACGCCCTTGAGCAGCATCTGCCAGGCGCGCGCCAGCGTCGGCACCGACAGGCGCATGGCCAGCGCGGCGCCGCGCGTGCGCTCGGCCTCGGGCAGGGAGGCATCGTCCTTCAGCGCGGGGGCGGCGCGGAAGCGGGTCAGCAGATGCGTCAGTTCCGCCAGGTCCTGCAGCACGGCCAGCGGGTCGGCGCCCACTTCATGCGTGCGGTCCAGGATGGACAGCGCGGCGGCGACATCGCCGCCCATCACCGCCTCCATCAGGTCGAAGACCATGAAGCGGTCGGCCAGGCCGAGCATGTCGCGCGTACCTTCGCCGGTCACGGCGCCGCCGCCTGCCAAACCAATCGCCTGGTCCAGCAGTGAAAGGCCATCGCGCACCGACCCGTCGGCGGCGCGGGCGATCATGCCGAGCGCCTCGGCCTCGACCGCCACATCCTCCTTGGCGGCGATGCCGGCGAAATGGTCGCGCAGCATCTCCTGCGGCACGCGGCGCAGCGAGAACACCTGGCAGCGGCTGCGGATGGTGACGGGCACCTTGCGCAGTTCCGTGGTGGCCAGGACAAACGTGACGGAGGGCGGCGGTTCCTCGAGCGTCTTCAGCAGCGCGTTGAAGGCCGCGGCCGAGAGCATGTGGCACTCGTCCAGGATGAAGACCTTCTGGCGGCCCTGGGCGGGACGGAATCGCAGCGCCTCGCGCAGTTCCCGCACGTCGTCCACGCCGTTGTTGGACGCGGCGTCCATCTCGGTCACGTCGGGGTGGCGGTCGGCCAGGATGGCGCGGCATTCGGCACAGACGCCGCAGGGATCGGCCGTCGGGCCGCCTTTCCCGTCCACACCGATGCAATTCAGCGCGCGGGCGATGATGCGCGCCGTGGTGGTCTTGCCCACGCCGCGCACGCCGGTCAGCAAAAAGGCGTGATGCACGCGCCCCTGCGCGAAGGCGTTGCGCAGCGTGCGCACCAGCGCGTCCTGACCGATCAGGTCGTCGAAATGGGTTGGGCGGTACTTGCGTGCCAGCACGCGATAGGGGCCGGTCGGCGCGGCGGCGGGCTTGGGCGGCGGGGACGCGGCGGGCGCGGCGGGCGCGGCGGGCGCGGGCGCAGGCTCGCCGAACAGCCCCGGCCCCTCGGGCGCGGGCGGTTCCGGCAGGCCTTCTTCCGCTGCGGCGCCGCCCAGGTCGGAAATGGGGGAGCCGAGGAGGTCGGAGGCCATGCTGTCCCTGGATCGGGGGGCGAAGAAGGGTGGAAGGCCGGCAAGCGACCCGGGCAAGAACCCGTTACGGCTGCTTCCTTCCGGACCTGACCGGGTTGGCGAGGAGCCCGTCCGCCGCCGACCTTCCGAGGGCACCATATCATGCCGGCGCGCCACCGCGCCAATGGGGGGGCGTAACCGGGGCCGGTGCGCCGGCGAAATCCGTGGCAGAAGGAGAACAGCCATGGCCCTGTCGCGTCGCTCGATGCTTTGGATCATTCCCGGTGCGACGGTCGCCGTGCCGCTCGGCGCCCTGCTGCTGCCGAAGGAAGGCCGCGCCGCGCAGGTCAATGCGGACCGTGGCATCGCGGTGCGCGGCACCGACGTGGTCGCCTATGCGACGCAGGGGCGCGCCGTGCCCGGGCGGGCGGAATTCACCCATGACTGGCGGGGCGCCACTTGGCGCTTCGCCTCCGCCGCGCATCGCGACCTGTTTGCCGCCGACCCCGAGCGCTACGCCCCGGCCTATGGCGGCTTCTGCGCCTTTGCGGTCAGCGAGGGCTACACCGCCCCGATCGACCCTGCCGCCTGGCGGATCGTCGATGGCCGGCTGTTCCTGAACTACGACCGGTCGGTGCAGCGCCGCTGGGAAGGCGACATCCCGGGACGCATCGCCCGCGGGGACGCGAACTGGCCGGCGTTGGCCGCGCGATAGCCCACCCGCGCGGTGGGGCCCCATGCACGCCACCGCTTGGGCACATGAAGACTGTGGCGAACAATCCGGTCGCGTTTCAGGGCATTCCTTCCGGGACAGGCACGGCCCGTGCCGCCCCGACCCGGAGAAGCCGGCATGCTCGACCTCGTTCACGCACCCGCCCCCCTGCCCGCCTCGCGGCCCGGGAGTCCCGAGCCCGCGGCCGACGACTGGCTGGCGGTGTCCGAGCACGACCTGCGCGAAGCCCATGCCGAGGCTTGCGCCCTGTTCGCCGCCGCGGAGCGGAACGCCGCGGCGCGGCTGCGCCATGCCCGCAGCATGGTGCTGCTGGAACAGCTGCTGGCGGCGCGGGCGGTCCAGCGCGCGCTGGGCGTCTGCCCCCAGGCGGCCCGCGCCTCGTTGCGTGGCGACCATGCGCTGGGCTACCTGCTCGGTCTCGCCGCCAGCCAGGGCGACCCGACCGCGGCCCCGGCCAGCGACCGCGCCCTGTCCGCCGCGCTGCGGCACATCCACGGCCTGGTTTTCGGCATGGAGGAAGCGCATCGCCTGGTCGATGGCGCCCCAATCGAGGTGGGCGCGGCCTTCGGCGACGGGGCGCTGGCGGCGGACGCCGACCTCCAGGCCCTGCTCACCGACGGCGCCGCGGCGATGCCGGCCGGCCTGCTCGCCGGTCTGCCCTGGCTCCGGTGCTGCTCGGGCGACCCGACGGCGCGGCCGCACTGATCCCGGCGACCGCCGTCCTCGACCGTCGCCATCGATGGTGCCGGCCCCCGACCTGCGCCGGGGGACCGGAGGCGCGCATCTCGGGGGACGTGATGCGTGAGGGCCGCGCGCCGTCACATCCCGTCACGCGCTGCCGCGGTCCCGCCACGGCTTGGACGTGGGGCCGCCTTGCCGCGGGTGCCTGCTGTGCGTCGCCGGAAAGGAGATTTCCCGATGCGCCGCCTGGCTTCCGCCGCCGCCCTGTTTCTCGCGATGCTCGCCGCCACCCCCGCCGATGCCGGGGATTATCGCCGCCATGGGCCGGGCTGGGGCCATGCGCCGTCCTGGCACCACCGCCCGGCGCCGCCGCCGCGGCACTGGTACCGGCCGCATCGGCCGGCGCCGGCCTGGCATGGCTGGCGCCAGGAGAGGCCGCGCCATCACTCGCGAGACCACCGCTACGCCTGGGGCCCGCGCGACCGTTGGTGAGCGAACCGCGCCCGCGCCATCTTTCCTCCTTAACGCCTTCGTGCGATCCAGCGGGGCAGGTTGGCGTGGCGGGCGTGTGCCCGGCACGCGGGCGAATGCAACGGCGGGTCGCTGGCGCGCCGCCCGGAGGTTGCGCAGGATGCGCCGCCGGCCGGTGCAGGGCGCGCCAGGCCATGCCGCGGGGACGGAGGGGACACGGTTGATGTCCGGTTTGGCGCGACGCGCCGTGTTGCTGGGCGCCCTGGGCGTGCCGGCGCTGCGCCGCCAGGCGCGCGCCTGGGCGCCGCCCGGGCCGGTGAAGCTCGTGGTGCCTTTCGCCGCCGGCGGCACGAACGACGTGGTGATGCGCGCCCTGGCTGATGCCGCCGAACCGACGCTGGGCCAGGAGATCCTGGTGCAGAACAAGCCCGGCCGCGCGGGCATGCGCGCCATCGCCGCGCTGGTCTCCGCCCCGCCCGACGGGACGCTGATTGCGCAGCTTCCGTCGGCGGCGCTGCGGACCGCGCTGCTCGAACAAATGCCGTTCGAGATTCCGGGCGACACGACGCCGCTCATGGGCATCGCGGGCGCGGCCTTCGGCGCCATCGCCAAGGCCGGGCGCTTCCCCGATGGCTGGGCCGGCTTCCTGCGCGAGGCTCGCGAGAAGCCGGGCGTGCTGTCCTATGGCAGCTCCGGGGTGAATTCGAACGGCCACCTGACCATGGCCCGGCTGCTGCGGCGCGAGGGCGTGCAGGCCGTGCACGTTCCCTTCCGCGGCGCTCTGCACGGCGCGCGCGCCCTGGCCGCCGGCGACGTGGACGTGATGGCGGGCCCGGTGCGCATCGGCACGCTGGTCGATGAGGGCGAGGCCGCCTGGCTGCATGTCTGGAGCGCCCAGCGCCTGCCCCGCTGGCCCGATGCCCCGACGCTGCGCGAACTGGGCTACCGCCTGACCGTCACCGCACCCTTCGGCATCATCGCCCCGCCGCGGCTGCCCGACCCGATCGCCGAGGCGCTGCGCGCGGCCTTCCGTGCCGGCATGCAGAACGAGGACTACCGCGCCGCGCTGGCGCGCAACGACATGACCGACGACTACCGCGACGGTGCTGCCTATGGCGCCTTCCTCGCGGAATCGGCCCGCATGGAGGAAATGCTGATCGGCCGCCTGGGCCTGCAGCCGTGACACCGTCAGGCTTGCGCGCACCGGAGCGCGCATTGACCGACCTGCGCGCGCCGGAGCGCGCATTGACCGGCCTGCGCGCGCCGGAGCGCGCGACGCCCGACATCCGCGCGCTGGAGCACGCGGCGCTGTCCACCGTGCCTGCCGCGCGCGTCGCCTTCGACGGCCCCTTCGTGGTGCGGGCCTTCGCCGGCGGCACCGGGCGCGCCAATGCCGCATCGTCCATCGACCCCGCGCCGGACCCGGCGCTCGAGGACCGCATCGCGCGGATCGAGGCGCTGTACGCTGCCCATGGCCTGCCGCCGCGCTTCCGGTCCACCCCGCTCGACCCGCCGGGGCTGGTCGGTATGCTCGCTGCGCGAGGCTATGTCGAAAAGGACGAGACGGTCATCCTGCTCGCGCCGATCGGCGCCATCGCGGCCCCCGACGCCGCCGCCACCGCCCTGCCCGCGCCGGACGCCGACTGGATGGCGGTGACCGCGACAGCCGAGCACCAGACCCCCGCGCGCCGCCGCGAGAAGGAAGGCAACCCCGCGCTGCTGATGGTGCCCGGCGCCTGGATCACGCTGCACCAGGACGGCGCCGCTGCGGCGGTGATCTCGGTGGTCGCGTCAGGCGAGACGGCGGGCTTCTTCGACCTCGCGGTGCGACCGGACTTCCGCCGGCGGGGCCTCGCCGCGCGTGCCGTGCGCGCGGCCGCGCACTGGGCGCGCGAACAGGGCGCGGCCTGGCTGTTCTGCCAGGTGGCCGCGGCGAATGCGGCCTCACTCGCGCTCAACACGGGGCTCGGCATGGCAGAGGCGTATCGCTACCGCTACATGGTGCGCGCGCAGGATTCGCTGCCGGCGATGCGCTTCGGCTGATCGCGCGCGAATTCGCGTGCGCGGCGGATCGTGCCGGCTACGATACGCGCCTCATTGCCGACGGAGCCGCCCATGACCCGACGCCCCCGCGCCACCCGCGACGCTGCCGACGAACGGCCCGTCGCGCTGGTCCTGCAGGGCGGCGGCGCGCTGGGCAGCTATCAGGCCGGCGTCTTCGAGGAGATCGCCGACAGCGCCTGGCAGCCGGACTGGGTGGCGGGCATTTCGATCGGCGCCATCAATGCCGCGATCATCGCCGGCAATCCGCCCAAGGATCGCGTGGCGAAGCTGCGCCGCTTCTGGGAGACGGTGACCGCGCCGCCGCGCTGGGCCGGGTGGACGGACCTCGTGTTCGGCGTCGTGCCGGAACTACGCCGCCAGGCCGGCGCGGCGAATGCGGTGCTGTTCGGCCAATCGGGCTTCTTTGCACCGCAGGCGCCGGGCGCCTGGCTGCGGGACCCGCCGCCCACCAGCTACTACGACACCGGCGCGCTGAAGGGGACGCTCGAATCCCTGATCGACTTCGACCGGATCAACCACCGCGAGGGTGTGCGCCTCAGCGTCGGCGCGGTGAATGTCGAGACCGGCAACTTCGCCTATTTCGACAGCGCGGAAAAACCGCTGCGCGCCGAGCACGTCATGGCGAGCGGCGCGCTACCCACCGGCTTCCCCGCGGTCGAGATCGACGGTGAGTACTTCTGGGATGGCGGCCTGGTGTCCAACACGCCGCTGCAATACGTGATCGCGAGCGTGCCGCGCCGGTCGCGCCTGATTTTCCAGGTCGATGTCTTCCCGGCGCGCGGCCGCCTGCCGCGCACCCTGCTGGAAGCGGCGGAGCGCGAGAAGGACATCCGCTACAGCAGCCGCACCCGGGCGGCGTCGCGCATCATCCGCATCGTCCACGACCTGCGCCACAACATCGAAGGGCTGCTGGCGAAGCTGCCACCCGAACTGCGCGACACGCCGGAGGCGCGCTTCCTGCATGCCTTCGGCTGCACCTCCACCATGGACGTCGCGCAGCTGATCTACCGACCCGAGGACGAACAGGGCCAGGCCAAGGACTACGAGTTCAGCCGCGGCACCATGGAGGAACGCTGGGCGCATGGCCGCGCCGATGCGCGCGAGACGCTGGACGCGGCGCCTTGGTGCGAACCCATGCCGCCCGACCTTGGCGCGCGCACCTTCGACGTTGTCGGCGACCGGCTGCGCGCCCAAGGCCGACGCGACCTCGCCTGACACCATACCGCACCGGAGATCCCGCCGATGTCCCCCGACGACGTGCGTCGCCGCGCCTTCGCCATGCCCCTCACCAGCCCCGCCTATCCGGTCGGGCCGTACCGCTTCGTGAACCGCGAATTCATGATCATCACCTACCGCACCGACCCCGTCGCATTGCGACGCGTGGTGCCCGGGCCGCTCGAATTCGACGAACCGCTGGTGAAGTACGAGTTCATCCGCATGCCGGACAGCACCGGCTTCGGCGACTACACGGAAAGCGGCCAGGTCATCCCGGTGCGCCTGGGCGACCAGCGCGGCGGCTACGTGCACGCGATGTTCCTGGATGACGAATCGCCGATCGCGGGCGGGCGCGAATTGTGGGGCTTTCCGAAGAAGCTGGCGAAGCCGGTGCTGCGGGTCGAGCAGGACACGCTGGTCGGCACGCTCGACTATGGCAGCCAGCGCATCGCCACCGCCACCATGGGCTACAAGCACCGGCCCGTGCCCGAGCACGCGCTCGCGGCATCGATGGCGGAACCTGGCTTCCTGCTCAAGATCATCCCGCATGTGGACGGCAGCCCGCGGGTGCTCGAGCTGGTGCGTTACTACATGCAGGACGTGGTGCTGAAGGGCGGCTGGACCGGGCCTGGGGCGCTGCAGCTTGCACCGCATGCCATGGCGCCGGTGGCGGAGCTTCCTGTGCTCGAGGTGGTGTCGGCCACGCATCTGGTCGCGGACCTCACGCTCGGCCTTGGCGAGGTGGTGCACGACTACCTGGCGGGCTGAGCGGTTCCGCCCGACGCGGCGCGGCGATAGGCTCGCCCCCGCAGCCATGGGAAGGAATCGTGATGTCCAAGTCGGACGACTGGCACAAGGGCGACGCGATGCGTCGCAGCCTGATGGGCTCGGCCACGGTCGAGGGCATGGCCAAGGGCGTCTACGACGACCCGATCATGGAAGCCTTCGGCGACTACGCGCGCGAGGCGGTCTTCGCGAAGCTCTGGGCGCGGCCGGGGCTCGACGTGAAGACGCGTACGCTTATCGTCGTGATCTCCGACACCGCGACGCATGCCTGGCCGGAGCTCGCCATCCATCTGCGCATGGCGCGCCGTGCGGGCTGGTCGGAACAGGAGCTTTCCGAGGCGCTTCTGCATATGTCCGGCTATGTCGGCCTGCCATCCGTGCGCGAAGGGCTGATAGTCGCGCGCGCGGTCTTTGCCGAGATGCGCGGCGAACCGGAAGGCGGGCTCGGGGCATAGCGGCGGCGCGCGGCCCGCTCTACGCTTCGCGCACGGGAAGGGACGCGCGGCATGAAGTGGCAGGGCGGCGGCTGGGACCTCGAGGTCCTGGTCACGGGGTATCCGGGCAAGGCGGTGCTGCATGGGGGCCTGGGCTGGAGCACGGTGGTGCTTCTGCGCGGGCACGGCCGCATAGTCGTGCTGGACGGCGGCGGCTACGGGCTTCGGCGCCCGCTGGCCGAACACCTGAAGCAGCGCGGCATCGCGCTGTCCGACGTGACCGACCTGCTGATCAGCCATTCGCACCACGACCATTCGGTGAACTGGCCTATGTTCCGCCAGGCACGCATCTGGATCGGGCGGGTGGAATTGGCCTGGGCGCTCGGCGTGCCCTGGGGCGAGACATCCGTGCCGGAACACACGATTGAGGCGCTGTCGCGCTGGCCGACGCTGCAGCTGATGGATGATGGGGACGAAGTGCTGCCAGGCATCGTGGCGCGCCTGGCGCCAGGCCACACCCCGGGCCACCTGATCTTCGTCATGACCGGCGACAGGCAGGATTGCGTGCTGCTGCAGGACGCAGTGAAGAACCGAGTTGAACTGACCACGCGGCGCACGGACATGACCTATGACCCGGCGGTCAGCCGCGCCACCATCGACATGGTCTGGGAGATCTGCCGCGAACGCCCCGGCTGCCTGCTGATCCCGGGCCATGACCTGCCGATGGTGGTCGAGAACGGCGTGCCGCGGCCGATCGGGACGCAGCAGGCCGGCATCCGCGCCTGGTTCGGCGGCAGCCTGGACGAAACGACGCGCTACGACCTGGGACCTCTGGAGGGCACGCCATGAACGAGACATCGGCACTGCGCATCGCGCCACTGCAGGGGTCGGTCAGCGCCGCCGAATGGCAGGCGCGTGTCGACCTCGCGGCCTGCTACCGGCTCTGCGAGCGCTACGGCATGTCGGACATGATCTACACCCACATCACGGCGCGCGTGCCGGATGCGCCGGGTCAGTTCCTGATCAATCCGAATGGGCTGCTGTTCAGCGAGATGACCGCGTCATCCCTGCTGAAGGTGAACGGGGAGGGCGAGGTTCTGTATCGTCCCGACCTGCCCTATGGCCTGCATCCGGCGGGCTTCACCATCCATTCCGCGATCTATCGCGCGCGGCCCGATGCGGCGGCGGCGATGCACACGCACACCATCGCCGGCATGGCGGTCAGCGCGCTGAAATGCGGGCTGCTGCCACTGACGCAGACCGCAACCCGCTTCTACGGCCGCATCGCCTATCACGACTTCCGCGGGCCGGAACGCGACCCGTCCGAGCGCGACCTGCTCGCGCAGTCCATCGGCCCGCTGAACTACTGCATCCTGCGCAACCACGGGCTGCTGACGCTCGGCGCCAGCGTCAGCGAGACGTTCATCGCGATGTGGGGCCTGGAGCGCGCCTGCCAGGCGCAACTGGCGGCCATGGCCTGCAACACGGACCTGGAAATGCCGAGCCCCGCGGTGGTCGAGAAGTCGTGCTCGATGTACGCCCCCGGCAATTCGCGGACCTATGGCCCGCTGGAATGGCAGGGCCTGCTGCGCATGCTCGACCGCACCGACCCCGGGTTCCGGGACTGACGCGCATGGACTGGCCTGTTCAGGACGGAACCTTCGCGCTGGGCGACCTGGCGCTGAAGCGCGGCGGCGTGCTGCCGGATGCGAAGATCGTCTGGCGCGCGCATGGCACGCTCTCGGCCGCACGCGACAACGTGGTGCTGTATCCCACCAGCTACGGCGCGCAGCACCCCGACCTCGAATGGCTGATCCGGCCGGATGGCGTGCTGGACCCGACGCGCTGGTTCATCATCATTCCGAACATGTTCGGCAACGGGCTGTCCTCCTCGCCGAGCAACACCGCGCCGTGGCCGGCGCTGGTCACGGCGCATGACAACGTGGCGGCGCAGAAGCGCCTGCTGCGCGACGTCTTCGGCGTGGATCGGCTGCACGCAGTCTATGGCTGGTCGATGGGCGCGCAGCAGGCCTATCACTGGGCCGCGGCCTACCCGGATGCGGTGGAGCGGGCGGTGATCAACTGCGGCAGCGCGCGCACCAGCACCCACAACCGGGTGTTCCTGGCTGGCATGATGGCGGTGCTGGAAGCGGCGCCGGAATTCGACGGCAGGGCGCTGTTCTCGGCCCAGCCCCGCGCGGCGTTGCGCGCCTTCGGGCGGCTCTATGCCGGGTGGGCGCTGAGCCAGGATTTCTATCGCGCGGACCTGCACCTGACCGCGCTGAAGGCCCCCGACCTCGAGACCTTCTATCGCACCGACTGGGAAGACCGCTTCGCCCGCCGCGACGCCGCCGACCTGCTGGCGATGCTGCGCACCTGGGATGCCGGAGACATCGCCGATGGCGGCGACCTGGCCGCCGCGCTGGGGGGCATCACCGCGCGCGTGCTGCTGATGCCATCCGAGACCGACCTGTATTTCCGCGTGGCCGACAATGCCGCTGAACTGCCGTATCTGAAGCACGGCCGGCTCGCGCCGATCGCGTCCATCTGGGGCCATCGCGCCGGCAATCCCGTGGCGAACCCCGACGACGCCGCCTTCATCACGCGCGAAGTGCGCGGCCTGCTCGGCGCTTAACCGCCCCGCAAGACTGACCGGCCTAGGGTCATCGCGGACCCCAGGCCGGACAGGATGTTGGCGCCAGACCTCACCGCCCTGCGCTGCCTGTTCCTCGTCGCCATGCACCATGGGCTGCACCTGGCGCCCGAGGAACTGCCGGAGGCGCAGGGGCCGGACATGCTGCCCGCGATGCTCGGCGCCATGCGGCGCGCGGGGCTGAAGGCGCGCGCCGTGACAGGCTGCGGCTGGGACAAGGCGGCGGCTCTCGGCACCGCCTACCCGGCCTTGGCGACGCGCCACGATGGGTCGTGGATGATCCTGGTGCATGTCATGCCGGGGCCGGACGGCACGCCGATGGCCGCGGTGCTCGACCCGCAGCAGGAAGCGGCCGGCGTGCAGTTGGTCCCGCGCGAGAACTTCCTGGCCGACTGGTCCGGCACGCTGGTGCTGTGCCGCCGCGCCGAGCCCCTGCCGGCGGAAGACCGACCCTTCGGCCTGTCCTGGTTCCTGAATGAGATCGCGAACCATCGCCCCTTCTTCGCTGGCGTGGCGGTGGCCGCTATCCTGTCGAACCTGATCGGCTTCGCGATCCCGCTGCTGTTCCAGGTGCTGATCGACAAGGTGGTGCCGCACCAGGCCTGGCAGACGCTGACCGTGCTGGTGCTGGTCTTCGTGATGCTCGCCGCCTTCGACGGCTTCTTCCTGTACGCGCGGCAGCGGCTGATGCTGTTGGCGTCGAACAAGGTGGATGCGCGGCTGGGGTCGCGCAGCTTCGCGCACCTGCTGTCGCTGCCGCTGTCCTTCTTCGAAACCCATGCCGCCGGCGTGCTGGTGCGGCACATGCAGCAGACGGAAAAGCTGCGGCACTTCCTGACCGGGCGGCTGTTCCAGACGATGCTCGACGCGGCGCTGCTGCCGGTCCTGCTGGTGCTGCTTGCGATCTATTCCGGCGTGCTGACGCTGGTGGTGCTGGGCTTCTCGGCGGCGATCGCGCTGGTGATCGGGGCGATGGTGCCGGCTTTCCGGCGTCGGTTGAACGGGCTCTATGCGGCCGAGGGCGCGCGCCAGGCGCACCTGGTGGAAACCCTGCACAACATGCGCGCGGTGAAGTCGCTGGTGCTGGAACCGGCGCGGCAGCGCGCGTGGGATGGGCAACTCGCGACTGCCGTGCGCGCCCATGCCGATGTCGGGCGGATCTCGGCGCTCGGTGCCGTCAGCACGTCCGTGCTGGAACGGCTGATGCAGATCGCCGTGCTTGGGCTCGGTGCGACGCTGGTCTTCGATGGCAGCCTGACAATTGGTGCGCTGGTCGCCTTCACCATGCTGTCCGGCCGCGTGACCGGGCCGCTGGTGCAGATCGTCACCCTGATCAACGAGGCGCAGGAGGCAGCGCTGTCGGTGCGCATGCTCGGCACCGTGATGAACACCAGGCCGGAACGCCGTGCGCGCGAACGCCTTTCGCGTCCACCAATTTCCGGCGCCCTGCGATTCGAGGACGTGACCTTCCGGTATCCGGGTGCGGCGATGCCCGCGCTCGATCGTGTCTCCTTCAGGGTCGAGGACGGCCAGGTCATCGGCGTGGTCGGTCGATCCGGCTCGGGCAAGACCACGCTGACGCGTTTGATCCAGGGCATCCATGCCCCGCAGGACGGGCTGATCCGCTTCAACGAGGCCGATCTGCGCACCATCGAGCTTGAGCACCTGCGCAGGAATGTCGGCGTGGTCCTTCAGGAGAACCTGCTGTTCCGCGGCACGCTGCGCGACAACATCGCCGCCGCGCGCCCCGGCGCGCCCCTTCCGGAGGTGCTGGAAGCTGCCCGCCTGGCCGGCGCGCTCGAATTCATCGAGCGCCTGCCGCACGCGCTCGAGACGACGGTCGAGGAAGGTGCTGCCAACTTCTCTGGCGGTCAGCGCCAGCGCATCGCGATCGCGCGCGCGCTGCTGACCCGTCCACCGCTGCTCATCCTGGACGAAGCGACCAGCGCGCTCGACCCGGACAGCGAGGCGATCATCCAGGCCAACCTGGCGGAGATCGCGCGCGGGCGCAGCATGATCGTGGTGTCGCACCGGCTGTCCTCGCTGGTCGGCGCGGATTCGATCCTGGTGCTGGAACAGGGGCGCGTGGCCGATTTCGCGCCGCACGACGTGCTGCTGCAGCGCTGCGATATCTACCGCCATCTGTGGCGGCAGCAGACGCAGCACCTGCGATGACCCGCCGCGTCAGCCTGCCCCGTCGTCGTCGCAAGCCGCCCGGCCCCACGCCGGAATCTGCGGCCTTCCAGGACCCGCTGGAAGCGGTCATGGCGGAACCCCCGCCGGCGCTGCTGCGCGGCGTGCATTGGCTGGTGGCGGCGCTGTTCGCGGGCCTCATCGGCCTCGCTGCCGTTGCGCAGGTGGATGTGGTGGTGACCGGCGCGGGGCGCCTCGCGCCCGATGCCCCGCCCATCGTGCTCCAGCCGATGGAACGCGCCGTGATCCGTGAGATCCGCGTGCGCCCCGGGGATGCGGTGCGCGCCGGCGACGTGCTGGCCTTGCTCGACCCCTCCTTCGCCGAGGCCGACCGGGCCGCGCTGGCCGCGCAGCGCCGCAGCCTGGTCGCGACGCTGGCGCGCATCGAATCCGAACTCGCCGGCGCGCCCGCCCCGCCCGGCGAGGACCGTGACGCCCGCCTGCAATCCGGCTTGCACGCCCAGCGCGCCGCCTTCGTCACGACGCGCCTGCAGGCCTTCGAGGAAGAAATGCGCGGCCACCGCAGCGCGATCCGCGCGCTCGAGGATGCCGACGCCACGGCCTCCGAACAGGTGGCGATCGCCCGCGACATCGAGGCGTTGCGAGCCCGTCTGCTGGAAGGACAGATCGGCTCGCGCCTCGCGCTGCTTGATGCTCGTGCACGGCGCATCGCCGCCGAGCAGCAGCGCGAACAGGACAGGGCGCGTCTGGACACGCTGCGCCACGCGCTGGCGCAGAAGCAGGCCGAGCGCCAGGGCTTCCTGGATGACTGGCGCCGTCAGTCACTCGAGGAACTGGCGCGGCTGCGCGGTGACCTCGCACGGGTCGAGGAAGCCTTGGGCAAGGCCACGCGCCTGGCGGACCTGACCACCATCGTCGCGCCCGCCGACGGCACGGTGCTGGAGGTCGCGCGGCGATCGGCCGGGTCGATCCTGCGGGAGGCCGAGCCTCTGGTGACGCTGGTGCCAGCCGGAGCGCCACTGATCGCCGAGGTCGCGCTGCGCTCCGCGGATATTGGCCAGGCGCATCCCGGCGATGCGGCGGTGGTGAAGGTCGATGCCTTTCCCTGGCAGCGCCATGGCGCGCTGGCCGGCAGGCTGCGCTCCATCGCGCAGGATTCGCGCGGCGAGGACGGTGCGCCCGCAGCACCCGGCGTCGCGCTGCATCGCGCGCAGGTCGTGCTGGACGCGCCACGCCTTGCAGGTGGCACGCCCATGCCGGGCATGACCGTGACGGCCGAGATCCATGTCGGCACCCGCAGCCTGCTTGCCACGCTGCTGCAGCCGCTGATACGCGGCGCGCGCGAGAGCCTCCGTGAGCCCTGAGTCCACCTTAACGCTTGCGCAAGCGATCGTGATGCATCCTGCGCACCGCGTCGTGCCGACAGAACGTCCAAGCCGGTGCCCGATGTCGTCAGCCGCCTGCGCGGTCGGCGGCTTTGTCCAGCACGGACAAGAACCGGCTTGGAGCACGCGATGACCGTCATTTCCGCCCTGAACACCACGCAGATCCAGGGCCTGACCACCACGACCATCGCGGGGCTGACGACCACGCAGATCCGATCGCTGGCCGCGACCCAGCTGGCCGCGCTGACCACCACCCAGGTGGGCGTGCTGAACACCACGCAGGTCGCCGCGCTGACCACCACGCAGGTAGGCGCGCTGGAATCCACCGACATCGCCGTGCTCAGTACCACGCAGCTGCGCGGACTCGGCGCGAGCCAGGTCGGTGCGCTGACCACCACGCAGGTGAGCGCGCTGACCACCACGCAGATCGGTGGGCTCAGCGGCGCGCAGGTCGCGGGCTTCGACACCAGCGACATTGTGGCGCTGACCACCACGCAGGTGGGTGCGCTCAGCAGCACCCAGGCCGCGGCGCTGACCACGACGCAGGTCCGCGCCCTGGAGACGACCGACCTGGCCGTGATCGGCACCACGCAGATCCGCGCGCTCTCCTCGGCGCAGGTGGCGTCGCTGACCACCACGCAAGTGGGCGCGTTGACCACCACGCAGGTGGGCGCCCTGACGACCACACAGGTGGTCGCGCTATCCTCGACGCAGGTGGGTGCGCTGACCACCACGCAGCTCGGCGCGCTCAGCTCGACCCAGGTCGGTGTGCTGACTCAGCCGCAGCTGCGCGCGCTCGACACCACCGATATCGGTGCGCTGACCACGACACAGGTGGGTGGGTTGCGGTCCAGCCAGGTCGCTGCGCTGACCACCACGCAGATCGGCGCGATCGAGACCACCGACCTCGCGGTGCTGACCACGACGCAGCTGCTGGGTCTCAACACGCTGCAGGTCGCCGCCCTCAGCACGACGCAGGTCGCTGCGCTGACGACGACGCAGATCGGTGGGCTGGTGGCGCGTCAGGTCTCCGCGCTCGAGACCACGGACATTGCCGCCCTGACCACCACCCAGGTGGGCGCGCTATCCTCGAATCAGCTGGCCGCGCTCGGCACCGCGCAGGTCCGCGCGCTCGAAACCACCGACCTCGCCGCGCTGACCACGACGCAGCTGCGCGGCCTGGGCGCGACGCAGGTTGGCGGGCTCACCACGACGCAGGTCGGAGCGCTGACGACCACGCAGGTCGGCGGGCTGACGACCACGCAAATCTCGGGGCTGACGTCCACGCAGGTGGGTGCGCTGACAACGACGCAGCTCGGCGCGCTCTCCTCGACCCAGGTGGCGGGCCTATCCACCGTGCAACTGCGTGGCCTCGACAGCACCGATATCGGCGCGCTGACGACCACGCAGGTGGGCGGTCTGACCGCGGCGCAGCTCGGATCCCTGACCACGACGCAGGTCGGTGGGCTCGAGACGACGGACATCGCCGTGCTGACCACCACGCAGGTGCGCGGTCTGGGCGCCAGTCTGGTTGGTGCGCTGACCACCACGCAGGTTGGCGCGCTGACCACGACGCAACTTGCCGCCTTCACCGCCAGCCAGGTTGCCGGCTTCGAGACCACTGACATCGCTGCGCTGACCACCACGCAAGTTGGCGCGCTGTCCAGTACGCAGACGGCCGCGCTGACCACGACACAGATACGCGCTCTCGAGACCACCGACCTTGCCGTCCTGACCACAACCCAGCTGCGCGGCCTGACGGCGCCGCAGCTGGCGGCGCTGACCACGACGCAGGTCGGTGCATTGACCACCACGCAGGTGGGTGCGCTGACCACGACGCAGGTGGGGGGGCTCACCTCCACCCAGGTGGGTTCGCTGACCACCACCCAGCTCGGCGCGCTGACCACCACGCAGGTGGGCGCCCTGAGCACGGCGCAGCTGCCGGGGCTCGACACCACCGATATCGGTGCGCTGACCACCACGCAGATGGGCGGGCTGCGCAGCGCGCAGATCGCCGGCCTCTCCACCGCTCAGGTTGCGGCGATCGAGACCACGGACCTGGCGGTGCTGGCCACCACGCAGCTGGTCGGGCTGACCGCGGCGCAGGTCACTGCGCTCACCACCACGCAGGTGGCGGCGTTGACGACGACGCAGGTTGCGGGCCTGACCACCGTGCAGGTCGCGGCGCTCCAGAGCACCGATGTCGGCGCCCTCACCACCACGCAGGTCGGCGCGCTGACCACGACCCAGATCGGCGCGCTCGGCACCGTGCAATTGCGCGGTCTGGAGACAACCGACCTCGCGGTGCTCACGACAACGCAGGTGGGCGGGCTGCGCGCGACGCAGCTCGGTGCGCTGACGACCACGCAGTTGGGCGCCATCACCACCACGCAGGTCGCGGCGCTGACCACGACGCAGGTCGGCGGGCTGACCTCGACCCAGGTCGGTGCGCTGACAACCACGCAAATCGGCGCGCTGGCCTCGACGCAGGTGGCGGCACTCAGCACGGCACAGCTGCGCGGCCTCGACACCACCGACATCGCGTCGCTGACCACCACGCAGGTGGGCGGGCTCACCTCCACGCAGGTCGGGTCCCTGACCACGACGCAGCTGGGCGGACTCGAGACGACCGACCTGGCCGTGCTGACCACGACGCAGGTGCGCGGCCTCGGTTCGGCGCAGGTGGCGGGGCTCACGACCACGCAGGTGGGCGCGCTGACCACCACGCAGGTCGGCGCGCTGACGCCGACCCAGGCGGCCGGCCTGACCACGACGCAGGTGGGTGTGCTGACCACGACCCAGTTGGGCGCGGTCGGCACGACGACGCTGCGTGGCCTTCTCCCGGCACAGATCGCCGCCCTGACCACAACCCAGGTCGCTGCGCTGACCACCACCCAGGTGGGCGCGCTGACCGCCACGCAGGTCGGCGGGCTGGAATCGACCGACGTGGCGGCGCTGACCACGACGCAGATGGGTGCGCTGACCACCACGCAGGTCGCGGCGCTCTCCACCACCCAGCTGCGCGGGGTCGAGACCACCGACCTCGCGGTGCTCACCACCACGCAGCTGCGTGCGCTCGGTGCCACGCAGATCGGCGCCCTGACCACCACGCAGACCGAGGCACTCACCACCACGCAGGTCGGCTCGCTCACTACGACGCAGCTGGGCGGGCTGTCATCGACCCAGGTCACGGCGCTGACCACCACGCAGCTTGGTGCGCTCGCATCCAGCCAGGTGGGCGCGCTGACCACCGCGCAGCTGCGCGGACTCGACACCACGGACATCGTGGCGCTGACCACGACCCAGGTGGCGGGCCTGGCCAGTTCGCAGATCGCGGGGTTGACCACGACGCAGGTCGTGGCGCTCGAGACGACCGACCTCGCTGCCTTGACCACCACGCAGCTGCGCGGGCTGAACACCACCCAGGTGGCCGGGCTCAGCACCACGCAGGTGGGCGCGCTCACCACGACGCAGCTCGGTGGCCTGACCTCCGCCCAGGTGGCGGCGCTGACCACCACGCAGGTGGGTGCGCTGACCACGACGCAGGTCGCCGGGCTCGGCACCACGCAGGTGCGCGGGTTCACCACCGCGCAGCTCGCTGCGCTGAGCACCACGCAGGTGGGCGCGCTGACCACGACGCAGATCGGCGCAGTGTCGGTGGCGCAGCTGCCTGGGATCGAGACCACCGACCTCGCCGCCTTCACCACCACGCAGATCGGCGCGCTGACCCGCACGCAGGTCGGTGCGCTGGCCACCGCGCAGGTCCGCGCGCTGGAGACCACCGACCTGGCGGTTCTGACCACCACGCAGGTTGGGGGCCTGGTGGCCTTGCAGGTTGAGGCGCTGACCACCACGCAGGTGAACGCGCTGACCACGACGCAGCTGGCAGCGCTGACCACCACGCAGGTGGCGGCCCTCAGCACGACGCAGGTCGGCGTGTTGACCACGACGCAGGTCGGCGCCCTGGGCACCACGCAGGTTCGCGGCTTCTCCTCAGCCCAGGTGGCGGCGCTGACCACCACGCAGGTGGCGGCCCTGACCACCACGCAGATCGGTGGGCTGGGGGTCACGCAGGTCCGTGGCCTGGAGACCACCGATGTCGCGGTGCTGAACACGACGCAGGTGGGTGCGCTGACCTCGACCCAGGTCAATGCGCTGACGGCGCCGCAGATCGCAGCCCTGACCTCGACCGCGATCGGGGTGCTGACCACGACGCAGCAGGTGGGCCTCACCTCGAGCCAGATCGGCGCGCTGACCACGACGCAGGTGGCCGCGCTCAGCACCACCGGCGTGGTGGCGCTGACCACGACGCAGGTGGCGGGCCTGACCACGACGCAAGTCGCGGCCTTCACCACGACGCAGGTCGGCGCGCTCGAGACCTCCGACATCGCCGCCCTGTCCGACACGCAGGTGGCAGGCTTCACCACCACGCAGATCGGCGCGATGACCACCGCCCAGGTGAACGCCCTGTTCGCCTGACGCATACCAGAGGGAGACGACGGCATGGCCAGAATGGGCATTGCCGAGCTGGTGGGCAGCGCGCAGGCGCTGGCCACCCGGGGGCAGGTGGCCATGGCCGCGGAATTGTACCGCGACTGGGTGGCGCTGAACCCCGACGACCCGCTGCTGCACGCTGCGGAGTTCAACCGCGGCGTATTGTTGGCCGGCCTGGGGGATACGCATGGCGCGGTTGAGGCCTTCTCCGCCGCCATCCGTCGCAAGCCGGATTTCTTGCCGCCCTACATCAACCTGGGTGCGGCCTATGAACGACTGGGCGCCGGCGCGCAGGCCTTCGGGCATTGGTCGCATGTCACGGGCAGCCTGGCGGCGCTGAATGGCGACAGCATCACGTGGAAAGCCACGGCGCTGAAGCAGATGGCGCAGATGCTGGAAGGCGCGCGCCGCCTGTCGGAAGCCGAGGACACGCTGCGCCAGGTGGCGGAGCTCATGCCCTGGCAGCGCGACGTGGTGCAGCACTGGATCAGCCTGCGTCAGCGGCAATGCCAGTGGCCGCTGCTGCAGCCGCTGGCGGGGCATGATCGCGCCGCGCTGCTGCGCCAGATCGCGCCGCTGTCCATCGCGTGTCATGCCGACGACCCGATGATGCAACTGGCCGTCGCGCACGCGCATGTGGCGAAGGACCACGGCACACCGGATCGCTTCCGCGTCACGGCGGATTTCGCCGACCGCATCGGCCAGGTGCCGGGCCGCCGGCTGCGCGTGGGCTACCTGTCGTCCGACCTGCGCGAACACGCCATCGGTTCGCTTATGGCCGGGATGTTCGCCCTTCACGACCGCTCGCAGGTCGAGGTTTTAGCCTACTACTGCGGCGTCCCGCAGGAGGACGCGACCAAGGCGCGCATTCGCGATTCGGTCGAACACTGGCGTGACATCACGCCGATGGACGACGACGCGGCCGAGGCGCTGATGCTGGCCGATGGCGTGGATATCCTGGTGGACGTGAACGGTCATACGCGCAGCGCACGCACACGGCTTCTGGCGCGCCGGCCCGCGCCGATCATCGTCAACTGGCTGGGCTTTCCGGGCAGCATGGGCAGCCCCTACCACCACTACATCATCGCGGACCCCACCATCATTCCGCTGGGTCACGAACAGTTCTATTCCGAGCGCGTCGCGCGCCTGGCCTGCTACCAGCCAAACGACCGCGCGCGCCCGATGGGCGACACCCGCGCGCCGACCCGTGCCGAACACGGCTTGCCCGAGGACGCGACGGTCTTCTGTTCCTTAAACGGCACGCAGAAGATCACGCCCTTCGTCTTCGGCCGCTGGATGGCGATCCTGCGCGGCGCACCCGGCAGCGTCCTGTGGTTGCTGAAATCCTGCGACGAGGTCGAGGCCCGGCTGCGCGCCCAGGCCGCGGCCGCGGGTGTGACGCCCGAGCGCATCGTCTTCGCGCCCATCATGGGCAACCGCGCGCACCTGGCGCGCTACGCTCTGGTCGACCTGTTCCTCGATACGCTGCCCTATGGCGCGCACACCACGGCGTCGGATGCGCTCTGGATGGGCGTTCCGGTGCTGACCGTCCCGGGGCGGTCCTTCGCGGCGCGGGTCTGTGCCTCGCTCGTGCAGGCCGCCGGGCTGCCGGATTTCGTCTGCGACCGCGCGGAGGACTACGTCGCTCGCGCCATCGCCTTCGGTCGCGACCGTGCTGCGCTGGCGCCGTTCCGCGCGAGGCTGGTCGAAGGCCGCGGTAAGGCGCTGCTGTTCGACACGCCGCGTCTGGTGCGCGACCTGGAAGCGCTGTTCCGCGGCATGTGGGACGACTTCGCGCAGGGTCGCCTGCCGCAGCCGGATCTCACCAACCTCGATGCCTACCTGGAATGCGGGGCGGCCATGGACCATGACGGCGTGGAAGCCAGCTTCGACTCCACGCTGGACGACCGCTGGCGCGAAGCGGTTGCGCGACGGCATGCGTACGCACCGCTGCCGCGCGATGCGCGCTACCACCCGGCCGCGGGCTGAACGCCATGGCGCCGCTCGACACCACCGGCGAACCACTGGAGATCCTGCTGCCGCGCATCGAGGGCGCCGCACCGGCCGCCGCCATCGCCGCCTACAATGCCTGGCTGGCGGAGAACCCGTCCTCCCCGCAGCGCTTCGCGGCCTGGTTCAATCTTGGCGTCGTCCTCGCGCAGTCCGGCGATCGCGCCGCGGCCATGATCGCCTATCGCCAGGCGCTTTCGCTCAAGCCCGACCTGCACCAGGCGCAGGTGAACCTGGGCCTGGCATTGGAAGCGGAAGGCCGCGCCGACGAAGCGCTCGCGTTGTGGTCTGGCGCGTTGCAGCCCAACGAGGCACGCCTGCCCCTGCTCAACCACCAGGGCCGCCTGCTGGAGACACGCAAGGACTACGCCGGCGCCGAGCGCGCGCTGCGGGCCAGCCTGCTGATCGACCCGCGGCAGCCCGATGTGGTGCAGCACTGGTCGCACCTGCGTCAGAAGGGCTGCATGTGGCCGCTCGATGGTGGCGGTATACCGGGCCTCACGCCCGATGCGCTGGCGCTGCTGGGCGGGCCGCTCGGCGCGCTCGCGCTGACCGATGACCCGGCCCTGCAGCGGCGCATCGCCACCGCCTGGATCGACCGCAAGGTGCCTGCCGCGCCGGAGCGCCTGGCCCCTGTGCAGGGCTACCGCCACGCGCGCATCCGCGTGGGCTACCTGTCGTCGGATTTCTGCCGCCACGCCATGGGCTTCCTGATCGCCGGCCTGCTCGAACGCCACGACCGCAGCCGCTTCGACATCTACGGCTACTGCTCGACCGACGAAGACCGTTCCGACCTGCGCCGCCGCATCGTCTCCGCCTTCGACCACCACGTTCCGATCGGCCACCTGTCCGACGAAGCCGCCGCGCGCCGAATCCGCGCCGACGAGATCGACGTCCTGGTGGACCTCAATGGACTTACGCGTGGCGCGCGCCTGGCTGCGCTGCGCTGGAAGCCCGCGCCGGTGCAGGCGACCTACCTCGGCTATGTCGGCCCGGTGCCGATCCCCGAACTCGACTGGATGATCTGCGACAGCGTGGTGGTGCCGGCCGACCAGGCGGATCACTACGCGCCGCGCCCGCTGCCGCTCGATGGCCTGTACCAGGCGAATGACGATAGTGCGCCACCGCCCGCGCCGGCCAGCCGCACCGATGAAGGCCTGCCCGACGACGCCTTCGTGCTCGCCTGCTTCAACAACTTCTACAAGATCACGCCGGATGTGTTCGCCGCCTGGATGCGCATCCTGCACGGGTTGCCGAAGGCGCTGCTGTGGATGACCGATGACAACGCGACGGGCATCGCCAACCTGCGCGCCGCAGCGCAGGCCGCCGGCATCGCGCCCGATCGCATCCTGTTCGCCTCCCGCTGCGACCCGCAGCGCTATCTTGCACGGCTCGGCTGCGCCGACGTGTTCCTGGATACCTTTCCCTACAATGCCGGCACGGTGGCGTCCGATGCGCTGCGCATGGGGCTGCCGATCGTCACCCTGGCCGGGCGGTCCTTCGCGTCGCGCATGGCGGCCAGCCTGCTGACCGCGGCAGGGCTGACCGAGGGTGTCGCCACCACGCTCGACGACTACGTGGCGGCCGCGCTGCGCTACGGGCGCGATCCTGCCGCGCTGTCTGCCGCGCGCGCCGCGCTGTCCGGTGGCGCCTGGCTGCGCAGTGGCGGCAATGCGGAAGCCTTCACGCGGCGGATGGAGGCGGCGCTCAGCGCGATCCGGCTTTGACGCCGGGCCGCAGGTGCACCACCGGCAGCCCCACCGCCTCGGCTACCAGCGTGCGGTGGCAGGTCGCGGGATCCGCTTCCAGGCACAGCACGCACACACGCTGCCGCCGCGCCAGGTCCGACAGGTTCGCCAGCGCCGCCTGCGGCTCGTCGCCGGCCAGGTGCGCGGCGAATACGCGGCGCATCACCGCGGGCTTGCCGGCGCGCACCGCCGCGCGGCCTTCCGCGGGCGTGCCCAGCGCACGCAAGTGCAGGTAGCCGATGCCGGCCTGCTCCAGCGCGGCCGAGAGAGCGCGCTTGGCGAAGCCCGGCCGGCGGCTGTTCGCCAGCGCGCGGACATCCACCAGCGTCTCGATGCCTGCGTCGCGCAAGGCCGCGACCAGCGCGTCGGGTGTCGCACCCTCGTAGCCGATCGTGCTGATCGGCGCCGCCATGCCTAGCGCTTCACCGCCGCATGCGCGGCGAGGCACGCGACATCCAGCATCTGGTTCACCCCCGCCTGCATCGGCACGATCTGCGCGGAATGCGTCATGCCGGTCAGCAGCGGGCCGATCACCGTCGCGCCGGTCAGTTTCGGCACCGCCTTGGTCAGGATGTGCGCCGCGTGCATCCCAGGCATCACCAGCACATTCGCCGGCCCGGTCAGCCTGCAGAAGGGATACAGCGTGGCGCGCAGGCCGGGGTCGAGCGCCACATCGGCCGACATCTCGCCGTCGAATTCGAAATCCGCGCCTTTCTCGGACAGCAGGCGCACGGCATCGCGGATGGAACCCGGGATCGTCCCCCGCGGATCGCCGAAGGTCGAAAAGGACAGGAAGGCCACGCGCGGCTCCAGCCCCAGCCGGCGTGCCGCCGCGGCCGACCCGCGCGCGATGCCGGCCAGCGTCTCGGCATCCGGGCGTTCATGGATGGCGGTATCCGCCACCAGCACCGTGCCCGCGCGGCGCGACACCACGATCGATACGCCGAACACCACGCGGCCGGGCACCGGGTCGATCGCCATGGAGATGCCCTCCAGCGCCACCGAATACGATCGCGTAGACCCCGTCACGATCGCGTCCGCATCGCCCATCGCCACCATGCAGGCGCCGAAGACGTTGCGGTCCTGGTTCACCAGGCGCTGGCAGTCGCGCAGCAGGAAGCCGTCGCGCTGGCGCTTGGCATACAGGAATTCCGCGTAGCGCCGGTTGGAATCCGACAGCCGCGCGTTGTGGATCTCGATCCCCTCCGGCAGCGGGATCCCGATGGCGCTCGTGATCGCGGCGATGCGGTCCTCGCGCCCGACCAGGACCGGCGTGCCGAAGCCGGCATTGCGGTAGGCGATCGCGGCGCGGATGACCTTTTCCTCCTCGCCCTCGGCGAACACCACGCGGCGTGGATTCTGCCGCACGCTCTCGCTGATGGCTTCCATCGCGCCGGCAGTGGCATCCAGCCGCGTCGCCAGGTCCCGCGCATAGCGCTGCAGGTCCACCAGCGGGCGGCGGGCCACGCCGCTGTCGATGGCGGCCTTCGCCACGGCGGGCGACACGCGCGAGATCAGCCGCGGGTCGAAGGCGTTGGGGATGATGTATTCGGGCCCGAAGCGCAGCGCCAGGCCGGCACCCGCCCCGGCCACTTCCTCGGGCACGTCCTCGCGCGCCAGCATGGCGAGCGCTTCGGCCGCTGCGATCTTCATCGCGTCATTGATGGTGGATGCGCGCACATCGAGCGCCCCGCGGAAGATGAAGGGGAAGCCCAGCACGTTGTTGACCTGGTTGGGATAGTCCGACCGGCCGGTCGCGATGATGCAGTCCGGCCGCGCGGCACGGGCTTCATCGGGCGTGATCTCGGGATCGGGATTCGCCATGGCGAACAGGATCGGCTTCGGCGCCATGGCGCGCAGCATCTCGGGCGTCAGCGCGCCCTTCACCGACAGCCCGAAGAACACGTCGGCCCCATCCAGCGCCTGCATCAGGGTGCGCGCGGGCGTGGATGTCGCATGCGCGGACTTCCACTGGTTCATGCCCTCTGTGCGGCCGCGGTAGATCACGCCCTTGGTGTCGCACAGGATCACGTTCTCGGGCCGCATGCCCATGGCCTTGACCAGCTCGGCGCAGGCGATGGAGGCCGCGCCGGCGCCATTGATGACCAGCCGCGTGGTCTTGATGTCGCGGCCCGTCAGATGGATGGCGTTGATCAGCCCCGCTGCTGCCACGATCGCGGTGCCATGCTGGTCGTCATGAAAGACCGGGATGTCCATCAGTTCGCGCAGGCGCTGCTCGATCACGAAGCATTCCGGCGCCTTGATGTCCTCGAGGTTGATGCCGCCGAAGGACGGGCCGAGGTAGCGGATGGAATTGACGAAGGCGTCCACGTCCTCGGTGTCGACGCACAGGTCGATCGAATCGACATCCGCGAAGCGCTTGAACAGCGCCGCCTTGCCTTCCATCACCGGCTTGGACGCCAGCGCACCCAGATTTCCCAGCCCCAGCACCGCCGTGCCGTTGCTGATGACGGCCACGAAATTCCCCTTCGCCGTGTAGTCATACGCGAGCTTCGGGTCGCGATGGATGTGCAGGCAGGGTTCCGCCACGCCCGGCGAATAGGCCAGCGACAGGTCGCGCGCAGTGACCAGCGGCTTGGTGAGGCGGATCTCGAGCTTGCCCGGCCGCCCTTCCGCATGCATCGCGAGCGCCTCCTCCCCGGTGACGCGGGCGGTGCGCGTGTCTTCCGCTGGTGGCTTCACGTCATCCATGGTCGCAGATCTTCCCCGGGGCGCAGCTGGTGCGAACGCACATCATGGCCCCGCAGCGCGCCCCTTGCGACCCCCCGGCTTCGCAGGCGCGGTAGCCGGCCGGGCGGAGGCCATGCCACGGTTCCGCTTGCCGCGCATTGAAGCGCCGGGGGATCGCGCCGGGAGGGCCTTGCGGATGAAGCGTTCGGCCGGGCTCTTGGTGGCGGCCCTGGCGCTGCTGGCCGGCCCGGCCGTGGCCCAGCCCGAGCCCGCCGACCCGGCCCAGATCGCGCGCTGCAACGCCGTCTCGGCACGCGAAGCGGTGCGCGACCTGCGGCTTTCGGTCGTGCGCGCATTGCCCTATGCGCGCGACATCCTGGCGTATCATGGCGTGCGCGCCACGGTCTCGGGCGCGTCGCGCCAGGTCCGGGTCGAACTGCACCTGCGCGACGTCCGCGACCTGGCGCTGCCCAACGGCGCGCCGCCGGTCACCTACCTGCCCGAGATCGACGGCGCCGCCATCCTGCAGGACCGCCGCTCGCGTATCCCGGCGCTGTGGCGTGTCGATGCCGCGACCGTGGTCGCCGCAGACCGCGCCTACGACATCCGCGACGACGGGCCCGACGGCGCGCCGCGCCTCGAACCGGCTGACCCCGACCCCGTATTGGCGGATTACGACGTGGTCGGCCTGCATGCCGACGCGCATAGCGGCTTCGCCGCACTGGTGCTGGAGGCGCGCGGGCGCGCGGCACGGCAACCGCACCGCATCTACGCCATCGCCGGCACGCATGTGTTCGAACGCACCGACCTGCGCGGCTGGGCCTCGGGCCTCACCATGGGGCGCGCGCAGGTGCTTTCGAACGGCGCGCTGCGCATGGTGCGCGAGGCGGTGGACTACGCGACGCGCGGCGAGGTCTTCGTCACCGGCCAGAGCCAGGGTGGGCTCTCCGCGCAGGGCGTGGGGCACTTGGTGCAGTCGCTGCTTGATGCGCGAGGCGCGCCGCATAGCCTGGTGCACGTGGTCTCCTGGGGGGCCTCCGGCGCGCAGGAGACGCTGGTGCGGGCCATCAGTCGTGCGCGGGAAGGCGGCGGCCGCGGCTTCTCCCCGGCGATGGAACGCCACTGGGCCGCGACCGACCCGGGCCACGCCGCCGCCGCGCAGGTCTGGTCGACCATCGCCGCGCACTGGGCGCGCATCCCGCCGGGGCAGGAGGCCGCGCACCTGGCGGCCGTCGCGACGCGCATGCGATCGGTCGGCTACTTTTTCGAGATCGACCTGTTCGCGCGCGGCGGCACCTTCCTCGGCCAGCCCTTCGCCTTCCCCACCGCGCTGGTGTTGCCTGACGAATGCGACATGACGGTTGCCGAGCTCATCATCGGTGCCCAGGCCGGTCCTTTCGGGGTGCGGCTGGAATCGCACTTCCTGAAGGGCTATCGCCGCGCGGTCGGGCGTGGCGCCATCGCACTGGCGCGCCCCGCGCGGCCGCTGCGCTGGGAATGGTTCAGCGACCTGATGCCGACGCTCGAGGAGGCCGGCGCGGCCTGGCTCGACATCGTGCACCTGTCGAACCAAGCGACCACGCCGCGGCACTGGCAGTCCTGCACTGCCAGTGCCGAGTGGTTCACGCCCGCAAACCGCATCTGCCGCGCCGCCTGGTGGCCCGGCTGCGGTCCTCGCCCGCCGGAGGAGGAGCACTGGTGCCTGGTGCGCCACCCGGCACCACGCTGATCACCCCCGCCGCAGGTTCCACGGATAGGGCGAGGATCCTTCCAGCATGCCCGTGAGGTCGCGCCGGAACGCCGTGCGGATGCGGAACTGGCCGAGCGGCAGGAAGGCCGCGTCCTCCAGCGCATGGCGGCCCAATTCGCCGGCGAGCGCCTTCTGGCGTTCGGGATCGGTGGAGAACAGCCAGGCTTCCGCCAATTCCTCCGCGCGCGGGCTGGACCACCAGCCGAACCAGCCCTGCAGCCCCTGGCCGCGTACCAGGAAGGACAGCGCGGGATTGGCCCAGGCGGTGGCGCCGCCGGTCGTATGCAGCATCGACCAGCCGCCACGGTCCACCGGTTCGCGGTTGTTGCGCCGTTGCACCACGGTGCCCCAGTCGCTCTCGGCCAGGTCGATGTTCATCCCGATGCGCTTCAGCCTGTCGGCCGAGACCTGGCCGAGTGGCCCGATATCCGGGAAGTCGGTTGGGTTGATGATGACGGCGCGCTGGTTGGCATAGCCGGCTTCGCGCAGGGCCGCCCGCGCGCGATCGAGGTCGCCCGGCATCATCGCCGCGCCCTCGTCGGCGTTGTAGGGCGTGCCGCGGGGCCAGAGGCTGCGGTTGATGTCCCAGTCGGTGCGCTCATCCCCGCGGGAGGCGCGCATGTAGTCCTCCTGCAGCACCGACAGGCGCACGGCGCGGCGGATCGCGACGTTGTCGAAGGGCGGGTGCAGGCAGTTCATGCGCATCACCGCGAGGCGCCCGAGCGGGTCGGTCACTTCGCGCCGCACGTCGCGCGCGCGCGCCAGCAGCGGACCCAGGTCCGGGTGCGGGCGTTCCCACCAATCGACCTCGCCATTCTGCAGCGCGGCGGCGGCGGTCGCGGGGTCGGGCAGGATGTGCCATTCGATGCGGCGGAAATGCGCGACCTTGCCGCCCGACGTCCAGGACGGCGCCTCGCTGCGCGGCACATAGGCGTCGAACTTCTCGTACACCACGCGCGAGCCGGAATTGTATTCGGCGGCGACGAAGCGGAAGGGGCCGGAGCCGACAACCTCGGTCACCGCGCGGCCCGGATCGGTGGCCGCGATCCGCTCGGGCATGATGAACAGCGTCGAGGAATCGGGCTTGGCCAGCGCATCGAGCAGCAGCGGGAAGGCACGCTTCAGCCGCACCTGGAAGTTGCGGTCGTCGGTGGCCGACCATTCATCCACCACCCGTGCCAGCAACTGCCCGAAGGGCTCGCGCGCGCACCAGCGCTTGATCGAGGCGATGCAGTCCGCCGAGCGCACCGGCGCGCCGTCGTGGAAGCGCAGGCCTTCGCGCAGGCGGAACCTCCAGGTCAGGCCATCGGACGACGTCTCGTGGCCTTCCACCATCTGCGGCTTGGGCGCGAGGCGCGCATCCACGCCATACAGCGTGTCGTACACGTAGTAGCCGTGGTTGCCGGTGACGGTGGCGGTGGTGAAGATCGGGTCGAGCACGCTGAGGTTGGCCTGCGGCACGAAGCGCAGCGTGGTGGCGCGGGTGTTCTGCGCGACGGCGGGGGCCGCGGTCAGCGCGGCGCCGGCGGCAAGCAGTGAGCGGCGTTGGATCATGGGGCTTCCTCCTTGCGGCGTCTGTGGCGCCATGCCTGCAGGCTAGGATGTTTCCACGCGGCGCGTCAGGACCGTTCGTGAATGTCGGCACCGGCCCGCTCGCCCCCCTCGTGGGGTGGCTCGGGGGCGGGAGGCGGGCCGGCGCCGCGCCGCAGGATGAGCGGTTTCGCGCCCTCCCGAACGGGCGTTCAGCCCTCGGCCGCCATGTCGAACGTCAGCTCCACCCGCAATCCGAAAGGGTCGGTCAGGAAGAGCTGATGCAGCGGGAAGCCGGGCAGCGGTGCCTCCGCAAAGGGAATGCTGCGCTCGGCCAGCATGGCGCGCGTGGCGGCCAGGCCGCGGGCGCGGAACGCGATGTGTTCGAAGGACACGCCGGCGGCGGGGCCTTCCGGCGGCCCCACCGTCTCGCGCGCCGCCAGGTGCAGCACCGGCCGCCCGCCGGCATAGAGCCAATGCCCCGGGAAATCGAAGGCCGGGCGCGGGCCTTCCGTCAGCCCCAGCAGGTCGCGGTAGAACGTCAGCGCCGCCGGCAGATCCTGCGGGCGGCAGCGCAGGTTTGCATGATCCAGGCCGTCCAGTTGCATGACACCCTCCCTTCCTGCCGTTTTCCGGTCTAGAGCCAGGACATGACAGGCGCCCCGGCCCCGGAGAGCAAGCGGAATCCAGACGCGTCCGGCACGCCCGACGCCCCGCGCGGGGCAGGCGCGTTCCGAACACCGCTTGCCGATGGCGCGACTCCGGCGCTGGCCCAGTGGTTCGTCGCCAAGGCCGCGCATCCGGATGCGCTGGTCTTCTTCCGCATGGGCGACTTCTACGAATTGTTCTTCGGCGATGCCGAGGCGGCGTCGGCCGCCATCGACATCGCGCTGTCCTACCGGGGCGAACATCGCGGCGAGAAAGTTCCGATGTGCGGCGTGCCGGCGCATGCGCACGAGGTCTATCTGGCGCGCCTGATCCGCCAGGGCTTCCGGGTGGCGATCTGCGACCAGATGGAGACGCCGGAAGAAGCGAAGCGCCGCAAGGCCCCGACTATCCGGCGCGAAGTGGTGCGCGTGGTCACCCCGGGCACGGTCACCGAGGACTCGCTGCTGGATGCCTCGCGCCCCGCCTGGTTGTTGGCGCTCGCGCCGGTTGGCGACCGTCTGGGCGCCGCCTGGGTGGACGTGACGACCGGCGCCTTCGGCACGCAGTCCCTGCCCGAGGCCGACCTTCCCGCCCTGGTCGCACGGCTGGAACCGGCGGAAATCCTGGCGCCCGAGGCGCTTGCCCGCACGCCCGCGCTGGCGCCGCTGGCCGAACGCATCGCCCATGTCGAACCCCCACGCGATGCGCTGCGCCGCGTGAGCGAGGCCTTCGCCGTCGCCACCCTCGATGGCTTCGGCACCTTCGCGCCGGAGGAAATCGCCGCCGCCGCCATGGCGGTGGACTATGTACGCCTCACCCAGGCCGGTGCGTTGCCGCGCCTGTCCCCGCCGGTGCCCTCCGGCGGGCAGGGCCTGCTGCAGATGGACGGCGCGACGCGTCGCAGCCTCGAGATCCTGCGCAGCGAACGCGGCGAGGCACGCCATTCCCTGCTGGCCGCGGTGGATCGCACCGTGACCGCGGCGGGCGCGCGCGAACTCGCCGCGCGGCTCGCGGCACCGCTGGCGGACCTCGCACCCATCACCGCGCGCCACGATGCGGTCGGCTTCCTGCATGGCGCCGCTGCGCTGCGTGGCGCCCTGCGCGCCGCGCTGAAGGGCGCGCCGGACATGGCCCGCGCGCTGGCGCGCCTGTCGCTCGACCGCTTCGCCCCGCGCGACCTCGGCGCTATCCGCGATGGTCTGGCGCGCGCCGAGGTGATGGCCGCGGCGCTCGACGACGCGCAGGCCATCCCGCCGATCCCGCCGCTGCTGGCGGCCGCGCGCGCCGCGCTGGTCCCGCCCGGCAGCCCGCGCGCCGAACTGCTGCGCGCCCTGGCCGACCCGCTGCCGGCGCGGCTGGACGATGGGGGCCTTGTCGCCCCAGGCTATGATGGCGAACTGGATGCGCTGAAGCGGCTGTCCGCCGGCGCGCGGGAGGCGATCGCCGCGCTCCAGATGGACCTGGCACAGGCCTGGGGCGTCGCCAGCCTCAAGATCCGCCACCACCAGCAATTCGGCTTCCTGGCCGAGGTCCCCGCCGCTGCCGGCGAACGCCTGCTGCGCGAAGCGCCGAAGGACGGCCCGCAGGCCCCGGTGCATCGCCAGACCATGGCGAATGCCATGCGCTTCACCTGCACGGCGTTGGCCGAACTGGACCGCCGCGTGGCCGAAGCGGGCGAGCAGGCCGGCAAGCGCGAACGCTTCATCGCCCAGCATCTGCGCCGGCTGTGTCTGGCCGCCGGCCCGGACATCGCCGCCGCCGCCGCGGCCATGGCCGAGATCGACGTGCATGCCGCCGCGGCCGAGCTCGCCGCCGATGGCCGCTGGTGCCGCCCCGACATCACCGACCGCGCCGACTTCGCCGTGGTCGCGGCGCGCCATCCTGTGGTGGAGGCCGCGCTCGCCCGCGCCCGTGGCCCTGCCTTCGTGCCGAATGATGCCGACCTGTCGGCCGGGCGGCGGCTGTGCCTGCTCACCGGACCCAACATGGCCGGCAAATCCACCTTCCTGCGGCAGAACGCGCTGCTGGTCATTCTGGCCCAGGCGGGGCTGTTCGTGCCGGCCGAGAGCGCACGGCTGGGGTTGGTCGATCGGCTGTTCTCGCGCGTCGGCGCGGCGGACGACATCGCCGGGGGCCGCTCCACCTTCATGGTCGAGATGGCCGAGACCGCCGCCATCCTGAACCAGGCCACCGCGCGCTCCCTGGTGGTGCTGGACGAGGTCGGGCGTGGCACCTCGACCTGGGATGGCCTGGCGATCGCGTGGGCGGTGCTCGAGGCGCTGCACGACCGGATCCGCTGCCGCACCATCTTCGCCACCCATTTCCATGAATTGACCGCGCTCGCCGGCAAGCTGCCCGAACTGGTGCCAGCGGCCATGCAGGTGCGGGAATGGAAGGGCGAGGTGGTGTTCGAGCACCGCGTCGGCCCCGGCGCCGCGGAACGATCCTGGGGCGTGCATGTCGCTCGCCTCGCCGGCGTGCCCCGCCCTGTCCTGGCCCGCGCACAGGAGGTGCTGCGCGCGCTGGAGGCCCGCGCGCGCGGCCTCGATCCGCTCAGCGAGGAACTGCCGCTGTTCGCCCGCGCCGCGGCGCCGCCGGCCGCGCCCGGACACCCTGCCTTGGCGGCACTGGCAGAACTGGACGCCGATACGCTCAGCCCGCGAGACGCGCTCGACGCGCTCTACCGCCTGAAATCCCTCCTGGAGGAGTCTGTTGCGCCTGCCCCGGAATAGGTAGTCTGCCGGACGATGAGCTCATTCGACGACGCCGGAGCCGAAGCCGGACCCCTGGAGCGCGCCCCGCGTCAGGCCGCTGCCGCGGGCGAACCCCCGGTCGTGCTCGCCGGCCTGGTCGCGGACCTGATGCCCGGCGGCCGCCCGGTGCCGCGCGACGAGGCGGTGACCCTGTTGCGCCGCCACCTCGGCCGTGTGCAGAACCGCGTGCAGCAGGCCTTCGAGGCGCATGAGCTCTCGGGCTTGGCCGCCGCCCGCTGGCTGGCCGCGCTGACCGACACGGTCATGGTCGGCATTCACGCCTACACGGAAGCCACGCTGCCGCCCGCGCCGGGGGAGAAACCCTGGGCGCTGGTCGCGACCGGCGGCTACGGGCGCGGCGTGCTGGCCCCGTTCTCCGACATCGACCTGCTGTTCCTCACGGATGCCGGCATGGGCTCGCGCGGGAAGCAGTCGGTCGAATTCATGCTGTACCTGCTGTGGGACCTCGGCCTGAAGGTCGGCCACGCCACGCGGTCGCGCGGGGACTGCATGGTGGACGCCAAGGGCGACGCCACGGTGCTGACCGCGCTGCTCGATGCCCGCCACGTCGCCGGCGAGGACGCGGTGTTCCGCCGTTTCGAGGACGCCTTCCGCAAGACCCGCGCCGAATGGGGCCTGCGCCCCTTCCTGACCGCCAAGCGCGCCGAGCGCCAGCAGCGCCACGCCCGCTACGGCGAGAGCCCCTTCATGGTCGAACCCCATGTGAAGGAAGGCCGCGGCGGGCTGCGCGACCTGCAGACGCTGTACTGGCTGGCGCGCTACGCCTTCAACGTGCAGCGCATGCCCGAGCTGGTCGGCGCACATACCCCGGGTGGTGGCCTGCTGCTGCCCGAGGAAGCCCGCGCCATCCGCCGCGCCTGGGACTTCTTCTGGACCGTGCGCTTCCACCTGCACATCGTCACCGGCCGCGCCGAGGAACGCCTGACCTTCGACCTGCAACCGGTGGTGGGTGCCCGGATGGGCTATACCCGCCACGGCCTGCAGGACGGGGTCGAGCGGTTCATGAAGCACTTCTTCCTGACCGTGCGCGACGTGGCGCGCTTCACGCGCATCCTGGAACCGGCGATCGAGCGCGCGGCGCTGGGTCCGCCGGCGGTGGTGCCGGCCTCGGACAAGGCGCTAACGGAAGCGGGCTTCGCATTGGCGGACGGCAAGATCATCGCCGCGCCCGGGCACGATTTCACGATCGACCCTGTGCTGATGCTGCGCATCTTCCGCATGGCGCGTGACCGCGGGCTGGACATCCATCCGCTGGCCTTCCGCGCCATCGTGCGCCATGCGCGCCACGTGGCCCGCCTGCGGGGCCAGCCGGACGCCAGTGCGGAGTTCCTCGACATCCTGTCGGGCCGCGATCCCGGCACCTGGCTGCGCATGCTGAACGAGGCCGGCCTCATCTCCCGCCTCTTGCCTGACTGGCAGCGCATCGTGGGGCTGATGCAGTTCGACACCTATCACGTCTTCACGGTGGACGAGCACACCATCGAGACGGTGGGCGTGCTGGCGGCCTTGGAACGCGGCGAATTGAACGAGGTGGCACCGGTCGCCTCGGAACTGATCGGCCAGCTGCAATCCCGCCGCGCGCTTTACGTGGCCATGCTGCTGCACGACATCGCCAAGGGGCGTGGCGGCGACCACAGCGAGTTGGGCGCGCAGCTTGCGCAGACCATCTGCCCGCTCCTGGGCCTCACGCCGGAGGAAACCGAGACGGTCTCCTGGCTGGTGCTGCACCATTTGCTGATCAGCCAGACGGCGTTCAAGCGCGACATCGAGGACCCGAAGACGATCCTCGACATCGCGGAGGTCGTGCAGTCGCCCGAGCGCCTGCGCCTGCTGCTGGTCCTTACGGTTGCCGACATGCGCGCGGTCGGCCCCAAGGTGTGGAACGGCTGGAAGGCGACGCTGCTGCGCGAATTGTACTGGCGCGTTGCGGAGGTCCTGGCCGGCGGCTTGTCGGTGCCCGAACGCGACGTGCGCGTGGCGCGGGCCAAGGAAGCCGCCGCACTTCTGCTGGCCGACCGGCCGAAGCCGGAGGTCGATGTCTTCCTCGAGCTCGGCTACCCCGGCTACTGGCTGTCCTTCGACCCCGAGACGCATGCGCGGCACGCCGCCATGATCCAGGAGGCGAAGGAGGAGAAGGCGCCCCTGACGGTGCGCACCCGTGTGCTGGAATCCCGCGCGGTGACGGAGGTGACCGTCTACTGCACGGACCATCCGGGCCTGTTCAGCAAGATCGCCGGTGCGCTGGCGGTGGCGGGTGCCACCATCGTCGACGCGCGCATCCACACCATGACGGATGGCATGGCGCTGGACACCTTCTGGGTGCAAGACGCGCAGGGCGGCGCCTTCGAGGCGCCGCACCGCCTGGCGCGGCTTTCGGTACTGGTGGAACAGGCGCTGTCAGGCCGGCTGAAGCTGCGCGAGGAAATCCGCAAGCTGAAGCGCGAACCGGCCCGGCTGCGCGCGGTGACCGTGCCGCCGCGCGTGGTGATCGACAACCATGCGTCCAACAGCTTCACCGTCATCGAGGTAAATGGCCGCGACCGCCCCGGCCTGCTGCACGACGTGACGGCGGCGATCAGCGACCAGGGGCTGCAGATCGCCTCCGCGCACATCACCACCTATGGCGTGCGGGCGGTCGACGTCTTCTACGTGAAGGATGTTTTCGGGCTGAAGGTGGAGAACGAACGCAAGCTGGTCGGGCTGCGCCGCGCGCTGGAGAAGGCGCTGGAGTTGGTGGATGCGCCGGGCGATGCCGCGCGGCGGGTCACTGCCTAGCGCCGCCCAAGTGGCCCGCAACGCCTCCAGGTCGCTGCCTTCACGCGCATCTTCACCCAATCAAAGCAGTCCGTCTGATCGGGATCCGCCCTACCCCAACAACCGCCCGATCACCCGCGCCGTGTAATCCACCACCGGGATCACCCGCCCGTAGTTGATCCGCGTCGGGCCGATCACCCCGATCGCGCCCACGATGCGTTCGGCTCCGTTGCGGAAGGGTGCGACCACCATCGACAGCCCCGCGCTGTCGAACAGCCCGCTCTCGGCGCCAATGAAGATCTGCACGCCCTCGCCGCGCTGCGCGAGTTCGAGCAGCCGCAGCATCGTCTCCTGCTGTTCCAGGCGTTCGAACAGCTTCTGGATCTCGCCAACGCGCGCCGCCTGGTCGATGGTCTCGAGCAGCCGCGCCTGGCCGCGCACGATCAGCGACCCGGTCTGCCCGCCGGTCCAGGTGCCCAGGCCTGCCTCGATCACCTGTTGCGTCAGGGCATCGAGCGCGGTGCGGTTCGTCGCGATCTCGCCGGCGATGACGCCGCGCGCTTCCTCGATGGTGCGCCCCGTCAGCCGCGCATTCAGGTAGTTCGACGCCTGCTGCAGGGCGGAGGGTGGCAGGCCGGGCGGTACCTCGATGACGCGGTTCTCGACCTGGCCATCGGCATGCACCAGCACCACCAGCGCGCGGCCCGGGCCGAGCGCCACGAACTCGATGTGCCGCAGAGTGCCTTCGGATGTGGGCGCCACGACCAGCCCCGCCGCGCCGGCCAGGCCCGACAGCATCTGCCCCGCCTCGCCCAGCGTGTCCTGCAAGGACCGGCCGGAGGCCGCGCAGCGGGCGGAGATCGCGTCGCGTTCTTCCTCACCCAGGGCGCCGAATTCCAGCAAGCCATCGACGAACAGGCGCAGCCCGCGTTCGGTGGGCAGCCGTCCGGCCGAGGTATGCGGCGCATAGAGCAGCCCGGCATCCTCGAGGTCCGCCATGGCATTGCGGATGGTGGCGGGCGACAGGCCCAGCGGCAGGCGCCGCGACAGCGTGCGGGAGCCGACGGGCTCGCCCGTCGCGACATAGGTCTCCACCAGCTCGCGGAGGATGAGCGCGCTGCGGTTGTCGAGGCCCGCCAGGGTTGCCCCGGCCGGGCCGGGAGGGAGCTTGGGCGTGGGTCCCATCTCTCGGCCAATCTGTGGGGTGTATATGGGGACGCTAGGGAGGGGTTTGACCCCCGTCAACGCGGGACTGGACGCAGCCCGGCCACACCGCCATTTTCCGCGGCCTCACGCCCCAAGGAAAACCCCCCGATGCGCCCCTCCGGCCGCGACCCCGCCGCGCTGCGTCCCGTCAGCCTGCAACCCGGCTTCGCCCGCCATGCCGAGGGGTCCTGCCTGATCCGCATGGGCGTGACGGAAGTGCTGTGCACCGCCAGCGTGGAAGGCCGCGTGCCGCCCTTCCTGCGCGGCCAGGGCCAGGGCTGGGTCACCGCCGAATACGGCATGCTGCCCCGTGCGACGCATACGCGCGGCGACCGCGAAGCCGCGCGCGGCAAGCAATCCGGCCGCACGCAGGAAATCCAGCGGCTGATCGGCCGCAGCCTGCGCGCCGTGACCGACATGAAGGCGATGGGCGAGATGACCGTCACCATCGACTGCGACGTGCTGACCGCCGATGGCGGCACGCGCTGCGCGTCCATCACCGGCGCCTGGGTGGCGCTGCACCTCGCTTTCGAGCACTGCCGGCGCATGAACATCATGACGCGCAATCCGCTGAAGGATCAGGTCGCCGCCGTGTCCTGCGGGGTGTTCCAGCAGGTGCCGGTGCTGGACCTCGACTATGCCGAGGACAGCAAGGCGGATGCGGATGCGAACTTCGTGCTGACCGGCGCGGGCGGCATCGTGGAGGTGCAGGGCACCGCGGAAGGCGCGCCGTTCTCCGACGCCGAACTGATGGCGCTGCTCGGCCTGGCGCGCGCCGGCACCGCGGAACTCTTCGCCAAGCAGCGCGAGGCCGCGGGGCTGTGAGCCACCGGCGCCTGGCCCGCGGCGAACGCATCGTCATCGCCACGCACAATGCCGGCAAGTTGCTGGAAGTCGCCGCACTTCTGGCTCCCCATGGCATCGAGACGGTGTCGGCCGGTGCGCTGAACCTGCCTGAGCCGGAGGAGACGGAGGAGAGCTTCCTGGGTAACGCCGCCATCAAGGCCCTGGCGGCCGCGCGCGCCGCCGGGCTGCCCGCGCTGTCGGATGATTCCGGCTTTTCGGTCGCTGCGCTGGCCGGCGCGCCCGGCGTGCGCACGGCGGATTGGGCGATGCAGCCCGATGGTTCGCGTGATTATGCCGACGCCATGCGCAAGGTGATGGAGGCCGCGCAGGAGTTCGAGGACCGCACGGCCTGGTTCTCCTGCGCGCTGGTGCTGGCCTGGCCGGACGGACACATCGAGGGCTTCGAGGGCCGCGCGATGGGCCACTGGACCTGGCCGCCGCGCGGCGTTAACGGCTTCGGCTACGACCCGATGTTCGTCCCCGACAGCCGCGACGAGACCTTCGGCGAAATGGACCCGGCGGAGAAGCACCGCATCAGCCACCGGGCGCGGGCGTTTGCGCTGCTGTCGGCGGCGTGCCTGCCGGAGGCCTAGCCCGGCGCCTTCATCTGCTCCGCCCCCGCCTTGCGCCGCCGTCGCACCGGTGCGGGCACCGGTGTCGGTGCGGGCGGCGGCGGGGTCGCCTCGAGCCCTCGTCGGACCAGGCTCGCCCAGGCTTCCTCGGGCGTGTCCACGATCTCGAACAAGGACAGGTCGCGCGCGTCGATCATCCCGTGCTCGACCAGCATCGGCAGGTTCACCGCCTGCTCCCAGAAGCTGCGCCCGACCAGTACGATCGGCCGTGGACTGGCCTTGTGCGTCTGCACCAGCGTCAGCAGCTCGAACAATTCGTCGAAGGTGCCGAAGCCGCCGGGGAAGACCGCCAGCGCATTGGCGCGCATCGCCAGGTGCATCTTGCGCATCGCAAAGTAGTGGAACCGGAAGGTCAGCGCCGGGGTGGACCAGGCATTGGGGTCCTGTTCGTGCGGCAGGGTGATGTTGAAACCGATGGACGGCGCGCCCGCTTCGTGCGCGCCACGGTTCGCCGCCTCCATGATGCCCGGCCCGCCGCCGGTCGCGATCACGTTGTCCCGCGGCGCGCCGCCTGCCGCCAGCGCGCCACCGCGCAACGAGACGATGCGCGCGAAGGCACGGGCGTCCTCGTACATCCGGGCGCGCTCGGCGGCTGTCTTCGCCGCGCGCTTCTCGGCCGCGGTGCGTGCGCTGGCGGCCAGTGCGGCGGCCTGCTCGGGGGATGGGATGCGCGCCGACCCGAACACCACAACGGTAGACCGCACGCCCCAGTCGCGCAGCGCGTATTCCGCCTTCGCGTATTCCATACCGAAGCGAAAGGGCCGCATCTCGTCGCGCAACAGGAACTCCTGGTCCTCGATGGCCAGCAGGAAGGATCGGGAGCGCTTCTGCGCGCCGTTGTCGGGCATGGCGTTTCCAGTCCTGGCCGGTTCAGCGTTGCGGTTGCGACGCGACCGGTCCGATCCTAGCCTGACCGCGGCCAACGGCGGAAACCGGGCCGGGGAAGGAAACACGAGATGAAGCGGATCGCGGCGGCGCTCGGCGTCGCACTTGTCCTTGGCGCCACGGCGCCTGGCGCGCTGGCGCAGGGGCGCGGCGACCCCAACGCGCTGCGGGTGAAGCTGTTCGGCGATTTGCGGTCGATCGACCCCTTCATCAGCCCCGAATACATGGCCCGCAACCACGGTTACATGGTCTACGATACGCTGTTCGCGCTGAACGCGCGGCTCGAAATCCGCCCTCAGATGGTCGAGAGCTGGACCACCAGCGAGGATGGCCGCACCTGGACCTTCACCCTGCGCGAGGGCCTGAACTTCCACGATGGCGCGCCGGTCACCACGACGGACGTGATCGCATCGCTACAGCGGTGGGCGGTCCGCGACGGGCTCGGCCAGCAGATCGTGGCACTCGCCACCGCAATGGAACCTGTCGATGCGCGGACCTTCCGCATCGTGCTGCGCGAACCCTTCGGGTTGATGCTCCAGGCGCTGTCCAAGCCGTCGGGCCAGCCGCCCTTCATCATGCCCGCGCGCGTTGCCGCCACGCCGGCGACGCAACCGATCAGCGACCCGACCGGGTCGGGCCCGTTCTCCCTGCGACGGGAAGACTGGCGCATCGGGGACCGCGTCACCTACCGCCGCAATGACGCCTATGTCCCGCGCGCCGAACCGCCGGACGGTTTGGCCGGCGGCAAGCGCGCCGGCATCGCGCGCGTCGAATGGGTGTATTTGCCTGACGCGCAAACCGCGCTGAACGCGCTGGTGACGCACGAGATCGACATCTTCGAGGAACTCCCGCCCGACCTGTTTCCCGTCGTGCAGCGCAACCGCGCGCTGCGGATGGGACCGCAGGACAGTGTCGGCGTGCAGGCCATCTTCCGCATGAACCAGGCGGTGCCACCCTTCGACAACCCCCGCCTGCGGCAGGCGATGCGGTTGCTGATCGACCCCGCCCACGCCATGCCGGCCTACATGACCGACCCGGCGCTGTGGCAGGATTGCCGGTCGTTCTACACCTGCACCTCGCCGTATCGGAGCTCGGCCGGTTGGGTGGTGCCAAACTTCGAGGCGGCACGCCGCGCGGTGGCCGAGAGCGGCTATGACGGCACGCCGGTGGTGGTGCTGGACGCGCAGGATTCCACCATCAGCCACACCTTCGCGCTGGTCTCGGCCGACATGCTGCGTCGTGCCGGGCTGACCGTGGATGTGCAGGCGATGGACTGGGCAACGCTGATCCAGCGCCGCCTGTCGCGCAACCCGGCGAACCAGAATGGTTGGGGGCTGTTCGTCTCGGCGCCGACCGGGCTCGATGGCATGGACCCCTCCGGCCACAACGCCTTGCGGTCCGCCTGCGAACGCACCGCACTGCCCGGCTGGCCCTGTGATGCCGAGATGGAGCGCATCCGCGACGCATTCATGGCCGCCACCACCGACGCCCAGCGACGTGAGGCCGCCGAGGCCTATCACCAGCGCGCCACCGAGACGGTGCCCTATGTCCCGCTCGGCCAGTTCGCGCTGGTGCGCGGCTACAACGCGCGGCTGCAGGGGATTCTCGAGGCGCCCGTGCCGGTCTATTGGAACATCTCGAAGTCGGCGCAGTGAGGGTGGCATGAAGGACGAAACACGGGCCCGGCTGGCGGAGGTCTCCACCGCGACGCTCACCACGGTCCTGTTCAAGCGCGGCTTCCGCAACGTGTTCCTGGCGCTGCATCCGGTTGGGCACGGCGCCCCGAACATGGTCGGCCCGGCCTATACGCTGCGGACCATCCCGGCGCGCGAGGACCTCGATCACCTCGAGGTCTTCAAGGACCCCGAGCACCCGCAGCGCAAGGGCGTCGAGGAATGCCCGCCCGGCGCGGTCTTCGTCATCGACAGCCGCGGCGACGCGCGCGCGGCCTCGGCCGGCGGGATCCTCATCACCCGACTTCGCGCGCGCGGCGTGGCGGGTGCAGTCACCGATGGTGGCTTCCGCGACAGCCCGGAGATCGGCGCGATGGGCTGGCCGGCCTATCACGCCACGCCCTCGGCGCCGACCAACCTCATTCACCACCATTGCGTGGATTTGAACGTGCCGATCGCCTGCGCCGGCGTCGGCGTGCATCCCGGCGACATCATGGTGGGTGATGGCGAGGGTATCGTCTGCATCCCCGCGCACATCGCCGACGATGTCGCCGCCGAGGCCTTCGAGCAGACGGTCTTTGAGGATTTCGTGCAGGAACGCGTCGCCGCCGGCCACACGATCCGCGGGCTGTACCCGATGACGGACGCAGCGAACCGGCCGATCTACGAGGCCTGGCGCAAGGAGCACGGGCGTTGATGCTGCGCCTCGCGGTGATCGGCCTGGCCTTGACCATCGTGGCGCCGGCCAACGGGCAGGAGGAATTGCCCGCCTGCCCCGAGACCATCGCCGTGACCGATGCAACCCAGGGCGCCGCCCCCGCCGGCTGGCAGCATTTCCAGCGCGACATGCCGCACCGGCTGATCGACATCCGCTTCTATGCCGGCCCGCCGGCGGAAGGGCGCTTCGTGGAACCCGTCGCCGGCAGCGGGCGCGGCACGGTGGTCAGCATGCGCTACGGCCTCCCCGCCGTGGAAGGTCCGGTCTGGATGTCCTGCGTCTATGCGGCCACCGCGCATGTGCTGGTCCGCCAGCTCACCGGCCCCTTCCCGCCGCATGTGCGGGTCAACCACGACCGCGCCGATGGGCGCACCTTCATCACCTACAACTGAAGCGTCAGGAAGCGGTTCTCGCTGCTGGCGGCGTAGTCACCGAAGGGGCCGCAGGGCACGAAGCCCTGCGCCAGATACAGCGCCACCGCCGCCTGGAAATAGGCGCTGGTCCCGGTCTCCAGGCTGACCCGCGTCATGCCGGCCAAGCGCGCCTGGTCGACGATATGGCGCAGCAGCGCGGCCCCCACGCCGCGCCGACGTGCGGCCTGGGCGGTGTGCATCGACTTCACCTCGCCATGGTCTGGTGCCATGCGCTTCAACGCGCCGACGCCCAGCAGGTCCTCGCCCTCCCAGGCACTGAAGAACCGGATCTCCGGCACGCGCAGCCCGGACAGATCCAGCGCGAAGGCGAAGCCTTCCGCCGTCGCCTCCCGCGCCAGGCGCTGGTGCAGCGCGATCAGCGCCTGCACCCGCGCATCCTCCAGCCCGCCCTCGACGATCCTCACAGATGCCGCCCACGTTCGAGGATCTCGAGCGTGTAGTCGCGATAGGTCATGCCCAGTTCCTCGGCGCGCGCGAGGCGCCGCAGCGCGATTTCGCGCGGCGGCGTCTTCCAGGCGCGGCGATGCGCGCGGCGCCAGCAGAAGGACCGCCAGCCGGCGCCGGCATCCTCGTCATCGAGCGGCGGGCCACCATTGTGGCGGCGTGGGGGTGGCATGGTCATGACCGGAGTATCCACTATATTGGATACATGTCCACCAATGCAGCAGCCCCGCTCGACATGCTCCTCGCCCAGCGCATCCGTCACGAACGCGAGGCCCGCGGCTGGTCGATCGCCGACCTTGCCGCCGCCTCGGGCGTCTCCCGCGCCATGATCAGCAAGGTCGAGCGCGCGGAAGCGAGCCCTACCGCTGCCCTGTTAGGCCGGCTGTCCGGCGCGCTGCACCTCACTGTCTCCACCCTGCTGGCCCGTGCCGAGGCCGATGCCGGCCCCTCGCGCATCGCCCGCGCCGATGCCCAGCCGCTCTGGACCGACCCCGACACGGGTTACCGCCGACGCGCCCTGTCGCCCCCCGGCGCCGAGCCCGAATTGGTCGAGGTCGAACTCCCGCCCGGCACCCGCGTGGCCTATCCAGCGGCCTCCTTCGCATTCCTGCGCGGCCAAGTGGTCTGGGTGATAGCCGGGCGCCTGGCGGTCGAGGAAGGCGCCGATGAAGCGCTACTGCAGGCGGGCGACAGCCTCGCCTTCGACCTTGAGGCCCCGAAGGGCCACGCATTCCGCAACCCGTCGCGCGGCAAGCCGTGCCGCTACGTGGTGGCGCTGTCGCGGCGGTAGCGCCGCGACAGCGCGCCGACACACTCGGTCGGTGGGGTTCGGTCCACCGAAACGCCGGTCCCGCTGCCGCGCGAGCGTGGCACGGTCGGGCAACCTCGGGCCGCCTCTCGCACCGCTCGCCCGCGCCGGCAGATCGCGCTTCCACGCCGCAGCCCCGGATGCCACGCTGATGCCAATACTGGGAGGAACAACCATGACCCGCATCCGCCGCCGCGCCCTCGTGGCCGCGCCGTTCGCCGCACTCGCTGCGCCGCGGACCCTCGAGGCCCAGGGCGCATGGAGCCCCGCGCGCCCGGTCACCATCATCGTCCCCTTCCCGCCGGGCGGGTCCACCGACGTGACCGCGCGCCTGGTGGCCGAGCGCATGGCCCCGCTGCTCGGCCAGAACGTGGTGATCGACAACAAGCCCGGCGCACAGACCGTGATCGGCGCCGAGGCCGCCGCGCGCGCCGCGCCCGATGGCCACACGCTGCTGATGTCGTCCGGCACCACGCTGACCATCAACCCGCTGATCGGCCGCAACCTACCCTACAAGCCGGAGGATTTCGCGCCCGTCGTGCACGTGGCCACGCTGCCCTTCTGCATCGCGGTGAAGCCTGGCATCCCGGACACCATCGCCGGCTTCGTCGCGCATGTGCGCGCCAATCCGGGCAAGGTGACCTGGGGGCATAACGGGCGCGGGTCCTTCAACCACATCGCCGGCGCGCTGATCGCCGACCGCATCGGGCTCGACTGGCAGGATGTCGGCTATCGCGGCGATGCGCCGCAGTTGAACGACCTGCTGGCCGGCACGCTCGATTCCATCCTGGTTGGGGGTGCCACGGGCCTCGCGGCCGCGCGGTCCGGCCGCGCGCGCATCATCGGCTGGACCGGCGAGACGCGCCTGCCCAACCTGCCGGAGCAGCCGACCTTTGCGGAGTCCTATCCCGGCCTGGTGGCGGTGACCTGGTTCGGGCTGCTGGCGCCCGCGCGCACGCCGCCCGCCGCGATCGCGCGGCTGAACGCCGCCGGTGCCGCCGCCACCGCCGACGCCACGGTGCAGGAACGCCTGCTGAATGAGGGAATCCTGGCCGCCGGCGGCACGCCCGCCGACTTCCAGGCCTTCCTGTCGCGCGAGGCGGAGCGATGGGGCCCGCTGCTGCGGCGGCTCGACATTCAGCTGAACTGACGCGCCGCGGCGCGCACAAAACGGATCCCAGCGCGACCCGCGCCCAGACTGTCAGCCGCGCCCAGCGGACGAGTGCGGGGCGCGAAGGCAAACGGCCAGGATGGGCCGCGCCCGCCGATTGAGAGCGCTCAAAGACGCCGGCGCCCGGCGCCTGACTGCGTCAAATAGACTCCCGCAGATACCCCAGCACCACCTCCACCACATGCGCTTCCCGCGCCGCCAGCGCTGCCTCGGTGCCCAGGTCCGCGTCAAAGATGGTGGACAGCGTGTGCCGGTTCGCCACCCAGAAATGTCCGAGCCCAAGCATCGTCACATAGAGCTGCAGCGCATCCACGCCGCGCCGGAACCGGCCGGCTTGCTCGCCGCGCGTCAGCACCACGCGCAGGCTGTCCAACAGCGGCGAGTACATCGCCGGCACTTCCGCACTTCGCTTCAGATACGCCGCGCGATGGATGTTCTCCTGGTTCAGCAGTGCCACGAATTCCGGATGCGCCGCGGTGTAGCGCAGGTTGAAGCGCACCAGCCGCGCCATGGCCTCCTCGGGCGGCAGATGCTCGACCTCGAGCGCGCGCTCCTCCGCGCGCTTGGCGGCATAGGCGTGCTCCAGCACGACCAGCCAAAGCTCCTCCTTCGACCCGAAATGGGCATAGAGCATGCGCTTGTTGGCACCCGACCGCACGGCGATCTCGTCCACCCGCGCGCCTGCCAGGCCGTGCGCGGCGAATTCCACCAGCGCGGCATCGAGGATGCGCTGACGCGTCGCCGCGGCGCGGGCCGAGAGCGGCCGCCGCGCCGATCCTTCCATCAGAAGCGCCCGTCCCGCACTTCGAATTTGGTCGCCTTGCCAAGCGACCGGCCGCCCTGCGCGACCCAGCCCGCCACCCAGTCGAGCATCCGTGCCAGCGGCACGCGCGGATAGCCGAACAGCGCGAAGGCGCGCGCGGCGTTGGACAGCAGTGCGTCCGGCGCCTCGCTACCGTTGAACATCGCGTCGCGCCCCAGCCGCTGCGCGAATGCGCCTGCCACCTGCCGCACGCTCACCGTCTCCGGTCCCGTCACATTCAGGATCGGGCAGTCCGTCGACGCATGACGCAGCGCGCGCAGCGTCCAGGCATTCGCATCGCCCTGCCAGATCACGTTGGCATGGCCCATCGTCACCGGCACCGGCACGCCGTCGCGGACCTTGCAGGCGATGTCGTGCAGCACGCCATAGCGCAGGTCGATCGCGTAGTTCAGCCGGATGCCGAAGCACGGCGTGCCGCGCGAGGCCGCAGCGTGCTGGAATACCCTTTCGCGCCCCAGGCAGGATGCCGCGTAGTCGCCGATCGGCGAGGGCGGCGTGTCCTCGGTGGCGCCGCCCGAGCCCACGGGCACCAGCGGCAGCACGTTGCCCGTGGAAAAGAACACGATTCGCGAGGCAGCCCAGCGTTCCGCCACCATCGCCGGCAGCAGCACGTTCATCGCCCAGGTCAGTGCCTCGTTGCCCGTGCTGCCGAATTTGCGCGCCGCCATGAACACGACATTGGGCGCATCGGGCAGCGCCGCCAGCGCCGCGCGGTCGGTGAGGTCGGCGGCCAGGCATTCGATGCCCCAGGATTTCATGCGCGCGCGCAGCCCTTCCTCGGACCAGCGCGCCACCGCGATGACGCGCCGCGACGGGTCGGCGCGCTTCGCCAGGCGGCACAGCGTCGGCCCCATCTTGCCCGCCGCTCCCAGCACCAGGATGTCCCCGGGCACGGCAGCGAGGTCCGTCACCAGCGCGGGATCGGGGCGCGACAGCACCTCCTCCAGCGAATCCTCGTCGGCGATGGTGGTGGGCCAATCCTGCACGGCGTTTCCTCCCCGCGCGCATCCTCGCGCTGGGGCGGGGGGCTGTCCATCAGTGGCGCGCCTGCCGGCGCGACGCGGGCGCTACTGCGCCTGTGCCGTTGCTTCCTGCGCGGCGCGCGGCAGCAGAACGAAGACCTCCGCCTCGTCGCGCATGCGCCCGGCGCGTTCGCCGGCCTCCGGCCCCCAGCCCTGGAAGAAGTCGGTGCGCGCAGGGCCGCGGATCGCCCCGCCGGTATCCTGCGCCACCACCAGGCGCCCCACCGGCGGCGTGTCGCGCCGCGCCAGCGGGTCCTTCACCATCACCCACATCGGTGCGCCGAGTGGGATGAAGGCGCGGTCTACTGCAACGCTGCGCTGCGGCGTCAGCGGCACGCCCATGGCGCCGATCGGCCCCTGCTCCAGCGTCAGCCCCTCGACGCGCCGGAAGAACACGTAGGACGGGTTGCCGCGCAGCAGCTCGGTCGCGCGCTCATGCCCGGCGTTCGCGAGCCAGGCGCGGATCGCCTGCATCGACATCTGCTCGCGCGGGATCTCTCCCCGTTCGATCAGCAGCCGGCCGATCGCGACATAGCCGCGCCCGTTGTGGCCGGCGTAGCCGACGCGCACCACCTCGCCGTCCGGCAGCACCACGCGCCCGGACCCCTGGATGTGCAGGAAGAAGGCGTCCGCCGGGTCGTCCACCCAGACCAGTTCGAGCCCTCGGCCTGCCAGTGCGCCGGTGTCGATTGCGGCGCGGTCGTGGAAGGGCTCCATTCGGCCCTCGACCATCATGCCGAAGCGGCGGCGCAGCGGGTTGCCGGGCACGGGTTGTTCGACCAGCTCGGGCGGGCGGCTGTGCAGCGGAGTGCGGAACACCTCGCTGGGTTCGACGGCGCCGCGCAGGATGGGTTCGTAGTAGCCGGTCATGATGCCCGTACCGGCGGCGAAGGGTTCGAAATGCGCTTCCAGGAACTGCCGCACCGCCTGGTGGCGTTCCGCCAGCCAGGCGGCCACGCGGCGATCATGGGCGCGGCCGGACCCCGCGCGCGGCGGGCGCGGCAAGGCCCGTTCGAGCGCCCGCAACTCGAGGCACAGTCCCTGCCACGACGCCGCCGTGCCGGCCCGCAGCGCCGCATCGGCCTGTCCGCCCAGCACGAAGTCCGGGCGCATCGGCCGCAGTGCCGCACAGCTTGCCTGCAGCGCGGGCAGCGCATCGTGGTGCGTGTCGGCCGCCCAGCCGGGCAGGTCCTCGAAGGTGATGCGCCGCAGAAGGGGCGGGGGCTGCGGCTCCTCGGCCGGGCGCGCCTCGGGTTCGGCCGTGGCGCCGCCGTGCTGGGCCGGCGCGCCCGTGGCGGCCAGCATGCCAAGCAACAGGATGGCCGCGGCGTTGATGCCGTGGCCGGGCGATCCCACCCTGATCATGCGCCGATGCTACTCCAGCCCGGCCGGCGCCGCGACTCTCCGGGGGCTGGTGGATTGTCGCGGACGCCCCGGTCCGGGGCTTAGGCGGACCGGGTTCCCACCAGCTTCCAGGTGGGATCGGAGCCCGCAACGTCGCGCTGGAAGGTCCAGAGGTCGATGATCTCGGTCACAGCCTCGGCCCCCGCGGTGATCGACCCGTCGCGCGCGATGGTCAGGTTCACCTGGTCGGAGACGATGCGCACCGTGATGTCCGCGATGCTGCCGCGCAGTTCCGCTTCTTCGATCGCCATGTCCTGGATCGACCGCAGTTCCGTGCGCTGCGTCTCGCCGGCCGCCTCGCGCTGCGTGATGGCGCCTTCGAAGCCGCCATAGGCCTCGTCGGAGAGGAGGTTGCGCAGCGTCTCGCGGTCGCCGGCGGCGAAGGCCGTCACGATCATGCGGAAGGCGCCCTCGGCGCCCCCCAGGAAGGCGGCGGGGTCGAAGGCCGGGTCGACGCCACGGATACGCATCAGCGCCTGGCCCACCGGGCTGCGCTGGTCCGGCAGGCCACGGCGTGCGGCGCCCGCCGGGGTGGGAAGGGGCACGACGTCGGCCTCGCGCGGCTGGGGCGCAGGCACGGCCTCGGGCGGGCGCTCGAATCCGGTCCGGCGGCCGAGCACGCTGCGCAGGCGCAGCACCAGGAAGGCTGCAACCATCGCAAACAGGATCAGGTCGATCGGCAAGCCGCCAGTCATGGGACACTCCTCGCAGCCATGTCACTTAGGGCGCAGTTGCCCCGGCCGCAACATGGCAGCCCGCACGATTGCCCGGGAAAAGCACGAAGCGTGCCGCGCCGGTGCCGCCGCCGAGGTTGCGGCGCGCCGCCGCGCCCGCTACCCGGATGGCGGCCTTTCCGGGACGCCCGCCGCATGATCCTGCTCCGCCACGGACAGAGCGAGTTCAACCTGCTGTTCACCCAGACCCGGAAGGACCCGGGCATCGTCGACCCGGTGCTGACACCGCTTGGCCACGAGCAGGCGGCCGAGGCGGCGAAGATGCTCGCGACCGAGGATATCCGCCGCATCCTGGTCTCCCCCTATCGACGCGCGATCCAGACCGCGCTGCCCGCGGCGCGGCGTCTGGGCCTGAAGCTTACCGTGACCCCGCTGGTGCGCGAGCGCTATGCCTTCACCTGCGACATTGGCAGCCCGGCCACCGAACTGCGCATGACCTTCCCCGATGTCGACCTCGCGCACATCGACGAGGTCTGGTGGCCCCCGCAGGAGGAACCGGCCGACCAGGTCGAGGCCCGCGCCGCGCTGTTCCGCGCCGAGATGGCGGCGCTGGACGACTGGGCGCATACGCTGGTCGTCACGCATTGGGGCTTCGTGATGGCGCTGACGGGACTGAGCGTGGCGAACGGCCAGATCCTGCGGGTGGACCCGACCGAGCCCGCGCCGGCCCTGGTGCCCTGGAAACATCACTGATTTTCGGGGCCCTCAGGCGCCGGGCGCCGGGCGCCGGGCGCCGGCATGCGCCGGCTTGGCTTTCGCGCCGTGCACCGGTGCCCTGGGCGCCGATGATGGGTGGGGCGCGGTCGCGCTGTGCGCTCCCGGATCGCTGCGCGATCCCCTCTGCCTGGACCCTCAGGCGCGTCGTGCCGGAGGCACGCCTTCGGCGTAACGCGCCGGCCTGCCTTGCGCGCCCGGATCTCGATGCGATCCATCTTGATGGCCCTCGGGCGCCGTGCGGCGCGACTGCGCGCGTCACGCGCCTGGTCGGCGGCTTTCGATCAGGCGGCCCTGGAACAGCGTGATCCCCATCTCCCAGCCCCAGGCGATGGCGGCCGGGCGATCCACGCCGGCCAGCACCACCGATTCGGGCGCGGCAGGCAGGGCGGCGCGCAGGGCCTCTGCACCCGGTGAGCCGAGCGCCGGCAGCGCATCCGACCAGCGCAGCCGCAGCAGGGCGGTGCCGGCGCGGGCCGGCGGCAGGGCCAGCACCGCACCGGGCACTGCCACGTCCAGCATGGGGCGGTGGCCGCGCAGCAGCAGCACCTCCCGCGCGAAGGCGAAGCCGGCGGGATCGGCGGCGATCTCCTCGGCGGCGATCGCGACGGTCAGCGCGCCGCGCAGCGCCGCCGGCCACATCGCATCCAGCCGCAGGAATTCCGGCGAGGTCACCGCATCCACGCCCAGCGTGAGCGACAGCGGGCCAAGGCCGCGCAATTCCTCGGCATGGGTCAGCCCGGCCAGCAGCCGTGCATCGATGCTGCGGCGGAATCGCCGCGCCAGCCAGGGCGCGCGCGCTGTGTCGCAGCCGGGCAGCAGCGCCGCGCAGACATCCTCGAGTGCGACGCGCCGGTCCTCCCAGACCGGATCGGGCGCGCCGCCGCCGGGCACCAGGCGGCAGACCTTGCGCCGCCGGACAAACGAGGTGAGGTCGGCCGAGAGCAGCGCGCGCTCCGCCTGCCCGATCGTGGCGCCATCGGGGGCGCGGCCGCTGGCCGGGGCCGGCGCCGCGCGCATGGCGGCATCGAGGCCGAGCGCCTCCTCGACCGCCGCCAGCACCGCCGCCGCCTGGTCGGGCAAGCGAAGCAGCTCGATTGCGGCGGCTGCCTCCTGCGGGTCCAGCATGCCGGCGAGGACCTCGTGCGCCGAGGCCAGGTGATGGCCGGGCGCGCCCTCCACCGCGGCCAGGCCGGCCCGCGGCAGGTCGAAGACGCGGGTGCGCGAGGTGCGGCGCAGCCCGTCCCAGGCCTCGCGCAGCATCGCCAGGCGCGCCGGGCGCCGGTGCTGCGGCGATAGCCGCGCGGGGCGGAACACGAGCACGCGGCGCTCGACGCCGGCGGCGACGGTCTCGCGCACCAGGGCGGCCAGGCTGACCGCGCCCGCCGCGCCGGGCGGGGCGCCGAGCGCGCCGATCACCGGCAGGTCCGCGAGCATCATGCCGGCACCATCGCACCGAGCAGCGCGGGGTTGGCGCAGCCGGCGCGACCCTCGGGCGTGGCGGCGGTGCCGCGCGTGGCGCAGGCGGCGCGCGTGCACCCCCCGCCCTGGGCGCAGCCGGCCATGCGGGTGGCCGCCATCACGGCATCGATCCAGGGACCGGCGAAACGCGCGACGCCGATCGACAGGCCCCATTCCAGCGCGTCCTGGCCCTCCACGCCCTCCAGCACCAGGCGGGCGGGGTCGATGCGGCGTAGCGCGGCGCTGGCGGCCCGCCCGGCCAGGGCTGGCGACCAGGACAGTAGCAGCAGGTCGGTGGCCAGGGCCTCGGGCGAAAGCAGGGCCAGCGCGGCGGCATCGATCCCGCGTGTGGCGAGGCCCCAGCCGGCGTGGTGCAGCGCCGCGCGCCGCGCCGCGAGGCCCGGGGTGAGGGCCTCGGGCAGCGACAGGGTTGCGATCAATGCTGGGGCGCCGGGCGGGTCGCCCTCGATGGGCGCCGGGTCGGGCAGCAGCGCGGCGGGCAGGTCGAGCAGCAGCGGCACCGGCGCGGCCAAGCCGAGCAGCGCCTCGCGCCCCGAAGGCTCGGCCAATAGGCCGGGCAGGCGTGCCCGCAGGCGGTCCAGGGCATGGTGCAGCAGGTCGCGATCCTCGGCGGCGGGGCCGAGATGGCGGGCCAGCGCCGCCGCGGGCAGGCGCAGGCGCAGCAAGGCGAGGCGGCGCGGATGGCCGGTGGCGATATGCAGGATGCCCTCGCGCCGGAGCAGGGCGGGCAGCGGGGCGGCATTGGCGCGCGCCTCGATCCCGGCGGGCGGTGGGGCGGCGGGCGGGCGCGGCGCGGCGGGCACCGGCGCGGGCAGGTCGAGCAGCACCGGCACGGCGCCGGGCAGGTCGAGCCGTTCGGGCGCGGTGCCGAACAGGCGTAGCAGCGCGGCCTCGGCGCGGGCGGCGTCGGGGCCGTCGGCCTCGGTCAGCAGCAGGTCGCCGGTGGCGGTTTCGAGCAAAGTCCCGCCGCGCGGGCGGCCGGCATCCTCGAGCACGGCGAGCGCCACGCGGCGCGCGGCGTCGTTGCGCGGTGCTGGCAGGCGCAGCGCGACCCGGCCGGGCGGGCCGCGCAGGGCACGGCGGATGGCCTCGATGCCCGGGCCCGGCGGGGCACCGTGCAGCGCGGCAGGCGCCTGCGGCCCGGCCGCGGCATCGGCGGTGGAGAAGACCAGCGATCGCATCCCTGCATCCTGCGAGGGCGCGGCGGGCAGCCCGCGCGCAGGCCGCAGGATGGCGGCGGCGGATGAAGGAAGGGTTTGTGCGATTCACCCCATCGAAATGACGCCCAGTTCATCTTATATTGCCTGGAACAAAACCCGCTGGAGACGTGACCCGAGATGCGCCGACCCGCTTTCCTGCTGACCGCGATGGCCGCCCTGGCCCTGGTCCTGACGCCCGTGCTGGCCGAGGCGCGGCCAGGCGGCGGCGGTTCCTCGGGCAGCCGCGGCAGCCGCACCTATTCCGCGCCGCCGCCCACCCAGACCGCGCCGGGCGCCGCCCAGCGCATGGACCGCACGGCAACGCAGCCGGGCACGCCGGCCACCACCGCGGCCGCGACGCGCCCCGGCATGGCCGGCGCCGCCGCGCCCAACCGCGGCTTCTTCGGGTCCTTCGGCGGCGCGCTGCTGATGGGCGGTCTGATCGGCGGCCTGCTCGGCTTCGGACTGTTCGGCGGCGGTGCCGGCTTCGGCGCCATCCTGGGCATGCTGCTGCAGGTCGCGCTGATCGGCGGGCTGATCTTCCTGGTGGTGCGTCTCGTGCGTGGCCGCCGGCAGCAGCCGGCGATGGCCGGCGGGCCGCAGGGCTATGCCTTCCAGGGCCAGCCGGAGCCGAAGCAGTTCGGCGGCGCGGGCGGCATGAAGGCCGCGCCGGCCGCCGCGCCGGTCGCGATCGGCCCCGAGGACTACCAGGGCTTCGAGCGCACGCTGGTCGAGGTGAACGCCGCCTGGTCGAAGCGCGATCTTACGGCCCTGCGCGCCGTGGCGACGCCCGAGATGGTGTCCTACTTCGCGCAGGACATGCGCGACCTCGAGGCGCGCAACTGGCGCAACGAGACGCGCGACGTGCGCCTCGAGCAGGGCGACCTGGCCGAGGCCTGGCACGAGGATGGCGAGGACTACGCCACCGTGGCGATGCGGTTCTCGCTGTTGGACGCGACCTTCGACAACGCCACCAACAAGGTGGTCGAGGGCAGCACGACGCAGCGCACCGAAGCGACCGAGGTCTGGACCTTCGTGCGCAAAGGTCCGGGCGGGCGCTGGATGCTCTCGGCGATCCAGCAGACCGCCGCAGCCTGACGCTTCGGCGCAGGGCGTGACGAGACAGGGGCCTCCCGCTGCAGCGGGGGGCCCTTTTCGGTTGCGGCGCCGACGATGCGCGTGGTCCCGGGCGCGGCCACGCAGCCGGGACCGGGCGGTCATGCGCGCAGGCTCGGTCGGGCCGCCACCCACGCGAAGCGGCGTCGGCCGGTTTCGCGACGATGCGCCGCTCAGCGTTCCAGGAACGCCCGCACCGGCCTGAGCGAGACCTCGGGCGCTTCCTCCTGCGGCACGTGGCCGAGGCCGGGCAGCACCACAAGCTCCGCGCGCGACAGCACCGCCAGCCAGTCCTGGCCGTGGCTTGCCGGGATCAGCCGGTCCTGTTCGCCCCACAGCAGCAGCACTGGCTGCGTCAGGCGGGGCAGCAGGGGGCGCGGGTCCTCGAGCACATGCTGGGACATGCGCGCGAGGATGGCCGGGCGCACGCCGGGCGCGCGCAGCAGGGCATGGGCGCGGTCCACATCGGCGTCCGTCATGCGGGTCGCATCGGCATAGGCAGGGGCGAGTGTCGCGCGCACCATGCTGCGCGGCATCATCCAGGGCAGCAGATGCACCACCGCCGGCACCGGCTCCGGCGCACCATAGGGGCGGCCAGGGCTGGCGAAGCCGTCCGGGGCCACCAGCACCAGGCGCCGCACACGCGCGGGTTCGGCCAGCGCGAATTTCCACGCGATCCGCCCGCCCATGGAATTGCCCACCACATCGGCCTGCGCGATGCCGAGCCGGTCCAGCAGCGCCGCCAGCACCACGGATGCGCGCGCATCGGAATAGTCGCCGGTCGGGTCCGGGCCGGTCAGCGCGAAGCCGGGCAGGTCGATGCGCAGCACGCGGAAGCGGTCGGACAGCAGCGCTGCCCAGCCGTCCCAGGTGTGCAGGCTGGACCCGAAGCCGTGCAGCATCAGCACCGCGGGGCCGTCGCGCGGTCCGGTGTCGCGGATGTGCAGCCGCAGCCCGGCGACATCGACGAAGTCCGAGGGCGGGCCGGCATGCGCCGCCCGCAGCACGGCGGGGTCCTCGTCGGGTGTGTAGAGCCACATGGCCGCACCGATCACCAGCAGAAGAAGCCCGGCACCAATCCAGGCGAGCACGCGCCGGGCGCGCCGCATCAGGCGCCCTCGCAGCCCTTGGCGCGGAGCGCTTCCAGCACCCAGGCGCGGTCGTATGTGCCGGCATCGATCGCGGCCTGGGCGCGCTGTTCCTTGGCGTTGTGCGCCTCGGCGGCGGCGATGACCTCGGCGGCATGCGCGCGCGGGACCACCACCACGCCGTCGGCATCGGCAACGATCAGGTCGCCCGGCATCACCACCTGGCCGCCGCAGGCGATCGGGTGGCCGATCTCGCCGGGGCCGTCCTTGTAGGGGCCAGACGGTGTTGCGCCACAGGCCCAGACGCCGATATCCATGGCGGCCAGCGCATCGACATCGCGCACCGCGCCATCCAGCACGATGCCCTGCACGCCGCGTTTCTGCGCGTGGCCGATCATGAGTTCGCCCATCAGCGCGATGGACAGATCACCCGCGCCGTCGCCCACGATGATGTCGCCCGGTTCGGCCATGTCGCAGGCGCGGTGCAGCAGCAGGTTGTCGCCCGAACGCGCCTTCACGGTGAAGGCCGGCCCCGCGATGACCTTGCGGCCGCCGAACGGGCGCATCCCACCGCGCATCGTCTGGATGCGGTTCATCACGTCGCCGATATTGGCCGCTGGCAGCTTCAGCGCGCGGGCGCACAGGTCGGGGGCGACGCGCTGCGTCACGGGGGCGATGCGGAATCCGATGGTCATGCGATGGACATCCCGGAGGCTGGAAGGGTGCCGCAATCGAGCATGGCGGCGCCGCGCGGCATAGGGGCGGCTCAGGGCACGACGATACGCATCGGCTTCGGCGCGGGCCCGATCGTGACCGGCAGGCAGCCCGCCGCATCGCCATCCGCCTGCGCGGGGATGCCCGTGCCGTCGAACCGTATCTGCGTCGCGCGGCGAATTTCGACGCTGCGCAGCCGCGACAGCAGGCCGAGCGGCAGGGCCGCGCCGTAGCGCAGCGCGGCCAGCGCGCCGGAATCGCGGAACAGCACGACGTGGAAGCCCTCCGCGCGTGGGTCGGCGCCGGGCGCGAGCAGGAAGCGACCGGCATAGAGCCGGCCCTTGGTGACGATGACGCTGGCGGCGTGCGCGTCCCGCCCGTCGATCACGCAGCGGATCGGCGCGAAGGGGTAGCGCGGCATCTCGCGCAGGGTCTGCCAGACATAGGCGCCCTTGCCGATGGCACGCTTCAGCCCCGGCGCGAGACGGTGCACCACGGCGGCGTCGAAGCCCGCGCCCAGCATCTGCACGAACAGCAGTTCCCGCCCGTCGGCATGGTGCGCCAGGCCCGGATGCAGCAGCGCGGTGCGGCCCATGGCCAGCACCGCCGCCGCGCCGGCCGGGCTGCGCGGCAGGCCGAGCTCAAGCGCCAGAACATTGGCCGTGCCAAGCGGCAGCACGCCGAGCGCGCTGTCCGATCCCGACAGCCCGGCTGCGACCTCGGCGATGGTTCCATCCCCGCCGGCGGCGACCACGACGCCGACACCGTCCTGCGCCGCTGCGCGCGCGAGGCCGACGGCATGGCCGCGATGCGTGGTCTCCGCGACCTCGGGCCGCAACGCCAGGCCGCGCAGCAGGTCGAGCGCGGCCAGCAGCCGGCGGCGGCGGCGCGCCCCGGCGGCGGGATTGAAGACGATGAGCATGCGCGGTGGCATCGGCAGGGCTTCTGGCAGCGCGACGGTGGCGATTCGGCGACGGCGGCGTTGCGCGATGATGACATACCGGCGCGGCAGGCGCTTGCGCCGCATGCTTCATGCAGGATTCACACGCGGGCGGGCGGCCGCGCGGTATCGCCCCGCGCATCTGCAGCACGCCGCCGGAGTCGCGCGGAGCCCCGCGCGCAACGGCGCCGTCCGGGAGCGATGTTCGGATGCACGAGACCACTGCGCGCCGCCGCTATCGCAGCATCTTCCTGTCGGACGTGCATCTCGGCACCAAGGGATCGCGCTGCGACTTCCTGGTGGATTTTCTGAAGCGGGTGGAGTGCGACCGGCTGTACCTGGTGGGCGACATCGTCGATGGCTGGCGGCTGCGCCGATCCTGGTACTGGGATGCCGACCATGACGAGGCGATCCGCCTGATCCTGCGCATGGCGCGCCACGGCACCGAGGTGGTCTACATCCCCGGCAACCATGACGAGATGCTGCGCGACTGGCTCGGCTTCGAATTCGCCGGCGTGAAGCTGCTGCGCGAGGCGGAGCACGTCGCCGCCGACGGGCGCCACTTCCTGGTGATCCATGGCGACGAGTTCGACGGCGTCATCCGCTACGCCAAGGTGATCGCGCATCTGGGCGACTGGGCCTACGACTGGGCGCTGTTCCTGAACCGCTGGTTCAACGCGGCGCGGCGGCGCCTGGGATATCCCTACTGGTCGCTGTCGCAATGGCTGAAGCGCCAGGTGAAGGAGGCGGTCAAGGCGATCGACCGCTTCGAGACCGCGCTGGCCAACGAAGCGAAGCGGCGCGGCATGGACGGCGTGATCTGCGGCCATATCCACCATGCCGAGATGCGCACCGTGCAGGGCGTGCTCTACATGAACGATGGCGACTGGGTGGAATCCTGCACCGCGCTGGTCGAACACGCGGACGGGCGGTTCGAACTGGTGGACTGGGTGCAGGAGAATCGCCTGTCCTACGCGCGCGCACCCAAGCGCGCGGCCGCGCCCGTGCCGGTGTCCTGACCCGCCATGGATGATGCGCCTGTCGCGATGGACAGCATCGGCACGCGCGTGTCGCCGCTGCGCATCCTGATCGTCTCGGATGCCTGGTTCCCGCAGGTGAATGGCGTGGTGCGCACCATGTCGATCGTGGTGGACCACCTGCGCGCCGGTGGCGACACGGTGGAGGTGATCGGTCCCGACCGCTTCCTGAACATCCCGATGCCTGGCTATGCCGAGATCAGGCTGGCGATCGCGCCGGGGCGCCGGCTCCGCAAGCTGGTCGATGCCTTCGCGCCCGACGTGGTGCACATCGCGACGGAAGGGCCGCTGGGCTGGGCGATGCGCGCGTTGTGCGTGAAGCGCGGCTGGCCCTTCACCACCGCCTTCCATACGCGCTTCCCGGACTACCTGCATGCGCGCACGCGCGTGCCGGTTGCGTGGTCCTGGGCGGTGATGCGGCGCTTCCATAATGCGGGCGCGGGGACCTTCGCGGCAACGCGGTCACTGCGGGAGGAGCTCGTTGCGCGGGACTTCACCAAGGTGCGGGCCTGGACGCGCGGGGTGGACTTGGCGCGGTTCCGACCCGAGCCGCGCGATGCGTGGGAGGGGCTGGCCCGGCCCGTGTTCCTCTATGCCGGGCGGATGGCGGTGGAGAAAGGGATCGAGGCCTTCCTGTCGCTCGACCTGCCGGGCACGAAAGTCGTGGTGGGGGATGGGCCGGCGCGCGCGGGGCTGATGGCGCGGTTCCCGGACGTGCACTTCACCGGCTATCGCGACAACGGCGCGTTGGCGCGGTCCTATGCCGGGGCCGATGTGTTCGTGTTCCCGTCGCGCACCGACACATTCGGGCTGGTGCTGCTGGAGGCCTTGGCGTCGGGCACGCCGGTCGCGGCATTTCCGGTGACGGGGCCGATGGACGTGGTGGCCGACCCGCGCGTCGGTGCGCTGGACAAGGACCTGCGCGCGGCCTGCCTGCGCGCGCTGACGGCAGACCGCGCCGCCTGCCGCGCGCATGCCGAAGCCTGGTCGTGGGATGCCTGCGCCGCCCAGTTCCGTTCGGCGCTGGTGCCGCTTGTGCCGTCAGTCGCCAGCTGACAGAAAAAGGAGGGGGTTCGGGGGAGTTCCCTCCCCCGACCTTCCCGTTACTCCCCGATCGCCCCCGAGATCCAAGCCTTCAGCGCGCCCTTCGGCATGGCGCCGACCTTGGTCTCGACCGGCTTGCCGTCCTTGAACAGGATCAGGGTCGGTATCCCGCGCACCGCGTATTCGTTCGGCGTCATCGGGTTGTCGTCGATGTTGACCTTCGCGATGGTCAACTTGCCGGCATATTCGGCCGCGATCTCGTCGAGCATGGGGGCCACCATGCGGCAGGGCCCGCACCATTCGGCCCAGAAATCCACCAGCACCGGGCCCGAGGCCTCCAGGACGTCCTGCTTGAAGGTGTCGTCGGAGACGGGCTTGGTCATGTCACCCATGGGGGGTCTCCATCAGGGGCGGGGACGGAAGGTCCCCGCGGTTGGGACAGAAATCGGGTGCCGCGGGGTCCGGGTCAAGCGTGGGGGGGCTCGGTGGCGGGTTTGGGCCGGAACAACATGCCCTTGATGCGCTCGCGCAGGGTCTGGAACACCACATACAGCATCGGGATCATGAAGATGCCGATCGAGGACGCCGCCAACATGCCCCAGAAGACCGGCGTGCCCACGGCGCGGCGGCTGATCTCCGACGCACCCTCGGCCACCACCAGCGGATAGAGGCCAAGGATGAAGGCGAAGGACGTCATCATCACCGCGCGGAAGCGCAGCTTGGCGCCGAGGGTGGCGGCCTCGGTGATCGGCACGCCCTTGTTTTCGCGCTGGTCCTTGGCGAATTCGATGATGAGGATGCCGTTCTTCGCCGCGAGCGCGATCAGCACGACGATGCCGACCTGGGCATAGAGGTCGAGCGAGAGCCCTGCCGGTCCGATCGCCGCCATGGCGCCGAGCACGCCCACCGAGACCGACAGCAGCACAGGCACCGGGATGGTCCAGGATTCGTACAGCCCGACCAGAAACAGGAAGGCGAACAGCACGGCGAGCGCCAGGATGGTGCCGGTCTGGCCCGAAGCCGCCTTCTCCTGGAATGCGGTGCCGGTCCATTCGTAGGAATAGCCGGCCGGCAGCGTCGCCTGCGCGACGCGCTCCATGGCCGCGAGGCCGTCGCCCGAGGACCGCCCCGGGGCCGATTCGCCGTTGATGGTCAGGCTGCGGACGTTGTTGTAGCGGATGATGGAGGACGGGCCGAATTCGATGCGCGCCTCGGCCAGGGCGCGCAGCGGAATCATGTCCCCGTCGCGGTTGCGCAGGTTCACGCGGTAGATGTCCGGGACGCCCATGCGGTCGGCCTGCTCGGCCTGCAGGCTGACCTTCCAGGTGCGGCCGAACAGGTTGAAGTCGTTCACATAGGCGCCGCCCATGGCGGCCGAGACCGCCGAGAAGACGTCGTTCAGCGACAGGCCCAGCACCTGCGCCCGGTCACGGTCGATCTCGAGGAACACCGAGGGGTTGTTCGCCGAATAGGTCGAGAAGACCCGCGTCAGCGCCGGGTCCTGGTTGGCCGCCAGCACCAGCGCGCGCATCACCGCCGCCATTTCACCAACCGGGCGGCCTTCCAGGTTCTGCAATTGGAATTCGAAGCCGCCGGCGGTGCCCAGGCCGATGATGGGCGGCAGGTTGAACGGGATGATCTGCGCCGCGATCTCGTTGGTGCCCTGCGCGATCGCGCCGATGATGCCGTTGACGCCCAGCGCCGGCGTGGTGCGTTCGTCGAAGGGCTTCAGCGTGATGATGAGGAAGGCGCTGTTGGATTGTGCCAGGCCGTTCAGCATGGAATAGCCGGCGATGGTGATGACGTCCTGCACGCCGTGCAGGCCGCGCGCCACCGCTTCCACCTGGCGCGAGATGTCCTGCGTGCGGTTCAGGCTGGCCCCTTCGGGCATGCGGATCTCGACGAAGAAGGCGCCCTGGTCTTCCTGCGGCAGGAAGCCGGTGGGGGTGCGGCTGCCCACGCCGATGATGCCCGCCATGAACACCGCGAGCAGGATGATCGAGATGAAGGCGCGGCGGACCAGCTTGCCGACGATGGCGGCGTAGCCGTCGCGCACCCAGTCGATGCCGCGCGAGACGCGGCCCATGATGCCCTTCTTCGGCCCGTGGTGGGACGACAGCAGCACCGCGCAGAGCGCCGGCGACAGGGTCAGCGCGTTGATCGCCGAGAAGAACATCCCGACCGACACGGTCACCGCGAATTGCCGGAACAGCTCGCCCGAGATGCCCGGGATGAAGGCGAGCGGGACGAAGACCGACAGCAGCACCAGCGTGATGGCGATGATCGGCGCGGTGATGCCCTCCATCGCCGCCTTGGTGGCGTCGGCCACCGACAGCGCGTGGTTCTCCTCCATCTTGGCCTCGACGGCCTCGACCACCACGATGGCGTCGTCCACCACGATGCCGATCGCCAGCACCATGGCCAGAAGCGAGACGGTGTTCGCGGAATAGCCCATGGCGTTCAGCACGACGAAGGTCGCGATCAGGCTGACCGGCACCGCGACCAGCGGGATCAGTGTTGCGCGGATCGACCCCAGGAACAGGAAGACCACGATGACCACCAGCACGAAGGCCTCGACCAGGGTCTTGATCACCTCGTGGATGGTCAGCTTCACGAAGCCAGTGGTGTCGTAGTTCACCGCATAGGCCACGCCATCCGGGAATCGGGTGGCGAGCTGGTTCATCGCCCGCGCCACCGCATCCGCCGTGCCCACGGCATTCGCACCGGGGGCGAGGTAGATCTGGATGCCGATCGCGTCCTGGCCGTTGACGCGGGTGCTCTGGTCCTGACTCCAGGCGCCCAGTTCGATACGCGCCACGTCGCGCACGCGCAGCACCGAGCCGTCGGGGTTGGCGCGGATCACGATGTTGCCGAACTGGTCGGTGCTCTCGAGCCGCCCGGTGGTGCGGATGTTGAGCTGGTAGGACGTGTCGTTACTGGCCGGCTGCGCGCCGATGCGCCCGAGCGGTGCGACCTGGTTCTGCGCCTGGATGGCGTTGACGATGTCGTTCGGCGTCAGGTTCAGCGCGGTCAGCCGATCGGTCTCGAACCAGATGCGCATGGAATAGTCGCGCGCGCCGAACATGATGACGTCGCCCACGCCGTTCACGCGCTTGAGCACATCGAGGATGTTGATGGTGGCGTAGTTCGACAGGAACAGCGTGTCCTGCGTGCCGGTGGTGGACCGCAGCGTGATGACCTGCAGCAGCGCCGAGGATTTCTTGCGGACCGACAGCCCCTGCCGCTGCACCTGGTCCGGCAGCTGCGCCAGCGCCAGCTGCACCCGGTTGTTCACGTTGGTGGTGTTCTGGTCGGGGTCGGTGCCCACCGCGAAGGACACCGTCAGCGTATAGGACCCATCATTGCCGCTGGTGGACCGCATGTAGATCATGTTGTCCACGCCATTGACCTGGCTTTCGATCGGCTGCGCGACCGTCGCCTCCACCACCTCGGCCGCGGCGCCGGGGTAGTTCGCCGTCACCGTCACCTGCGGGGGGACGATGTCGGGGAACTGCGCGACCGGGATCTGCATCAGCGAGACGATGCCCGCGATGGTCATGACGATGGCGATCACGACCGCGAGCCGCGGGCGGTCGACGAAGACCTTGCTGATCATCGGTTCAGCCGCCCGGCGCGTTCGCGGGCACCGCGCCGGCGGGTGGCGCCTCCTGCTGGCGGGGTGTCACGGGCTGGCCGGGGCGGGCGCGCTGCGAACCCTCGATGATGATGAGCTGGCCGGGCTCGAGCCCCTCGGTCACCACGGTCTGGCCGTCCGGGCCGGTGGTGGTGCGCACGCGCTTCACCTCGACCCTGTTCTGGTTCCCCACCACCAGAACGAAGGGGCCTTGCTGGTCGATCTGCAGGGCCGATTGCGGGATCACGATGGCCTGCTGCGGCTGCGTCGCGCGCACCACCACCGCCACCGCCTGGCCGTCGGTCAGCAGGTGCTGGGCGTTGGGCACCTGGGCCACCACCTGCACGCTGTCGGTCGAACGGTTGGCCGAGACGTCGATGAAGTCGATCCGCCCCGCGGTCGGCAGCAGCGTGGCATCAGGCAGGCGCACGAGCACCTGCACGCCATCCGTGCCGGACTGGCCCTCGGCGCGGCGGAAGCGCAGCAATTCGCGCTGCGTCACCGGAAAGGTCACGCGGATCGGGTCGTCGCGCACGACCTGCACCAGGATGCCGCTGTCCGGCCCGACCACGTTGCCGGGGCTGAGCGGCGACCGCCCCGCGCGGCCATCGAAGGCGGCACGGATCGTGGTGTAGCCGTACTGGATCTGCGCCTGTTCCAGCTGGGCCTTGGCCGAATTCAGCGCCGCCTGGGATGCCGCCTGCACCGTGATGCGGTCATCCACTGTGGATTGCGGGATGGCGTTGGTGCGCAGCAGTTCCTGGCCACGCTCGACCTGCAGGGTGGCGTTGCGCAGTTCGGCCTCGGCGCGTTCCACGGCGGCCTGGCGCAGCGCCACCTCGGCGGCGAAGGGCGCCTGCTCGATGGTAAACAGCAGGTCGTTCGCCTTGACCTGGGCGCCTTCCTCGAAATGCCGGGCATAGAGGAAGCCGGTGACGCGGGCGCGCACCTCCTGCTTGTCGATCGCCTCGACCCGGCCGATGAATTCCGCGCCCGGACTGATCGAGACACGTTCGACGCGCGCCACCACCACCGCCGGCGGGGCGCCCGCGGGCTGCTGCGTCGGGGCCGAATCCTTGCACGCCACGGCCACAAGCACGGGCAGCACGCCCACCAGCAGCGCCGTCCGAATCCGCCGCGCGGCCGAACCCTCGGCACCCCGGACCCACGCCATCACGCACCATCTCCGCATCGATACTGACGCATCCTGCCACGACGATGGTGCATCGCGAAACCACTGCTACGGGGGGTGGCGCTTCGCCGGTGCCGCTCGGCGTGCTACGGCCCGACCGTGACCGTTCCGTGCCACAGGCCCCGATGGCGAAGCGCCTGATCCGCCACCCCGCCACGCAGGGCGCCCTGGCGTGGCTCGTCGCGCTGTACCTGCGGCTGGTCTGGGCCACCACGCGCTGGACGCTGGTCGGCGAGGAGCACGCCCGCGCCTGCGCGGATCGGCCGATGATCCTGGCCTTCTGGCACGAACGCCTGCCGCTGGCGGCGCTGGGGTGGAGGCTGCTGGCGCGGCGTGTTCCGCAGCAGGGCGGGCGGAGGGCGCAGGTGCTGATCTCGCGCCACCGCGACGGGCGGCTCATTGCGGCGGCGGTGCGTCCCTTCGGTATCGACGTGGTGCATGCCTCATCCTCCAAGGGCGGCGCGACGGGGCTGCGGGCGCTGGCGCGGATCCTGGCCGGCGGCGGGGTCGCGGTGATCACGCCCGATGGGCCGCGCGGACCGGCACGCAGTGCGGCGCCCGGCGTTGCGCAACTGGCGGCACTCGCCGGCGTACCGGTGCTGCCCTGCGCGGTCGCTTCCTCGCGCATGCGGCTCGCGCGGTCGTGGGACCGGATGCGCTTCCCCCTGCCCTTCGGGCGCGGCGTGGCGGTGATGGGGGCGCCGGTGGCGGTGGCGCGCGACGATGCCGCCGCCGCCATCCCGGCCATTGCCGCGGCGCTCGACGCGGCCTGCGCGCGGGCGGATGCGATGGTGGGCGCGTGAGGCAGCCAGGCAGCAAGGTCGGGGGAGGGAACTCCCCCGAACCCCCTCCTTTGTCTGGAACCTGGCGTGGGGCCTGGGCGGCCGCGCTGTGGTGGGGCGCGGCGGCGGCGGTGGCGCCGGCGTTGCGGGTGCACCTATGGAGGCGCGCACGTCGCGGCAAGGAAGTCACGGCACGTCTGCCGGAACGCTACGGGCACGGCGCGGCGCGCCCGCCGGGACGCCTGGTGTGGCTGCACGCGGCGAGCGTGGGCGAGACCATGTCGGTCCTGCCGTTGATCGGGGCGCTGGCGGCGCGCGACCCGGCGCTGCATGTCCTGGTCACCACAGGCACCGTCACCTCGGCCACGCTGTTCGCGGAGCGCCTGCCGCCGGCACTGGCCGCGCGCGTGGCGCATCGCTTCGTGCCGCTGGACGTGCCGCGCTGGGTGGCCCGCTTCCTTGACGCTTGGCGGCCGGATACGGCGGTCTTCGTGGAATCGGAGCTCTGGCCGAACCTGATCGCCGCTACCCATGCCCGCCGCATACCGATGGCGCTGGTCAATGCGCGCATGTCGGTTCGCGCGGCCCGGCGCTGGGCCCGCGCGCCGGGGCTGGCGCGGCAGGTGCTCTCGGCCTTCACGCTGGTGCTGGCGCAATCCGAGGGCGACGCGGCCCGCCTCCGCGCCCTGGGCGCCACCGGCGCGACCAGCCCCGGCAACCTGAAATTCGCCGCTGCCCCCCTGCCGGCCGAACCGGCCGACCTCGCGCGCCTGGCGGCGCTGGTCGGCGACCGGCCGGCCTGGGTCGCCGCCAGCACGCATCCGGGCGAGGAAGCGTTGGTCATCGCCGCGCATCGCCGCCTGGTGGCCGACCATCCCGACCTGCTGACCATCATCGTGCCACGACATCCCGACCGGGGGGCCGAAGTCGCGGCCCTGGGCGGCGGGATCGATCTGGCGCGGCGCAGCCTGGGGCAGGACCCGGATGCGGGCACGCAGGTGCTGGTGGCCGATACGCTGGGTGAGCTCGGCCTGTGGTACCGCCTGGCGCGGCTCGCCTTCGTCGGCGGGTCGCTGGTGGCGCATGGCGGGCAGAATCCGCTGGAACCGGCGCGCCTCGGCTGCCCGGTGCTGGTCGGGCCCCACACCTGGAACTTCACCGACATCCTGGACGGCATGGCGGCAGCCGGCGGGCTGTTTCGTATCGACGCCGGACCGGACCCGGCGGCCGCGCTGGCCGAGGCCGTGGCTGGCATGCTAACCAACCCTGAAGGGCGGGGCGCACAGGCACGCGCAGCCGCCGCGTTTGCGGCCAACCAGGCCGAGCTGCCGGTCCGGATCGCGGAGGCGCTGTCGCCGCTGCTGCCCGGCCCGGGCGACGTCACGGCCGCACCGGGCGGCCAGCGCGCGGCGTCACCGGAAACATCCGGGGCGTCGGGGGAAAGGACAAGGGTGAACGGTACCTGATGCGCGCTCCGGAGTTCTGGAGCGGCGGCAGCGGCGGGGGGCTTGCGCCCATGCTGCTTTCGCCGGTCTCCGCCCTGTATGCGGCCGCGACGGCACGACGCATGGCGCGCGCCGGCTGGCAGGCCCCGGTGCCGGTCATCTGCTGCGGCAACGCAACCGCCGGCGGGGCGGGCAAGACGACCCTGGCGCTGGACCTGGGGCGACGCCTGAGCAACCGCGGCATCGGCACGCATTTCCTGCTGCGCGGCTATGGCGGGCGCATCAAGCACGCGACGCGTGTGGACCCGGCCATCCATGACAGTACCGCGGTGGGCGACGAAGCCCTGCTGCTGGCGGCCGAACGCCCGACCTGGGTCGCGGCCGACCGCGCCGCCGGCGCCCAGGCGGCGATCGCAGCCGGCGCGCAGACCATCGTGATGGATGACGGGCTGCAGAACCCGACGCTGGCCAAGGACCTGTCACTATTGGTGGTCGACGGGTCCTACGGCTTCGGCAACGGGCGCATTATCCCGGCGGGGCCGCTGCGCGAACCGGTCCACGCCGCCGCCGCACGCTGCCGAGCGGCGGTGCTGATCGGGCCGGACGAGACCAATGCGCTGGCGCAGTTGCCGCCCGGCCTGCCGGTCCTGCGCGCGCGGCTGCGGCCGGGGCCGGAGGCGGAACTGCTGGCCGGGCAGCCGGTCTTCGCCTTCTGCGGCATCGCCAACCCACGCAAGTTCTTCAGCACGCTGCAGGAAGCGGGCGTGTTCCTCGCGGGCAAGCAATCCTACGCCGACCACTACCCCTTCGACGAAGGGGACCTGCGCGACCTGCTGGCGGAAGCCGACAGCCTGCGCGCCACGCCGGTGACCACGCGCAAGGACTTCGTGCGCATTCCGCCAGCCTTCCGCAACCGTGTGACGGTGGTGACGGTGCGCCTCGAATGGGAAGAACCGGCGGAGATCGAGGGGCTGCTGGATCCGCTGGCGGGCAGCATTCCGATGCCGGCCTAGGGCAGGCCCCGATCAGATGGAATCATCTGATCGGTCTGAGGTGCGCACAAACGGGAGTGGTTGGAGGGGCTATCGCGGGCCTTGGCAAGGGGAATCGCTCCTCGGCGCGGGACCGAAGGGCCTTGCCCCTCGGGCTCCCCACCAGGGGGCTGCGGCCCCTGACCGCGAGCTAGGGCCACATTGCCTTCGGCATGGCCTGCATGGGTGCGACATTCACATCCAGCGCAGACCCGAGGCCGATGGCGTCCACTACCGAACCCAACTCCAGCACGCCCTCGCGGATCGACAGGCGCGGGCCGCGCGGCGTGTCGGCATAGAGGTCCGCATGCGCCTCCATGAAGCGCACCGCATCGGCCCTGGACTGGCCCGAGAAACCATCCACGAAGTGATGGCCGTTGCGCTCCACATGCACCATGCCCATCGCGGCGACCAACGCCAGGTCCTGCTGCACGCATACACCGGCCAGCGTGGTCAGGTCCTCGGCACTCATGAAGAAGCGCGGTTCAGGTTCGGCGGCGTTCCAGGCGCGGCAGCGCGCAAGATTCACCAACGACCGCCAAACGCCCTTGCACGCCTTCGATGAAATGCCCGTGTAGCCCAGCGCCTTCGCCTGCACGAAGGCATCGAGAGGCCCGTCGCTTTCGTCCACGATCACCGGGCGCGCCGCCGCCAGCGCTGCCATTGGGCCCTCGAGCGCCTTGGCACGCTTCACCGGCTGCTCGATGAAGGCGATCGACGCGTTCAGCCGCGCCAGGCGCGGTTCCGCCTGCATGGCGCGCCACAGCGCGAGCACGCCCGCGGCATCCTCGTACTGTTCATTGCCATCGAGGCTGACCTGGTAGCCGTGCAGGCGATCCAGCACGGAGGCGATGCGGCACAGCCGGTCCACATCGGCCGCGACATTGCCGCCGACCTTCAGCTTCCACCAGGTATGGCGATAAGTGGCGGCAACCTCCTCGACCGTCTCGGGCAGGCCGTCATCGACGCGGCTGTCCTGGTCGGCGGCCGTAATCGGGTCCACCAGGCCGACCGTGTGGCGCGCATGCATCCGCCGCGCGGGCGTGAGCGAGCCGAGCATCGCGCCGAAATCGAAGCCTGGCAGGTCGGGCAGCACGCCGTGCGGCGTCATGCCGCCGATATTGGCGCGCAGGCCCTGCGCGAAGGATACGCCCTTGGCCTTCAGCAGCGCATCGAGCATCGCGCGGTCGAGCAGCGCGCGGCCATAGGACGCGACCAGCGGGTTCAGCGATTCCACCGCGCAGGCCGCGACATGCGCGGCATAGGCATCGGCGTAGTGGCCGAAGGCGGTGTTCGCGCCGGCCGCCAGCGTGGCCTGTTCCGCCAGTTCCAGCGCGCGGCGGAGCTGGTGCTCGTTCTGCGCATCGGACCAGCGCGGATCCTTGTCGAACCACTTGGCCGCGAGCGTCTCGGCCGCCACGCCCCAGTGTTCGCTGCCGTCCTCCAGCGCAATCCGCGCGCGGATCACTGCCTGGCGGCCGTGGGTGACGGTGATGACGCCGAAGCGGAAGGGCATGCGCAGCTTGAACGGCCATTCGAAGCGCTGCGTCTCCAGCAGGCGGAAGCGGGGGGCGGTCATGCGGGTTGTTCCTGCAGCGCGCGGAGGTAGCCGATCGCGCGCGCGGCGCTGGTCGGCCCGTCGGGAATGTAGTCGAAGGGTTCGACCGCCGCGAAGCCGGCGTAGCCCGTGGCGCGCAGCGCTTGCAGGACGGGGCCGAAGCGGTCGGCGCCCTGGCCCGGGCCGCGCTTGTTGCGGTCGTTCAGGTGGATATGCGCGATCAGGCCGGTGGGCATCCAGTGGTCGAGCAGCGCAGGGACCGACTCGGCCTCCCCGTTCCCGGCGGAGCAGGTGTCGAGCATGGTGCGCAGCGCGGGATTGCCGATGCGGTTCACGATGGCGGCGGCTTCCGCGACCGTGGTGCACCAGTTGGTTTGCCCGGCATCGAGCGGTTCCAGGCAATAGGTCACGCGATGCTGCGCGGCCCAGTCTCCGGCGCGGGCGATGGCGTCGTCCGCGCGCGCCGCATCGCCCTCGCCAGCGACGCGGCGCGCGCCGGGAGAGCCATGTACCAGCAGCGTTGCGCCGAGATCCGCTGCCAGCGCGACCAGGCGTTCCATCACATCCAGCGTGCGCGCGCGGGTGGCGGAATCGGCCGTCGTGATGGACAGGCCGGCAGGGGCGACCAGCAGCCAATGCAGGGAGGTGATGGTCGTGCCAGCGTCACTGGCCGCGCGCCGCAACTCGGCGCGGCGCGACGCGGGCAGCAGGTGCGGCGCCTCCGCATCCAGCGTGAAGGGGGCCACTTCCAGCCCGTCATAGCCGAGCGCGGCCGCCAGGTCGCATTGCGCGGCGAAGGGCATGTCGCGCACGACCTCGTTGCACAGGCTGATGCGCATCAGGCGATCTCCGTGAGCGACACGACGCGCGCTTCTGCCGCGGAACGCCGCGCCGCGTCCAGGATGCGCGCAGGGGCCAGCGCGCCATCGCGCAGGTTGGCCTCGGGTCCGCGGCGGCTGCGCACCGCCTCGAGAAAGGCGGCGAGTTCGGCGGCGACCACCTGCACCGGGTCGGCAGCGGGGATCGCGCATTCCTCGCGCGTGGCGTGGCGCGGCAGCCAAGCCCCGTTCGGCGCGGCTTCGTGGGACCCGCGGCGCAGCGCGAAGGTCTCGGCGGCGAAGTCGACTTCCGCCAGTGCGGCGCGGCCGGCGACGATAACCTCCTTGCGGGTCTCCGCCCCGGGCACCACGGCGTCGGGCCAGCGGCCGGGCAGCACGCAACCCGCTTCGATCAGCGCCGTGAGGCCGGAGGGGAAGATCAGCTGGATCACCGCCAGGTCCTCGCGCCCACGGCCGAGCGGGTCGGACAGTGTCGCGAAGACCCGCGCGGGGGTTTCGCCGGCGATCCAGGGCAGCAGATCGGCGAAATGCACTGCGTCGTTGAGCAGCGCGCCGGAATCGCCGCGCGCGCGTTTCACGCCGGAGAAGCGCGCTGCGAGGTGATGCAGCGCGCCGAACTCGCCCGCCGCGACCATGCGTCGCAGCGCCTGCGCCTTCGGATGGAAGCGGAAATACAGGCCGACCTGCGCGATGCGGCCTTCGCGTTCGGCCAGCGCGGCCAGTGCGGCGGACTCGGCGGCGGTCTCGGTCGCGGGCTTTTCCAGGAACAGGTCGCGACCCGCGCGCAGCACGGCGGTCGCGAGCGGCACGTGCGTCGGCACCGGCGTGGCGATGATGACGGCGTCGCTGACGGCGATGCCGGCCTCGATGCTATCGGCCACCGTGCAGCCGGTGGCGCGGGCCGCGGCAACGTCGGGGTCGAACACCGTCGGTGCCACGCCCAGGCTGCGCAGCGCCGCGACGTGCACGCGCCCGAAGGCACCGCAGCCGAGCAGCAGGAGGCGGGGCATCGCACGGTCCATGCCGCCGAGTGGGCGGGTTGCGCGCCGGCGCGTCAAGCGGGCTTGGGGGACGCGACGGCGCACGCCGGGCGCTTGACGGCGCGCAACCCCCGGCGTGGCATTGCGCCATGCGAACGCTGACACCGGATGACCTGCCTCGCGCTGCCGCGCTGTCGCGCCTGGTGGGCTGGAACCAGGTCGAGCGCGACTGGGCGCTGTTCCTGCAGGAGGGCGCGGGGTGCACGGTGGATGACGGGCGGGATGCGCTCGGCGCCACCGCGGCGGTGATCCGCTACGGGGACTCGCTGGCCTGGATTTCCATGGTGCTGGTGCGCCCCGACCTGCGACGCCAGGGCCACGCCACGGCGCTGATGCGGTGGGCGACGGGCGCCCTGGACGGTGTGCGCTGCGCCGCGCTGGACGCGACGCCGGCGGGGCGCGAGGTCTACGCGAGGCTCGGCTTCCGGGACCTGTGGGGTTTCGCGCGCTGGTCGCTGCCGGCGGCGCTGCCCCTCGCACCCGGCCCACGCCTGCTGCGCGATGCCGATTGGCCGGCCGTGCTGGCGCTGGATGCGGCCGCCTTCGGTGCACCGCGCGCGGCGCTGCTGCGCGACTTCGCAGCGCGGTCGCCGGCCTTCGTACTCGAAGGCGGGGCCGGCTTCGTGCTGACACGCGACGGTGCCCGCGGGCCGCAGGTCGGTCCCGTGGTGGCGCGCGACGGCGCCGCGGCGTGCGCGCTGGTCGCGGCCGCGCGCGCCGCATTGCCGGGAGCGGCGGTGATCGACCTGCCCGATGCGCGCGCCGGCCTCGCGGATTGGATCGCGACGCATGGCGGCACGCTGCAGCGGCCCTTCACGCGCATGGCGCTGGGTGCGGCGACGCCAGGGGACGCGACGCTGTTGGCCGCCGTCGCCGGGCCGGAATTCGGCTGACGCGCGAAGGTACGTCGTGGCCGGGCTTGGTGGCACCGCCTTGACGGCGCGCCGAACGCCGCCGCACCATCGCGGTAACCACAAGGTTACTCCGGCACGATGCCGCGCCGCAGCACAAGGGAAGGGGTTCAGGACATGCTTCGCAGGCAACTGATCGCTGCCACGGCCGCCGGTCTCGCCGTGCCCGCCGCGCTGCGCGCGCAGCCCGCCTGGCGCCCCGAGCGTCCGGTGACCCTCATTGTGCCCTGGGCCGCCGGTGGGTCTACCGACCAGATGGCACGCATCGTGGCGGCCGAGCTGGAAGCCCCGCTCGGCCAGCGCGTGGTGGTGGTGAACCAGCCGGGGGCATCCGGTTCGATCGGCACGCGCAATGCGCTCGAGGCGCCGAAGGATGGCCTGACCTGGGCCGCCGGCGCGGCGGTGGATGTGGGCTGCTACAAGGTGCTCGGCCTGCTGGATACGCAGCTGGCGGATTGGAACCTGTTCTTCGCCGTGGCCAATGTGAACGTGCTGGTGGCGAACCCGCAATCCGGCTTCCGTGACTTCGGCGCCGCGCTGGAAGCGCTGAAGACCCGCGGCCAGGGCATCGGCATCGCGACCGCGGGTGTGTCCTCGGCCGGGCACAACATGATGGAGGCGCTGCGCGCGGCCACCCAGCTGCAGTACCGCCACGCGACCTATGATGGCGGCAACCCCGCGATGATCGCGACCGTGTCCGGCGAGACGCAGCTGGGTGCGGTGCTGCTGGTGGAAGCGGCCGAGATGATCCGCGCGCGGCGCCTGGTGCCGCTCGCGGTCCAGGCCGAGAACCCGGTCACGCTCGCCGCGCAGGGCAATGTGGCAGCGATCGAGATCCCGTCCGTGCGGCGCTGGCTGCCGAACATCCCCGCGCCGCTCAACTACTTCGGCATCTGGTCGCCCAAGGGCGTGCCGGCCAATGTGGTGCAGACCATGACGACGCTGTGGACGAACACCATCGCCAATTCGCAGCGCCTGAAGGACTACGCCAATTCCCGCGCGGCGCTGTTCACGCCGCTGTCCGGCCAGGCCGCGCATGATGAGGCGTGGAAGATGGTGCGCCAGACCGCCTGGCTGTATTTCGACGGCGGCAAGGCGCAGGTCAGTCCCGAGACGCTGGGCATCGCGCGACTTTGAGCGAGGCGGCGCAGGAGGCCGAGTCCCCCTTCGACGGGGAGAAGGCGCCGGCCTCGCCCCGCGCCGACCTGGTCACGGCAGCGGTGCTGTTCGCGCTCGGCATCGCCATCGTGCAGCAGGCCTGGAACATGCCGCGCTTCGTCGAGCAATCGGGCACGGGGCTGACGGCGCCGGGCATCGTGCCGGGCTTCTACGGCGCGATGCTGTCGCTGCTGGCCGGCGTGCTGGGCCTGCGTGCCATGCGACGCGGCGGCTGGGCGGTGCGCGCGGCGCGTGCCAAGGCCACCGATGACGGGCGGCGCCTGCTCACGGCCGCGGTGCTGGGCGTGATGTATGCCGGCGTGCTGGTCGGGCGCGTGCCGTTCTGGATGGCCTCGGCGCTATTCGTCTTCGCCTTCACCACCGCCTTCGAATGGGACCAGGGGCCGGAGCGCCGGCTGCGGCGCGTGGTCGAAGCCGCGCTGATCGGGCTGGGCACCGGCGTCGCGGTGACCATGGTGTTCGAAAAGCTGTTCCTGCTGCGCCTGCCGTGACCAACCCCTTCGACATGCTGCTGGGCGGCTTCGCGCACGTGCTGGGCGGCGGCGCGGTTTGGCATGCGCTATGGGCGGTGCTGATCGGCATCGTCATTGGCGCGCTGCCGGGGCTGACCGCGACCATGGGCGTCGCGCTGTTGACCACGCTGACCTTCGGCATGGGGCCGAATGTGGCGATGCTGGTTCTGGTCTGCGTGTATGTGGGCGCGATCTATGGCGGGTCGCGCAGCGCCATCCTGCTGAACATTCCCGGTACGCCGGCGAGCGCGGCCTCCACGCTCGATGGCTTTCCGTTGGCGCGGCAGGGCCTGGCGGGGCGTGCGATGGGGATCTCCACCGCGGGGTCCTGGGTCGGCACGCTGTTCGGCACGGTGATCCTCGCGCTGTTTGCGCCGTCCTTCGGCGAATTCGCATTGCAGTTCGGATCCTACGAGATGTTCTGGGTGGCGATGTTCGGCATCGTCATCGCCGGGTCGCTGTCCGGCGGCGATCCGCTGAAGGGGTACATCGCGGGCTTTCTCGGCCTGTTCGTCGCGACGATCGGGCAGGAGACCAACCACGCCTATGCGCGCTTCGCTTATGGCAATGGCGATCTGGCCGGCGGGCTGGGGTTGCTGCCGGTGCTGGTCGGCGTGTTCGGCGTGGCGGAGGTCCTGTCGGCCATGCGCGGGCCGGCGGTGAAGGCGGTGTCGTCGAAGATCGACAGCGTCATCCCGCGCATCGGCGACGTCACGAAGTACTGGAAGACCGTGCTGCGATCGGGTGCGCTTGGCACCTTCATCGGCGCCATGCCCGGGTTGGGCGAGGACATCGCCGCTTGGACCTCCTACGCCGCGGCCAAGCGCGCGAGTGCGGAGCGCGAGAAATTCGGCCGCGGCAGCATCGAGGGGCTGATGGCCGCGGAGACCGGCGAGAGCGCCTGCGTGCCGGGCGCCATCATCCCGGTGCTGACGCTGGCGGTGCCCGGTTCCGCGCCCGCCGCGGTGCTGATGGCGGCAATGATGATCCACGGGCTGAATCCCGGGCCCATGCTCGCGATCACCTCGCCGGAATTCATCTATCAGATCGTCGCGATGCTGGTGGTGGCCGACATGGTGAAGCTGTTCTACGGGCTGATCCTGGTGCGCCCGCTGCTGTGGATCCTGCTGATCCCGCGTGCGCGGCTGATGCCGGTGGTCTTCGTGCTGTGCACGGTGGGTGCCTTCGCCATCACCTCCCGCCTTTTCGACATCTGGGTCATGCTCGGCGCCGGGCTGGTGGGCTTCATCCTGCGGGAATTGCGCTTCCCGATGGCGCCGCTGGTGCTCGGCATCGTGCTGGGCGACCTGCTGGACAAGAACCTCCTGCGCGGGCTGGTGCTGTCCGGGGGCGATGTGACGCCCTTCTTCACGCGACCGATCAGCATGGGGCTGTGCGTGCTGACGCTGGCGGCGGCGGCCTGGTCGATCCCGGGGGTGGCGGGGCTGTTGCGGCGGCGGCGCGCGGCCTGACAGGCACGGCGATTGCAAAGCCTCCCGCCGGAATATCGGGAGAGACCCTCATGCATCGTCGCGCGTTGCTGATCGCCACCGCCGCCATCGCCGCCGCATCGCGCGCTTCCGCGCAGGAAGCCTGGCCGTCGCGGCCCACCACCATCGTCGTGCCCTATGTGCCCGGCGGCCCATCCGACATCCTGGCGCGCACGCTGGCGCAGCAACTGCAGGCGCGGCTTGGGCAGCCCTTCGTGGTGGAAAACCGCACCGGGGCGAATGGTGCGGTGGCTGCACAATACGTGGCACGCCAGGCACCGGACGGTGCGACGCTGTTCGTGGCTGCCAGCGGCATCCTGACCATCAACCCGCTGATGATGCCGCGCATCGGCTATGATTCGCTGCGCGACTTCACGCCGGTCACCATCGCCATCAGCGCGTCGAACCTGCTGGTGGTGAACCCCTCGGTCCCGGCGAGCACTCTGCCCGAATTGATCGCCTGGCTGCGCGCCAATCCCGATCGAGCGTCGTATGGCAGTTCGGGCATCGGGTCGTCGGAGCACCTGGGCATGGAGCTGTTCACCCAGCGCACCAATACGCGCGCGACGCATGTGCCCTACCAGGGCGGCGGTGCGGCGGTGACGGACCTGGTGGGCGGCACGCTGCAGATGGCGCTGCTCAACATGGCGACGGTGCTGCCGCAGGTGCAGGCGGGGCGGCTGCGCGCCATCGCGATCGGCGGGCGCGCGCGGCATCCGCTGCTGCCGGAGGTACCCACGGTGATGGAGGCCGGTGTGGCGGATTTCACCTCCGGGTCGTGGCACAGCATCGTGGCCCCGCGCGGCATGGCGGACCCGCTGGCCGAGCGCATCCATGCCGAGGTGACGGCGGCGCTGCGCACGCCGGAGGTTGCCCAGCGCCTGGGGGCCACGGGCTTCGCGGTGGAGGCCGGTAGCCGCGCCGAGCTGACCGCGACGATCGAGGGCGAGACGGCGCGCTGGCGCGACGTGGTCAGCCGTGCGGGGCTGGCGGCGGGGTAGGCGTCAGGGCGACTGCGGCACGCCGGTCTGCGCGCTGCGCAGCCAGGCCTCGATCAGCCGCTGCACCGGCAGGCCGGTGGCGGCGTCGTTCACCGGCACGCGGCGCTGCGCGATGGCGTCGATCACCTCGGCGATCATGGCGCGGTGCGGGCCATGGTCGAAGGCCATGGGGTCGGCGCCACCGCCGCCGGCGCTGCCGTGGTCGATCACTTCCGGTGCGCGACCCACGATGTGCAGGTCGAGCCGTTCGGCCGCGAGCACAGCGCTGCCGCGCGTGCCTGCGATCTCGATGCGCTCCGGGAAGCCGGGGCGCGCGACGGTGGTGGCGTCGATCGCACCGATCGCGCCATTCGCGAAGCGCAGCGCGGCGGCGGCGATGTCCTCGGTGTCGATGGCGCGCAGGCCCGATGTGCGCGCGAAGCCGGTCACACTGGCGACGGGCCCGGCCAGGTGCAGCAGCAGGTCGATGCTGTGGATGGCTTGCGTCAGCAGCACGCCGCCGCCGTCGCGCGCCAGCATGCCGCGGCCAGGTGTCGCGAAATAGGCATCGTCGCGCCACCAGCGGATCGACGCGGAGGCCGAGAGGATCTCGCCCAGCGCGCCATCGTCCAGCGCTGCCTTCAGGCGTTGCGCGGCGGGGCGGAAGCGGTGCTGGAACACGACGGCGGCGCGGCGGCCGGCACGCGCGGCGGCCTCCACCAGCGCCTGCGCGCGCGCGGCATCCCATTCGACAGGCTTCTCCACCAGGACGTCGGCACCTGCGGCGAAGGCCTGTTCGGCCAGCGGCAGGTGCGTGCGCGGCGGGGTGAGCACCAGCACGAGGTCGAGCCCCGGCGCGGCGAGAAGTGCGTCGACCCGCCCGAAGACCGGCCAGCCCCAGGCGGCGGCGAAGGCGGCACGGCGATCGCCCGAGGGCGCGAAGCCGCCGACCACACGCAGGCGGCCCGCGGCCTCCAGGTCGCGCAGCGCCAGCGCATGCGGCTTCACCGCCAGGCCGAGGCCAACGATGCCCACGCCGATCATGTCGTGGGCACGCCGATGCGTGCGAGGCGATGGGCGGCGGCGGCGTTCACCGCGTTGTCGGGCAATTCGCCGCGCGCGAGCGCCGCCACCTGGCGCACCGTGTCCATTGCCTGGTGCTCCATGGCCTCCGGCGTTTGGCCGGCGATATGCGGCGCCGCCAGCACGTCCGGCCGGCGTGCGAGGAAGGCCGAGGGCCGCTGGTCCTGGGCGCGACCTACGTCCATCGCGGCGCCGGCGAGCTGCCCACTGTCGAGGGCTGCTTCCAGCGCGCGTTCGTCCACCAGCTCCCCGCGCGAGAGGTTGATGAAGCGCGCGCCGCGCTTCATGCGCGCGAAAGCCGTGGCGTCGAACAGGTCGCGCGTCTCGGGGATGGAAATGGCCAGGCAGACGACGATGTCCGACGCGGCCAGCAGCGCCGCGAAATCGAGCTTCGTGATGCGCGGATCCTCGACAGCCGCATGCGGGTCGCTCACCAGCACGCGCATGCCGAGTGCGAGCGCCACCTCGGCAAGGCGCCGCCCGATGCGGCCGTATCCGACGATGCCGAGCGTGGAGGCCGAGAGTTGCAGGCCCATCCGACCCTGCGGTTCCTCGCCCCGCCGATAGGCGGCGGCATAGCCCGACAGGTCGCGCGCCAGGTCCACCATGAAGCCGAGCCCGACCTCGGTCACGCTGTCCACGAAGCCTGGCGTGGCACGGGTGATCAGCACGCCGGCGGCGCTGGCGGCCGGCACATCGATCGTGCTGATGTCGACCGCGACGCGCAGGAAGGCGACCAGGTCCGGGGCGGCGCCAAAGGTCTGGTCCGTGCCGGGCGTGGCGCGGTCCGCCACGATCGCCTGGCAGCCGCGCGCCGCCTCCGCCAGCGCGGCGCCGGACAGCACTGCATCGCCCGGGTTGCGCACCACCTCCGCGTGCTGGCGCAAGGCCGCGAGCGCGCGTTCGCCGTAGTAGCCGGCGAACATCTCCGGCGTATGCGCCAGGAACACCTTGAGCATGGTCGCGTCCTCCCCGATTTCGCGGGAGCCTATCGTGGTGTGTTCGTAAAGTCTTTGCAGAACCGCGCACGCGCCGGTTGAAGGCTTTACGCCTTCACGCGCGCCGCGCGTGTTTACCCCTGCCGCAACAGCGCATTCATCGGCATGTGAGCGGCCCGTTCCTGAGGAGGACCGCATGACGCTGCTGACCCGTCGCGCCGCGCTCGGCGCCCTGGCCGCCACCCCCTTCGCCGCGCCGGCGATCGCGACGCCGTGGCGACCGGACCGGCCGGTCGAATTCGTGGTGGGTTTCGCGGCCGGCGGCGGCACGGACATCGTGGCGCGGCTGTTCGCGCGGCACCTGGAACCGCGGCTCGGCCAGCCGGTCACGGTGGTGAACCGCCCGGGGGCGTCGTCGGAGATCGCGCTGACCTATGTGTCGCGCGCGCGGCCGGACGGGCATGTTATCGGCCTGACCAACATGCCGTCCTTCGTGACCGTGCCGGTCGAGCGCCGCGCGCAGTACACGCTCGATTCCTTCGCCTTCGTCGGTAACATCATGACCGACGCGACCGGGCTGATGGTGAAGGCCGACGGTCCGTTCCGCAGCCTCGAGGACCTGGTCCGCGCCGGTCGCGAGCGGCCCGAGCAGATCGTGGTCTCGACCTCCGGCATCGGCACCGACGACCACCTGCTGATGGTGATGCTGGAACAGCAGACCGGCGCGCGCTTCACGCTGGTGCATTTCAACGGCGCGCCGCAGCAGCGCACCGCGCTGATGGGTGGTCAGGTGCAGGCGAACACCGTGTCGATCGGCGAATACGCGCCGGCGCCGGACGGCATGCGCTTCATCGCCCATGGCGGCGCCGAGCGCAGCCGCTTCGCGCCCGAGACCCCGACCATGAAATCGATGGGCCTCGAGATCGAGATGTATTCCGAGCGCGGCATCGTGATGCCCGCCAGCACGCCACCGGCCATCCTGGAACGGATGCGTGAGGCCGCGCGCGAGGCGGCCGCTGACCCGGCGACGCGCGCGACTTTCGAGGCGCAGTTCATCGAGCCGAACTACGAACCCGGCCCGGTTTGGGAAGGGCGGATGCGCCGCGTGCAGGGCACCTACGCCGACCTGTGGCGGCGCACGCCCTGGCGGGCGTAGCTTTTTTCGCCCTCGAACGCCGGGCGCCGGCATCCGCCGGCTTGGCTTCGCGCCACGCACTGGTGCGCCGGGCGCGACTGAGGGTCTGGGCGCGGTCGAGCCTTGCGCTCCCGGATCGCGGCGGGGCCGCGATCCGCAGTTTTCGCCTTCTAACGATGGTCGCCGGCATGCGCCGGCTTGGCTTGCGCGCCGTGCAATGGCGCGCCCGGCGCGACTGACGTGCCGGGTGCGGTCGCGCCGTGCGCTACCGGATCGCGGCCCGCCGCGATCCGATGGGCGTCATCGTCCGCTCGGCGCGCCCTGCATCTGCCACTCGCGCAGCGCCTCCAGCGGCCAGACCAGCATGATCACGTTCATCAGCAGGTTGTCGCGGATCATCCAAGCCGCCAGCGCCTCCATGCCCAGCACGATCAGCACCGAGGCCAGCACCGGCAGGCGCGCGGCCAGGAAGAACCCCACCAGCATCGAAACGCCATCGCCGAAGGAATTCACGATACTGTCGCCGTGGTAGTCAAGCGACGCCGTCACCTCGCGATACCGGTCGATGATGAGGGACGTGTTCTCCACCACCTCCCACGCGCCTTCCAGTAGCAACGCCGCCACGGCGCGCCAGGCGACACTCCAGCGCGGCGCCACGAAGCGCAGCGCGGCGTAGAAAATGAAACCGTGCGCGATGTGCGACAGTGTGTACCAGTCCGTCAGGTGCTGCGAATTTCCCGATGACCACACATCGCCATGCCACAGCGAGACATAGCCGCAGGAGCAGATCCAGATCCGCCCGATGGCATGCTGGATCAGCGCCACCGCGGCCAGGATCGCCGCCATCGCCGCCCAGGGCACCCATCGCGCGCTCATGCCCGCCACCGCGCCAGCGCCATCATCGCCCCCCCTGCCAACAGGCCCCAGAACGCGCCACCGATGCCGAGGAACGCTACGCCGGACGCGCTGACTACGAAGCATACCAGCGCTGCCTCGCGGGCCTGCGGCGCCTGCACAGCGCCGAGCATCGCGCCCCCGAAGGGCCCCAGCAACGCAAGCCCCGCCACCGCCTGGATCAGCACCGGCGGCGCGGCGGCCACGAAGGCCGTCACCGCACCCGCCAGCAGGCCGAACACCACATAAACGGCGCCCGCCACCACCGCCGCGACCCAGCGCCGCGCGGGGTCCGGCCCGGCGCCCTCGCCGGCGCACAAGGCGGCGGTGATCGCCGCCAGGTTCACCGCATGGCTGCCGAACGGCGCGGCGGCCAGGCTGAACAGCCCGGTGGTGGTGAACAGGGGGCCGGCCTCCGGCCGGTAGCCATTCGCCGATAGCACCGCCAGGCCCGGTATGTTCTGCGACGCCATGGTCACGATGAACAGCGGCAGCGCGATGCCGGTGATGGCGCTGAAGGTCAGCGTGGGCAGCACGAACTCCGGCTGCGGCAGCCAGCCCGTCGTGGGCAGGGGCGCGGTGGCCGCGATCACGCCGACCGCGACCGCCACCGCCGCCGGGACCGCCAGCAGCCGGTTGATCCGCGCCACGACCGCCCAGGCCAGCACGATCGCAAGGCCCGCCACCGGCTGTTCCGCCACCGCGCGCACCGGGGCCAGGCACAGCACGAACAGGATGCCCGCCAGCATGGCGTTCGCGAGCGGAGCCGGGATCGCTGCCACTGCGCGCCCAAGCGGCTTCCATAGCCCCGCCACCGTCAGCAGCACGCCACAGACCATGAACGCGCCGACCGCCTCCGAGAAGCCGCCCGCGGGTGCCGCGGTGGCCGCCAGCAGCGCCGCGCCCGGTGTGGACCAGGCGACGCTGATGGGCAGCCGCAGCCTTAGAGACAACACCATGCCCGCGAGGCCCATCGCGACCGACAGCGCCATCAGTCCCGACGCCGCCTGCGACGGGTTCGCGCCCACCGCCACCAGCCCCTGCAGCACCACCGCGAAGGAGGAGGCGAAGCCCACGAAGCCCGCGAGCAATCCGGCCGAGACCGCCTGCATCAGCGCCTGGCCTTTGGCAGCCGGTCGAGCACGGCGGCGATCTGCGCGGCGGCGGCCGGTGTCACGTGGCGGATCTCGCGCGCCAGGCGGTTCGCGAGTTCCGTGACCTCCGGCGCCAGGCCTGCGGTGTCGAGCACGGCGCGCGGGTGGGATTCGCGCGCGAGGCGGTTGAGGTCCTCGGCATCGTCCCAGATCAGGCCGAAATACTCGTTCACCTGATGCACCAGCCCGGCCGAGGGTCGCCCGCGGCGGCCGTGCTCCAGCGCCGAGAGATAGGCGGCGGAGACCTGCAGCGCCGCCGCCAGGTCCTTCAGCGTGACGCCGCGCTGGGTGCGGAGTTCGCGCAGGCGGGCGCCGAAGGGCGTCATTTGCGCCGGCGCAGCAGCAGGTGCACCGCCCCGGTGTTGGCGCTGTGCGGATGCGCTGCCCCCAGCAGGATGCGCCGCAGGTCGGGCGCGTTCAGCCAATGCGGCAATTCGCGGCGCAGCACGCCGCCCTCGGGCGAGGAACCGCGGCCGGTGATGACGGCCACGCAGCGCAGACCATCGGCGTAGGCATCGGCGAGGAAGGCGTGGACGGCGGCATGCGCGTCCTGCGCGCGGCGGCCGTGCAGGTCGATGCTGCGCTCGGGCCGGATGCGCCCGCGCCGCAGGTCGCGCCAGCGGCGGTCGTCGAGGCCGGAGGGCGGCGTGTTCACGGCGATGTCGGGCGGTGACCAGCGCGGCGCGGGCGTAGGCGCGGCCGGCGGCGGTGGGTTGACCGCAACCGGCACGGGCGGGGCCGGCGGCGCGGGCGGGAGTTCGCGGCCAGGCAGCGGCGCAACCTCGGCGGCATAGGCGCGCCAGAGGGCGCGGTCGGCCTCGGTCAGGCCGCGGAGGCGGCGGCGGGTCATGCCTCCGGCGGGGTCGTGGAGCCGGCACCGCCCCTCGCGCGCCGCGGCCGGGCGGGCTTCGCTGCGGCGCCGTCGTGGGTCTCGGCCGGCGCTTCCGGCGGCGACCCCTCGGGCGCCTGCGCTTCGTCATCCAGCAGCACGATGTGCAGCCGGCGTGGGCCATGGGCGCCGAGCTCCAGCGTCTGCTCGATATCCGCGCTGCGCGACGGGCCGGTCACCAGCATGACGTTGCGCGGCATGAATCCGCCCGTGGTGGTGTCGGTGCGTTCGCGGCGCAGGATGTCCCAGGCTTCCTCGTAGGCGCCGACCACGCGGCTGGCGCGCAGCACGACGATCTCGGTCTCCGCCAGCAGGTTCAGCGTGGTGGGCCGCGTGGCGTCGGAGGGCAGCATCAGCGTGCCGGTCTCTGCGATGGCGGCGTAGCCGTGCTGCACCGAGACGGCGTCGGACGGATCGGCGCGGCGCGCCTCGAAGCGCAGCAGCGGGCGGTCGGACCACGGGAGTGCAGCCAGGTCCGGATGCGGTGCCAGCACGAAGCGCGGCTCCAGGTTCTGCTGCGCGAGGTAATCGGCGATGGCGGCGGGAATCTCCGCGGCATCGGTCACGCGCGCGACGGTGCCGAATTCCTTCTCAACGTTGCGGACGAACAGCGCGAGCTGTTCGGGCCGCGGCACGCGCGAACGTGCCGGGATCAGGTGGCGCGGATGGGTCGCGAGCCGTCCATCCAGCATGGCGCGCTGGTCGGCCGGCAGCGGGCCGCGCTTCAGGCCGCGGCGGATGGCGCCGAGGATGGCGTCCTTGGTCATGCGATCAACGCTTCCGCTGCTGCTGCGCGTATCGCGCCATGAAGGTGCCGCCCTCGGGCACCGGCAGGTCTCGCCCCGCGGTCCAGCCGCCGGCCAGCGGCAGCGAGCGGAACGCGCCCTTGCCACGACCGAGCAGCTTCAGCGCGCCGATCGCCGTGCGCGTGGCGATGCGATATGCCTGCGGCCGCTTGGCGAACCAAGCCCACAGCCCCAGCCCGCGCCGCATCGCGCCGGGTGTGAGGTGCCGTTCGAATTCCCGTTCGCGCCAGTGACGCATCAGGTTCGGCAGCGGGATCTTTACGGGACAGACGCTCTCGCATTTGCCGCAGAAGGTGGAGGCGTTGGGCAGATGCCCCGCCTTGTCCACGCCGACCAGCGACGGCGTCAGCACCGACCCCATCGGTCCCGGATAGACCCAGCCATAGGCATGCCCGCCCGTCGCGCCATAGACCGGGCAGTGGTTCATGCAGGCCGCGCAGCGGATGCAGCGCAGCATGTCCTGGAACTCGCTGCCGATCATGTTCGACCGGCCATTGTCGATCAGCACCACGTGGTATTCCTCGGGGCCATCGAGGTCGCCGGGCCGCCGCCCGCCGGTGCTGAAGGTAGTGTAGACGGAGAAATCCTGGCCCGTGGCGGAGCGCGCGAGCAGCCGCAGCAGCGACGTCGCGTCCTCCAGCGTGGGCACCACCTTCTCGATCGACGCGAGCGCGATGTGCACGCGCGGCAGCGTCTGCGTCAGGTCGCCATTGCCCTCGTTCGTCACGATCACCGACGAGCCTGTCTCCGCGATCAGGAAGTTCGCGCCGGTGATGCCGACATCGGCGGCGAGGAAGCGGTCGCGCAGCCTGGTACGCGCCTCGGTCAGGATGTCGCGGCGTTCGTTGAACACGCGGTTGGGGTCGAGGTCGGTGTGCATCCGCCGGAAGTCGGCTTCCCAATCCTCACGGTTCAGGTGGAAGGCGGGGGCGATGATGTGCGACGGGTGCTCACGCCGCAGTTGGATGATGTATTCGCCGAGGTCGGTCTCGACCGGCACGATGCCGTTCGCCTCGAGGTGGTCGTTGACCCCGATTTCCTCGGAGATCATCGACTTGCCCTTGGTGACGGTGCGCGCGCCGGCCGCCTGGCAGATGCGCAGCACGGCCGCGCGGGCATCCTCGGCGGTCGAGCACCAATGCACCGTGCCACCCGCGCGTTCGACGTTCGCGGCATAGGTTTCCAGGTAGAAATCCAGGTTCGCCAGGGTGTGGTTCTTGATGTCGCGGCCGATGTCGCGCAGCGCCTCGAATTCCGGCAGTCGGGAGACGGCCTCGGCCCGGCGCTGCAGGAAGGCGCCCTTGGCCTTGCCGAGCGCCTTCTGCAGCCCGGTATCGGCCAGCGCGCGCGCGGCGTTCTGCTTGAAGGCGGGGGAGGTGACCTGGACCAAGGCGGGGCATCCTGCGTGTGCGCCGCAATGTAGCGCGAAAGCGCGGTTCGGACAGGCCGGGCCGTCTCGGGGCTTGCCCTATGCCTCCCGCGGCGCGAAAAGGCCGCGGCCCCATGCGAGGGGCCGATTCGCGCCCAGTCATGGAGATGCGCCGGTGATCACGCGTCGTTCCCTTTTCGTCGCCGGCGGCTCGGCCCTGGCCCTGGCCGGCTGCGAGACCGCGCAGGTGACGGCCGATGGCCGCTTTCCGATCATGGACGTGCTCGGGATCGTGCCGGAGGTGTCGGATTTCCGGTCCGCCCTGCGCCGCGCCGACCTGGCCGACCTGCTGAACAGCCCTGGCCCCTTCACGGTCTTCGCGCCGACCAACCTGGCTTGGGGCGGCGCCCCGGCCAGCTTCCGGGACGGCGGGGCGGCATCGCTGCGCAACCTGATCGCCGGCGGACGCCTGGGCCTGCGTGACATCCAGGCGCGCGGCGGGCGGGTGCGGATGCTGAGCGGCATCGACATCCGCGTGGTCGGCGGCACGCCGACCGAACCGCGCATCCAGGCTGCGCGCGCGGGTGCGGCACCGTCGGGGGCCTCGGCCTCGGTCGTCCGGCCGAACATCCTGTGCAGCAACGGGTTTATCCACGTCATCGGTGGCGTGCTGATCCCGGCCTGATCCCGGCTTCCGATCGCGGCAAAGCCGAGATCGGGGCGTTTTCCTCCGTCAACCGGCGGGCGGCTGGCCTCCCACCGCGCTTGGCTTCGCGCACCCGGGTGTCTGGCCATCCTGGCGCTCAGCCAGGCGGGCCGCCGCGCTTCCAGGTCAGCACCAGCACGTCGCGGCAGGACGGTAGGGCGGCATCCTCGGGTGCCACCGGCGTGACGCCGTGGCGCACCCGTGGATCGTCGAGCATCGCGGTGTCGAGCGGGTCGCGCAGCACGAATTGCGCCAGGCGGCGACCGTCGTCGTCCTCGATCACCGTCTCGCCGCCCGTGAGGTTGGTCCGCGCGATCATCGCGATCAGCACCACGTCCACTCCGTCATGGTGGACGCCCTCGGGCGTGGGGAAGCCCGGCGCGCCGGCGGCGGCCTCGATGCGGAACTGGTGCGCTTCCACGAACCAGGGGTTGGCGCCGTGGAGCGCATCCGCCATGGCGCGCCCCAGGTCGAGCATCGCGTGCAGCGGCGCGCCGGCGGCCACCGCGTCCTCCATCGGCGAGAACCAGCGGTCCACGCCGCCGTTCAGCGTGTTGTGCACCACCGCCTGGAAATGCGGGCGGTGCGGGCCGCGGACATGGCCCGGCACGCCGGGTTCGGCCGCGAAGTTCGCGATTCGTCGGCGGCGGTAGCGCCCACCATCGCGCATGAATGCATCGGTTTCGAGCCGGTTCCAGGAGTCGAAGAACGGCGTCAATGCCTCGGTGAGGCCGCCCGCACCCATGCGTGCGGCCATCTGCGCGCCGGGCACGCGGGCGAAGCCGCGCGCGGCGAGGTCAGCCAGCGGTCCGGCAGGCAGTGTCACGGCATCATTCCCCGATCGGTGAAGATTGGTCCCTCGCGCCGGAAGGCGTGGTGTGGTCCCTCGCGCCGACAGGCGCGGCGCCGTGCCGGGCGCCGACAGGCGCGGCGCCGTGCCGCGCGCCGGTGGGCGTCGCGTTGTCCCGCGCGCCAATGGGCGCGACATCGCGCGTCATGCCGGCCAGTACCTCGGCGACGTGGCGCACCTGCACGGAGCTGCCTTCGCGCTGCAGCCGCCCGGCCATGTTCAGCAGGCAGCCCATGTCGCCGGCCAGCAGCGTGCCCGCCCCCGTGGCGGCGATGTCGCGGCACTTGTCCGTCACCATGCGGGTCGAGATGTCGGGATACTTCACGCAGAAGGTGCCGCCGAAGCCGCAGCAGATCTCGGGGTCCGCCATTTCGGTCAGCGTGAGCCCGGCGACGCCGGCCAGCAGCGCGCGCGGCTGCGCCTTCACGCCCATCTCGCGCAGGCCGGCACAGGAATCATGGTAGGTCACGACGCCGTCGAAGCGCGCATCGACCTGCGCCATCCCCCGCACGTCGCGCAGGAAGGAAACGAGTTCGTGCGTCCGCGCGGCGATGGCCTCGGCGCGCGCACGGTACTGCGGGTCGTCCTCGAACAGGGTGGGCAGGTGGTGCGCCACCATGCCGCTGCACGATCCGGACGGTACGACCACGTAGTCATAGCCTGCGAAGGCGTCGACGATGCTGCGCGCCAGGTCGCGCGCCGTTGCGCGGTCGCCGGAGTTGAAGGCCGGTTGGCCGCAGCAGGTCTGCGTGGGCGGGACCTCGACCACGCAGCCTGCCGCCTCCAGCAGGCGGATCGCGGCGAAGCCGACGCTCGGCCGGTACAGGTCGACTAGGCAGGTGACGAGAAGGGCGACGCGCGGCTTGCTCACGGGCATGTGGCGGAGAATAGGGTTGCCCCCGCCGGGCGCACAGCCCCCGCCGCGTGCGCCGCGCACCACCCTGCCATTCCGCACCCGCCGCCGGGCCGCCCGGCACGCGCATCAGGCCTGGCCCCGATCGGGGTGCGCCCGGCGCCTGAGGGCACCTCAGGAGTCGGATCACGCAGCGATCCGGGAGCGCGCGGCGTGACCGCGCCCAACCCGCCCGCTGCCACCAAAGCACCAGTGCGGGGCGCGCAAGCCAAGCCCGGCGCCTGACGGCGCGATGGGCTCTAATTCAACCGCTGGCGCAGCTCGACCGTCAGGGCGCGGATGCGCGATGCCGCCTCGCCCTCCGGCACCAGGTCGAGAAAGCGGTCGAGGCAGCCAAGCGCGGCGCCGATCCGGTCGAGCCGCTGGTTCATCAGCCCCGCCTCCCGCCACAACGCGGCAGCGTCGGGCGCCAGCCGCAGCATGTCCTCGGTGCAGGCGAGCGCCGTCTCCAGCGTGCCGGCGCGCAGGCGGCGCAGCTTGATGTTGTTCTGCAGGCGCAGCAGCACGTCGCGCTTGCCCATCGGGCGCAGCAAGCCGGGGCGCAGTTCCGCCGCCTCCCCTTCCACGCGCTTCAGCAGCGTGCGCAGCGCCGGGGCCTCCAGCGCCGCGCCGCCGGCGAAGACATCGACCAGCGCCTGGCCGCGCGGTCCCTCCAGCGCGACCAGAAAATGCCCGGGGAAATCGACGCCATGCGCGGCCCAGCCTGCCGCCTCGGCCGCATGCAGCCACAGGATGCCGAGCGCCACGGGCAGGCCGCGGCGGCGGTCCAGCACCCGGATCAGGTTGGCATTGGCAGGGTCGTCATAGGTCTCGGTGTCGCCGGCCAGCGCAAACAGGCGGTGCAGCACGCCGGCCAGGCAGGCGCGCCGGGCCTCGGGGTCGCCGGCATCGGCCACCGGGTCGGCGGAGGCCGCGGCAACGGCGGCGCGCGCGATGCCGGTCAGGGTCGTGGCCGCCGCGCGCCAGTCGGCCTCGGGCGCGTCGAGGCGGGCGAATTGCAGCGCGGTGCCGGCAAGGTCGATTTCGGCATCGGGCAATTGGCCGGCGGCGTCGATGGCGGCGCGGGCCTCGGCCCCGGGAAGACTTGACATGGGCGGAGTGTCGCGGGGCCGGGCGGCGACTTCAAGGCGCTGGTAATGTCTCGTTTCACGGGAAATTCTCTCTTTTCGAGAGCTTCACGATTGATTAACCTCTGCCTCGCGACGGGCCACCCCTCAGGAACCCGGCACCGCCGCCAAGGGTGACATCCATGTCGATCGGTCGCATTCGTCTCTCCAGGCCCACCCAGCCCCGCGCGGCTTGGCCGGCCGTCGCTCTGTGCGGCGCACTCGCACTCGCGGGGTGCGGCAGCGCCATGTCTGACGGATCAGCGCTGGGCAACGAGGCACGACCCGCGCCCTATTCCGGCCGGATCACGCTCGGCTCCGACCCGGCCGGGGCGCGCTGCGTGCTGACCAATACCGCCGACGGCAGCCGTGTGGCCGAGGTGATCACCCCTGCCCAGGTGACGCTGCCACGCAGCACCGCGATCATCGAGGCTGCCTGCACCGCGCCGGGGCATCTCGCGACCACCATCGCGCTGCGCCCGGTGCGCGACTTCGCCGACGGCATCCACCATCCCCAGCCGATCGGCACCGGCGCCGTCCAGAACGCGGTGGTGGTGCGCACCGGCAGTACCCGCCGCTATAACGACACGACGGTGCTGCTGCCGCCGCAAAGCTTCCCCTCGGCCGAGGCGCGCGACGCCTGGTTCGCGCAGCGCGAGGCAGCGCTGCTCGCCACCGCCACGGCCGCCATCGCCCGCGCCCAGCGCGCGCCCAACGCCACGATCGACACGGCGCAGGTGCTGCAGGGCTACCTGGAGGCCGACCTGGCGGCGCTGCGGCAGCAGCAGGCCCTGGCCAGCGTTGCCGCGCCGCAGCCCGAGCCGGAGGCGGCCGCACCGCCCCGCCGGCAGCGTTGATCCGCCTGGCGGCGCGCCGCGCTACCGCACCAGCAGGGGCAGAATCGCGTCGAGCCTGACAATCCCCTCGGCCGTGGCGCGCAGCCGGCCGTCGGGCGTCCAGGCGAGGTAATCCTCGTCCAGCAGGGCCATCAACATGGCGGGGTCGATCGCCTGGTCGAACGGCAGGCCGGCGCGCGCGGTGATGCGGGCGGGATCCACGCCCTCGGCCAGGCGCAGGCCCATCAGCAGCGCCTCCCGCGCGCGGTCCTGCGGGGAGAGCGTCTCCTGCCCGGTCGCGGCATGTCCGTCCCGCTCGACCCGCGCGGCCCATTCCTCTGGCGCGCGGTGTCGGCGCGTCGCGACTATCGTGCCGTCCAGCAGCAGCCGCTGGTGCGCGCCGGGGCCGATGCCGAGGTAGTCGCCATAGCGCCAATAGGCCAGGTTGTGACGGCTCTCCGCACCAGGCTTCGCGTAGTTGCTGACCTCGTAGGGCAGCAGGCCGAAGCGCGCGGCTTCCTCGGCGGTGGCGTGGTACAGGCGGGCAGCGTCGTCGCCTTCGGGCAGCGCGAAGTCGCCGCGCGCATACAGGGTCGCGAACTGCGTGCCGGGCTCGATGGTGAGCTGGTAGAGCGAGAGATGGTCGGCGGCCAGCGCCAGCGCGCGCTTCAGCTCGGCGCGCCAGGCGGCCTCGGCCTGGCCGGGGCGGGCGTAGATCAGGTCGAAGGACAGGCGCGGAAAGATGGCGCGCGCGGCTTCGAGTGCCGCGATCGCCTCGCGCGCATCGTGCTTGCGGCCGAGGAAGCGCAGTGCATCCTCCTCCAGCGACTGCACGCCCAGGCTCGCGCGGTTGACGCCGGCATCGCGGAAGGCGCGCAGCCGGCCGATCTCGACGCTGGTCGGGTTGGCTTCCAGCGTGACCTCGAGGTCGGGCGCGGCATCGAACAGCGCGCGGGCATCGGCGATGAGGGTGGCGACGGTATCGGGCGACATCAGCGATGGCGTGCCGCCGCCGAAGAAGATGCTGGACAGCGGGCGGCGGCCGACGCGCGCGGCCTCATGCGCCAGTTCGCGGCCCAGGGCGGCCGCGAAGCGCGCTTCGTCCACGCGCTCGCGCACGTGGGAATTGAAGTCGCAATACGGGCACTTCGCCGCGCAGAAGGGCCAGTGGAGATACAGCGCGAGGGGTTCGGTCACGCCGCGCATATGGCGCGCCGGGGCGGCGCTGTCGAACCCCGCCGCGGCCTACAACAGGAAGTCCAGCGACTCGATCGCGGTAGCGGTCTGGTTGAGCAGGCGGATCGTCATCTCGGGCGGGATGTCCAGATCGGTGCTGAGCTCCACGATCACATCCGCGCCCGACTGCACGACACGCACCTGGCCGGCCCCGGTGAAGGCCCCCGTGTCGCGAAAGACGAAGGCCTCGTTGACGGTCAAGGTGCTGGCCACTGCGTCGATGTCGCGCAGGTCGATGCGGTCCACGAAGCCGACGGCGCCGGTGGTGAAGTCCAGGATCACGTCCCGCAGCGCGGAACTGACACCGCTGTCGAGGATGTCGTTGAAGTCGAATACATCGTTGCCCGCGCCGCCGCTCATGGTGTCGGCGCCGGCCCCGCCCTCCAGCCGGTCGGCGTCGCGCTCAGCGTCGCCGATCGTGTCCGGCCCGCCGACTAGGATTCGTTGCCGCCGAAACCGAACAACTGGTCGTTGCCGGACAGCGAATTCGCCCCGATGTTCCCGCGCATAACGTTGGCCAGCGCATTGCCTGTCGCGGCGAGCGCCGCGCCGATCAGGTCGATGCGTTCCACGAACGCCGCCTGGCCGCCCATGTCGAACCCGTTGACCGCGGAGATTACCCGGTCCTGCCCCGCGCGCGGTTGTCCGGGACTTCGAGGATTAGGTCACGTCGTTGCCGGCGGTACCGATGAGGCGGTTCGCCGCGGCGGTTCCCGTGACATAGGCCATCGCAAGACTCCCTTCCGTCGTGGTGGCGGCGCCGGCCTGGCGGCCGGGCCCTGTCGGTTGCGCAAGGTCGGTCGCGCGCCGTGCCGGCCGGTGCCGGCATTCTCAAACGGTGTCTCAGGCCAGCCGGTCGAGATCGGCGCGCGCGGCGTGGGCGAAGACCTTGATCCAGTCCTTGTCGGGCATGTCCATCATGGCGCGCGCCTGTGCCGGCGGTACGGCGGGACTGTCATAGAGCTCCATGGCGAAGCGGATGGCGCCGTCGGCGGCGGCCACCACGTCGGGCGGGCCGATCAGGCAGATGCGGCCCTCGAGCGCGAAGAGCGAGGCGATGCGCCCATAGTCCATCTTCTCGGCCGCCATGGCGGAGCCGATCACCTGGGCCAGTTCCTCGAGGAACTTGCCGTACAGCTCGCGCCGTGCCGCGTGTTCGGCCACGCCGCGCGCCTGGCGGCCCTGCACGATCTGCGTCAGCGTCGTCGAGGCGAAGGTGCTGAAGGCGCCGACGAAGGTGCCGCCCAACGCCGCGAGGGTGGAGATCCAGGCATCGCTCATGGCGGCGCATCTGGGGTGGTGGTGGCGCGCCGGCCAGGGGGCGGCGACTGGCGGCGTCGCGCCGCGGACGGGCCGGGATGCGGCCACCCTCCGCCGGCAGCCCGCAGCCGGGGTTCCCGGTGGCAGATACATTTCCATCGCGGCGCACCGGGCGCTATGAGCCGCCGGCCGCCCGAGGGATCGCCATGCCCCGCATCACCGCGCTCTACGCCGCGCTTCTGATCCTGCTGTTTCTGCTGCTGACCGTCCGTGTCTTCGCGCAGCGGTACCGCACGCGCGTCGTGCTGGGCACGGGCGGGGACCGGCTGCTGGAACGCGCGGTGCGGGTGCATGCGAATTTTGGGGAGTTCGTTCCGGTCTTCCTGGCGGCGCTGCTGGCGGCCGAGCTGTGCGGCGCGGCCCCCTGGGCGGTTCATGCGGCCGGCATCGCCATGCTGGCCGGGCGCGCGATGCACGCGGCAGGCATGGCGCGGGAGCCGGACATCGTGGCGCTGCGCTCGGGCGGGATGCTGCTGACGCTCGCGGCGCTGGCGGGTGCGGCGGCGCTCGCGCTGCTGGGCGCGGTGGGGCTGTCATGAGCGGGTCGTCCATCGAACGCGTCCGCGCGGCCCTGATGGCCGCCGGCCACCCGGACACCATCGGGGCCTTCCCCGAGGGCACGCGCAGCGCGGCCGATGCCGCCGCGGCGGTGGGCTGCGATGTCGCGCAGATCGCCAAGTCCATCGTGTTCCGGGCGGGCGCGCGGGCGGTGCTGGTGATCGCCTCCGGTGCCAACCGCGTGGACATGGGCAAGGTCGCGGCCGCCATCGGCCAGCCGGTGAAGCGCGCGGATGGCGCCTGGGTGCGCGACACCACGGGGTTTGCCATCGGCGGGGTATCGCCCGTCGGGCACCTCGCGCCGCCTGTCCTGCTGCTCGATGCCGACCTGATGGCGCTGGATGCGGTCTGGGCAGCGGCGGGGTCGCCCCAACATGTGTTCCGCACCACCCCGGCCGATCTGCTGCGGATCACCGGCGCGACGGTGGCGGATGTGCGGGAGGCGCCATAGTGCTGCACGCGACGGCAATCTGGGCTGCGCTGCTGGCGCCCGTGTGCCTGTGGCTGTCGATGCGCGTGATCGGGCTGAGGCGGCGCCTGCGCGTGGCGATCGGCACTGGCGGGCAGTCGGCGCTGGAACGGGCGATGCGCGCGCAGGCAAACTTTGCGGAATACGTCCCGTTCGCGCTGGTGCTGATGGCGCTGGCGGAAGCAGGCGGGACACCGGTGTGGATCATCCATCCGCTGGGGGCGGCGCTGCTGGCGGGTCGCATCGCGCATGGCTGGGGCATCACGCGGGAGCGCGAGGATTTCCGGTTTCGCGTGGGGGGCATGATGGCGACCTTCACGGTGATCGGCTGCGCGGCGGTGGCGGCGATGGTCGCTGCATTGACCTGAGGCGCGCGACCGAGGGGCTAGCCCGTCGGGCTCCCCGCCAGGAGGCAGTGCCTCCTGGACCTGCCGGTACGAGGTGCCTACCGTGGCAGGGCAAGAACGGGAGAAGCGCGATGACACTCACGGTGCAGCAGATGCTGGCGGCGGCGGAAGCGGTGGTGCCGCGGATCTCGGCCGAGGACGCCAAGGGACTGGTCGGGCGCGAGGACGTGGTGTTTCTCGATGTGCGGGAACCGAACGAAGTGGCGGCCTCGGGCAAGGTGCCGGGGGCGCTGGCGATCCCGCGCGGGCTGGTGGAATTCCGCGCCGACCCGGCTTCGGCCCTGCATGACGCGAATTTCGACCGGGCCAAGACCATCGTGGCCTATTGCGCCTCGGGCGGTCGGTCGGCGCTGGTGCTCAAGACGCTGCACGACATGGGCTACGCCAACGTCCGCAACCTCGGCGGGTTCAAGAACTGGCTGGATGCGGGCGGGGCGGTGGAGAAGGCCTGAGACACGACGGAGGCCGGCACGTCGCAGCGGAAGTACGAGAAAATCTCGAAGACCGGCCACGCGATGCTCAATCTCGTCGCGCCGCCCAGGGGATTCCACGACGTCCACCGCACCGTATCCTTGGAAAAGGGGCGACCAGGCGGCTGTCGACCTGGCGTGGAAGCTGCCGTACTTCGCCATGATCAAGGTGGACTGGATGGGATCCAGTACCAGGGCCAAGGCCTAGCTGCACGACACGCCGGACGGCTTCAGGCTGATCGTCAGGACCGCACGGCATTCAACCACAATGACCCCGACTTCGCCCCGCGCGCGCTTGACATGCTCAAGGACGCGCCGGTCCTTGCCGTGCTGCGCAACCAGGAACGCTTCGTGCTGTATGGCTTCGAAGGAAACTACGGATAGCGATGCGGCTCACGCCGCCGGGCGCTTCCTGCGCTCGCTTTCGGTCTTCAACTGCCCGCAGGCGGCCAGGATGTCACGGCCGCGCGGGCGGCGGATCGGGCTTGAATAGCCCGCATCGTTCAGGATGGCGGCGAAGCGCTGGATCGCCTCGCTGGTGCTGGTCTTGTAGGCGCTGCCGGGCCAGGGGTTGAACGGGATCAGGTTCACCTTGGCGGGCATGCCGCGCAGCAGGCGCACCAGTTCGCGCGCCTCGGCCTCGGAATCATTGACTCCGCGCAGCATGACGTATTCGAAGGTGATGCGCCGTGCATTCGAGGCACCGGGGTACCGGCGGCAGGCGGCCAGCAATTCCTCGATCGGGTACTTGCGGTTCAGCGGCACGATCTCGTCGCGCAGTTCGTTGGTCACTGCGTGCAGCGAGACCGCCAGGCCGACGCCGAGTTCCGCCCCGCAGCGATCCATCATCGGCACGACACCGGAGGTGCTCAGCGTGATGCGCCGCCGCGACAGGCCGATGCCCTCGTGGTCCATCACGATACGCAGCGCCTTGGCCACGTTTTCGTAGTTATAGAGCGGCTCGCCCATGCCCATCACGACGATGTTGGACAGGTGCCGCGCCGTGCCATCCTTCGGGGATGGCCATTCGCCGTAGGAATCGCGCGCCGCCATGAACTGGCCGACGATCTCGGCCGCGCCCAGGTTGCGCACCAGCTTCTGCGTGCCGGTGTGGCAGAAGGTGCAGGACAGCGTGCAGCCCACCTGCGTGCTGATGCACACCGCGCCGCGGTCTTCATCCGCCGAGGGGATGTAGACGGTCTCGATCCGCTGCGTGTCGCGGAAGGCGAAGACCCATTTGCGCGTGCCGTCGTTGCTGTCCTGCTGCGTGGCCACCTCGGGCCGGCCGACCACGAAGCGTTCGGCCAGCTTCGCCTGCATCGGCTTCGCGATGGTGGTCATGCGCGCGAAATCGGTGGCGCCCTGGTGGTAGATCCAGTGCCAGACCTGCTTGGCGCGGAAGGGCTTCTCGCCGATCGCGGCCATCTCGGCCGTCAGCTCCTCGCGCGACAGGCCGACCAGGTCGCGCCGGCCATCGGCCAGCGTCGCAGGCGGCGGGGCGAAGATCGCGGCCTTGGCCAGGATGCGGGCGCGCTCGGCGTCCAGCAGGCCGTCGGTGGTGGCGCTGGCCGCGCTCACCGTTGCCGCACCGTCGGCGCTGGTCACCTGCGCGCCGCCGGGCATTCCTGGCTGATCGCGTCGTAGGCCGCCGAGAAGCCGGACAGGCTGAAGGTGTCCGTGGCAGTGCCGCGGCCGCCGGCACGCGGGCCGCGCGCGACGGCGTTTGCACCGCCGCGGAACGCCGCGACCGCCGCCCGGCCGTCCCGCGCGAAAGCGGAATTGCCACCGGTATAGAAGGCGAGTTCGCGCGATCCTACCGCGACCGTGACCGACGCGTTGCGCGGATAGGCATATCCGGCCGACAGCGCCACCTGGTCGCGCGATGCGGTGCGGTGCGTCACCGTCAGGATCACGCCCTCCCGCGCCGGGTCTGACCGCTGCGCGCGGGTGAAGGCGTAGCAGACCTTCTGCCCGGCCTCGGTATGGACGGCGGCGATCCAGTCCTGGAAGTCGCCGAGGCGCCGCGGCCCCTGCTGCTGGCCGGCGGGCGCGGGCGCGCGCTGCTGCGCGATGGCCGGGACGATGACCAGGGCGGACAGGGCGATGGCGAGGATGGCGGCACGCATGGGCGGTGTTCTAGTCAGACCGCGCCCCCGGGGCAACCGCGCGGACCGCTGGCCCCTGGCGCCGTCCCGGCGTAACAGGCCGCCATGACCGACGCCGCCGACACCGCCCTTGCCGCGCAATACGAGGCCTTTCCCTACCCGCAGCGCGACCCGCGGGAGGAGGCCAGGCGCCTGGTGGTGGGCAGCCCGTCACACCTGCGCGAGGTCGACCACTGGGTCTTCGGCGCCCGCCGGCCGGCCGCCGTGCCGCTGCATGCGCTCGTCGCCGGCGGCGGGTCGGGCGATGCGACCGTGATGCTGGCGCAACAGATGGCCTGGGCGGGGCGCGCGGGGCGGGTGACCTGGCTCGACCGTTCCGCCGCCGCGCGCAAGGTGGCCGGCGCGCGGGTGGCGGCGCGGGGGCTGGACAACGTGGCGTTCGCGGAAGGGTCGATCCTGGACCTGCCCACCAGCGGGCTCGGCCCCTTCGACTACATCGATTGCTGCGGGGTGCTGCACCACCTGCCCGACCCGCTGGCGGGGTTGCGGGCGCTGGTGGCCGTGCTGGCCCCCGGCGGTGGCATCGGGCTGATGGTCTATGCGCCGCACGGGCGCACCGGCGTGTACATGCTGCAGGATGCGCTGCGGCTGGTGGCGCCGGCCGACGAGCCGCCGGCCACGCGCGTGGACATCGCGAAGCGCCTGTGGAAGCAGGCCCCCGAGACCGCCTGGCTGCGCCGCAACCCCTGGATCACCGACCACCTGAAGGGCGGCGATGCCGGCATCTATGACCTGCTGCTGAACCCGCGCGACGTGGCCTTCAGCGTGCCGGCCCTGACCGCGCTGGTCGATGCCGCGGGGCTCGAGATCCGCTGCCTGGTGGAACCCTTCCGCTACGACCCGGATTGCTTCCTCACCGACCCGCGGCTGCGCGAGCGCACCGCGCGGCTGGATGCCGTGCAGCGCGCCGCCCTGGCCGAGGCGGCGGCCGGCAACATGGGTATCCACATCGCCTATTGCGTCCGGCGCGGCGAGGCGGTGGCGCCGGATTGGTCCGATCCGGCGGCGGTGCCGGTGCTTCGGGAACTGGACTCGCAAAAGTTCGCCGCCGGTATTCCGGGCGACGGCATCCTGCGCGTGGCGGCGGATGGGCTGGTGGTGCCGGTGGCGCTGCCGCGCCTGGCGGCCGCGATCATTGCGCGGGTGGATGGGCGGCGCAGCGTGGGGGATATCGGCGACGCGCTGGCGGCGAACGGGGTGTCGCGGGAGGCCTTCGCGCGCGACTTCGCCGCGCTTGCCCGGGCGCTGGAGCGGGTGAACCGGTTGCTGCTGGCGGCGGTGTAGGGCGCCGGCTTGCTCTCACCTGGCCCGGTCGCGATGGGCCAGTTTGGCAGTCCCCAGGGCATTTCCGAGGGCCGGGCGAGCGGCGCCGGCGCCCCGGTCGCGACACGATCACGGCGAGACGGCGGGCGGCGAGGCGACGGCGCGCTGTGGCCTCGCGCCGCGGCTTCGGGCGAGGATGCGCCCCTGGCACGCGAAGGGACCCACGCATGATCGACATCATCGGCCTGTCCGGCAGCCTGCGGGGCGGGTCGCTCAACACCGCGCTGCTGCGCGCCGCGGCGGGGCTGATGCCGGCACAGGCCCGGCTGGTGCCGCATTCGCTGCACGGCATCCCGCTCTATGACGGCGACCTCGAAGCCGCCGAGGGCATTCCGACCGCCGTCGCCGCGCTGAAGGACGCGATCGCCGCGGCGGACGGTCTGCTGTTGGTCACGCCGGAGTACAACAACTCGATGCCCGGCGTGTTCAAGAACGCGATCGACTGGCTCTCGCGGCCGTCCTCGGACATTGCACTTGTGTTCGGCGGGCGGCCGGTCGGGCTGGTCGGCGCATCGCCAGGCGGCTTCGGCACCATCCTGGCGCAGGATGCCTGGCTGCCCGTGCTGCGCACGCTGGGGGCGCAGCTCTGGACCGGCGGGCGGCTGATGGTGTCGCGCGCGGGCGGCGTGTTCGGACCGGACGGAACGCTGGCCGATGCGGCGGTCGAAAAGCAGTTGCGCGGCTACCTGGAGGGCTTCGTGGCCTTCGTGGAGGCGCGGCGGGGCTGAGGGTCAGCCCAGCCTTTCGCGCACCAGCGCCAGTGCGGCGGCGAAGGCGGCATCCGCATCCATCGCGCTGGTATCGAGCGCCAGCGCATCCTGGGCCGGGCGCAGCGGGGCCACGGGGCGATTGGCGTCCTGCGCGTCGCGGTCGCGGATTTCCGATTCCACCTGCGCCGCATCGGCTGCCACGCCGCGCGCGGTCAGTTCCAGGAAGCGCCGCCGCGCGCGTTCGGCGACACTTGCGGTGACGAACAGCTTCACCGCGGCGTCGGGGAAGACCACCGTCCCGATGTCCCGCCCGTCCAGCACCGCACCGTGGGCGCGGCCGAAATCGCGCTGGAAGTCGAGCAGCGCGGCGCGCACGGCCGGGATCGCGGCGACCGCGCTTGCCGCCATGTCGGCCATCGGACCGCGCAGGTCAGCACGGTCGAGGTCGGCAGGCTGCAGCGCGCGGGCGGCGGCCTCGGCGTGGGCAGCGTCGCGCGGGTCGGCGCCGGCATCCAGAACGCGCCGGCCAACCGCACGGTACAGCAGCCCGGTATCCAGGTAGGGCAGGCCGAGCACGGTCGCGAGCCGGCGCGCCAGCGTGCCCTTGCCCGCCGCGGCGGGGCCATCCACCGCGATGACGATTGGCTTCAGCGCCACAGCGCGGGTCCCGTCAGCCTCGCGACGGTGCGCCCGATCGGCGCCACCGCGGCCAGGCCAAGGATGGCTGTGGTTTCGATCCCGCAGGGCGTGCGCGCGACGACTGCACCGCGCGCGAAGGCCAGCGGCGCGCGCCAGGCGGCCGCCAGCACCGCACGGGCAGGCGTGAAGCGCGCGGCCGCCATGGCGTCAGGCCGGTCCGATCGGCGCGCCGCCGGCCAGCCCGTTCATCAGCGTCGCGAAGCCGGGGAAGGAGGTGTCGATGAAGGCGGCGTCATCCACCGCGACGGGCGAGCGCGCGGCGAGGCCCATCACCAGCGCCGACATCGCGATGCGATGGTCCATGTGGGTTTCCACCACCCCCCCACCGGGGATGGCGCCGCCGGTGCCCTGCACCACCAGGTCGTCTCCCTCGATCATCGCCTGCACGCCATTGGCCGCGAGCAGCGCGGCGGTGGCGGCCAGGCGGTCGCTTTCCTTCACCCGCAGTTCCGCGAGGCCCTGCATGCGCGTGACACCCCGCGCGGCGGCGGCGGCCACCGCGAGCACGGGGTATTCGTCGATCATGGACGGCGCGCGGCGCGGCGGGACGGTCACGCCGGACAGCTCCGTGTATTCCGCCACGATATCGCCGACCGGCTCGCCGCCGGCGATGCGTTCGTTCTCGATGCGCAGCGCCGCGCCCATTTCGCGCAGAGTCGCGATCAGGCCTGTGCGCAGCGGGTTCAGCCCGACATTCTCGATCACCACGCGCGACCCCGGCACCAGCAGCGCGGCCACGATCGGGAAGGCGGCGGAGGACGGGTCGCCGGGCACCACCACCGGCGCCGCCACCAGTTCCGGCTGGCCTTCCAGCGTGACGACGCGGCCATCGGGCGTGTCGGTCACCGACACCGTCGCGCCGAAATGGCGCAGCATGTTCTCGGTGTGGTCGCGCGTCGGTTCGGGTTCGACCACGCGGGTGGTGCCGGGCGCGCACAGGCCCGCCAGGAGGCAGGCCGACTTCACCTGCGCGGAGGCGACCGGCAGCACGTAGTCGATCGGCAGCGGGTCGGCCGCGCCGCGCACGGCCAGCGGCAGGCGGCCGCCCTCGCGCGTCCAGAACGTCGCGCCGGTGGCCGAGAGCGGGTCGGTCACGCGCTTCATCGGGCGGCGGCGCAGGGAGGCATCGCCGGTCATCACCGCGAAGATCGGATGCCCCGACAGCAGCCCCAGCAGCAGCCGCGCCGCGGTGCCGGAATTGCCCATGTCGAGCACGTCGGCCGGTTCCACCAGGCCGCCCACGCCACGCCCGGCCACGCGCCAGGAACCGGGGCCGGTCTGCGTCACCTCGGCGCCCAGGGCGCGCATGGCGGCGGCGGTGCGCAGCACGTCCTCGCCCTCCAGCAGGCCGCTGATCTCGGTGGTTCCGACGGCCAGGGCGCCGAACATCAGGGCGCGGTGGCTGATCGACTTGTCGCCCGGCACGCCGAGCCGCCCGGCGAGCGGGGCGGCGGGGGCGGCGGCGCGGAGCGGTCTGGGCGCGGAATGGGACATGGCCTGCGCGTTTGACATGCCCCGGCATCGCGTGGCAATGCGCCCGACCCTTTGAAAAGCCGCGACGGGGCGCCGGCCCGGCCCTGTCGCGCGAGACGGATGTGATCCATGGCGAAGCCCGAACTCGGCCTGAAGCGCAGCTGCGTCTCCTGCGGCACGCGATTCTACGACCTGGCGCGCAGCCCGGCCGTCTGCCCGAAATGCGGCACAGAGCAGCCGGCGGAGCAGCCGCGCCTGCGCCGCGCGGCGGCCTCGGCCGTGGCGGATGAGAAGCTGAAGAAGCGCGTCGCCACCGCGGAGGCGGAGGGCGAGGAGCTGGAAGTGGAGGACGTCGAGGGCGACGAGGCGATCGAGGACGCCGAGGAGCTTGAGGACGAGGCGGACGGCATCGACGAGGCGATCGAGGTCGAGACCGAGCGGGACGAGGAAACCTAAGGCTTTTTTGCCCGCAGGCGCCGGGCGCCGGCGTTCGCCGGCTTGGCTTGCGCGCCACGTCCTGGCGCACCCGGCGCGGCTGACGGTCCGGGCGCGGTCGCGCCGTGTGCTCCCGGATCACTGCGCGATCCGTTTCCTTTGGCCAAGGGTGCGGGCGATCCGTCCGTGCGCCGGCGCAAGACGCCCATTGCCGCGACACCGCGCGGGCGCACATTCTCCCAGCACCTAAAGGGAGAAACCCATGACCACCATCCATCGCCGCGGCGTCATCCTCGGTGCCGCGGGGCTTGCCACGGGCATGCTGCTGGCCCGCCGCCCCGCCTATGCCCAGGCGCCCGCCGGCCCCTTCACCCTGCCCCCGCTGCCCTATGCGCCCAATGCCAACGAGGCCGCGATCGATGCCATGACCATGGAGATCCACCACGCGCGCCACCACGGCGGGCAGGTGGCCGGGCTGAACACCGCCGTGCAGGGCCAGCCGCAACTCGCCGCAATGCAGCTCGATGACCTGCTCATGCGCCTGTCCCAGGTGCCGGAGAACATCCGTACCGCCGTGCGCAACAACGGCGGCGGCCATGCCAACCATTCGATGTTCTGGGACATCATGGGCGGCCCGGGCGGCGAGCCGACCGGCGACGTGAAGGCGGCGATCGACCGCGACCTGGGCGGGATGGACAAGTTCCGCACCGACTTCAACGCGGCCGGGATGCGCGTGTTCGGCTCCGGCTGGGTCTTCGTGACGGTCACGCCGGCGGGCACCCTGGCCATCACGACGAAGCCCGGGCAGGACACGCCGCTGATGGACGGGCAGCGCGTGCTGATCGGCAACGACGTGTGGGAACACGCCTATTACCTGCGCTACCAGAACCGCCGCGCGGACTACCTGGCGTCGTGGTGGAACGTGCTGAACTGGGAGAAGATCGCGGCCCGCTACGCGGCGGCGCGCGACGGCACGCTCAGGGTCTGACCGGCCCGCCCTTGCCTGTCCGGGTGCGGGGCGCCATACCGCGCCCGGTCTTGAGAACTGGGAGCGCCCGATGCGCGTGAAGGACGTGAAGAAGGTCGTGCTCGCCTATTCCGGCGGGCTCGACACCAGCGTGATCCTGAAGTGGCTGCAGACCACCTATGGCTGCGAGGTGGTGACCTTCACCGCCGACCTCGGCCAGGGCGAGGAGCTGGGCCCGGCGCGCGACAAGGCGCTGCTTCTGGGCATCAAGCCTGAGAACATCTTCATGGACGACCTGCGCGAGACCTTCGTGAAGGACTTCGTGTTCCCGATGTTCCGGGCGAACGCGCTGTACGAAGGCATGTACCTGCTGGGCACGTCGATCGCGCGGCCGCTGATCGCGCAGCGGCAGATCGAGATCGCCGAGCAGGTTGGTGCCGACGCCGTAGCGCATGGTGCGACCGGCAAGGGCAACGACCAGGTCCGCTTCGAGCTGTCCTATTACGCGCTGAAGCCGGACATCAAGATCATCGCCCCCTGGCGCGAATGGGAACTGACGTCGCGCACGCGCCTGATCCAGTTCGCCGAGGAACACCAGATCCCGATCGCCAAGGACAAGCGCGGCGAGGCGCCGTTCAGCGTGGACGCGAACCTGCTGCATTCGTCGAGCGAGGGGAAGATCCTCGAGGAACCTTGGGACAGCCCGGACGAGATGGTCTGGCAGCGCACGATCTCGCCCATGGATGCGAAGGACGAGGTCACCGAGATCACCATCGAGTTCGAGCGGGGCGACGCGGTGGGCATCAATGGCGAGCGCATGTCGCCCGCCACGCTGCTCACAAAGCTGAACGCGCTCGGGCGCGAGAACGGCATCGGGCGGCTCGACCTGGTGGAGAACCGCTTCGTCGGCATGAAGTCCCGCGGCTGCTACGAGACGCCGGGCGGTACCATCCTGTACGTGGCGCATCGCGCGATGGAGTCGATCACGCTGGACCGCGAGGCCTGTCACCTGAAGGACAGCCTGATGCCGCGCTACGCGGAGGTCATCTACAACGGCTTCTGGTTCGCCCCCGAGCGCCGGATGCTGCAGGCGCTGATCGACGAGAGCCAGGCGAGCGTCACCGGCACCGTCCGGCTGAAGCTGTACAAGGGCAACACGATCGTCACCGGCCGGCAGTCGCCGCACAGCCTGTATTCGATGAAGCACGTCACCTTCGAGGACGACCAGGGGGCCTACGACCAGTTCGACGCTCAGGGCTTCATCAAGCTCAACGCGCTGCGGCTGCGGCTGGGTGCGATGGCCGGCCGCCGCGGGGGCGCGCTCTAGCCTCCGCGGTCCAAGGGGGGCGGGCGGCGCGCGCTCCATCCACCTTGCCTTGCAACGCATGTCGCGGGGATTTCCGGAGGGGCAGCGCCCCTCCGGTGCGTCAGTCCAGGCGCATGCCCGTGTCAGCCACCAGTTGCCGCACCATCGCGCCGTCGCGGCGGATCAACTCTGCAAAGGCCGCCGAGGTGCCCGCGATGGGGTCGTTGCCGGACGCCGTGAGTCGCTGGCGCACCGTCTCGTCCCCAATGGCGTGGTGCGCTGCCGCCTCCAGCCGCGCGACAACAGCGGGCGGCGTGGCGGACGGTGCGAAAATCCCGTTCCACGACGTCAGGTCGAAGCCCGGGAAGCCGCTCTCCGCAATCGTCGGCAGATCCGCCATGGTGCCACGACGTTCCGCGCTGGTGAGCGCTATGCCTCGCGCGCGGCCTTCCAGCGTGAGCGGCCGCAGGCTGTTCGCCGTACTGATCGCCGCATCGAGGTTCCCCGCTGCGATGTCGCGCGCCGCATCCGCCCCGCCACGATAGGCCACGTGCTCCAGCGTGATGCCCGCGCGATGCGCCAGCAGCGCGCCGGCCAGGTGACCCACGGTGCCGATGCCCGGGCTGCCGAAGGGCACGCCCTGGCGCTGCTTCGCGGCGTTGATGAAGCCGGCCAGGTCGGTGGCGGGGAAGTCGCGCTTCACCACCAGCACGTAGGGCGCGGCCACCACCTGCGCGACTGGCGCGAAGGCCGTCGCGTAGTCGAAGGGCAGGCCGCGCTGGACCAAGGGCTGCACCACGAAGCCGAAGCTGTCGAAGAACAGCGTGGTGCCGTCGGGCGCTGCGGCCGCGACCACGCCCGCGCCGACCGCGCCGCCGGCGCCCGGCCGGTTCTCGACCACCACGGGCACGCCCAGGTGCTCGCTCATCTTCGGCTGCAGCAGGCGCATCACCGTGTCGGACTGGCCGCCCGGGGCGAAGGGGACGATGACGCGCACCGGGCGCGCCTGCGCTGCGGCAATCCTCGGGGCAGCCAGTGCGGCAACGATCACGGCGGCCAGGTGGCGACGCTGGGGCATGGCGGGTTCCTCCGTCGGTTTGCCGCAGCGTCGCCAAAGCAAGGGCTCCGGGTCAACGACCGGGGTCGCGGCGCGCCCGCGCGATGGCGGGCGTGGGTTGGTTTCGCCGCCCCCTGCCCTTGGATGCCGGGAACAGGTGCGCGCGTCGCGGGTCGGATTTTCCGCAGCGTGGTAGTAGCCTGCGGCCTTTACCGCGAGGACTCGCCATGACTGCCATAGCCCGCCTCCCGCTCGCGCTTGCGGCGCTGCTGCTGCTGGCCGCCACGCCGGCGCTGGCGCAGTCGGTCTGCCCGGGGCGTATTTCCGCCAACGCCTTCGCCCCCGTGCCGCGCGACGCCGCCATCGCGGTACCCGACCGGCGGGGCGGATCGCCGAACGAAATGCGCCTGCGCGAGGCCGTTCTGGCGGCCCTGCAGCGCAACGGCCGGCGGGTGGCTCCCGACGCGCCCTTCATCCTGTCCTGGCGCGGCGGTGTGAGCGCCGAGGGCGATAACTTCGGAGGCTTCGGCGACACCATGCAGGGCCGCAGTTTCCGCGACAGCGACGACCTGTCCTGGGCGCAGAACGTGCCGCGCGCCGGTGGGCGCCGCGTGCCGGTCCTGCGCGTGAGCGGCGTGGTGGAACTGCGCGACCGCGCGCAGAACCGCGTGGTCTGGACCGCGGTCATCACCTGCGAACGCCACGGCACCGACGACGCGGCGCTGTTCGCGCACCTGGCTGACGCGGTGGCGCCGCTGATCGGGCAGGCTGCGGCGGGGCGCGGGTTCTGACGGGAGGGCTCTGCCCTCCCGAACCCTCCCGCCGGGGGCATACGTGCCCCCGGACCCGCGGAGACCAAATGGCAGGCTTGGGGGAGGGGCACGCCGTGCCCCTCCCCCAAGCCTGCCATCTGACCCAGGGTCTGGGAGGCATTTGCCTCCCAGCTGGGGGCCCCGGGGGGCTGGCCCACTGGCCCGCCAGCCCCTAGCCTCCCGCCAACGCCAGGGAGAACAACGTCATGCTCAACCGCCGCACGCTGCTGGCCGCCGCCGTCGCGTTGCCTGCCGCCCCCCGCCTCGCGCGCGCCTGGGAACCGGCGCGCCCGATCCAACTGATCGTGGGCTTTCCGCCCGGCGGTGGCACCGATCTCCAGGCGCGCGCCCTGGCCGAGGCCGCGTCGCGGTTCTTCCCGACCCCCATCGTCGTCATGAACCGCCCTGGCGCCGGTGGCGCGATCGCGGCGCAGCAGGTGGCGGGCATGGCGCCGGACGGGCTGAACCTGCTGGTCGGCGGCGGGAGCGAGAGCACCTCGCTCGCCGCCTTCCGCGACCTGCCCTACGATCCAAAGCGATCCTTCCGCGCCATCCTGCGCATCACCCGCCAGCCGCTGCTGATCGTGGCCAAGCGTGGCGGGCGCTTCGACAGCATGGCCGCCGTGGTGGCCGCCGCGAAGGCGGAACCGGGGCGCGTCACGCATGCCTCGTCCGGCATCGGGTCGATCTACCACGCGGTCTTCGTGCTGTTCACGGCCAAGGCCGGGATTGAGATGCTGCACGTGCCCTTCAGCGGCGGCGCGCCGTCGTTGCAGGCGCTGCTGTCCGGCACGGTGGACCTGGCCGTGCTGGCACCGGAGGAAACCGGCGGCATGGTGCAGTCGGGCGAGATCCGCGCACTTGCGGTGTGCTCGGCCGAACGAATCCCGATCCTGCCCAACGTGCCCACGCTGCGCGAATCCGGCTTCGACGTGGTGGTCGAGAACATGAAGGGCCTGAACGCTCCCGCCGGCCTGCCGGACGAGATCTATACGTCCCTGCACGACCGCTTCCGCCGCGCCCTGGGGGAACCGGCCTGGACCGGCTTCCTCGAACGCACGGGCACCTTCGAGGGCTACCTCGACGGTCCTGGCTACCAGGGGGCGATGGATGCCGTGCTGGACGGGCTGCGGGCAAGTGTCAGGCGCTAGAGCAGATCCCGATCAGAGGAACTCATCCGATCGGGTGAGGCGCTTACGAAACCGGCTCTAGCCCACCGGCACGCCCTTGGTCGTCGAGTATTCGAAATGCAGCGCCTCCCCCGGGAACACCCGGGGGTGAATGGCGTGCGCGGCCATCGCGGCCTCGCTGAAGCCCTGCAGGATCAACTTGAGCTTGCCCGGATAGGTCGCGATATCGCCGATGGCGAAAACGCCGTCGATGTTCGTCGCGCAGGTCGCGGGCGCGACCGCGATGTGATGGCGATCGAGGCCGAGGCCCCAATCCGCGATCGGGCCGAGTTCCATCGACAGGCCGAAGAAGGCCAGCAGGTGGTCGGCGGGGATGTCGCGCTCCTCGCCCTTTAGCGTGGCCAGCGTCACCGTCTCCAGCGTTCCGCCGTCGCCCTTCAGCCCATGCAGCTGGTAGGGGATGGCGAGTTCCACCTCGCCCCGCGCAGCGGCGGCGTCGAGCTGCGCGGCGGTCTCGGGGGCGGCGCGGAATTTCGGGCGGCGATGCACCACCGTGACCTTCGCCGCGATGTCCTTGAGCGACAGCGCCCAGTCCACCGCACTGTCGCCGCCGCCGGCGATCACCACGCGCTTGCCGCGGAATTCCTCGCGCCGCGCCACCAGGTAGCGCACCGCACCTGACGCCTCGTAGCCCGGCAGGCCATCGAGCGGCGGGCGGTTCGGCCCGAAGGCGCCTGCGCCGGCGGCGATGATCACCGCCTTGCAGCGGATGGTGTCGCCGGCCGAGGTGCCAAGCAGGATCGCATCGCCCTCCCGCGCCAGGCGTTCGACGCGCCGGCCGAGCAGGTAGGCGGCCGCGAACGGTGCCGCCTGTTCCTCGAGCCGCGCGATCAAATCCGCCCCCGCGATCGCGGGATGTGCGGGAATGTCGTAGATCGGCTTTTCCGGATACAGCGCGGTGCATTGCCCGCCCAGCGCATCCAGCGCATCGACCACCACGGTCCGCATGCGCAGCATGCCGCATTCGAAAACCGCGAAAAGGCCCACGGGCCCCGCGCCGATGATGGCGACATCCGTCTCGATCACGGCCGACATGGCCACTCCCCCGAATCCTGGCCCGCGTGATAGACGGGACGCCCCGAGGTTCATAGCCGGCGCTGCCCGGCAGGCCGCCATGCCCCCGACCGTCACATTGGACCTGCCCGACCTTTCCGCCACCCATGCCCTCGCGGCGCGGCTGGCCGGCCTGTTGCGTGCGGGCGACGCGGTGCTGCTGGAAGGCCCGCTGGGTGCGGGGAAAAGCGAATTCGCCCGCGCCGTGCTGCGCGCGGCCTCCGGCGACCCGGCGCTGGAAGTGCCGAGCCCGACCTTCACCCTGGTGCAGTCCTACGACCTGCCGGCGGGTCAGGCGCATCATTTCGACCTCTATCGGCTGGACGGGCCAGCGGGGCTGGACGAGCTGGGCTGGGACGAGGCGCGCGAGGGGATCGTGCTGGTCGAATGGCCGGAACGGCTGGGCGCCTTCGCGCCGGCCGAGGCGCTGCGCATCACGCTGGCGCCGCTGCCCGACGAGCACGCGCGGCGGGCGCGGCTGTCGGGCTGGGACGGTCGGCTGATGGCGCTGCTCGCATGAGGGACCCCGCATCCTTCCTGCGCGGCGCGGGCTACGGCGCGGCGCGGGTCGACTGGCTGCCGGGCGATGCCTCGCACCGCCGCTATGCGCGGCTGCAGGGTGGCCCGCGCGCCGCACTGCTCATGGACGCGCCGCCGCCCGAGGATGTGCGCCCCTTCCTGGCCGTCGCGCGCCACATCGCGGGCATCGGGCTGTCCGCGCCCGAGATCATCGCCGCCGACGAGGCCGCTGGCTTCCTGCTGATCGAGGATTTCGGCGACGCGACCCATGCCGCGCTGCTCGATGCCGGGGCGGAGGCGCTGCCCTGCTACCTTGAGGCGGCCGAGGCGCTTGCGGCGCTGCATGCCGCGCCGCCGCCGGCGACGCTGCCCGCCTGGGGTGCCGCCGAGATGGCGCGTGCAACGGCGGCGACCTTCCTCGACTGGTGGTGGCCCGCTGCGATGCGAGCGGAGCCCGATGCTGACACGCGCGCCGCGCTGGACTCGGCGATCACCGCCATGGTCGCGCCTTTCACGCAGGATGGCGGCTTCGTGCATCGCGACTTCTTCCCGGCCAACCTGATGCGCCTGCCCGGCCGCGACGGGGCGCGCCGCACCGGGCTGCTGGATTTCCAGGACGCGGCGCACGGATCCGCGGCCTACGACCTGGTCTCGCTGGTCGAGGATGCGCGGCGCGACGTGGCGCCCGACATCCGCGACGCCGCCATCGCACGGTACCTGGAGGCGCGCGGCGGCGTGGATCGCGACCGCTTCCATGCCGCCATGGCCGCCTGCGCGGCGCAGCGGCATCTGCGCGTGGCCGCCCTGTGGGTACGGCTGGCACGGCGCGACGCCAAGCCGCGCTACCTGGTGCACGGCCCGCGCTGCTGGCGGCTGCTGCAGGCCGCGCTCGACCACCCCGCGACGCGCCCGCTGCGCGAATTCCTCGATGCACGCGTGCCCGCCGCGCTGCGCCACAATCCCATCGCCCTGACGGAGCCCGCATGATCAACCTGACCCATGCCATGGTGCTCGCTGCCGGGCTCGGCACGCGGATGCGGCCGCTGACGGATGAATTGCCCAAGCCGATGCTGCCGCTGGCGGGGCGGTCGCTGCTGGACCATGCGCTGGACCGGCTGGCGGCGGCGGGTGTCACGCAGGCGGTGGTCAATGCGCATTGGCATGCGGACCGCATCGCAGAAGCGATGGCGCTGCGCGAACACCCTTGTGTCGTGCTGCAGCGTGAGGAGGATTTGCTGGAGACCGGCGGCGGCGTGACGCGCGCGCTGCCGCTGCTGGGCGGCGGGGCCTTTGCGGTGGTGAACGGCGATGCCTTCTGGCTGGACGGGCCGACGCCGGCGCTGAACCGCCTGGCAGCGGCCTTCGACGCCGCGGAGATGGACGCGCTGCTGCTGATGGTGCGCACCACGCAGGTCGAGGGCGCGGTGGGGACCGGCGATTTCCTGCTCGATCCACTCGGGCGGATGCGCCGGCCGAAGGAACGCGAGATCGCGCCGTACCTCTATGCCGGCGTACAGATCCTCTCGCCAGCGTTGTTCGAGGGCGCGCCCGCCGGCGCCTTCAGCCTGAACCGCCTGTACGACCGCGCGATCGAAGCCGGCCGCCTGTTCGGCCTGGTGCATGACGGGGTGTGGTTTCACCTCTCGACGCCCGAGGACCTGCGCTATGCGGAGGACACGCTGCGCGCAGGGCTCGTGAGGGCGCTGTTCTGATGGCGCCGGCGTGAACCTTTACGCCATCCCGCCCGCGGCGCCGTTCCTCGACACGCTCGCGGCCGGTGTGCTGGCGCGCCTGCCCGACGGCGCGCCGGATGCGCTGGCGCGCACCACCATCCTGCTGCCCACGCGCCGCGCCGCACGTGCGTTGCGAGAGGCCTTCCTGCGCGAAGCCGGCGGGCGCGCGCTGCTGCTGCCGCGCATGCGCGCCCTGGCCGGCCTGTCGACCGAGGATGCGGACGAGCTCGCCCTGCCTGACCTGCTCGACCTGCCGCCTGCCGTCGATCCGCTGACGCGCCAGGCCGTACTGGCCGAGATGGCCACGCGCATCCCGCGCCGCGCCGGCGGCCCCGCAACGCCCGAACAGGCTTGGCTGCTGGCTGGCGAAATGGCGCGGTTGTTCGACGAGATCGCGCTCGAGGAACCCGACCTCGCGATGCTGGAATCGCGCCCGCCGGCGGAGTTCGCGCAGGCCTGGCTCGCGCGGCTCGATGCGCTGGTGCCCGACCGGCACGCGCGGCACTGGGAGATCACAACTGCCATCCTGCGCGCCGCAGCGACCGACTGGAACGACTGGCTGGCGGATCGCGGGCTGCTCGACATCGGTGTGCGGCGCGTGAAGGCGCTGGCGGCGCAAGCGGCGGCGTGGCGCGACGCGCCGCCTGAGCATCCGACCGTCGCGGCCGGTATCGGCGCGGGTGGCACCATCCCGGCCGCCGCCGCGCTGCTGGGGATCCTGGCGCGCGCGCCGCAGGGGGCGGTGGTGCTGCAGGGCCTCCCGGAACCGATGGACGCCGCGGTGTGGGAGGCGGTGCGGAAGGCGCCGACGCATCCCCTGGCCGGTCATGCGCGCCTGCTGGCGGCGATGGATGCGCAATCGGCCGACCTGCGGCCCTGGCACGACCCCGCGCCACGCGGCGCGGCGGCGGACCGTGCCGTGCTGCTCGGCCGTGCGCTGGCACCCGCGGAGGGGCTCGAGGCCTGGACACAGCGCGACACGCCGCGCTGGGATGCGGCGCGCAAAGGCCTGACGCGCCTGGTTGCCGCCGATGCGCAGCAGGAAGCCGCCGCCATCGCGTTGCTGCTGCGCGAGGCGATGGAGACGCCTGGCCATCGCGCTGCACTGGTCACGCCCGATCGCGACCTGGCGCGGCGCGTGAGTGCCGAACTCGCGCGCCACGGCATCACGGCCGACGACAGCGCCGGCGAACCGCTGGCGGAAACACCCGCCGCCGCCTTCCTGCGCCTGGTCGCGCGCATGCTTGCCGACGGCTTCGCGCCGGTGCCGCTGCTGTCCGTGCTGAAGCATCCGTTGTGCAGCGGCGGCATGGCGCGCGACGCATGGCTGGCGGCGGCACGCACGCTGGAACGCATCGCGCTGCGCGGGCCGCGCCCGGCCGCGGGGCTGGCCGGGTTGCGGGCATCGGTCACGGCGGCGGGAGACGCGCCCGATTCGGTGGTTGCGCTGCTCGATGCGCTGGAGGGCGCATTGGCCGGCTTCGACGCGCTGCCCGATGCGCCGGCACGACCGCCGGCCGACCTGCTGGCCGCGCACATGGCGGCGGCCGAGGCACTGGCCGCCACGCCCGAATTGCCTGGCGGGCTGCGCCTGTACGCGGGCGAGGAGGGCGAGCCGCTGGCGCGGCACCTCGATGCGCTGGCCTCGGCGCTGCCCCATCTTCCGCCGATCTCGCCCGCCGACTGGCCAGACCTGTTCGAGGGCGCGCTCGCCGGGCCTGTCGCGCCGTCCCTGCGTGCGACACGCGGGCGCGCGGCGGCGGCGCATCCGCGCATCGCCATCCTCGGCCTGCTGGAAGCGCGGCTGCAATGCTTCGACCGCGTGGTGCTGGGTGCGCTCGAGGAAAGCGTCTGGCCGCAGGCGACGGAACCAGGCCCGTGGATGAGCCGGCCCATGCGCGCGGCGTTCGGGCTGCCGGAGGCGGAAGCACGCATCGGTCGCGTCGCGGCGGATTTCCTGTACGCGGCGGCGGCGGCGCCGGAGGCGGTGTTCTCCTCCGCGGTGCGGCGTGGCGGGGCGCCGCGTGTGCCGGCGCGCTGGATGGTGCGCGTCGACACCTTCCTGGCGGGCCAGGGCGGGTTGGCGCTGGCGGCTTCGCCCGCCGCTGGATGGGCGGCGGCGCTGGACGCGCCCGCGGTGGTGCAGCCCTGCGCACGGCCGGCCCCCACGCCGCCTGCAGTACTGAGGCCGCGGCGGCTGACCGTGTCCGACGCCGCGCTGCTGATTGCGGATCCCTACGCCTTCTATGCGAAGCGCGTGCTGCGGCTGCAACCGCTCAAGGCGCTGGAGGAAGATGTCGGCGCGATCGAATACGGCACGCTGGTGCATGATGCGATGGCGGGGTTCCTGCGCGCACTTCCGATGAACTGGCCGGGCGAGCAAGCGGCGCGCGCGGCCTGGGCACGAGCCAGCGAGAAGGCCCTCGCCGCGCATGCGGACCGGCCGGGCATCCTGGCGTTCTGGGCGCCACGGCTGGCAAATATCGGCGACTTCGTGATCGCCGAGGAAGCCGCTCTGCGCCGCGATGGCGGACTGGTCTCCTGCCTGGTCGAGACGAAGGGCAAGGTTGTGCTGCCGCTGCAGGGCGGCGACGTCGAGATCGAAGCGCGCGCCGATCGGCTGGATCACCTCTCGGCCGGCGGCTGGCGCGTGGTGGACTACAAGACCGGCACGGTGCCGAAGGAAGCCGCGCTGGTCGCCGGCGACGCGCCGCAACTGCCGATCGAGGCCTGGCTGCTCAGCGAGGGCGCCTTCGGCGGCACACCCGGCACCGCGACGGCCCTGGTGTATTGGCGCCTGACCGGCGGCGAGCAGCCGGGCGAGGTCAAGACCATCGACGCGACCGCGCAGGACTATGCGGCGATCGCGCAGGAGCGGCTGGAGAATCTCGCGGCGCGCTGGCTGCTGGGCGATGCGCCCTTCGCGTCGCGCCCGCATCCCTCGCGCAGCGCGCCGGGGGGCGACTACGACCACCTCGCGCGGATCGAGGAATGGTCGGCCGGCGAGGCCGAGCCATGAGCCAGTCTCCGCGCGAACGGGCCGAACATGCGCAGTCCCGTGCGTCGGACCCGGCTGCCTCGGCCTGGGTGGAGGCTTCGGCCGGGTCTGGCAAGACCAAGCTGCTGACCGACCGCGTCCTGCGGCTGTTGCTGGCGGGCGTTGAGCCGGGACGCATCCTGTGCCTGACCTTCACCAAGGCGGCGGCGGCGGAGATGGCGACGCGCCTGGCGCGCGCGCTGGGCGGCTGGGCGACGGCGGAGGATGCGGCGCTTGCGGCGACGCTGGCCGCACTGACCGGGCGCGCCCCCGATGATGCGGAACGCCGCGCGGCGCGCGCGCTGTTCGTGCGCGTGCTGGAACAGCCGGGCGGGATGCGCATTTCCACCATCCATGCCTTCGCCCAGTCACTGCTGCGGGCGTTTCCGCTGGAAGCGGGGCTCGCGCCGCAATTCGCGGTGGTCGAGGACCAGGATGCGCGCGCGATGCTGGCGCGCGAGCGCGAGGCGGTGCTGGCCGGCAGTCCCGACCGCGCGGCGATGGAGCGCCTGGCGCGCCTGGTGCCGCCGACGCGCTTCGCCGAGGTGGTCGGCACGCTCGCTGCCACGCGCGGGCGGCTGCTGCGTGCCATCGATGCGCGCCAGGGGTTGACGGGCTTCGAGGGGGCGCTGTCGCGCGCGCTGGGCCTGGCGCCCGGGGAGACCAACGAGGATGCGGTGCTGCGCGCGGCCTGCGCCGGCGTGCTTCCGGAGGTGGCGCGCGCCGGCGCCTTGCTGCGCGTCAGCGGTAACGACAACGATCGCGTGCGCGGTGCAAGTATCGCGGCATGGCTCGCGCAGGACGAGACGTTGCGCGCCGCGCATTGGGAGGATTGGCGCGCGCTGCTGCTGACCAAGGACAACGAGCCGCGCAAACGCTTCGCGACGCAGAAGGCCGGCGCGGATGTCCCCTTCATCCAGGACGCGCTGACCGCCGAGGCTGAGCGCGTGCAGGGGGCCGAGCAGGCCCGCGCCGCGGCGCGCGTGCTGGCCGCGACCATGGCGCTGCTCGCGATCGGCACGCCGGTGCTGCGGCGCTACGAAGCCGCAAAGGCGCGCGCGGGCATGCTCGACTACGACGACCTCATCCGCGGTGCCGAACGCCTGCTGCAGGACCCGGGCAGTGCCTGGGTGCTGTTCAAGCTGGATGGCGGCCTGGATCACGTGCTGCTGGACGAGGCGCAGGATTCCAACCCCGACCAATGGGGCATCGTGCGCGCGCTGACCGGCGAGTTCTTCGCCGGCGAGGGCGCGCGCGAGCAGGGTCGCACCATCTTCGCGGTGGGCGACGTGAAGCAGTCGATCTACGGCTTCCAGGGCGCGGATGCCGAGGGCTTTGCGCGCGAGCGGACGCATTACGGGCAGGTCGTGACGCGCGCGGGGCTGGAGTTCCGCCCGGTGCCGCTCGACGTGTCGTTCCGATCGACCGCGCCGGTGCTGGCGCTTGTGGATGCGGTCTTCGCCGGCGGCGAGGCGCGCGAGGGCGTCGTCGAGGGCGATGCCGTGCTGCGCCACTACGCCGATCGCGCCGGGCAGGCGGGCAGCGTTGAGTTGTGGCCGCTGCTGCAGGTGGATGCCGCCGAGGCGCCGCCGGCCTGGGCGCCGCCGGACGCGCCCGTGGATGGCGAGGGCGCGGCACCGCGCCTGGCCGCGCTGATCGCGGCGCGCATCCGATTCATGCTGGACCACGAGACGCTCCCCGCGCGCGTCGAGCGCGGTGCCGACCAACAGGAAGGCCGACCGGTGCGCCCGGGAGATATCCTGGTGCTGCTGCGGTCGCGCGCGCGGGGCGGTTTCCTGGCCGCGCTGGTGCGCGCGCTGAAGGATTTGCGCATCCCGGTGGGCGGCGTGGACCGCATGGTGCTGGCCGAACAGGTCGCGGTGCAGGATCTGCTGGCGCTGGCCGACGTGCTGCTGCTGCCGGAGGACGACCTGACGCTGGCGGCGCTGCTGAAGTCGCCGCTGGTCGGGCTGCTGGAGGACGAAGTGCTCGCGCTGGCGCAGCCGCGCACGGGATCGCTCTGGGGTGCGCTGGCGGCGCATCGCGGCGCGGAGACGCGGTTCGGGCGCGTGGCGGACTGGATCGCGGGCATGATGGCGCGGGCGGACTACGCCACGCCGCATGCTCTGTTCGCCGATGTGCTGGGCGGGCGGGGGCCGCTCGATGCGCGTGCTGGGCGGGCGCGGATGCTGGCACGGCTTGGCCCTGATGCTGCGGACCCAATGGATGAATTCCTCAATGCCGCGCTCGAGCACGAACGGGGGCATCCGCCTTCCCTGCAGGGCTTCGTGCACCGGCTGCGCCAGGGTGGTGCGGAGGTGAAGCGCGAAGCCGAAGGCGCCGGCGATGCCGTGCGCATCATGACGGTCCATGGTGCGAAGGGCTTGCAGGCGCCGATCGTGATCCTGCCGGACACCACCGGCGCGCCGCCCGACCGCGCGGCGCTGCGCTGGCTGGACGACGACCTGCCGGCCTGGGCGCCGAAGCAGGAGGGCTTCGCTGCGACGGCGCTCTCGGACCAGCGCCAGGCCGACAAGGATGCCGAGGCACGCGAGCAGCATCGCCTTCTCTATGTCGCTCTGACGCGCGCCGAGGACCGTCTGATCGTGTGCGGCTGGCAGGGGAAGAAGGACGTGCCGGCGCAGTGCTGGTACCGGCTGGTGGAGGAGGGTTTCGCGCGGCTGGACGGCGCCGTCGCACAGCCCTTCGAAGGGCCGGCGGACGCCTTCCCGCCCGGCGCCGTCGTGCATCGGCTGGAGGCCGCGCAATCAGCACCGCCGCGCATCGAGGACCCGCCGCGCGCACCCGCCGCGATGACCGACCTGCCCGCCTGGGCGCGCGTTCCGGCAGTGCAGGAGGCGCCGGAGGGCGCCGTTGCGCCGTCGGCACTGCCGGGCGAGGAGGAGACGCCGGCTGCGCCACCACGACCGAGCGACGATCCGCGCGGGCTGCGCTTCCGCCGCGGCCGCCTGGTGCATGCGCTGCTGCAGCACCTGCCGGACCATGCGCCGGCCGCGCGCGCGGATGTCGCACGTCGCTTTCTTTCGCGGCCGGGGCATGGGCTGGATGAAGCCGAGCAGGAGGCGGTGCTGGACGAGGTGCTGGCGCTGATGGAGGCACCGCTGGTGGCGGCCGCGCTCGGGCCGGGCAGCCTGGCGGAGGCGCCCCTTGCCGGGCGCATCGGTGGGCGGCTGATCGCCGGGCAGGTGGACCGGCTGCTGGTGGAGGCCGACCGCGTGCTGGTGTTGGACTACAAGACCAACCGGCCGCCGCCGATGGATGTCGCGGCGGTGGCTCCGCTGTACCTGCGGCAGATGGCCGCATATCGCGCGCTGCTGCGCGCGGCCTTTCCGGGCCGGCGGGTCGAATGCGCGCTGGTCTGGACCTATGGCGCACGGGTCATGGCGCTGCCGGATGCGCTGCTGGATCGGCACGCTCCGGGCGCGTGAGCCGGAGCTTCTCCGCGGATCGCGCCGAAACCATCAGCAGCGCCGGGTGCGCCAAGGCGCGGCGCGCAGGCAAGCCGGCCGGATGGCCGGCCCCGCCGTCTCAGGGAAACAACATCAGCGCTTCAGCTCCTGCTCGACGAGCCGGGCGAAGACCGATGAGCCCAGCGGGATCAGATCATCGTTGAAGTCGAAGCGCGGGTTGTGCAGGCCAACCGTATGCCGCCCTCCATCGCCCTGCCCGATGCCGATGAAGGCGCCCGGGCATTTCTGCAGCATGTAGGAGAAATCCTCCGCGCCCATGCGCGGCGGGGCGTTGCGATGAATGCGGTTGTCGCCCAGCACCGCGGCCGCGGCAGCCTGCGCCCGCAACGTCTCGGCCTCGTGGTTGATGGTGGGCGGGTAGCCGCGAGTGAAGGCGAGTTCCGCGCGCGCGCCATGCGCTTCCGCAATCGACTTCACGATGGCGCCGAGGCGCGCTTCCACCATGTCCTGCACCTCGGTCCTGAAGGTGCGCACGGTGCCGTTGAGCTCGGCGATTTCGGGGATCACGTTGCCGGCGGACCCGGCATGGAACTGGCACAGGCTGACCACCGCGGTGTCAATCGGGTCCATCGAGCGCGAGACGATGGTTTGCGCGGCCACCACGATCTGCGCGCCGACCAGCACCGGGTCGATGCAGATCTGCGGACGGGAGGCGTGGCCACCCTTGCCATGCACGGTGATGGTGATGCGGTCGGCCGCGGCCAGCACCGGGCCGGGGGTTATGCGCGCCTCGCCCAGCGGGAGTTCGGGGTCGTTGTGCAGGGCGTAGACCTGGTCGGTGGGGAAGCGGTCGAACAGGCCTTCCTCGACCATCACGCGGCCGCCGCCGCCGCCTTCTTCCGCCGGCTGGAAGATGAAGTGGACGGTGCCGTCGAAGTTGCGCGTCTCGGCCAGGTAGCGCGCCGCGCCGAGCAGCATGGTGGTGTGGCCATCGTGGCCGCAGGCGTGCATCTGGCCCGGCACCGTCGAGCGATGCGGCATATCGTTGGTCTCCTGCATGGGCAGGCAGTCCATGTCGGCACGCAATCCGATGCTGCGCTTCGATGTGCCGTTGCGCAGCACGCCGACCAGGCCGGTGCCGGCGATGCCGCGATGCACCTCGATCCCCCAGGATTCGAGCTGCTGCGCCACCAGCGCGGAGGTGCGGTGTTCCTGGAAGCCCATCTCGGGATGCGCGTGGATATCGCGGCGCGTCGCGGTGAGCTCGGGGTGGAAGTCGGCGATGCGGTTGTAGATGGGCAAGGTCGGTGTTTCCGTGATGGTGGCGCGTGGCGTAGCCCGCCGCGCGGCATGGTTCCAGTGCGGTTACGTGCGGCGCGTCACAGCCCCGCGACGGCGGCATCCACCGCATCGCCGAAGCGTTCGACGATCATGGCGATCTCGTTGGCGTTCGTGACGTAGGGCGGGGCCAGGATGACATGGTCGCCATGCTTGCCATCGATGGTGCCGCCCATCGGGTAACAGGCGAGACCGCGGGCGAAGGCTTCCTTCTTCACGCGTTCATTCACCGCCAGCGCAGGTTCGAATGTGGATTTGGCGGCACGGTCGGTGACCAGCTCGATCGCCCAGAACAGGCCGCGGCCGCGGATGTCGCCGACGCGCGCATGGTTGCCGAGGCGGTCGTGCAGCCCCTGTTCCAGCAGCGCGCCCATCGCCTGCACGTTGTCCAGCAGGTTCTCGTCGCGGATCACTTCCTGCACCGCGAGCGCGGCGGCGCAGGCGACCGGATGCGCCTGGTAAGTGTGGCCGTGCTTGAAGGTGCCGGAGCCCTGCGTCAGCGCCTCGATCACGTGGCCATGCACCAGGATGCCGCCGATAGGTTGGTAGCCGCCACCGAGGCCCTTGGCGATGACCTGGATGTCCGGGGACACACCCTCCTGTTCCCACGCGTGCAGCGTGCCGGTGCGGCCCATGCCCGACATGACTTCATCGAGGATCAGCAGCGCGCCGTGGCGTTCGCAGACCGCCTTCATGGCGGGGAAGTAGCCGGGCAGCGCGGTGGCGCAGCCGAGCGTCGCGCCGACCACGGTCTCGGCGCAGAAGGCGATGACGTTCTGCGGGCCGAGGCGCTGGAATTCGGCTTCGAGTTCGGCGGCGAGGCGCGCCACGTAGTCGGCGTCGGTCTCGCTGTCGCGCCGGTCGCGATAGGCGAAGCAGGGCGAGACATGGCTGAAGGCGTCCGACAGGATCGGCGCATAGGGCGCGCGGCGCATGGCGTTGCCGCCGGCGGCCAGCGCGCCGAGGGTATTGCCGTGATACGACTGCCGCCGCGCAATGAATTTCGTCCGTTGCGGCTGACCTGATTCCAAAGCCCATTGCCGGGCGATCTTGAGCGCGGCCTCCATGCCTTCGGAGCCGGAGGAGACGAAGTAGGCGTGGGTCAGGCCACCTGGCGCGTGGCCGACCAGCATGTCCGCGAGCTGTTCGGCACTCCCGGCGGTGAACAGCGCGGTGTGCGCGTAGCAGAGCCGGTCGATCTGGTCCTTCATGGCCTGGATGACATGCGGGTGGCCGTGGCCGAGACAGGCGACGGCCGCACCGCCGGAACCGTCGATGACCTCATGGCCCGAGGCGTCGCGCAGCCAGATGCCGCGGCCGGAGACAGCGACGGGCGGGGCCTCACGGAGGTTGCGGTGGACGATGTGGGTCATGGGGGCGGGTCCGATCAGGAATTGCCGTCGCTTGAAGGCTCCCACGCAGACGTCCTGCTCGCAAGCGTTCCGCCTTCCCGCAGCGCCCACAGAGCCGCTGCGGCAGCTTCGGCGTCTCGGATCCGCTTGAAGCCGATGGGGTTGAGCTCGCGGCCCTGCCGCCGCTTCGGATCGGGCATTCCGCCGAGGTTCGGCCCTTCGCGAAAGATCACGTCCGCAACGCCCTCGGCGATCGGATACACATGCACGTAGGCGATATGCGCGGGTCCGAATTCCGTGATCCGAGGGCCGCTTCGTCCGCAGCGTACCACGATGGCGCGCCTGTCGGTGACAGCGTAGGCGTTGTCGCGCAGCACACTGGACACCCAACTGCTGCCGAGCGCGGCCAGGATACCGGCGGTTGCGACCGCCACGAGGGCGGGCGCAAGCAAAGCGTACCGCAATCTGCCGGCGTCGTCCGGGTGAAGGAAAGCCAGCAGCAGCAACACAGCGCCGAGAATGGTCGCGACCGTGGCCGTCGAGCGTTGCGCCGCGGCCAGTGGCCGCGACATCTCGGGCCGCCCGTGCCAGACGAGCCGTTCACCGGGTGCGAGCATGGTCTGTATGGCGCCAACGGCCTGCACGTCGCGGTCCGTGGTTCGCGGCATCGCGTCAGGGCGCCGTCAGCACGCCCACCACCGCCCCGGTCATGCAGCACGCGATCGTGCCCGAGACCAGCGACGGCAGCCCTAGCTTCACGATGTCCTTCCGCCGCTCCGGACACATCGCGGACATGCCGCCCACCATGATCCCCACCGCACCCAGGTTGGTGAAGCCGCACAGCGCGTAGGTCAGGATCAGCCGAGAACGTTCGGACAGTCCCGCCCCGCCGGACTGCGCCAGTTCCAGGTAGGAGACGAACTCGTTCACGATCATCTTCGTGCCCAGCGACGCGCCGACCGTCGCCGCTTCCGACACCGGCACGCCCATCGCCCATGCGACCGGCCAGAGCACCCAACCCATCGCGCGTTGCAGCGTGAAGCCGGTCAGCGGTTCCACCGCCAGGTTGATCAGCGCCACGATCGCCACGAAGACGATCAGCGACGCCATGATGCCGAGCAGCAGGTTCAGCCCATCCTGCGTGCCGCGCACCAGCGCATCCATGCTGCTGTCGTAGAGCTTCTCCGGGATACCTTCGTCGCCCGCGGTCGCGATCTCGCCAGGGGCCGGCGGCATCATCAGCAGCGCGACCAGGATCGCGGCGGGGGCCGAGACCAGCGAGGCGGTCAATAGCTGCCCCGCCGCATCCGGCACCACGGGCGCGATGATCAGCGCGTAGACCACGAGCGTATTGCCGCTGATGGTGGCGAGCCCCGCCGTCATCACCACGAACATCTCTGACCGGGTCAGTCGTGCCAGCCAGGCGCGGATCATCAGCGGCGCCTCGACCATGCCGACGAAGACGTTGGCGGCCACGCCGAAGCCCGCCGCGCCACCCAGGCCGAACAGCCAGCCCAGCGCGCGCGCCATGACGCGCACGATCGCGGGTAGCACGCCCCAATGGTACAGCACCGACGACAGCGCACCGACCACCAACACCAACGGCAGCGCCTGGAAGAACAGGATGAAGGACGCGCCGGGGAAGGGCTCCGGGAAGGGCAGCGGCCCGCCGCCGAGGTAGCCGAAGACCAGCGACGTGCCGGCCTTGGTCGCGGTGGCCAGCGCATTCACGCCATCGCCGATCAGCGCGAAGGCCGCGCGCGCCAGCGGGACATTCAGCAGCATGGCCGCGAGCAGCAACTGCAGCGCCAGCCCCGCCACCACCACGCGCCAGGACACGCCGCGCCGGAACCCGCCCAGCGCCCAGGCGAGTGCCGCCAGCAGCAGCAGGCCGCCGGCGGATTGCAGTTGCAGTATGCTCATGCCTCGTCGCCCTCACCCGGCGCGTCATCTGCCGCAGATTCAATATCGAGCAGCGCCGCGGCGCGCGACCCGTCCACCGCATCCACGCCGCGCAGCTTGCGCGCCACGGCGCGGGTACGGACCTGCGCCGCATCGATGGTATTGCCCACGGCGGCGACCTGCTTGCGCAACCTGCCCAACACCTCGTCCATCTTGCCCATCTCGGCTTTGGTCGCACCCAGCAATTCCCGGACCATGTCGGCCTTCTCGCCGAGCGCGATGGTCACGTGCCCCATCTGGATGGTGCGCAGCATGGCTGGCAGCAGCGATGGCCCCAGCACCAGGACGCGACTGGCGCGGCCGATATCCTCGATCGCGCCAGGAATGCGCGCGATCTCGGCATAGAGCCCCTCGGTCGGCAGATAGAGTACCGCGAATTCCACGGTGATCGGCGGGCGGATGTATTTCGACGCGATCTTCGCCGCCTCGGCGCGCACGCGGAGCTCCAAAGCACGGCGCGCGGCCTTCTCGGCGTCCATGTCGCCGGCTTCCGAGGCCATGACCAGGCGGTCCCAGTCCTCGGTCGGGAATTTCGCATCGACGGCGAGGAAGACGTCGCGTCCGCCCTCGTTGGGCATGCGGATGGCGAATTCCACCAGCTCGCTGCTGTCCTCGGACAGCTTCTTGTTTGTCTCGTAGGATCCGGGCGGCAGGATGTCGTCTAGCAGGGCGCGCACCTGCGCCTCACCCCAGCCGCCGCGCGTCTTCACGTTGGAGAACAGGCGCTTGATGTCCACGATCTGCGTGGTCACGGCCTGCACGTCGGTCATGGCCTTCAGCACCTGGGTGAACTGGTCGCTGACACGGGCGAAGCTCTCGCTCATCTGCTTCTCGACGGCGGTCTGCAGCTGCTCGTTCACGGTCTTCTGGATTTCGGCGAGCTTGGCCTCGTTGCCCTCGCGCAGTTCCTTCAGCCTGGCGTCGAGCAGGTCGCGCGCGCGGGCGTTCTCCGCGACCATGGTCTCCTGCAGCTTTGCCAGGCCCTCGGCCAGCGCGACGCGGATCTCGCCCACGCCTTGCGTCACGTCGCGGCGCAGCAGTGCCGTGTCGTCCTTGTGGTCGGTCAGTGCCTTGACCACCTGGGCGCGCTGGTCGGCGATCGCGTCGCGCGTTGCCTTCGCGTCCTGCGACAGCTTGTCGGCCAGCTGCGCGGCATCGGCGGCCAAGCGGTCGAGCACCGCCTTCTCCTGCGTCGAGAGTCTGTCGGCGATGCGGCCGATGCCCTCGCCCAGCGCACGCGTCTGGTCGATCGCGCCGGCACCGACGCGCTCGCCGATCGCCTGCGCCTCGCGCGCCAGGCCGCGCTCGAATTCCGCCGGCAGGGCCGCAATGCGCTCGCCCTGCCGATCCAGCGCCGATTGCAGGTCGGTCAGCCGCTGCGCGAGCACCGGGTCGGGGGATGGGCGGCGCAGCAACACCATGAGAACGAGCACGGCCACCACCGCCAGCCCGACCAGGATCGCGAGGTTCTCGGCTGTCATGCGTGGTCCCCCGATTCGACCACGGGAGTCTCGCATCCCGCGCCTGGCGGCGCGAGGCCGCTTACGCCGGGCGGGCCGGGCCTTGCGCGGGCACCAGAACGAGCCGCCCGGTCGCCACGCCGAAATGCGCGCCGTGCAGGGAAAGCCGCCTGGCCGCGACGGCCTCCGCGACCCAGGGAAAGGTCATCAGGTTCTCGAGCGAGATGCGCACCGCTTCGTGTTCCGCCACGTCCTGGCGCTGGTCAGGCACGTCGCAGCGCATCGCCACGTCGCGCGCGCGCTGCGCGATGCTCATCCAGCCCGCCACGAAGTCGCGGGCCTCGGGCGGGGCGCCGCGCAGCAGCGCGCCGATGCCGCCGCACAGCGCATGGCCCATCACGACGATGCGGTCCACCTGCAGCACGCGGACGGCGAATTCCACCGCTGCGCTGGTCCCGTGGAACAGGGCGTCGGGCAGGTAGGGCGGCACCAGATTCGCCACGTTGCGCACCACGAACAGCTCACCTGGCGCGGCGGAGAAGATCATCTGCGGATCGACGCGGCTGTCCGAGCAGGCCACGACCATCGTGTGCGGGCGCTGGCCCGCCGAGGCCAGTTCCTCGAAGCGCGCTCGCTGCTGCGGCCAGGTCTCGGCGCGGAAGCGACGGTAGCCGGCGATCAGCTCATCCATGGCAGGTCATCCTGGTGGGGGCTGGGGTGCGGCGACTGAGGCACGAAGCGCGCGATCCGGCAGAACCGATCGGATCGCGCTGGCCGCGACGGCGCCCGATACGGCAGCGCACGGCGCAAAAACCAAGCCGCCGGAGGCGGTGCCCGGCGCTTGGGGGCAATCCAGTCAGTGCCGGAAATGCCGCATGCCGGTGAACACCATCGCGAGCCCTGCCTTGTCCGCCGCCGCGATCACCTCCGCATCGCGGATCGACCCGCCGGGCTGGATCACCGCCGTCGCACCCGCCGCCGCCGCCGTCTCAAGCCCGTCGGCGAAGGGAAAGAAGGCATCGGACGCCACGACCGAGCCTTCCGCCAAGGGGCGCTCGATGCCCGCGGCCTTCGCCGCCGCCTCAGATTTCCACGCGGCAATGCGGCTGCTCTCGACGCGGTTCATCTGCCCCGCGCCGATGCCCACCGTCGCCAGCCCCTTCGCATAGACGATGGCGTTCGACTTCACGTGTTTGCACACGCGGAAGGCGAAGATCAGGTCGGCCATTTCGGAGCGCGACGGCGCGCGCTGCGTCACTACCTTCAACGCCGCTTCGTCCACGCGCCCCGCATCGCGCGACTGCGCGAGGAACCCGCCCGCCACCGACTTGAAGGCAAGCCCCGGTGCCGTCGCATCCGGCATCCCGCCGGTCAGCAGCAGGCGCAGGTTCTTCTTGCGCGCGAAGACCGCCTGCGCCGCATCGTCCGCGTCGGGCGCGATCACCACCTCGGTGAAGATCGCGGTGATCTTCTCCGCCGCCGCGGCATCCAGCGTGCTGTTCGCCGCCACGATCCCGCCAAAGGCCGAGACCGGATCGCATAGCAGCGCGCTGTCCCAGGCCGCCGCCAGGTTGCCGGCGATCGCCACGCCGCAGGGGTTCGCGTGCTTCACGATGACGATCGCCGGGCGGTCGAATTCCGCCACGCATTCGAAGGCGGCGTCGGTGTCGTTCAGGTTGTTGTAGGACAGTTCCTTGCCCTGCACCTGGCGCGCGGTGGCGATGCCGGGGCGATTGCTGCCATCGACATAGAAGGCAGCGTTCTGGTGCGGGTTCTCGCCATAGCGCAGGCCTTGGCGCAGCACGCCCGGCAGTGCGAGGCGCGGTGGGAAATCCTGGCCTTCCTGGCGCGCGAACCAGCCCGAGATCGCCGCGTCATAGGCCGCCGTGCGCGCATAGGCCGCGGCCGCGAGGCGCCGGCGTGTGGCAAGCGTGGTGCCGCCCTGCGCCTCAATCTCGGCGCGCACATCGTCGAAATGTGCGGGTTCGGTCAGCACCGCCACGCCCGCGTGGTTCTTGGCGGCGGAACGGATCATCGCCGGGCCGCCAATATCGATGTTCTCGATGCAGTCGTCGAAGGATGCGCCGGCCGCGACCGTCGCCTCGAAGGGATAGAGGTTCACCGCCACCAGGTCGATCGGCGCGATGCCGTGGCTCGCCATCTGCGCCAGGTGCTCGGCCAGGTCGCGTCGGCCGAGGATGCCGCCATGCACCTGCGGCACGAGGGTCTTGACCCGCCCGTCCAGGATCTCCGGGAAGCCGGTGTGCTCGGACACGTCCTTTACCGGCACCCCGGCCTCGCGCAGCGCGCGGGCGGTGCCGCCAGTGGACAGGATCTCGGTGCCGCGCCCTGCGAGGAAGCGGCCGAATTCGACCAGCCCCGCCTTGTCGGACACGGAGATCAGGGCGCGGCGGATGGGGAGGATGTCGCTCATGGCCCGCGCGCATAGACCCGCGCGGGCAGCGCGTCCATCGCGCCGGGCGCGGGGCAGCGGCGCGGCCGCGGCGGCCCTAACCGAACGTAAGGCCTGGGTGCCGCAGCCTGACGGGCATGCGCCTGCTGCCCACTGTCCTGGCCCTGATCGCCGGCCTTCCCGCCGCAGCGCGCGAGCCGTTGCATCTGACCGAGCGTGTGGCCACGCGCTTGGTCGGCCTGCGGGTCGAGATCCGGGATCTCCGGCTGGGGTCGCCCGGCTTCGGTCGCGGGGTGGACCCCGTGCTGCTGGCCGACCCCGGCTGGTTTGCGGCGCAGCACGCCGATGCGCGCCGCATCGCGCCCCTGGAGGATACTGGCCTGCCGCCCGAGGCCTTCGAAGCCTGGGCCGCACGCACCGGCGGCTTCTGCCGGGTGACGGTGGGCGGGCCGGACTCCGCGCTTCCGGCGCCAGCGGCCGCCGCGCGCATGGCGGGGGTGCTACGGCCCGACGGCACGCCCGATCCCGGGCGCATCGCCGTGCATCGCATCGACATCGCGGCGCTGGACCGCTTCACGCTCGACCATGAACTCGGCCATTGCCGCGATTCGCGTCTGCGCTTCGCCACGCTCTCGGCCCTGGCGCTGTCGGGTTCAGGCCCACGCATCGCCGAGAGCCGCCACGGCTTCGAGGTCTTCGCCGACATCGTTGCCGCACTGGAGTTCCTGCGCGCCGCGCCGGGGCCCGACCCGGCGGCGGTGGTGCAGGAGATCGCGAACCTGCGGCAGGTCTCCGTCGTCACGAATTTCCGGCGCGGGGCGCTCGGGCGCGACGGGCGCATTCTGCTCGCGCCGGCGCTCGCGTACCACACCGCACCCGCGCTCGATGCCGTGCTGGCGCTGGCACAGTCGCGCGGCCTGGCCTGGCTGCGCGCGCGGTCCGCCGCCGAAATCGTTGCATTGGCCGAGGAACTCCGCGCCCGCCGCGCGCTGTCGCGCGCCGACCAGGCACTCCTGACGCGTGCCCTGGCCGATACGCGCCTGCGCACGACGCAGGGCGGCGCCGCGCTGCGGTTCAGCCCGGAGCTGCCGCGGACCTTTCTCGATCGCTTCGACCGCGCCGCGGCGGAGCAGAGGTTCCGCCCTGCCCCGCACGAGGCCCCTCCGGCCACGCAGCCGACGGCCTGGCAGCGCGCGTCGGCGCCGCAGCCGCTGCTGGATGCGCGGGGCGCGCTGCGCCAGGCGCTGGAACCCGACCTGCGTGACGGAGCGGTGCCGCTGCGCGTCGCGCCGTTGCCGGGCGGCGTGACGCGTGTCGTGCTGCGCGAACGCGATGGCGCCCGCAGCGCGGTGGTGCTGCGCGCGAATGGCGACGTGCTGCGGCTGTCCGCGGCGGGACGGATTGCGAGCCTTGGCCCCGACCGCCCGGCACTCCTGCGCGGCCAAGTCGCCGTGCATGTGGTGGCGGACGAGAGGCTCGACGCGGAGGCGGCGGAGGCTTGGTTCACCGGCCCGCTCGAAGGCGGGCTGTCGCAACCCTAATGGCGAATCTCGCGCGCAGCCGCCGCATACCCCGCGCGCCGATCCGGCGGCACCGGGTGCCGGCCGGCCACGCGTTCGAGCAGCAGGCGCACATCCTGGTCCGCCCCCGCCTTCAGCGCGGCGTCGAGGAACAACTGTTCGAGCACATCCTGCTGCGCGTGGCTGCCGCCCATGCGGTGCATCACGCCGATCGCGGGGCGCATCACGTTCACCGCGCGTGCGTGATCGCCCTGCGCATGGGCGAGCACCGCCTCGCAGACCGGAATCGCGGCATCGCGCAGGATCGGCGCGATCGTGCCCGGTTGCTGCGCCGCCTCGCGCATCGCATCCAGCATCCGCGCGGCGGCCTGCGTGCGGCCAGTCGCGGCCAGCGCCATCATCCAATGCGGCAGCGTGAAGGTGGACAGGCAATCGCCGATCCGTGCCTCGGCCTTGTCGGCGAGTTCGACCCAGCGGTCGCCGACATCGACCCCCTGGCGCTGCAGGCGGAACAGCATCGACGCCGCGTTCTGTACGTCGATGTAGAGGTCGGGCATGGCCTGGAACAACACGCTGGCTGGGTTGCGGAAGCCGCGGTCGTACAGCGCCAGCACCTCGGCGTGCTCGCCGCGCTCGATGTGATAGAGCCCGCGATGCCACCACAGATGATGCAGCAGGTTTGACCCGCCTTCCCAATGGGGTTCCAGCATACGCAACCAGGCAATGCCCTCGCCGCGCCGGCCCTGCATTTCCAGGATATGCGCGACGCCATGCGTGGCCCAGAGATCCGCCGGGTCGAGCGCCACGGCGGCGCGGCCGGCTTCCTCGGCGACCACGTAGTTGCCGGCTTCCTCGTGCGCGAAGCAGCGACACGCGAGGATGCTGCCATAGCCCGGCATGGCGGCTGACCAGCGAGGCGCGACGGCTTCCACGGCGCGCAGCATCACGCCCGCGCGGCCGAGCCAGAAGGCGGAGAAGTGGTGCAGCCGGAAGGCCAGGATGTCGTGCGGATGCGCGGCCATGATGGCTTCCCAACCGCCGAGCGCGCCATCGAGGTCGCCATCGGCCCAGGCCGCCAGCGCACCCGCGTGCATGGCTTCGCGGTCGCGGCCGGCCAGGCGCGCCGCCGCCGCCGCGGCCTCCCGTGCGCGGGGAACCTGCGCGCTGTTGTAGGACAGCATCGCGAAGGCGCCCTTCAGCACCTGGCCCATGGGCATCTCGGCATCCAGCGCGAGCAGCGCCTTGAGGCGCTGCCCGCCATCTGCGCGGTATGTCAGGTAGCCCTGAATCGCGTGGTCATAGGCGGCGGCCGCGGCGTCGGAGGCGGCGGTGATCGGCAATCCCTGTGCGTCGGTGGGCATGGCGTGGTCCTCCTGCGCCAGGGATTCGCGCCCGGCGTCTATCTGGTTCCGGTGGAGCCGAAGCCGCCAGTGCCGCGCGTGCTGCCGGGCAGTTCCGCCACCTCCCGCCAGGTGGCGCGCACCACCGGGGCGATCACCGCCTGTGCGATGCGCATGCCGCGGTCCACCGTGAAGGGCTCGGTGCCGGCATTCAGGATGATGACGCCCAGTTCACCGCGATAATCCTCGTCGATCGTGCCGGGGCTGTTCGGCAGGGTGATGCCGTTCTTCAGCGCCAGTCCCGAGCGTGGGCGTACCTGCAACTCGTAGCCGGGGGGCAGCGCCATGGTCAGGCCCGTGGGCACCAGGGCGCGACCGCCGGGCGGGATCACCAGCGGCGCCGCGACGGCCGCGAGCAGGTCCATCCCCGCCGCGCCGTCGGTCGCGTAGGCGGGCAGCGGCAGGTCCGCGGCATGCGACAGTCGGACGACGTCGATGATCGGGGCGGTCATGCGCTCTCCGGGTTCAGCGCGGTGGCGATGCGTGCAGCGAGGCGGCGGGCGACCTCCGCCTTGGGCAGGCGGGGCCAGTCCTCGACGCCGGTGCCGGTGACGAGGTGCACGGCGTTGTCGGGGCCACCCATGACATCGCCGGAGACATCGTTCGCGACGATCCAGTCGCAGCCCTTCTTCGCACGCTTTGCGATGGCGTTGTCGACCACCTTCTCGGTCTCGGCGGCGAAGCCCACCACCAGGGGCGGGCGGTGCGGGCCGCGGGCTGCGAGAGTGGCGAGGATGTCCGGGTTCAGCGCGAGGTCGAGTGGCGGCGGGGCTTCGCCTTGCACCTTCTTCATCTTCTGTGAAGCCTCGCGCGCGGTGCGCCAGTCGGCCACGGCGGCGGCGCAGATCGCGGCATCCGCGGGCAACGCGGCCTGCACGGCGGCAAGCATGTCGCGCGCGGATTCGACGCGCACGACGTGCACGCCAGGCGGGTCGGGCTGCGCCACCGGGCCGCTGACCAGCGTGACGCGTGCGCCGAGTGCCGCGAGTGCCGCGGCGATCGCGTGCCCCTGCTTCCCGGAGGACCGGTTGGCGATGTAGCGCACCGGGTCGATCGGCTCATGCGTGGGGCCGGAGGTGACAACGACATGGCGGCCCTTGAGCGGACCATCCGCCAGGAGCGCCACGATGGCATCGCGCAGCGCGGGGGGGTCCGCCAGGCGGCCTGGCCCGCTCTCCGGTTCGGCCATCGGCCCGTCATCGGGGCCGGCGATGACCACGCCGCGGGCGCGCAAGGTCGCGATATTCGCGACCGTCGCCGGGTGTTGCCACATCACCGGGTTCATCGCCGGGGCGGCCAGCACCTTTGCGCGCGTGGCCAGCAGCACGCAGGTGGCAAGGTCGTCGGTCAGTCCCTGCGCCATCTTCGCGAGCAGGTCGGCCGAGGCCGGCACCACGGCCACCAGGTCGGGCCAGCGCGCGAGGCGGATATGGCCGATCTCGGCCTCCGCGGCCCAGAGGTCGTCATGCACGCGCGCGCCGGTGATGGCGGCCAGCGCTTCCTTCGTGACGAAGCGCGCGCCGCCGGCGGTCAGCACGGCCATCACCTCGGCGCCGTCGCGCCGCAGCAGGCGCGTCAGTTCCAGCGCCTTGTAGGCGGCAACGGAGCCCGAGACGATCAGCAGGATGCGCATCGCCGCAGCCTAGGCAGAAGGCGCCCCGAGGGGAACCGGCTAGAGCCGCCAGCCGGTATGGATCGCGACGATCCCGCCCGAGAGGTTGCGCACCGCGACCTTCTCGAAGCCCGCGCGGCGCATCATGCCTGCCAGCGTCTCCTGGTCGGGGAACATGCGGATGCTCTCGGCGAGGTATTCGTAGCTGTCGCGGTCCTTCGCCACGCGCGCGCCGATCGCCGGCAGCGCCTTGAAGGACCAGGCATCGTACAGCGGTACCAGGGCCGAGATCTCGAGGCGCGAAAACTCCAGGCAGTGGAAGCGCCCTCCGGGACGCAGCACGCGGCGCGCATCGCGCAGCACCGCGTCCTTGTCGGTGCAGTTGCGCAGGCCGAAGGCGATCGAGACCTTCTCCACGCTGCGGTCGGGCAGCGGGATGTGCTCGGCATCCACCACCATGAAGTCCAGGCCGTCGACGATTCCGCGGTCCAGCGCGCGCTTGCGGCCCACTTCCAGCATGGCGGGGTTCACGTCGGTGAGGATGACGCGCCCGGCGCCGCGCTCCTTCGCCAGGAAGGAGATGTCGCCGGTACCCCCCGCCAGGTCGAGCAGCGTCTCGCGCGCCGAGCACGCGATGGCATTGACGAAGATCCGCTTCCAGACGCGATGGATACCGAGCGACATCAGATCGTTCATGACGTCGTAGCTGGGCGCCACGCTTTCGAAGACGTCGCGCACCATCGACGCCTTCTCGGCGCGGGGCACGGTGCGGAAGCCGAAATCGGCCTGGTCCTGGGGGCTGTCGCTCATGATGCAGTCAACATAGCGTGGCGCGCGCGAAAGGGGAGGCACCATGCCCGAATTGCCGGAAGTGGAGACCGTGATGCGCGGCCTGGCCGCGGTGCTGGAGGGCCGGCGCATCACCGAGGTCGAGCAGCGCCGGCCCGACCTGCGCTTCCCCTTCCCTCCCGACCTGCCGCGCCGGATGGAAGGCCGCCGGGTGCTGTCGTTCCGTCGGCGCGCGAAATACATGCTGATGCGCCTGGAAGGTGGCGAGAGCCTGCTGATCCACCTCGGCATGTCGGGGCGCATGGTGGCGCGCCAGGCGGGCGCGGCGGCGGTGCCGCGGATCGGGCCGCAGGGGGCGGTGTCGGACGCGCGGGGCCACAACGCGCCGCCCGAGGCGCATGAGCACCTGGTGATCGCGACCGAGGATGGCTGGCGCGTGGGCTTCGTGGACCCGCGTCGGTTCGGATCGGTCGACCTGGTGGCAACGGCGGCGGAGGACCTGCACCGGCTGCTCGCCGGCCTCGGGCCGGAGCCGCTGGAGGATGGCTTCACCGACGCCGTGCTCTCCGCCGCCCTGGTCGGGCGCCACACGCCGATCAAGGCCGCGCTGCTGGACCAGACGGTCGTGGCGGGCCTGGGCAATATCTATGTCTGCGAGGCGCTGTTCCGTGCCGGCATCTCGCCGCGCCGGCTGGCGGCCAGCGTGGCGGGGGTGCGGGCCGCGCGGCTGGTGCCGGCCATCAAGGCGGTGCTGGCCGAGAGCATCGGCGCCGGCGGGTCGTCGCTGCGCGACTATGTGCGCGCGGATGGCGAGCTCGGCCGCTTCCAGGAGACCTTCGCGGTCTATGGCCGCGAGGGCGCGCCCTGCCCGCATTGCGCGGCACCCATCCAGCGCATTGTCCAGTCGGGCCGGTCGACCTTCTTCTGCGCGCGGGCGCAGCGTTGAGGCGCCGGCCGCGCTGCGCTACAGCCCCAGGGCACACACACGGCAAGAAAGGCGGCACATGCCCTTCGAGATGATCCTGACGGAGACGCAAGGCCGCGTCGCCGTGATCCGGCTGAACCGTCCTCAGGCGCTGAACGCGCTGTGCGACCAGCTGATGACCGAACTCGGCCAGGCGCTGCGCGACTACGATTCCGATCCCGCGATCGCCGCCATCGTGATCACCGGCAGCGAGAAGGCCTTCGCCGCCGGCGCCGACATCAAGGAGATGAAGGACCGCACCTTCCCCGCGGTCTACTTCAACGACTTCATTGGCGAGCGCTGGGAGACGGTTCTCGAGATCCGCAAGCCGGTCATCGCCGCGGTGGCGGGCTTCGCGCTGGGCGGCGGCTGCGAATTGGCCATGATGTGCGACCTGATCATCGCCGCCGACACCGCGAAGTTCGGCCAGCCGGAGATCAACCTCGGCATCATCCCTGGGGCCGGCGGGTCGCAGCGCCTCACGCGCGCGGTGGGCAAGTCGAAGGCGATGGAGATGATCCTGACCGGGCGCATGATGGACGCGGCCGAGGCCGAGCGCGCCAACCTGGTGACCCGCGTGGTGCCGGCGGCGGAACTGGTGGCCGAGGCGGTGAAGATCGGCGCGAAGATCGGCGCTCTCTCTGCACCTTCGGTTGCGATGGCGAAGGAGGCCGTGAACGCCGCCTTCGAGGGCACGCTGACCGAGGGCGTGCGCACCGAGCGGCGCCTGTTCCTCAGCCTGTTCGCGACCGAGGACCAGAAGGAAGGCATGTCGGCCTTCGCCGAGAAGCGCAAGCCGGCCTTCGGCAATCGCTGAGGGTGGCTCGATGCAGATGCGCGGCATGGAAATGATGGGCCCCGCCCGCTTGACGTGCCGCGCCTCGTCGCATTAGAACCGCCGCCTTCGTCGTGCCCGGGATTTGGGGCGCGGCAGCCGAAAACCTCGAATTGATGTGAACCGGAAGCCCCATGGCGAACACCGCGTCCGCGCGCAAGCGCATCCGCCAGAACGTGAAGCGCGTTGCGCGCAACAAGGCGCGCAAGTCGCGCGTGCGCAGCTTCGTGCGCAAGCTGGAGGAGGCCATCGCGACCGGCGACAAGGCCGCGGCGCAGGAAGCTTTCCGCGCGGCGCAGCCTGAACTGCAGCGCGCCGTGACCAAGGGCACGCTCCATGCGAACACCGTGGCGCGCAAGGTTTCGCGCTTGTCGGCGCGCGTGAAGTCCCTCGGGACGACTGCTGCGTCGTAAACCTGGCGCGGCCTAAGACCGGGGCCGCGAAGTCACGCAATCCCTGATACTTGCGGGATGGAAGTTGCGATGATGAATCGCGGCAATCATCTCGCATGTTCTGTTTGCTGTCGCGCCGACATTACGGATTTGTTGTTTGTGGGCGCGTCGGCAAGGCTTAGTCTGGTCGGTATA